>JAAELO010000358.1 GCA_024226555.1 Desulfobacterales bacterium | reverse complement strand
TTCAACATCATTTAATATTTTTTTAAATTTTTCTAGATCTTCTCCTGCTTGCTTTAAGCCCTCTTCATAACCCTCTTTTTTGCCCTCTTCAAAACCCTGATCATGTGCTTCTTTTTTGATCCCTTCAGCTTCATTGTCCAGCGCATTTCTTTCATTCTTAAGGGCTTTTATCTCTTCTTTTTTTTCCTTTTCTAACATTTCCGCTTCATCAAGTTCATCCGGGTCTTTACCTGATGAGTACAAAGGACTGGGTTCAAGTTTTTTTCTTCTCTTAATACCTGACTTTTCAAGTAGATCGTAAAACTCCGCCCCTCTTTCTACAGGCTTTCTTTTATGAATCGCCTTAAAAGCAACATTCTCAGCTTTCGTAATACTAAATGGTATAAAATCATCATCATTAGACAAGGATATCGTCCTTACCCTTTCCGCCAAGTACTATCGTTCCATCAGCTTCAAGTTCCTTAGCAGCCCTGACGATTTCCTGCTGAGCATCTTCAACCTCTGAAAGTTTAACAGGGCCCATAACATCAAGGTCTTCAAGAAGCATCTCGGAAGCCCTCTGTGAAAGGTTGCCCAAAATCTTATTTTTCATATCATCACTTGCTGTTTTAAGTGCAAGTGTGAGTTGCTGTCCTTCAACCTTTTTGAGTACTTCTCTCATACCTCTGTCATCTATATTAATGAGATCTTCAAATACAAACATCATCTCTCTGATTTCAGTTGCCATATCAGCATGTTCATCTTCGATATATTCCATGATAGAATCTTCAGTTGATTTATCAACACCATTAAGAATATCAACAAGAACCTGAAGGCCTCCAACCTTACCACTTGAACTACCAAGTGTTCTAAGTTCAGTTCTAAGGGCATCATCAACATCACGTACAATCTCTTCAGGAACCTGACCTAACTGAGCAACACGCATGGAGATATCACCAATTCGCTCTTCAGGGATACCTGTCATAACTTCTGATGCAACTTCAGGTGGCAGATGTGCAAGAACCATGGCAATTGTCTGGGGGTGCTCCTGTGCAAGAGCTGCTGAAAGCGTGTTAACATTTACATCCCTACTCCAGATAAATGGTTTATCTCTTTTTCTATCTTCAAGATCCATAAGGATCTTGTTCGCTTCTTCAGTACTGAGTGTTTTACCAATAACAGATTTAAGGAAGGATTCTCCTTCAACAACAAGTCTTGCCTGACCTTCAAAGTTATCAAGAAAATCTTCAGCAACTTTATCGATATCTTCAGGAGAGATGTTATCGATTTGAGCCATTGCTGTTGCAACTCTTTTGATCTCGCTCTCTGTCATAGTTTTGAAAATCTCTGATGCAAACTCTTCACCCATAGTAAGAAGGAATATCGCTGCCTTTTTTGGGCCGGAGAGTATCTTCGACTTCGGTTTACTTTTTGTTTTAGCTCCTACATCAACCATTTATAATGCCTCTGAAATCCATCCTCTAAGAATATTAGCAGTCTTATCAATATCTGTCCTTGCCGCGGCAATCGCTTTCTCTTGCAGTGACATCATCTTCGGTTTAGGTGGCTCTTCAATAATGATATCTTCCTCTTCTGCAATCGGAATATCAAGCTCTTCAACTGGTTCGTAAATTTCTCTTATTGTTTTAATAATTGGTCTAACTACGAAAAGGAAGAGACAAATTACAAGGAATATGTTTATTACTGCCTGACCATACTCTTTTTTAAAGTCGCTCCAGCTAAATCCCTCTTCTTCAAAAAGATCTTCATCAATAATAGAAAAAGCAAATGATTCAACAGTGATCTGATCTTCACGGTCAGCACTATAACCCATCGCATTTTGTACAATTTTCTGGAAATTTTCTATTTCAGCTGGTGTTCTTGGGTGGTAAATTCTCTTCTTTTTACCTGTTGTTTCATCTTTTTCGTATGTATAAGTTCCATCTAAAACCGCAGCAACAGAAAGTTTTGTTACAAGGGCAAGTGGTTTTTTGGTTCTTATTAAAGTCTTGTTTATTTCGTAATTTACAGTATCATTTTTACGATCTCTTTCCTCTGAAATTTCTCTTTGTCTGTTGCCTGGTGGTACAACAGGATTAACAGTGGATACTTTTCCAACCTGATTTTTCTTACTTGTTCTATCGGATGTATTTTGTCTGCTTCGAACAACCTGACCATCCGGGTCGTATCTCTCTTCACTTGTATCAACCTGGCTAAAGTCCATATCGGCTGAAACCCTGACAATTGCTTTTCCTTCACCAACAATTTTTTCCAGCATGGACTGGATTCTGTTAGTTTTATCTCGCTCGAAGGTTTTTTTATATTCAAGTTGGGTATTTGCAAGAACTTCAGATTCATCATCCGGAGTTCCTTTTGAAAGTACGTTACCAGCTGTATCTACTATGGATACAAGGTCAGGAGTCAGAGACTCAATGGAACTTGAAACCAAATGTAATACAGCTTGAATTTTGGATTTTGAAAGTTTTGATCTTAATCTTAAAAGAACTGATGCTGATGGTGGTTTTGCTTCTTCAACAAAAACCGAGTCCTTGGGCATAACAATCATGACTCTTGCATCAAGTACTTCATCAAATTCTTTTATTGTTCTTGAAAGTTCACCCTGAATTGCTCTTTGAAGATTCAGTTTCTGAACAAACTCTGTGGTACCAAAATCGGTTTTATCAAATATCTCAAATCCTACTCCTGAGCCTTTTGGAAGACCGGCAGATGCAAGTTGTAATCTGGCATCATAGACCTGGTCAGATGAAACTGAAAGTGTAGTTCCATTATCTGAAAACTCATAACCAACTTTATTTTTCTTTAATTCTTCGACTATTGCTGCTGCATCTTCAGTTGTAAGGTCTCTGTATAATGGCTTGTAGGATTTTTTATTATTTATAAAAAACATACTTGAAAAAGCTAAAATCACAAGCAGCACAATTGCTCCCATAATTATCTTACGGGATGTTGGCATTTTTTTTATTATACTCAATATTTGGTCAGCTGGATTGTCCATATCTTAATCTTTTTATAGTTTTTAAATTAATTACTTTCATAATGCTAAAGATTATGATGACTACACAGGCATATGCATAATTTCTTTATAAGCTTCCATAGCTTTAGCTCTAACCTGAACCAGTAACCTGAAAGAGATATCTGCTTCCTGAATTGCAAGCATTCCTTCATGGATACCAGTTTTATTTTGAATTACGTTTTCAATAGATTTGTCTGCAAAGTGTTGCTTGTTGTTTACTTCTAAAACAGCAGATTTCATTCTCTGGCTGAAACTTGGTCCACTTTGTGAAACCTTTTCGCTTTGTTTATCTAATCCTGCAAGTTTTGATATATCGGAATTTATTTTCATAGTTTCTCCATCCTAAAAATCGGATTTATATTATTTTCCTATCTCAAGGGCCTTCATTATCATACTTTTCGTGTTTGATATTGCAGTAACACTTGCGTCAAACGATCTTCTTGCTACCATCATATCTGCAACCTCAGTAAGAGGATTCACATTTGGCATTTTAACATATCCGGTTTTTGGATCAGCATCAGGATGACTTGGATTATAAACCAGCCTGAAATCTTCCTGTGATTTTACAATCTCAGAAACTTCAACACCAGTCATTTTATCATGTTCATTATCCAAAGTTTCCTGAAAAGACATGTTTTTTTCCTGGAAAACCACCATTTTTCTTCTATACGGACCACCATCTGCAGTTCGTGTGGTTTCTGTATTGGCAAGGTTTTCTGATATAACGTTCATTTTGGTTCTATGGGAGGCTAATGCGGTGCCACTCAATTTAAGTGAGTTAAGTAAATTCATTATCTACCTCCTTCAGCTATCGCATGTCTTAAAATACCAACTTTTCTTAACATCATCTCAACATTACTTTTAAATTTAATGTTGTTTTCAATTAGATTATTCATTTCAGTATCTATATTTACAGGATCTATATTATATGGATCATCGTTTTCCCGGAATTCACCTTCAAGGGGATTATTCACACCCACATCAAAGTGTTTCTTATCTGTTACAGAAAGTCCTCCGGTTTTTTCCATCTCAACTTTCAAAGCCTTTTGAAAGTCAATATCTTTGGACTTGTAACCGATAGTGTCCATATTAGCTAAGTTACTTGAAATCATAGAGTGTCTCTTTGTTGAGATGTCCATGGATTTTCCAAGCATACTGTATGTATTGTTGAAGAGAAAATTATCAGCCATTATAGTTCTCCTAAATTTATAAAATTTTTCTTTAGAAGAAACTAATGCAAATTACATGCCGTTTTTTAATTGTGGGATTATTACTGATTGGATTTGTATTCGTTCAATTTATTACGTAAAGTTCTAACACTAATACCAAGGATTTTAGCAGCATGGGTTCTGTTACCTTCAGTTTTCCCAAGTGTATGAAATATCATTTTTTTCTCAACTTCTTTAAGAGGACCTGTCAAAAATTCCTCGTTAGTTGAAGAATTTTCAGCCCGATTTTCCATAATAGAACCTTCAGTTGCAACTCCATTTTCCAGTAAAAGATCTTTTTTCTCTATTTTATCTCCCGAGCACAAAAGAACTGCCCGATGGATTATATTCTCCATTTCACGTACATTACCCTTGAATGGAAAACCCTTTAACAAATTAAGAGCTGAGTCTGTCAAAGTTTTGACATTCCTTCCATCTAATTCGTTGAATTTCTTTATAAAATGCTCAATGAGTATGGGGATGTCTGAAAAGCGCTCTTTAAGAGAGGGTATATGTACAGGTATGACATTCAGTCTGTAATAAAGGTCTTCTCTAAACTCGCCCTCTTTTATGTATGATTTGATATCCCTGTTGGTTGTTGCAATAATTCTGATATCAACACTAATAGGAGATGTTCCACCGACTCTGTCCACCTCTCTTTCCTGAATTACACGAAGAAGTTTTGATTGCAGCCCTATCTGCATCTCTGTAATCTCGTCCAGTAGAAGTGTACCGCCGTTTGCAAGTTCAAATTTTCCTGCTTTTCTTGAAATTGCTCCGGTAAAAGCTCCTTTTTCATGTCCAAACAGTTCACTTTCAAGAAGTGATTCAGGTAAAGCCGCACAGTTTACGGCTACAAAAGGCTTTTGGTTTCTGTTACTGTTTTCATGAATATATCTTGCTACCAACTCTTTACCGGTACCACTTTCCCCCTGAACCATTATGGATGCAGAACTATCAGCAACCTGTCTGATCATGTCAAGAATCTGTTTCATCTTTGGATCATTTGTGATGATTTTGGTTTTTTTCTTTTGAACTGTTTTTTTAATTGGTGCTTTATCCTGCTGAATTTTATCGATTGTTAATCTTAAATAATCCTCTTCAACAGGTTTTACAATATAGTCAAGAGCTCCGCTTTTAACAGCATTTACAGCATTTTCAACCGATGCAGTCTGGGATGTAAAAAGGATTTTTGCTTCACTGTTTTTCTGTATTGAAGATTTTAAAAATACAAGGGGATTTAATCCTGGGGTTTCATGATCTACAATTATGAAGAAAGTATCACTACCTATTTTTTCAAGGGCTTCATTAGTATCATGGGCAATATCGATATGGTATCCCCAGTTTTCGAGAATTCCACATATATTTTTCCTGTCAGCACGGTTTTGATCTACTATCAGAATATTCATCTAAAAATCCGTTATAAACTTCTATTAAGGGAATCTCTAATAAATGCTTTTGATTTAAATCCTTATGTTGTTCAAAAAACAAAACAACAGAGGTTATTCCCAAAAAAGAACTGTTGTTTATAAAATTAAAGCTTTTTATAAACGAATCAGCTCGTTATTTTTTTCTCATCTTTGTATCTTATTAAATTGAAATTTTATAAGAGTTTCAATCATAATTCTAATTATTAGAAATTCCTTTTATCCAGTTTGTATGTTTATGGGATTTAATATATCTTTGCAAACTATTTTAAATCGTTTGAAAGATTCATCTCATTTAATCTTTCCTGTGCCAGGTTAGCCCACAAGTCATCTCCGGAGTCAAGTACGCTCTGGTAGTTTTCTATAGCTTTTTCACTATTGCTAGCTTTTCTGAAAGCTTCTGCAAGTAAAAAACGTATAGTAATTTTATCCTGCTCATCTTTTGTTAGCTTTAAAGCAAGAGAAAAAGCATCTGAAGCATTAACATATGATTTTAATAGCATGTAGTTATCACCCAAGGTTCTTTGGGCTTTAGACATTGTTTCATTATATTTTTCAGGTGATGCAGATATAAGGTTAATAGCTTTTCTTAGAGCAAGGACACTGCTTTTATAATCTTTCATACCATTAAATGCTTTAACTTCATCAATAAGAATACCAGCTTTTTCCTTAATAGTTATGCTTCTGCTGTATGAGATATTGAAATTAGCCAGAGCTTTTTTAAACTCATTTTTACCTAGAGCTATTTTGGCAATTCTTCTATAAATATCTATGATCTCAGGTCCATTAGGGTAGTACTTTTTATATTCATTGGCAAGCTTCATAGTATTAATGATTCGTCCTGTTTCATGCATAGATACTGTAAGTTTGTAAATTAATGCTGAGGATCTCTTTCCTCTTGGAGTTAATTTATATGCAGTTGTCAGAAGATTTAAAGACTGTATATAAAGATAGCTTTTATAGTATGATGCACCAACAAGTTCAAAAAATCTCGGGGTTTCAGCTTTAATTAGTATATTTCGGTTTAATTCAAAATGTTTTAAAACAGCAGGGTAATCATCCTTTATCAGAAGCTCTTCGTACAAGAGCTCCGATGTTTGCTGCATAAGTTCTATCGCTTCTGGTTTTAATGCTTTTGCTTTTTTAGTGAGAAGTGTTTTGACAGTATCTATACTTGCTTGATACTCCTTTAAATCTTTTTGTAGTATTGCAAGTCTCAGCATGGCAATTTTTGATAAAGGAGATCTAGGAAATTTTTCAATTATCATGTTGTAGATCTTCTTCTTTTCATCACTGCTCTCAATAACCTGTGCCAAACCTAGTGAACTCTCTAAGAATCCCTTTTGTCCCTCAAACTTTTTGATAACAAATTTGAATACCTTAATTGCTTTCGGTATCAACTTTCTATTAACAAATGTATAGCCAACTTTTGTTAACACTTCCCCTCTATTTTCAAGATCTGGGTAGAGATTATAAAGATGCATCAATGCTTTTTCTGCTTCTTTATTTCTACCTATCTCGTAATTTGCGTTACCTATGAAAAAAAGCAGATCTGGAGAGTTGTATATTTTTGCCGGAGCAATTGCCAAAACTTCATTTAGTACGGTTAAAGCATTTATAAAATTATCTTTTAGATAAAGAACTTTACCCAAAGAAACCATTGCATCAGTTACAAAAGCATTTCCTTCGAAATTATCTATTATTACTGCAAAATTTGAGATTGCATTATTTAACTTTTTCTTTTCTATATCCATTAAACCAAGCTGGTAGTATACCTCCGGTATGCCAGTGTAGTTTTTGTATTTTTTGAGGATAAGTTTGTAATAACCTACAGCTTCAGCTCTGTTATCCATGGATAATTGTATTTGACCGAGAGCAGCAAAGGCATATGGAATATATTTTGATTCAGGATAGAAACTGATTGCATCCTGATATAATTTTACTTTCATGAGTTTATCATCAGTATCTGTCTTAAAATATGAATAAGCTTTAAGAAAGGCAGCGCTTTCTGTGCAAGGACCTGGAGAACTGGCTTTGAAGTAATTATTAAAAAACTTGTATGCACTTTCATACTGCTCGGTTTTAAGCATTTCAAGCCCACTATCAAGTTCATTGGTTTTACAGAAATCTGCCATGTACTCATTTACAAAGTCGTCAGCATTTCCATTAAATTTGTTTTCTTTGAATCTGTCATTAACAGCTTTGCTGATTCTTATGTGCTCAACTCCAGGAACAAATGGAACTTTTGATTTTTTCTTTCTACTTGCAATTGCTTCAGCTTCAACACCTGGTGTGAAAATAAGCGAAAGGCTGTTATTAGACCATTTGGACTTAACACTATCAACAGGTAAACTTGTATTAACGATTATAGTAACATCACGATCATTACTGTCTAAATCAAGCCATTTAAAAAATGGTTTACCTGTTCCACTTTTTTTAATATCTCTTTTAAAAAGTGTATTTTTAAATGCAATAAGAACCTGTTTGTCATCGATTTTAATAACTTTATATGAGGATTTATCGCTTAAGTTGATTTTTATTTTTAAAGGAGATTTTTGAAAATGTATTTTCTTAATTGAAGCTCTTTTTGCAAAACTAGGTTCAGATAATAAAATAAATAAACCAACAATAAAAAGGCAATAACTGAATCTCTTAAAATTTAAGGTACTATTTTTTTTTCGTATCTTGAACAATTCATAATCTCCTATATGAATCAAATATAGTCAAATAACTGACGAAAAACCCCATATCATTTATAGTATCGGCTCAAATAAAAAAAAGTTTAATTAATATAGAACTTATATAAATATGATACTACAAACAATATGCTTTATACAAAATTTCTTTATTGTGAAACTAAATGTGCAATATACATACCAAGCAATAAAAAACTAAATTTATTGTTTATACAAATCTTAAACTTAAAAATTCTAACCTACATCCTAACAAACGCAGATTTATTTTATCCCTACTCTATTATTTTGCCCTGCCTTTTGAATGAAGATCCATCAAAAGCATTGTTGAGCCAAATCCAAGTGGTCCAATCCAAGCCAATTATCAGGTTGCAAAAATATTATTTAATTAATGATATGAAATTATTGAAAGGGGATCAACCAAAAAGGTCTTCCACTGAGGGTTTATTATCTTTTTTATCTGTATTTTTCTCTATTTTGAGTTTTTTTATCTTTTCAACAAGAGTAGTTCTGTTCATCTTCAAAAGTTCAGCAGCCTTGGCTTTAACCCAGTTAGTCCTTGAAAGTGCATTTATTATCAATGTTTTTTGAAATTTTTCCACAGATTCATTAAAACCCAGATCAGGATCTATCTCAGGCAAGGAATCCTTAATTTCTGATATAGAGATATATTGTGGAAGGTCACTTTTTTTAATTGTGTCTCCGTCAACAAGAACAGAAAGTCTTTCCATCAAATTTTCAAGTTCTCTTATATTTCCAGGCCAACGATAGTCCAGGAATTTTGATAATGCATCTTTTGCAACAATCTTTTTTTTCTGACAAATTCTAACAGCAAGATTGGATAGAAAATGCTCTATCAATAACGGAATATCAGTTTTCCTTGTTCTAAGAGGAGGAACCTCAATGGGAATAACATTAAGCCTGTAGTAAAGGTCTTCTCTGAATGAACCCTCTTTAATTGAATTTAAAAGATCTTTATTTGTAGCAGAGATAATTCTTATATCAACTTCAATCGATTTTGTACCACCAACTCTCTCAAATTGTCTTTCCTGAACAGCTCTAAGGAGCTTAACCTGAAGTTCAGGTGTCATATCTCCAATTTCATCAAGAAAAACTGTTCCACCATCTGCTATTTCAAGTCTTCCAATTCTTGATTTATGAGCACCTGTGAAAGCTCCTTTTTCATGCCCAAACAACTCACTTTCCAGAAGTTCTCCTGGAATAGCGCCACAGTTTATTATTATGAGGGGCTTATCTTTTCTTGAACTATTATAATGGATGGATCTCGCCACCAACTCTTTACCAGTGCCACTTTCACCTGTTATTAAAACACTGCTGCTGGTTTTTGAGACTTTCTTAATTACTTTCAGAACTTTTAACAGGTCTTTACTTTCGCCTACAAATTCATCGAAGTTAATAACCTCCCCGGAAGGTTTATCTTCTTCAGTTACAGCAAGGTTTTTTGAAATTCCTGACATTAGCTAGCACATCCTGAAAATTTTAGAAATTAAAAACAAAATTACAATATCTTCTTTAATTTTTCTGAGATTGCTTCAGCTGTAAATGGTTTTACAACATAATTTGAAACACCTGCCTGAACAGCCTCAATAACATTTTGCTTCTGAGCTTCCGCGGTAACCATTAAAAAAGGTACTGCTTTGTATGAAGCATCAGCGCGAACAATTTTGAGCAACTCCAATCCTGTCATTTTAGGCATATTCCAGTCGGAAATAATAACATCATAGTTTGTCTTTTTCAGTTCTTCAAGGGCTGTTGTGCCATCATCAGCTTCAGATATATTTGAATAACCAAGCTGTTTGAGAATGTTCCTCATAATCCTTCTCATTGTTGCAAAATCGTCCACAATCAGGATTTTTGTTGTATTATCCATTTTGCCTCCTTTTTAATCTTCAAGACACACTTCAATCACAAACTTGCCCCCATCAGTTTCAAACGGAATCGCAATTTTGGGACCATCTGTATAATGAGTAATTCGATGTCCTCTACCACTTACAACAGAAGGAATTGCTGCCTCAAATACTTTTCCTATCAATTCCAGATCTCTTCTTGCCTGTCCAGCTATCATGTTTGTTATTTCGCCAACCGCATCTGCAATTTCATGGTTAAGCTCCAACATCTCTTCACCAAACATATTGGATACAATTTTTAATATACTTCCCTCGTCAAAAGTAATTGCAACAGTCCCATTTGATTCACCAGTAAGACCAATAATTCCAGTTAGGTCACCAATCGCAACATCATCTTTTTTAAGGTAAGGAGTTCCCGGAACCGATTTTAAAAATGCCATGGTTTCCAACACATTTAAAGTAGCATTTATAAATGGATTAATCATCGATGCATCCATATTCAGTACTGCCCTCCAATTTTTATGGAAAAATCCCTTTTTTGATATTTATTATTAACTGAATGCATTAGCAACAAAATAGTATATCCTGCTAAAAAATTATGCATTGTACAGCACAATATTTTTTAGATGTGTGTAGCTTTCAAGGTCAATGGATTCAAAGTGTACCCCCACACCTGTCGTTTCTTTTCTCATAACTTTCCCATTCATCTTCAAAACCACATCATCGACCATACCAGTTAAAACAACCTCTATTTCGCATTCACTGCCAATTGGAACATCTTCATCTGTGGTAACAAAAATACCCTTTAAGCTAAGGTCTTTTGAACTACCCTTTGTCTGAATTGGTGCAGAACCAACACCTTTAATGATTACTTGTGTTTCGAAAACAGCACGTTCGTTTTTTCTTTTTTCGTTTTTTTTCTTTTCCATAATAGCTATTCCTTCGAGAAATAGACCAGATTAAAGTAAAATGAAAAACAATGAATCATTTATGGTGAATCTTATATAAGATATCCCCTAATGTTCCATTTAACACGAGAATTATATCATTTCCAATTCAAAGTGTAAACACTTACAAGTAAATCAGGCCTTTTCTATGGATTCAGAGTTAAGTATTTTTAAAATATTATCTTCACTCATTTTAAGCAGTTCATTAACAATATCAGGGTCAAATTGGGAGCCTGAATTTTTTTTAACTATATCTATAGCTTTTGGAAACGGAAGTTTTTTTCTATAGGGCCTGTCAGAGGCAATAGCATCAAAAGAATCTGCAACAGTCAGAATCCTTGATAAATAAGGGATATTTTCTCCCGATAATCCATCAGGGTAGCCTTTGCCGTCAAATCTTTCATGATGGTGCTTAATAATTATCCCCTCTTCATTAAGAAGACCAAGTTGACTTACAATGGTTGATCCAATTGCCGGATGCTCTTTGACCTTTTCAAACTCCTCTTTTGTTAAAACGTCTGGTTTTAAAAGAATATCATCCCTGATACCAATTTTACCAATATCATGGAGACGACCAGCAACATCAATTACATTAATTTCACCTTTCGTACAGTTCAGGTTTTTTGCAAGTTCTACAGCAAGACAAGCAACCCTGTTTGAATGGCTGTGAGTATAAGAATCCCTGACTTCAACTGCAGCAACAAAAGCTGAAAGGGTTGCAAATAGATTTTCGTATATATTTTCGTATAGAGCTATATTTTCTATTGTCTTTGCGGCATTTTCAGTTAGAAAAGACAGATAATAAATATCTTTTTCAGTAAAACTTATATCTCTTGAAACAGCAGTTATAGCTCCAAAGGCTCTACCTCTGATTTTTAGAGGGACTATTATTATGGATTTGATTTTTCCCGCATCTTTTTTCAAATTTTTTGAATCTTTAACAAGAAATGGGGTTTTATCCTTAACTATCTCAATTATCAGCTCGTTAATAAGGTTTTTTTCAAATTTATCCACATTTTCATCAGATTTTAAAACAATCTCATATGGTATATCCATACCTTCGTTATAGAAATAAAAACCAGATTCATTAGCTTTCAGGATCTCTGTACACATGCTTACAGCGCTGTTGAAAAGCTCTGCACTCGTTCTAATAGAGGAATACCCACTCATAATTTTATTAAGAGTGTTTAACTCATCAACTTTTATCGTAAGTTCCCTGTTAAGAGCTTCAATTCTTTTTTTATCTTCAACCTCTCTTGTGAGTATAAGGTTTTCAACATAAAGCTTATGTTCTCTTAAAACCCTTTTAATACAAAATTCCATCTGTTCCAGGTTAACTGGTTTAATTAAAAAGTCAACAACACCATTTTTTAGAATTTTAATACTGTTATCAAGAGAAGGGAAACCGGTCATAACTATAACCGGTATGTTTTTGTAATGTGCCCTGATATGTTGAGTTAACTCAACGCCACCCATCTCAGGCATGTTTATGTCAGTAAAACAAAGATCAACCTTGTTATTTTTCAGTACCTCAACTGCAACGGTACCATCATTTGCTGTGATTACATTATACCCTTTATATCTGAAATACTCATCAGCAATTTCAAGGATACTTTCTTCATCATCAACAAATAGAAGTGTTGTATTTTTAATTTCGCTCATAGTTCCCATTCAATAATGGTTTATGATTTTTTAAAAAACTATGCTCTATTGGTGTTTCTTTTATTGGAAAGGATAGGCATGTTAAAAACTAATGAAAACGGGTGTTTCTCTTTTTTAAGCTTTACTTTAAAAGCCTCTTTATCAATCTCAAAATAACCTGAGACCACATTATAAATTTCATCTTTAAGTGATATTAGCAGATCTTCGGACACAGCTACCCTATCACATATTAATGTGTTTTTTAGCCGGCTTTTAGCAATATCTTTGCTGGTTTTCTTATTTCTCTTATTTAGCAGGCCATAAATCATAGATCTCTCCTATTTACCAAACCCAAATTTTTTCCCTATCTTACTCCAAAGATCCACATTGTATTCAGGAATCTCAACGGGTACATCGCTATCTCCAACTATTCTACGGGCAATTCGTTTAAATGCATATCCCGCAATGGACTCCTTATCAAGAACAAGGGGTTTTCCCGTATTGGTAGCTACGACAACCTTGTCATCCATCTCAACAAGCCCAATCAATTCGATGGAAAGAACATCAGTAACATCCTCATGACTTAACATGTCGCCACTTTTAACAAGCCTTGGTATTATCCTGTTTATTATCAGTTTTGACTCTATAGATTTTGAATGTAGGATACCAATGATTCTGTCAGCATCTCTTATTGATGAAACTTCTGGAGTACATAAAACAATGGCTTCATCAGCAGGAGCAATTGCATTCTCGAATCCCTGTTCAATACCAGCCGGGCAATCAATAATTACATAATCAAATTCATACTTTAGCTGTTCTGTGAGCGTTATAATATCATCAGGTTTAAGAACATCTTTATTATCGCTCTGGGATGCAGGAATAAGATAAAGATTCTCAATTCTTCTATCCTTAATGCAAGCCTGTTTAAGATCGCATTTACCCTGAACAACATCAACAATGTTATAAATAATCCTATTCTCAAGCCCCATAACAACATCAAGATTTCGAAGGCCTATGTCAAGATCCATTACAACAACCCTAAAGCCATTGATCGCAAGAGCTGCACTTATTGATGCTGCTGCTGTGGTTTTTCCAACCCCACCTTTCCCGGAAGTTACTACAATCACTCTACTACTTGCCAAGGTTAAACTCCAGTTTTATATTAAATTTATCTCATCTCAAGAGAATTAATATCTCCAAAGGGATTTGCTTTTAAATATTCCTCTACAACAATCTCATCGTTTTGGACATAAGCATACTCAGCTTTATCGCTTGGTGATGAGGGAGGTCCCGCAGCAACACAGCATCCTATCTGTACTTGCAGTGGCCTAAAAGCAAGGGCAATAATAATAGCATCCTCATTTGAGGGCTGTCCTGCTAAAGCAGTTCCCTTTAGATTGCCAACAACAACAATGTCACCACCGGCAGAAAGCTTAGCACCTGGATTAACGTCCCCATAAAAGACAAGGTGACTGTCAGTTGATACATTCTGACCGGATCTCAATTTCCCTGAAAATATTTTAACTTCACGCTTTGCACTTAAGTATTCAACATTCTGAGTATCAATTCTATGAGGATGCATTATTGTTACAGCAACTCCATAGGAATTGATAAGGTAAGAACCCAATCTTTCAATTATATCAGTGGAAACTTTTTCGTTTTCATCATAATCAATTACAATACGCGACTTTCCTGATATGTTATCTTTATTTTTAAAGATTCTATCTACTGCAACTTTTAAATTAAACTCACTGGTAGTGAGGTCCACTGTAAGCCACAAACTTTTACCAATCCCTTTCAACTTAACTGAATTATTATTGGTGCTTAATATATCCATAATTTTAAAGCAAAACTTTGTTTAAAGCAATTAAGTAAGAAGAAAAATTAGTATATTTAAAATTAAACTTTTATAAAATATAGAAAAATAAGGATTTTATGTCAAGCAATTACAAAGTTCTCTGGGTTTAAAGCTTTTATAAAAAAAAACAGATCGTTTATTTTTAGGTAGAAGGAATTTGTGGTCTTTCTTGAAATGGAATAAAAAGTCACATTTCGATTAGAGGTTTTGAAAAAAAAATTTAAGTTTTTTATAATTTTATGATCTTATTGAACAATCGAGAACATAGGGTTCTATAATTGATTTTAAATTTTCCAGGTCTGGATCTTCTTCATTTTTAATATAGTCTTCATCAAGCATTTTTTTTCTGACTAGTTTTTGCAAATAAACTCTTTTTGATCCCTCCAGCACTTTTAAAATTCCTTTTATATTTTTTTTATCAATAAAAGTTTTTGCACAGGTTATTCTAAATTCGTAATCAATTCCCGATTTAATTATTAAATTTACAGATGAGATAATTTTTTCTGCCATATCGGGTTCATTTGTCAAAGTATGATAATTTTCCGGAGCTGTTTTTATATCCATTGCAAAGTAATCTACACATTTTGAATTGATCATTTTTTTGATAATTTCAGGTTTACTTCCATTGGTATCAAGCTTAATGCTAAAACCCATATTCTTTATCCTGCTGCAAAGAAATGGTAAGTCTCTGTGGAGAGTTGGTTCACCACCTGTTAAAACCACTCCCTCTATTAGTCCAACTCTCTTCCTTAAAAAATTAAATATTTCTGATTCATGGAGCTCACCATAACTCCCGTCCACAAGAGATGGGTTATGACAATATGGACAATGGAAATTACAACCTCCTGTAAAAACAACCGAACCAATTTTGCCAGGATAATCGATCATCGAATTTTTCTGGAAACCACCAATAATCATTAAATTTTACCCTTGTAGTCTCTAATGTTTATGATAAAGACAATTATTAGAGGCTATTTGAAACAAAAATCCCGCAAATTTCTAAAAATGCGGGATTAATATTTAGAATTTATAATTTAGGCAACATTATATGTTTCTCTCATGCCAAATTCAGTTTTCTTGCCATTGTTCCACTGGCTAACAGGTCTTAAATAACCAACAACCCTTGAATAGACCTCAGTCTCAGTTTCACATGACTGGCAAACTGGATGCTCTCCTGAAATATAGCCATGATTAGAACAAACACTGAAAGTTGGGCTAAGTGTAAAATAAGGAAGTCTGTAATTTCCCGCTATTTGCTTTACAAGTTTCTTTGTAACTTCTACGTCAGTTATTTCCTCACCAAGGAATATATGTAGAACTGTTCCACCTGTGTATTTGGTTTGAAGCTCGTCCTGAAGATCAAGAACCTCAAAAAGGTCATCACTATAGTTTACTGGTAGATGGGTTGAATTGGTATAGAAGGGTTCGGCGCCATCCTTTACCTCTTTTTCGTTTCCAACTATTATATCTGGATAACTCTTTTTATCCATAAGAGCTAATCTGTAGGCTGTTCCTTCAGCTGGTGTTGCCTCTAAATTAAAGATTTCACCAGTTTCATCCTGAATCTCTTCCATAAGGTCCCTGATGTAATCCATAACCTTTAAGGAAAAAGCCTGCCCCTCTGAGGTTCCAATTCCTGTTCCAATAAAGTTAAGACATGCTTCATTCATACCGATAATGCCAATTGTTGAGAAATGATTTTTCCAGTATGACCCAAATCTCTCTTTAATATCTCTAAGATAGTATTTTGAATATGGATACAGGTTTCTTTCAGTAAATTTTTCGAGGATTTTTCTTTTTATTGAAAGACTTTCCTTTGCAACTCCAATATTTTTTCTGATTCTTGCAAAAAAATCTTCTTCACTATCTGCAAGAAAACCAATTCTTGGAAGATTGACTGTAACAACCCCAATAGACCCTGTTAGAGGATTTGCGCCAAAGAGTCCACCGCCACGTTTCCGAAGTTCCCTGTTGTCCAAACGTAGTCTGCAGCACATCGACCTTGCGTCATCGGGTGACATATCAGAATTCACAAAATTAGAAAAGTAAGGAATTCCGTATTTTCCGGTCATTTTCCAGATGAGATCAAGATTAGGGTTGTCCCAGTCAAAATCTTTAGTGATGTTATAGGTTGGAATAGGAAATGTAAAAACTCTTCCCTTCGCATCACCTTCCATCATTACTTCTGCAAAAGCTTTGTTCAGAATATCCATTTCACTTTGGAACTCTGAATATGTTAGGTCAAGATCCTTACCACCTAATATAACAGGAGTATCCTTAAGAGTTGAAGGAACATAAAGATCCATAGTTATATTTGTAAATGGTGTTTGAAAACCTACTCTTGTTGGGATATTTATATTGAAAACAAACTCCTGAAGAGCCTGTTTAACTTCTTTATAATTTAAGTCGTCGTAACGAATAAATGGAGCCATTAGTGTGTCGAAATTCGACATGGCCTGAGCACCAGCAGCTTCTCCCTGAAGTGTATAAAAGAAATTTACCAATTGGCCCAGAGCTGATCTGAAGTGCTTTGGAGGCGAGCTTTCAACCTTCCCGGCAACACCTTTAAACCCGGTTCTTAAAAGATCCTGTAGATCCCATCCAACACAATAAATCGCAAGTAGACTAAGGTCATGGATGTGAATATCCCCTTCATAATGTAACTTTCTTGTCTCAGGAGGATATATCTGGTTAAGCCAGTATTCAGCAGTAATGTCTGAAGCGATATAGTTGTTTAACCCCTGAAGGGAATAACTCATATTGCTGTTCTCTTTTATTTTCCAGTCAAGCTTACTAATGTATTGATCTACAAGATCCACATTAGCTTTGATCGCTATATTTCTAATCTGATTATGTTGTTCTCTGTATAGGATATAAGATTTCGCGGTTTTATAAAAGGGTGAATCAAGCAGAACTCTTTCCACTATATCCTGAACCTCTTCAACTTCAGGTAACGGCCCCATTCTCAGTTCATGGGCTAGCGTCAGTACTCTAAGTGTCAATTTTTTTGCATCTCTTTCCTCAAATTCCCCTGTTATTTTTCCTGCCTTATTTATGGCGTGGGTAATTTTTGAGGAGTCAAATTCCACAACACTTCCGTTTCTTTTCCTGATTTTTTCGAACACTAATAATCCTCTTTATGGTTTGTAATTAAATGTGAGTTATTTGATTTGAATAAAAACTGTTAAATCTTGAAGAGACGTTAACCCAACATCTTGTGTGGTGTCAAATTGTTTTTTCAATATATTGATATTGTCAATGATTTCATGACCATAGAAATATATATAAGAAAAACAGGGGATTAATAGCAAAAAAAGATACGTAAACTAAAAAACACGAAATTCGATTTATAAATAACCCTTTAAAACAGTGCTGTAAGCAGATAATTTATTTTTGCATAAAATTCAAAAGATTATTATCTTAAAACAACCCTAACCATATAATGATGTTGGATTTAAAATTTTCTCTTAATCAATCGAATTGATACTGATAAAAATACAAACCCCCCCAACAGAACAATCAAAGACGGAACCCATATAAACTCAAAAAACTCTTTTTTTGACTGTGCTACTGAAAACCCGGCTAATCCAAACATAATTACAAAAATCATAGAAATAATAAGAATTACACAGATCAAATCTGAATCATACCAAGGTGGAATTATTTTACGAAAAACAGGTTCCATATCACCTTTTACCCATTTAATTTAAGAAATTTTGAAAATGACATCTTCTGATAACTTTTTGTATGTACATAGGATAATATAACATAAAAAGTTTCTTCAGGAACATAACCAGGTCTGTGAAATTTCTTCCCATCAACCACAAATACAGAATCAGGATATCCTCTTATTTTATATTTTTTTACAATATCTTTTTCCTTATCACCGTCAACTGTAATTGGAATAAAGTTAGTGTTTAAATATCCTATGACTTTTTTATTTTTAAATGTTGTCTTTTTCATCTGTTCACAATATTTACACCATGTTGTGTGAAAAAAGATAAATACATTTTTATTGGTCTTTTTTGAAAGAGCAATACCCTCTTTATAAGAGAGCCAGTTAATTTTCTTGTTATCTGCTGATGCAAAAGGTGCCATAGCAAAAACTACTATTATCATTATTACAATTATTTTCTTCATAGGAAAAACCTTAATTTTAAACTTTATAATGAAATAAAACTTAATCTATCCAGAATTAACATAATACCGATAGCAATTAATAGCAAACCAGAAGCTATATTTACATAGGGTATGAATCTACTGGCTTTTTTAATAAAGACTAAAATAAAATTTATAAAAATTGAAATCAATAAAAAAGGAATGGCAAAACCAAAAGAGTAAAGGCTTAATAAGAGTATACTATGTTGAATATCTTGTCTTTCCATGGCCATTATTGTTATAGAACCCAAAACAGGTCCTATGCAGGGAGTCCAACCTGCAGCAAAAGCCATCCCAATAAAAAATGTTCCAAGAATGCTGACTCTCTTTTGCACCATGTTAAAACGTTTTTCATATTCAAAAAGTCTTATTTTAACTATTCCAGTTAAATGGAGACCAAAAAAAATAACAAAATGCCCTCCAATAATTCTTATTAAATCTTTATTATTATCTGTTATAACATTACCAAGATATGTTGCTGACATTCCAACCAATATAAAAATGACTGAAAAACCAAAAATAAAAGCAAGTGTTGATAGTAACACTTTACTTCTTATTTTAATATCAATATCACCTGTCATATCTTTGATTGAAAAACCTGTTATATATGTAAAATAGGCAGGTATGAGAGGTAGTACACATCCTGAAAAAAAAGATAAAAACCCTCCAATGAAGGCAACTGAATAACTGACTTCTTCTGCAAACATATATATTAACCACTCAATTCTATTGATCGTCTTTTTGCTGTTTTGATAGCATCAACAATACTGTTTTTAATATTTCTATCTTCCATAACCTTTAATGCAGCTTCTGTTGTCCCACCTGGTGAAGTTACATTTTTTCTTAAAACAGCTGGTGATTTACCACTTTTTTCCATTAATTTTAAAGCTCCTTTAAATGTTTCCAAAGTCAGGAGTTTTGTCACAGCATCACTAAAACCCATATCAACACCTGCCTGCATCATAGATTCAATGAAATAGAATATATAAGCCGGGCCAGATCCTGACATAGCAGTTATAGCATCAATCTCTTCCTCTTTAACTTGAATCACTTTGCCCATAGATTCTAAAATAACTCTGGTAACTTCAACATCACTATCAGTACAGTGATTGTTTACACTCATTCCTGACATTCCTGAAAGAACCATACTTGGTGTGTTTGGCATAACCCTTACAACAGGCAGGAGGCTTTTTGCTTCATCTGTTATATTATTGTACAGATATGATTCAATCTTCTCAGATTTTATACCAGCTGCGATTGATATAAAAAGCTTTCTCTTATTAGTTTCAAAAGAACTACAGATATTATCCAATACCTTTTCCATTACCTGTGGCTTAACAGATAGGATTATAATATCGCTGTTCATAACAAGATCATCACTATTTGTTGTGATTTCAACCCCATACGTATTTTTAATAAAATCAAGGCGATCTGTGTTGATATCGCTCATCATAATATTTTTACTTTTGTAAACACCTGAGTCTATAAGTGCTCCTGCAATGGCTTCAGCCATATTTCCAGCACCAATAAACCCAACTTTTTCATAGTTTTGATCCATTTGAAAAGTCCTTTGGTTTATGCATTTAATTTAAAGGAACCCTTAATAATTGACTTTTGATTGAACTACTGTAGCTCTTGGTTATCAATGTATTTAGTGAATGCTTCGCATTACACTGGGTTTTCGAAAAGTAACCTGTAAATCATAGGTCATATTTCTGTATTTTTTATAAACGTCTGCCTTATATCAAGGCAAAAATCTAATTATTAGAGGTTCCCGAGACTAATTATATGTACCCTTTTAAGTTTCAAATCAAGAAAAAATGAATACAGTAAAAAGAATAATCCCTTTAAGGTACTAAGAAAAATGTTGGCAATACTTAAAAAAGAAGGTATTTTTTAATACCTGTTTTTGGACCTCATACAAAAATTGAAAGCAAGTTAGTTGAACTATGGGTATAATAAATAAAAACACCTATTTAATAAGCGAAAAGCTTGATCTTCTTGTTGCAAGTTTATCCGGGAACATGCTTTCTGTGCTTTTAAATTCATCTATTTTAACAATAGTATTCTGGAATAAAGCTTCAAACAAATCTCTTATTTACTGGTATATTGCGAATGTTTTATTTATTGGAGTAAGAGCTATTATGGTTTTAATCTATAAGAAAGGATACAAAAAAGATGATTTTTTGCTCTGGGAAAAGATTCTGATTGTATCAGCAGTAACAACTGCAGCTTTCTTCAGTTCAATGATAATAATTCTATTAGTATATGATGTCATTTTTGTTTATATACTGTTTTTCTATTTTGTAATAGCCATAATGGTAGCAGGCAATGTTGTCGCAGCCCATAATAATTTAAAGATCTATTTTCCCTATACAATAACACTTTTTTTAATTCCAACCCTTGCCATATATTTGATACAAAACACTATCACAACTCCAATGGTTATAATGGGACTCCTTTTCTATGGAATTTCTTTATTATCAGTATTAAGACTAAATAGGAATCTAAACCAATCTCTTAAAATACAGTACGATAATATACTTCTGATTGAACGTCTTAACATTGAAAAAAAGCAGACTGATGACTTGAATCTTGAGCTGATTGTAAAGAATGAAAAATTAAAGGAGATCACTTTGGTAGATCCTTTAACGGGGCTTAGTAATAGAAGGTATCTTTATGAAGTTTTGATGGATGAGATAGAGATAACCCTTCACAACATTTGGTTAAATAAAAAGGGGACTAATAGAAGAAACGATTCTGAAAATAAAGGATTTGGTATCTTTGTAATTGATATAGACTTTTTTAAAAAGGTCAATGATACATATGGACATGATTCAGGAGATCTGGTTTTAAAGCAGTTTAGCAATATATTGACCAGAAATGTCAGGCAGGATGATGTTGTTGCAAGGATTGGAGGGGAAGAGTTCATAATGATTTTAAAAAACACTCACGAATCCTATATAGCAACACATGCTGAAAAAATAAGAAAGCTTGTGGAAACTAATAAGTTTGAAATTTCAGATGACAGGGTAATAAATCTTACATGTACCATTGGTTTTATTTTCTACCCTTTCTTTATAAGTACATCCGGTATTTTGAATTTTGAACAGGCTGTCTCTCTTTCAGACAGGGCGCTTTATCATGGAAAACAAAATGGTCGTAATAAAAGTGTAAAAACAATTAGTTCCTTTCAGTTGTGCTCTGATGAAAATGAACTAAGAAAAATAGCATCAAATTTAAATATGGCCATAGAAAATAAAAAAATTGAATTTGAAATAATTTAAGGATTAGGAACATATTTCAAATATTTTCACGCCTTTTTATAACAATGATTATTATTACGGGTTTATTGCCCTGCTTGTTTAACAATTATTAAAATTGTTAAAAGTCACTTGATGTTTTCTTCCAAAAAATTTATACTTGTAACTGTGAAAAAAATAATAACAGGATTAATTTTAAATATTTTTATGAAGAATATCGTTTTTTATATCTCCTTAGCAATTCTACTATTTACAACAACACCAATAATAGCAGAAGATTTTAATGAAACGGATGTCAAAGTTGTTGTAATGTTTGGTGATTCGATCACAATGGGTGGAAAATGGGACCAGCTTTTCAACTCAGATATAATTGCAAATGAGGGACTAAAAAGTGATATGACCTCTGGATTTCTGGATAGAATGGATGATGTATACAGGCATCAACCAGAGATAGTATTTATAATGGGTGGGATTAACGACATAGCAGGTGGAATCTCGCCAAATAGTATTTTCAAAAACTTCAAAACAATAATTAGAAACCTTAGAAGGCGAGGTATTATTCCTGTAATACAGGCCACACTATACTCAAGGAAAAAAGCTTTTAATCCATCAGTTGAAAGGCTAAATTCACTATTAGTTGCATACGCAGAAAAAAACAGGATCGATTATATCGACCTAAATGCAACGCTATCCACAAAAAAGAAACTTAAGAGGAAATACACTTTTGATGGTCTGCATATTACCCAAAAAGCATATCTTATCTGGAAAAAAGAGATAGTAAAGGTTCTTAAAAAATATAATTTCAGTGATTTCCAATATGCAAAAGGTCGTAACTCTTTAAAATCCTGAAAATTTAACTAATTATATCTCTTGATAATTTCATAAACTCATATAAATGTGGTGATATCCATTTATCCTTATGCAGGATCATTAGAAGGGAAAACTCAATGTCCATCCCCTCCCATGGCAAAACCTTTAATATTCCTTTTTGAACCTCATTTTGAACATAAAAATCAGGAGCTATTGTAAAGCCAACTCCCTTTTCCACACACTTTTTTATTGATTCAATACTGTTAAACTCCATAATTTTAATTTTTATATTTTTCTCTGTAATCATTTTATGAAACGTCATTTTATAGCTGCAATCATGAAGAGGCAGAAGGGCAGTATGCTTTTCAAGGTCCTCTATTGTAATAAATTCCTTTTGTGAAAGCTCATGAAAGGGGGCTGCGACCATATTTATTGGCACAATTCTTAAAACCTCAGCATTAAGATTCTTTGTGTTTATCCCTTCAGTCACAAGAAATGCTATGTCAACAATTCCAGCCCTTAGTTCATGGGGTAATGAATCATAAGCACATGATATTATATTAAAACCAAGCCCGGGTAATTTCCTGTCCAGTTTTAACAGGATATCAGGTAAAAAATGATTGGAGATACTTTGGGGAACCCTTGCAGAGATCGAAGCATTTGGGGTTTCCCAACCCGAAACTTCAGTTATAGTCTCTTTTTCTATCTCTATCATCTTTTGGGCATAACGCATTAATAACTTTCCAGCTTCTGTCAGTAATACCTTTTTACCTAATCTGTCAAAAAGAGGAACACCAAATTCATCCTCAAGTGACTTGATTTGAGCTGAAACTGTTGATTGTGCATAATTTAGAGTATCGGCTGCTCTGTTAAAGCTTAAAAGCTTTCCAACCACTTGAAATGTTTTTAATTGACGAAGTTCCATTTTAATTTCCCCTCAGTTTGGCATCGAAATATGTGATCGAACCTATCAGATATTATCGTTTGACTCAATTTATTCGATAATATAAATTTTAAAAAAACTTAAAAAGAAAGGATTTAAAAATGAATAGAGCAAAGATAGCAGAAGATTTTTTTATGAATAAGGGTTTTAAATGTTCACAAGCAGTATTTGAGGTATTTAGAGATCGTTATGATATAAGTTATGACACAGCTATGAAACTCTCATCAGCTTTTGCAGGGGGTTCAGGAGAGGGAGGGGCTTGCGGAGCAGTGGCCGCAGCATTTATGGTTATTAGTATGGAATGTGGTACATCAGACCTTGAAAAGAGTGAAGTTTTTAGAGATGTATTAGGCTTGATCGAAGAGTTTTCCAGAATTTTCAGAGATAGGAATGACACTATAAAATGTGTTGAGTTAACAGGGGTTGAGGTGTTCACTGATGAAGGATTCGAGAAATTTGTAGAGAGTAAAACCAAAGAAAAAAAATGTTCATCTTTTGTAAAAGAAAGTGTTGAAATCCTTGAAGAGATCCTTTCTTTAAAGTAAAAGTAAATTTTATACTTAAACTTTAAGGACAGAAATATGAGAGTGTGTGGAATCGAAATAAAAGGATCTGACTCAGTTCTTGTTGTACTCGAAGGAGAAGCAAAGGACTTTCAAACAATAGATTGCGATATTAGAAAAATATCAATCGAAAATACAGAAAATTCTTATGATATTAAAAATTTTCATAAGAATTTCAAAAAATTTGTAATAGATGAAAATATTGATATTGTTGGTGTTAAAAAACGAAATACAAAAGGTCGTTTTGCAGGAGGCGCTTTAAGTTTTAAAATGGAAGCTTTAATCCAGCTTTTAGATGTTAAGATAGTATTGTTGCCTTCTGCAACTATTGCAAAAAGCATAAAAAAGAAAAACCCTGACTATCCTGAAGATCTAAAGAAATATCAACACGGTGCTTTTGAAACAGGATTTGCATTGCTACAAACATGATTTGCTTTCCTTTCCACACAATATTTACGTAATGATAATAAAAACTCAGGAGCAATTTAACAGGCTTTCCGCAATTTTGTACAATATCGGAAATTAAATATGATGTATTGATATAATATCTTTGTCCAATAATTTTTATTATATGTCCTTAAGGTCTTTAAATATTGATGGAGAACTTAAAATTGATACGTTTTTTTAATATAATCTTTCTGATTTTTAAAGCTGAGGATACAAGAGCTACAAATTATGAAATTGAAAAGCAATTCCTGAGAACTGGATTTAAAACTACTATTTTTGGTTTTGGCAAATCTTTAACCTGGATAATAATTTCAATAATTATATCTATTTCAATCTCCTCCCTTTAAGGAGAAAATGAAGTTTCAGCGAAAAAGTTATAAATATTAGGGGTTCCCATAAATTATTTATCCAGCTTTTTTATGATTTTCTTTGAGTAAGAATTATCAATATCAAGTGCTGTGGAGTGACACTTAAGGTCTAATTTCAATCTGAGGTAGTTTAGTTTCTTTACCAATGAATGTTTTTTCTTAGTATCTTCCTCATTCTCTAATAACTGGGTTATCGAGTGAATCTCTTTTCTTATAGTTAATTCAGGGGGGACAAAACCTGCATTTTTTAACATCTTATATGCAAGTCTCATATCCTCAGGTACATTTGAATCATCTTCAAGATTTAGTTTTTGACCTTTCTTTGAGAGATTGTCAAATTTCCCCTCTTTTTGCCCATCTTTAATTCTCTGTTCTACAATTTTATCAAACCCGGGTATCAAATTTTTATCCTTTCTATAAAATATTTTTAAATTAACTTTAACATATTGAATATAAAAAAGTTACGGATTTTTTATTTGCACAAATATGTAATTTACAATATTCTTAAGATATAAAGTCTAAATTCTTCAACAATCTTCTTTACCAACCTTTATGAAGGCGTGTTGTATGAATAATAAACAAAATGAGCTTCTGGAATACGAAAAGAAATTACAAAAAAAACTTACAAAAGATCAAAGAACGATGGATGATTATACAACCAAAAGGCAGATGGAGATATCCGGATATTCTGGTAATTTTGATCGGTTTACTCAGTTTATAGAGAAAACATCCTCTGTTTATAAAGCTTTGGCTGCTATATTTTTCCTTTTTGCAATAGGTTTGGGGGTTTTCTCTTTTTTGATGTACCAGAGGTATGAAAGTGAGATAAATTATCTGGAAAATGCATTAACAAAAGCTTCTAAAGAGAAAATTGAAGTTGAAGAAAAATTAAAGAGCCTTAAACATGAAATGTCGTTTTCGGGCTACAGATCTAATAGAATGCTGTCCGATGCTGAGAGAGACGTTATTACATATAATGAGGATTTTAAAACCAATAAAAACAAATGGTATTTGAAAAATGATGAAAATGCTGAGCTTGTTATAAAAAAAGGTGGGTACTATTTTTCACATAAAAGAGAAGAGGACAGTTGGTTATCATGGAACACAATAAAACTTCCTGATGAAAAGAATTTTCTACTTGAATGTGTTTTGAAAAAAGAAAGTGGTGTTGATAATTATGGTTATGGTGTAGCTTGGGGGCTATTGGATGCAAATAATAATTATACTTTCCTGATATCCGGTGACGGCAATTTTACAGTTACAAAATATTCAGGAGGAAAGTCTTATAAAAAAATTCCATGGACTAAAAGTTCCTATATTAGAAAATTCAATGAAACTAACAAACTCTCAATAAAAAAATATGAAGATATTATACATTTTTATATTAACAATAACTGGGTTGGATCATCACCCTATGAACCACTTATGGGACAGAATGTTGGGTTTAAGATAGACCATAAACAAGCCGTTTTTATTAAAAGTATTAAAGTTACCAATTTAATAAAAAAGGAAAATGTATTTAACGAAAATTTCAACAACAACAATAATAAGTGGCCTGAAAAAGATAATGAAACAGTTTCATTAAGAGTCAATACCGGGGATTACCTGTTTTCACATAATAAAAACAATAGTAGCTGGCTTACATGGATAAAAATTAAGGTTGATCAAACAAAAGACTTTCTAATTGAAAGTGAAATGGTGAAAAGCAAAGGTATTAATAATAATGGGTTTGGAATTGTTTTCGGGCTAAAGGATGCTCGAAACTGTTTCTTTTATCAAATATCGGGGAACGGACACTACAGATTGTATAAAAGTTATCAAGGAAATTACTTCCAGATTATTCCCTGGAGTAAAAGCCCATTTATCAACAAAAATAACAAAAAAAACAAACTTTCGTTAAAGAAGGTTAAGGATGACCTTAATTTGTATATTAATGGAAATTTTATAAATAAAATAAAATATGAAAAGTTTATGGGAAATGGGTTTGGATTTAGAATAGATATGCAACAGGAAGTCAGAATTGAAAATCTTACAATATCTAAAATTTAAGGATTATGTCTCAATTATCATTAGGGAATCTCTAATAACCCGAAATACTGTGTTACAAGAAAAAAATAAACTGTAAACTTTATAAAATAAAGGGAAGCTCTTCTTCTAAGTAACACTTTTAGGCAGTTAGGTTCCAGAATATCTATTCTGGAGGAGTCGCTAATAACTGATCTTTTTGCGAAATACTTCGTTATTACCAAAATAAACTGTTGTAAAATCAGCTCGTTATTTTTGATCATGCCTTGTATTCATCAAAAAATCTAATTATTAGAGGTTCCCTTTAAAGAGTTTGTAGATGAATTAAAAGTCATATCCCATCTATGGGTATACGGGGCAACAAAAATTATTTTTTTTTTGTAACCCTGAAAGTAAACAATCTATAAAGACATCTTTTTTTTGATAGCTTCAATCTCATTTCTTAAAATCTTAATTTTATCAGGATAGGTTCTGATTACAGTTTCCAGATCTTTGATTTTATTTTCAATATCTTTACTGTATTTTTTCTGGAATGTGTGTCTCATATATTTAAGTTTTTGAGTATCGTGCCTGATAAGGTATTTGGTTCTCTGAACCTCCTGCTTTTTTATGTTTATCTTTAAAAAGCCATCTTTAATATCTTTTGGATAGCTTAGCTTTTCAATTATAACAAATTTAAAGTCTATTTCACCTGCATAGCTGGTTTTCATAGCTTTAAATATTTTCTGATCCAGTATTTTCTTTTTGCCATAGACAATATTTTTTAAGGAATAGTCTTTGAAGACATTTTTAGATATAACCCGGAATTTATGTTTGAATTCAATTTTATTATAACTCTTATCTGATGTGAACCTTGCATAAATTACAGGTCTGATCTCCTCACCTGTTTCAAGTAGAGCGATAACATGAACTCTCTCAAGATATACAATTCTCTCAGCCTTATGAGGAGCACAGGAGGTTATAATAACAAACATTAAAATTGTAAATATTTTATTCATTTTCATCTCTTTCATAAATGGGAACCTCTAATGTTAACATCTAATAAATTGAAAAAATTACATTAAAAAACCTCTAAAGTCAAAAACTAAAGATAGTGTTTTTACAAATTATTTACATTTTTTTTACCTTGTAGTGACAGCAAAAAAACTCAATTAATTAAAATATAGGAAAAATCCTAAAGTTTTTGTTATGGTATATTAAGGGGACCTCTAAAAACTAGATTTTTGGTGAATTATGACGTTTATAAAAGCTTTCAGTTTTATAAACGTCATAATTCAGATAAAAGGCGGTTTTTAGAGATTCCCTTAAGAGGTTAATTAAATTCCTCAACTAAACAGGGGTGGAAAATGAAAACAGGTATAGGAACTATTTTATTTACATTTTGCTTTATATTCACAGCAAACGTTACTTTTGCAAAAGGTTTTTCAACTAACAAAATCATTCTTGATATTGAACTTGATCGGGAAATTTTTTATACAGGAAAACCTGTGAAGGCTGTTTTAAAAGTCAGTGTTAAATCAAGAGGAAGAACAAAAAGAAGAGTACCTGTAAATCTGGCAATTCTTATTGACAGATCCGCTTCCATGAAAGGCGCAAAAATGCAGATGGCACTCCGTTCAGCTATATATGCAGCCAAAAGGTTAGGTAAAAATGATATAGTTTCAATAGTAACCTATGGAAACAGTGTTGAAACAGTAATACCTGCAGGAACAAGTTTTAACGAAGAAGACCTTGCTAAAGTAAATTCAATTCAACCATCAGGCAATACAGCACTTTTTAGTGGGATAAGTAGGGCAATTCACGAAATTAGAAAAAATTTAAATAAAAATTTTATCAATAGAATAATTATCATATCAGATGGATTCGCTAACATTGGTATTACAGATACCGAAGATTTTGAGAGGTTAGGAGCTTCACTGAAAAAAGAGAGAATCTCTGTATCAACAATTGGTATCGGTACAGAATACAACGAAGACCTTATGGTCGGTATTTCACAGAAAAGTTCCGGTAACAGCTATTTTGTGGAAACTGCAAAAAAACTGTTAAAAGTTTTTGAAACAGAAATATCACTTCTAACCAGTGTTGTTGCAAGGGATATTTCATTAAAAATAAAGTGTCAAAATGGTGTTATACCGATAAGAATTGTTGGAAGAGAAGGCAGAATTAATAATAGTACAATTACTTTAAATCTTGATCAGCTTTGTAGATATCAAAAAAAGTTTGCCCTTCTTGAGATAATGGTACCTAAGGGAAAAAGTTTAAAAAATATTGGAATAGCAAGTGCCAATGTCACCTATGAAGACCCCCTTTTAAAAAGAGATCGTGATATAGAAGGTGCTATCAGTGCATCTTATAGTGACAAGGAGAACATCGTAAAGAGCTCTGAAAATTATGATGTTCAAAAATCCTATATCAAAAACCTGAATGCAATCTCAAATGAAAAAGCTCTCAAACTTCTTGATAAAGGTAAGAAAAAAGAAGCCGTTTCAGAACTGAAAGAATCAACTAAACGACTAAGAGAAGCTGTAAATATTAATAAGGATGAAGATGTTCTTTTAGAAGCAGAAGAGATGAAACAGGATTTAGAGGAAGTAACAAAGAAAGGTAAATTCTCTAAAAAGAAGAGAAAATTTCTTAAAATGAAATCTTTTAAAACCAGAAATCAACAAGCGGATTAGGAATTCTTTAATGGGTTTAATGAAGAAAAGAACAATAATATCATACTGGCTTATAATTCTCATACCAACTCTACTAATCTCTTTCTATTTCTTTAAATTGCTAAGTCATGAAAGAGAGAGGCTTGAAAATGAAGCTCTTTTAACTGTAAAGAATCAAGCGGAGCAGATTGCTGAAACTATCAGAATAACAATGGATACAGTTGAGGACGAGCTTGGAAATGCTCTTATAAACATTGATGATAGAAATTTAAAGGAAATTCTTCTTTCATTTGAAAAAACCAATCCCCTCGTAAGAAATGTTTTTATATACAATAATGAAAGTGGTCTTAAATACCCATACAAAGGCATTGCTTCAACAAAAGAGGAGAAGCTTTTCACTCAGAGATATGATGCTTTTTTCTCAGGAAGAGTAAAATTTGAATCGACCATAGATCTTATTATAGACGAAATCGAAGAGGAGATGATTGCAAATGTTGAAAAAGATAGTTTATATAGTTTGGATAGAAAAAAGAGTGGTTATGAATCAATAAAGGCTAACAAAGCGTTACCTGATGACATCTTGGATACCAATACTGGTTATAGCGTTAAATCAAAATCAAAAAAAGTAAGAATGAAAGAGTCTGGAAGAAAGAAGTTGGTAAGTTTTGCCAGACAGAAAGCTGAAGTCAAGAAAGAGTTGGTAGATTTCTCTTTACAAAAAAATACAGAATGGCTCACCTGGTTTTCAGACAACAGGCTCTATATTCTGGGTTGGGTAAAGTTAAACGAAAATATCATTTACGGTTTTGAACTTGAAATTGTTACAATTCTTTCCCAGATAACTCTTGAGTTTCCTGAAAAAGTTTCAGATGGCTTAGCTTATGCTTTGACAGATGGTACAGGCTCAATTCTCCATAAATCCGGAAATCTGGATATTCCAAAAAAATCAAAACCCTTTTTTACCTCTGATCTTCTGCCAAGCTTGCCACATTGGCAAATAGCAGTTTATATGGATAAAAATTTCAAATCTAAAAACAGGTTTGATCTTTTTGTAATTTTAACAGGTTTACTGCTGGGAATTTTTATTTTTTCAATAATTACAGGAGGTGTTTTATTAACACTTCTTGCATACAGAAATATGCTGGATGCTTCTCAAAAAACCACTTTTGTTTCAAACGTATCACATGAGCTTAAAACGCCGCTCACAAGTATCCGAATGTATGCTGAACTGCTTGGTGAGGGAAGAGTTAAAGATGAAGAGAAGAAAAAGAAATATCTTGAAGTTATAATTGATGAGAGTAGAAGGCTTACAAGACTTGTAAATAATGTTCTTAACTTTTCAAGACTGGAACGTGGATTAAAGAAGTATAACTTAGCTGAGATATCCATGACTGAATATTTTAAAGAGATCGCTGATTCTGCTACTTTTTCATCCAAGGGGACAAAGCTTAACTATAACATCAATATCCCAGGACATAATGTGAATATAGTGACCGATAAAGATGCCATAAAACAGGTCATGCTAAATTTGATTGATAATGCAATTAAATATGCATCCGATGGAAAAACCATAGACCTGTCGATGGAGATCGAGGAGAATAGCTGTAAATTAAATGTTTCAGACAGGGGGCCTGGTATTCCGAAAGATCATTCCGAAAAAATATTCGAAAAATTCCATAGAGTTGATAACTCCTTAACCAGCAAAAAACAAGGTGCTGGATTAGGTTTGAGTATAGCAAAAAATATAGTACAGGACCTTGGTGGTTCTATGATTTATGAGCCCCGAAAGGGCGGTGGTAGTTCTTTTATAATAATTTTGCCTTTAACGGGAGATTTAAAAAATGGGTAATATCAAAATACTGGTTGCTGAGGATGATGAAAACATTCTGTCAGGTTTAACAGATGTACTTGAGAGCGAAGATTATAAAGTATTTCCTGCAAAAGATGGTAAAGAAGCTATTAAACTTTTTGGTGAAGGTAAATATGATCTTGTATTGCTTGATGTTATGATGCCGGAGATGAATGGCTATGACGTTTGTAAACATATTCGTCAGACCGATGAAGATGTTCCAGTAATTATGCTGACAGCAAAAAGCGAAGAGATAGATAAGGTGGTAGGTTTAAAATTAGGTGCCGATGATTACATAACAAAACCATTTGGCATACATGAATTACTCGCGAGAATTTCAGCAATTTTAAGAAGAACGATGAGGGGTAAAGAAAGTAGTAAGGCCCAGGGGAATGTGGATAATTTTGATTTTGGGATTGCAAAAGTGAATACACTAAGATTTGAGGCAACTCTTGCAGGAGATACATTTGAGCTGTCTGAGCGCGAAGTTGATATCTTAAAACTTTTTTATACCCATCCAAACGAAGTTTTAAAACGTGATTTTATTTTGAATGAGATATGGGGTGTGAATTATTACGGAACAACAAGAACTCTTGACCAGCATATAGCACAACTGCGTAAAAAGGTTGAGAAAGACCCCTCATCGCCAGAATATTTAAAAACTGTTCATGGAACAGGCTATAAGTATTTAAAGGCTTAGTATCCTAAAATTGATCAAAATAAAAAATGATCTTTTTTTACACCTTCTGTACAGTCAGGAACCAGAACTTTTAGTATTCTAAGATGCTCTAAACACTACATTCTACATGCAAGTGTAACGAGTGTGCAATTTTATTGAAAATATGTTAATATAAATTACTCAAATTCACAAAAATGCCATAGTGCCTTGATAGCACGACATTTGTCAGAGGTTTTAATGAAGCTAAATTTAAGAGTACCTATATTTTTTTTCCTGTTTCTTCTGTCTACCGATTATAGCATTTCTCAAGAGTATAATTTGGGTGTTGTACATTTCCCACCATTTTCTGTCATTGATGAAGATAATAATCTTGCTGGTCTTTTCAAAGATATGACAAAAGTTCTTGATCATTCCGGTATTAAATACAAAATTGATGGGTACCCTCTAAAAAGAATTTACAGGGGATTAAAAACCGGAGATATAAATATATTTATTGGAGTTAAAGACAAAGCGTTAGATAGGTTTGTTTTATATAGTAATATAGGTCTTATAACAATCGATCTTAGTGTATTTACAAGGGGGGATGTCGTTATGCCCCAAAATTACAGAGATCTTAAGAAAAAAAAATTTATTGTTCTTAGAGGGTATACATACGGTGGTTTGATAAATTTCCTGAAAAATCCTGCTAATAAAATAACTCTTGAACCAACAAGTAATCATGGCGATGCTCTAAAAATGCTAAAAGCAAAAAGAGCAGATTATATTATCGATTATAAACTCCCTTTAAGCATGTCCTGTAAAAACATCTATCCTGATTGCAAAGGTATATATAATAGATCATTAAACAAGGTGAAACTATATTTTCTTGTCTCAAAAAGATCAAAAAACGCAGCAACATTAATGAAAAAAATTGTTAATTCATTCAGTATTCTTAAGAAAAATGGGGTTATCAACTATGAAAGTAATATTTAGGCACCTTTTCTTAATTATTCTGTTAATTTTTTTTTCATTAAATACACTTAAAGCAAATACTTATAGAGTTGGTATTCTTCATTTCCCTCCATATTTTATTTATGAAGAAGATAAAGAATTAAGTGGAACATTGCTAAAGCTTTTGAAAAAAGTATTGAACAGAACAGGTATTGAATACTCTGTCCAGGGCTTTCCTCCATCAAGACTTTATAACAATTTAAAGGTGGGTAACGTTGATATCTGGCTTGGAATTAAGGGCGTAAAAGCATATGATAAAGAGGTTCTGTACAGTAAAGCATCGCCAGCAGCTATAGATTTAAGAATTTTTACAAGGGGGGATGTTATAATACCTTCGAAAAAAAAGAGTTTGAATGGGAAAGGGATTATTGTTATCAGAGGCTACTCTTATGGAGGCCTTATAGACTATCTGAAAAATCCAATAAATGAGATAAAGATATATCCTACAAATAACCACATTCAAGCGATCAGAATGCTAAAAGCAAAACGAGCTAACTATCTTCTTGATTACAGACGACCAGCCAATTGGACAGGTAAAGCATTGTCATCCGATTTAACTGATAAATCTCTAAAAAAAATTAATCTATATTTCATAGTTTCAAAAAAATCCAAAGACCATGTCAAATTGATGAATATGATTGAGACAGCTTATAGTATAATTAAATAGTTTATTAAGGTTTTTATACTTTAGGGAATCTCTAATAACTGTCTTTTGATCGTACTACAGCGTTGTTCCAAAAAAAATAACTGTTCTAAAACCAGCTCGTTTTTTTTCATCACCCCTTGTACTTCATTCAAAATTCTAATTATTAGAGGTTCTCCTTAAAATAGATGTGTTGTATGATCATGTAAAATCACCCATCCTGTATCCAATTTTACAAATATATTCGAAACCACAGCTTTTTTCTGATCACCATTAATTGTTATATATTCATCAGCTGTTGACCAGATGTGATTTTCATCTATTTCATTTATAACAATATTTTCAATAGATATATTTATCTCTTCAACATTTTTTAATTTTTCGTAATACTTTGCTAACTCATTCTTACCCCTTAAAACAACACCATGACTTATTTTAATCATATCCTTACTATCTGAAAAAAAACTCAAAACCAAATCGATGTTCTTCTCTCCAAAAGCTTTGGAAATTTTACTGTACACTGCTTCTATTTCACCTTGTTTATTCACTTTCCGCCTCTTTTACAAAATTTGTTACTTCTGTACTTTTTCTTAACTTCAAAAATATGCATCAGGGTTTACCTTACAGGGTCTGAAACCTCTGTTTAATGCTTCTGAACGTGAACTGAAAACAATACTGCAATTCTTACAACTGTAATATCTGCAAGACTGTTTATGGAAAACATGTGATTTTGTGTTTCCTCTGTAAGCAGTTGCTGCATAGAGAGTTCCAGCCGTTAAGCATATCAATATTATTACTATAGGGAATCTCTAATAACAAATAAGTGGTGTCTGCCTGACATATTCAGGAGTAACAGCCTGTTCCAAAAGAAAATGAGCCACATCATTTCTGGATATTTTACCTGATTTTATACCATTAAGATCAGTAATCACTCTGTATTTGCCACACATTGTTCCATTTGTTAAAAAACCTGGTCTTACAATGATCCAGTCCAGATCACTACTCTTAATTAGCTCCTCTTCTCTGTCTTTGTCTTCATAAATTGTTTTAAGAAAAAGTGGATTAAAAATCTTATCATACAAAAAACCACCATGGCCTTTACTATTTCCTGCACCAATACCTGTAACACTTATTAGTGTTGATACATCTCTGTCTTCCATAGCTTTTATTACATTTTTAATTCCTCTTGAAAACACATCTACAGGTTTTCTTGTTATATTTACTCCAACACATGTCAAGACAGTATCCTTACCTTTTACAGCTTTTCTGACGGAGCCATAATCTAAAATATCACCTTTGATTACATCTAAATTTTCATTTTCCAGAAGAATTTCAAGTTTGTTTGGGTCTCTTACAAGGGTTGTGACTTTATGATCTTTGGACAGGGCATACTCTAAAAGCTGGTATCCTATACCGCGTGTTGCGCCAATAATTAGTATATTCATAACCTCCTCCTTCTAATACAGTTTTGAAAAAGGGCAATCCTATTTATTATCCATAATAACAGTTATTTAAAAAATAAACGAAGGTTTTAATTAACGGTGGCAAATTTTTTTCTGTAGTCCTTAGGTGACATACCTGTATTCTTTTTAAACAACCTTCGAAATGAGTTTATATCTTCGTAACCAATTTCCCATGTAATCTCGTTAATTGTTTCATTTGATTTTTCAAGCATCTCTTTGGCTTTTTCAATCCTGAGATGTTGAATATATGCTATTGGAGTTTCATCTGTTGCTTTTTTGAATCTTCTTTTAAAATGCCTTGAGCTAATCCCGGCATTCTCTGCAATGTCATCAATGTAAATTTTTGAAGCAAAGTTTTTTTCCATAAAATCCTGTGCTGCTAAAATCTCTTTATCAAGATGATTTTTCCAGAATGAATGGAGGATGTATGGGGACTGATTTTCTTTGTTTGGGTCAATCAACAGGGCTTTAGCACATAAGAGAGCGAGATCCTGAGATCCTAATTTCTCAATAAGATGAAGGGCTAAATTCAAAAAAGCCGTTGCAGCTCCGGAAGTTATTAAACGACCATCAACATTAAGAATTTTTTCAATTTTCAGTTTGACTTCAGGGTATTTTCTTTTGAACATATTTGCAAAATACCAGTTTGTTGTGGCTGATTTTCCATCCAAAAGACCTGTTTCAGCCATAAGGAAAGTTCCTGTGCAGGTGGATGCAATAGTAGCTCCTTTTTCATAGGATTTTTTTATCCAGTTAATAGCAGGTTTTAGTTTTTCGGTGGTCACATCAAAAGGATATAAAAATGCAGGCAGCATAATAAAGTTTGTTTTTTTTATCTCATCTATTGTTTTATCAGGATGAATAACAATACCACTGCTGGTTTTAACACCATTTCCATCAATTCCAACAATCTCTGTTTTACAAAGAATCTCTCCATTACTTTCCGATGATGTCATCCAAAGCATATTTGCAATGTTAATATAATCTAATAAACCTGTTAAAACTGATGAAACACAGCCATCTGTCGCTAATATTGAAATTGTATTTGTCATAAAACAACCTTTGTGGCATAAATTGCATGAAATAAGTCATATATGACTCTTTCTTTTTTATGTGTCAAGGAATATGTTTTAAGATAGAATACAACAATGAATATTTTTCTATCCTTAAAATGTGCGATATAGAATTAAAAAGCATTTAGTATGTTCATCCGAAAAGTTGTTTCGACTTATAAAAGTATAGATAGATTTTCATAAATCTTTAGAGATAAAAACTATTTAGGAGGTAAAATGAAAAGAGTAGCAGGTTGTGACCTGGGTAAAGCTTCCATAAGTTTTGCAATTGGATCTGTATCGGAAAATGGCGATGTTAAAATTGAAGAGACCGATTATGTTTTTCATGATGGAAAGCCTTTCAAAGCATTCAAAGAGTGGTACAAATCAAAAGATATTGCAAATTGCACCTCTCTTTCAGCCACAGGCCATTATGCTGAAGAGCTAATATCTCCTGTTATGGTTTTTCCTGAAGAAGCTTGCCAGGAGAAAGAGCTTGAAAGCAACACATCTCTGCCAGATACTATGAATCTAGTAAGTGCAGGAGCAAGTGGGTATAGCGTTCTTACCAGAACACCTTTCCAAAATGCAGACTCAAATAATTTTTTCTATAACTATCTTGAAAATGATAAATGTTCATCGGGTTCCGGGGAGAACATCCAGAAAATTTCAGCACGATTTGGCATTACAATAGATGAAGCTGATAAACTTGCTAAAGATGCCACTGATATTATCCCTATAACCGCACGCTGCTCAGTATTCTCAAAAAGTGAAATGACTCACTATGCAAATGCAGGAAAACCAACAAATGAGTTATTCAAGGGTTTCTTTGATTCTGTAGCCGGGAACATCGCGGCAATTCTATCAAGAAACAAAGTTGATGGCCCTGTGTGTTTTATTGGTGGATGCACCGCTTTTGAATCCTTAAAGGAATCATTTGAAAACAGAATTGATGAAAAAATACTCTATCCTGAAAATCTTTTTACTTTTGAAGCTGAAGGAGCTTTAAGAATTGCAGCTGAAAAAATTGATTCGGCTGTTACTCTTCCAAAAGATCCTGAAGATTTTATAAACCGATCTGAAAAACGATTTCATGTACTTTCACCTGCTTTCAATTCAAAAGATAATGTAACTATATTAGAAGAAATAAATTCTGATGGAATTATAGACAAGGAACCTATGGTTCTTGGAATGGATCTTGGTTCAACAGGTGCAAAAGCAGTACTTACTTCTATCAAAACAGGTCTGCCTGTTCTGGATGTTTATGACAGAACAAAAGGAAATCCTGTTGATGCTGCAAGAAGACTTATCAAACAAATACTTGAAAAGGGCACACCTGACATTCGGTCAATTGGTCTTACCGGATCTGGAAGAGAAGCTGTGGCTACTCTTGTAAGATCAGTTTTTCCTGAAGGTAATATCTGCGTTTTAAATGAGATTGTAGCCCATGCCACTGCCGCCATAAAGCTTGACCCGGATAATGGTTCCGATATGTCCATAGTTGAAATTGGTGGACAGGACGCAAAGTATATCAGAGTTAAAGGTGGAAGAATAATTGAAAGTGATATGAACAAAGCGTGTAGTGCTGGTACTGGTTCCTTTCTGGAAGAACAGGCCGCATTTTATGATGTGCATGATATAGGAGATTTTGTAAAACTTGCAAAAACTTCAAAAAGACCGCCTGATCTTGGGCAGATGTGTACGGTATTTATTGCTGAATCCGGGGCCCAGGCCATTAAAGAGGGATTTGAATTAAAAGATATATTCGCTGGTTTTCAATACTCAGTTATTTTTAACTATCTTAACCGCGTAATGGGTCAAAGAACACTTGGTGATAAAATATTCTTTCAGGGAAAACCTGCTTCAAATGAATCTTTAGCATGGACTCTTGCATCAATTACAGAAAGAGAGATCACTATTCCACCAAATCCTGGAGCTATGGGAGCCTGGGGAATAGGTATAAATACAATAGATGAAACAGGCGTTGATGCTTTACTTGATGCAAAGCCACTGAATCCTGAAAATATTCTGGATGCTGAAATTGTAGAGAAGAAAGAGTTCACTTGCAAGGACAAGGAGTGCAACAATCTTTGTCCAATTGAACGAACAACAATTTTGTATAATGACATGGAAAAAGTAGCAACATCTGGTGGCGCCTGTCCCAAGTATGAAATCTCTGCAAAAGGAACAAGACTTGAAAAAGATGCGCCAGATCCATTTCTCCAAAGAGCTGAAAAAATCGATGAGTATGCAGTATTAAAAGAGGGACTCCCTGAAATAGCAATTCCTGTAACAGGTCCTGTGGGTGGTTACATTCCATTTTTTGGAACAGTGTTAGGAGAACTTGGTTTATCTGTTAAACTTCTAAAATCTGATAAAAAATCCCTTCAAACCGGAGAGAGACTTTGTAACAGCTTTGACTCCTGCGGCCCGGTAAAGATTGCATATGCATTATGTAACGGAGATGATCCATACATCTTTTTTCCAAAGATCCTTGAGATTGATGATAGAGATGGTCTTGGTGGACAAACATGTGTTTCAGAACAATCTATGCCGGAGATGGTTCGCGAAGCTTTAAAAAGCAGGGGGAAAAACAATGAAGTACTTATTCCAAAGTTTGACTTTGGTAAAGGTTTAAAGGGCACAGACACCATAGAAAGTTTTAGAGTATTGACTAAGACACTTGGAATTGATTTTGGAAGTGTAAAATCAGCTGTTGCAAAAGGTATTCAAGCACAGAAAGAGTTCGAGTTGTTCCTTGCGAAAATCGGAAATGATGCAATTTCTTATGCAAACTCAAAAAAGCTTCCAGTCGTTCTGGTTTGTGGGGCTCAGCATGTAATCCATGAGAAAGCAGCAAACTCAAAAATACCTGATTACTTAAGACAAAATGGAGCCATGGCTGTTCCAATGGATTGCTTTCCAATACCAGAAGATACTCCAATGATGGGTAAAGTATACTGGGGAGATCCAAACAGATATATTCGTGCAGCAGAAGCAGCTAAAAACATGAAAAATGCATTTCCATTAATGCTTGCATCTTTTGGTTGTGGTCCAACCTCATTTATTGAACATGTCTTTACTTCCCTGCTTGAGGGATATCCACACACCATTTTGGAAAGTGACGGGCATGGTGGCGGTGCAGGGTTTATTACACGTATCCAGGCTTTTTTACAATCTGTTAAGCAGTATAGGATTGTTGAAGAGAAAAAGAGTTATGATAACTCAGTTCTTGTGAACTCTCTTAATTTTGGTGGTAACAAATTCAAGTATCTTGATAAGAATGTTAAATATGTTTTCCTAAGCAGTATCGATTATCTTGGAGAGTTATATGCCGGTTTATATAAAGCCTATGGATATGATACAACCCATGCTCCTGAACTAACAGAAGAGAACTATCTTAGAGGAAGATCAGACTGCTCAGGTAAGGAGTGCATGTCTTACCAACTTATCTGGGGGGCATTCAAAGAATATCTTGAAAAGAATAAACTGGATAAAGAAACCAGATTGATGCAGGTAACAGGCCGTATGTGCCGTGCCGGAATGTATGGTATTAAAGATGGAATCTCAGTAAATAATATGGGTTTAAACGATATGGTTAACATCTCTTCCTTAAAGATTGCAGGAGGAGTTTCAATGTCCGCAAAGCTCATAGCATCCATCGCAGCCGCAGATATTATCCGTCAATTCTATCTTTACTACCAGGCAACAGAACTTAATGAAGGAGAAGCAAATAATTTATATCATTATTACAACAAGAAAGTAGTAAAATTAGTTGAAAGACCTTCATTGAAGGGTTTTAAAGGAAGCAGGCAGAAAGTAAAGGAATGGTTTAAGCTCGAAAAGATACTGAAAGATGCTTCAGATGCATTTAAAGCTATGGAGAAAAAACCTCTTGCAGATAGTGAATACAAAAAGATATTTGTTTCCGGTGATGCTATGACAAAAGGAAATGATTTTGCCGGCGCAGGAATTTTTAAACATTTGAGCGATCTGAAAGTCAGAACAATCTATGAACCATTTGGAGATTTCCTTGAATTTCTTGGAAGAGTTAAACCTGAATTTATGTTTGGAAGAGGAGCATCCAAAAATCAGATTAAAATGTACCTTACTGTGATGATAGCAATTAGAAAAAGACTTTATAAAGTAATAAGAAAAGAAAATGCATGGATTCCAATGCCGGATCTGAAAGCAGCTCTTGAAAGATCTTCTAAAATCATAGATACTGAAACAAATGGTGGTGCTGGTTATGCTGTTGGTAATGTTCTTCATCATTGGGATAATGGCGATTATGATGGCGTTATGATGGCAAGCTGCTGGGGATGTGATAACAGTATAATTGAAGAGAGCCTGCTACGACATAAAAAGGAAATTCCACTTCATTTCTTCTATGACGATGGAACTCCAATCGATGTTAGAAAGGTTAAGAGTTTTGCATATAGAGTACATGCAGCATAATTAAACTCTAATAATCTTATTTTGAGGAATTAATCTCAAAGATTTGATTATTAGAGACTAAATTAAAAGGATTTAAGAATTATGACTATTTGGAAATCACCCATGACTCCTGAGCAGATAAACTCCATGGAGAACACGATAGTTAATCATTTGGATATTAAGATTACAGAAGTTGGAGATGATTATATCAAAGCTACAATGCCTGTGGATCATAGGACTCATCAACCCATGGGGATTTTACATGGAGGAGCATCCGTCGTTCTTGCTGAGACTCTTGGAAGTATTGCAGCTCACATGGCCGGAGAGCCAGGTACTTACAGCGTCGGCCTTGAAGTAAATGCAAACCATGTCAGAAGTATTAGCAAGGGGCTTGTGACTGGCGTTGGAAGGCCCGTACATGTTGGACGAACAACTCAGATCTGGGATATAAAAATAGTAGATGAAGAGGGAAAAACTGTTTGTGTCTCAAGATTAACAATGGCTGTTTTAAATAATAAATAATTAAAGGGAACCTCTAATAGTTAGAATTTTGATTGAAATTCAACGTTTATAAAAAGCTTTAATTTATAAGCATACTACAATTTTTATTCGAAAAAACGCTGTAGTTCGATCAAAAGGCAGTTATAGAGGTTCCCTCTAAATTTCAGAGCCGTTTTAAGAACTGCCTCTTGTTATGTATTTGCTACAGGTTCAAAAGTAGCTGTTGGCACTAATGGATTATGCCTATTCTTTATCCCAATGAATTGACTTCTTTATTTCCAATCTTTGAATGATTCTATATCCTGTAGTGCAAATGTTTGCATCCAAGTCTTTAACATATTTGCGATACATTTTTTTACCAGTATTCATATGTAGAGTGTATTCATATTCCTAAAAACAAAGGACACACCTTTTGAAAGGTCATCAAGATTGACTCCTCCCTTTTTTTACTTTAATATATATTTTCCTTCTTGTGATTCCTTAAAATATTTATCATACTTACCATTTTTTTTGAGAATGTTTAAGCCATTATTGAAAATAGTCTTCAACTTTTTGCTTTGTTTAAGTTTCTTTGAAAAAGCAATCCTAAGATAGCCTACTCGCGTTGGTTTTGGATGGTGAGTAATTTTTTGAACATCCTCTGGTTTAAAAACCTTATTTAACATAGCATAACCAACATCTTTTGCCAGAGGAAAAATTTGAATACGTCCTTTTAATAATTTCCTGAAATTTAATTCATCTGTAGGCACACGTTCAATTATCAACTTTCCTGCTTTTTCCGCGGCTTCAAGTTCCTCTGAGTAAGAGTAACTAATAGTGGCACCTATTTCAATTCCTTTTAAATCTTCAACCGACTTCCATTTAAATTTGTATTCTTTGAGATGAAAAAAAACTGTTTCATCTGGATGTACAGGTTCAGAAAATATGATAAATGTATCTCTTTCTATTGTCTTTGCCCAACAACATGTTGCATCCCAATCGCCTTTCTTCACTAAATACAAAGCTCGTCCCCAGGGAAAAAATTCGTAATGAACTTTGATGCCCCCTAAAGCGAAAGCTTCAGTTACAATATGTAAAGCAGGTCCATAATGTTTGAGATTTTCAGAATAATAAGGAGGCCATTCTCCAACAGCTACACGAATCGTTTCTTCTGCCGAAGAGTTAGACAAAAATACAATTCCTATAAAAAAGTATGCCAGCACGAATTGTTTCATCGTTTCTCCAATAGATGGTATGTGAAGAGAAATTAACTAAAGGGAACCTCTAATAACTGATCTTTTTGCGAAACACAGATATAACAAAAATAAAACTGTAGTAAAATCAACCCGTTGTTTTTTGTTATGCCTTGTTTTTCATCAAAAATTTTAATTATTAGAGATTCCCTAAACTTAGTCCTTTATTGTTACGAATCTGGCTAAATAAATAATAGGGAATCTATAGAAAACAAGAGTATCTCCAAAATAAGTCAAAGTAAATAGCCATTAATAGTATACAAAATAAGTGGATATTTGACATCATCATTATAAAAAAAAATGATAATTAGAAAGAATAGAGGCCTGTTCCAGATTTCTCTCTTGAATGGATAAATAAGGTTTTACACCCTTTTCCCTCCGATAATATGAAAATTTGTGATTAAAAATATTAAATATTTGTAACCTTTTACAGGCCAAAAAAGTCTTAAATATATAAAGCAACCTAAATTAATACAAACATATATCAGGTGACCTGAAAAAAATAAAGAAGTCGCAGGTTTAGTTGCTACGAAGCTAAAATCTAAATTAAGTAACAAGGAGTTGAGGCATGGTTAACATTATTTTAACAATACTATTAATTACATTTTTTCTGGTGGCAGGTTTTTCATGGTTGATTGCAAGGCTTTGGTGTTTACCACAAAGAGACAAATCAAAAAAGAGACCTGAAGAATATAATATACACTATGAGAACGTATCCTTTCCTTCATCTAACAGAACTTTACAAGGTTGGTTTATGCCAGCTTCAACTAATAAAAAACCCGTTGTTATCATACAGCATGGATGGTCACATAGTAAGTCCAGAATGTTGCCTGTAGCAAAGGAAGTTATAGATAAAGTTGGTTGTTCTGTATTTATGTTTGATTCAAGAGGGCATGGTGAAAGCGATAATGATGGGCCAGTAACATTACTAAAAATGGCTGAAGATTTAAGATCATCAATTAATTACCTGAAGACAAGGAAAGATGTTGATATGCATAATATCGGTGTTTTTGGACATTCGATTGGTGGTGCAAGCAGTATTTTAGCAGGTTCATTAGATAATAGAATTAATGCAATAATTAGTACATCCGCATTTGCCGACCCTGTTGGTGTAACAACCAAATTTATGAAGAAGTTTCACATTCCGGAATGGCCCTTTGTAAAACTTGTATTTATGTTTATAGGAGGATGGGTTGGTGAACCAATTGAGAATATTTTTCCACGCAATAACATCCATAAAATAAAGGTTCCAACATTGTTAATTCATGGAAAAAAAGATAACTTTATACCACCCGAAAATATGGCAATATTATATGAAAATTCAAATAGTGAATTAACTGAATTACATCTTTTACCTGATTGTTCACATTCAAATATTATAGTTCATAGCAGTCATTTCCAATTAGTAACAGATTTCTTAAAGAAACATATGTTTACAGAAAAAAAGAATGTAACTACCGAAAAATTAGCATATCACTCGAATGTTAACCTTAGTTTTTAAGAAAAAATAGAGTTTACTTAAGATAAAAAGGAAAAGCATACATAGATTGAAGGTAAAAAAAACATAAGGGAATCTCAAATAATTAAATTTTTGGATGAAATACAAGGCATTTCAAAAAATAACGAGCCGATTATATTACAATTTTTTTGGATATAACAATGTATTTCGCCAAAAGAGAGTTTATTAGAGATTCCCATAAAAAAAAGGAGAGAAACAATGAAACAAGAAACAAGAAACAAATGGTAAAGCACAGGGATGTCGCACTAAAGATTTTAAAAAGATGATGAGTAATTGTAGTTGTTGTGATCCGGCAAAAATGAAAAAGTTTATGAAAAAAATGAAGAACTCAGATTTTTGTGGATTATTTAATAGCAACGGTAAAACAAAGAATAATAACTGTTGTTAGTTCTTGGTTTTTAACTATGACTGTTTGAGATGACTTAGGAGCTATAATATACCAATATCAGAATTCATTAAAATAAAAAAGTCCTGGAGATTCCTGATATTATAGCTTCCAGCAACTTTGCAATCTAGGTAAAACGGTAGACATAACCCCGGTTCATAAAAAGACATGAGATAATAAGAAGGGGAGTAAAAATATCCCCTTCTATTATTAAATGTTCGTGAAAGTGAGATCATCCATTATTATTGTTATTATTGTTGTTATTGGAGGAAACACCACCTGAATCACCGTTGCTTCTTCTTTTCGTACCCCCGCTCTTTTGATCACCTGACTTCATCTTATAACTTCCATTGTAAGGAGTTACTGCTGTTATTTTTTTTCCATCAAAAGTGTGGATCAATTGGGTATCAGAAATAGCTATATCAGAAAACCGAAGCAGTTTTTTTCCTTCATAGAAATAAATAGCACCGCTATCATGAACCACATGGGTCCCAGCATTGCTTTGAAAAAAAGAGTGCATCTCTTTTTTGGTTTCACTCAAATCACCTTCATCAGCTTGAATGAATGAAAAGAAATGATCAATGGTTCCGGAAAGTCTTTCATTTAACATTTTTTTCTCCTTTTATGTTTAGGGAATCCCAGTAAAATTCAAAATTCTGAAACGGAAGATTTATGGCCTGTACATGATAGAATCCGTTATTTTTTTGTACTGAATAGTGATAATCCCGAAGATCTCCTGTTGTAAAAAACAGGTTATTTATTACTCCGGAAAGGTATAGATTTTTGTGAAGTTCAAGTAAAGGGGAAAGTCTGAATTTCAACCAACCAGGCTTGCTTTGTTCAAGGTGATTAAAATAGACCTTATGTGTAAAAAGATGCTCCTGTTTGGTTCTTTTCTCTTCTCCATAAATTACACGTGTATCCCGGAGCATTTGTATATAAAGAGTGTTGCGTACAGTTTCACGACAGTTTTTACGAAAAATGTCCTCTTTTATATGTATTGTTACCTCTTGTTCCGGATACAGATGATACATTTCCCTGTATGTTTTCAGAATCTGTGAGGACAAGGTTATATCATCATCATCAATAGTTATGATGAAAGCATCAGGTGAATATAGTGCAGTAAGTACCGGATCATCCAGTATAATTTGGTGAAGTACATTTTTTTCATCATAAAAATCGCCGGGTAACACAAGATTCGCAGATTGATCCAGATTTTCCTTTAGCTCTGCAACTTCAGCTGGATGCATATCTGAAGCATATTCAAATAGATTGTCATCCTTTTCTCTTTGATCTTCCGGCTTTGGATAAATGGATTCAGATTCCCTGTACATCTCTTTCTGTAGTAGGCACGTATAAGATTTACCTGAGCTCTGTTGAAGTTTCACAAAGGGACAACCTGTGTGACAAACTTTTATATAATCACACCCCTTGCAATCTTCATGTAAGCCCAGAGATTTGTGTACAAGTGAAATTCTCTTCTCACCGGTTTTGATAATATCCTCAATGGTATCGTTATAGACGTTTCCATAGTAAAAGGCATCATTTCCTTGTCCTCTTACACAGGAGTAGACATCTCCGTCACTTTGGAGGAGATAGAACTTTTCTCCACAGTTGAAACTGTTTGTACAGAAAGAAGGCGTAAATTCCTCAAACCATAAGGTCTGAAAACCCTTAGTAAGGTCTGTCCCTGCAAATCGTTCCTTTAAAAATCGATAAAAAGCAACCTGTTCCTGATCTGTTGCCATTTTAAGAGTTATAGACGGATCAGTTGACTTTCCATGACGCTTCTTGCTTAGATCGGATTCAAACCCGAACATAATATTGAAACGATTCATATCAAAACCATAAGTTTCATGAAGCTCAATAATATTATCAGCGATCTCCTCTTGTCTTTTTAAATGCTCGCTGAAAAGGGTTGCTGATATTTTTTTTCTGTGTGGATACTGTCCCAGAAGTTTTACATTTTCCAGAATCCTGTTTAGTGATGAATTCCCATTTCTGGTTGTTCTATATTTTTCATGAAGAGAAAAGGGAAGATCCATGCTACCGCTTATTGAAACCTCATGTCTATCAAACAGATCATATAACTGTCCGAAGTTATACAGATTTGTCTTGATATGAGGGTTTGATTTTTTAAAACCATGTTTTTCAAGAGTCTGTCGATGGGTATCATAATACTCTTTTATATATAAAAATAAAGATTCTAAAACAGGCTCAGGCAAAGTGGTTACTTCACCGCCATGAAGAGAAATATTAAAAGGCAATATATTGTTATCAATTAACTTTTCTACAGTTCTTTTGAGTGTGTTTAATGCATCTTCACAATCTTTATTAAACTGGTCCGAAGCATCAATCTGGTCTCCCAGATAGCAATAACGACAACCTAAATTGCAGAAAGTTGTTGGTACATATAGAAGATGAACAAGTCTGGGCTCAGTAGTTGTTTTTTGTGATATATTCAAATTACTTAAAATCCTGTATTATCTTTCAATGCTTATTAAAGTAATATTCATATTTTTTATATTTCTCAGAAAAAGCCTGTGCAGTGATGGAGAAAATATACTGATCCCAATATTTACCATTCCAGTAGCGGTAATCTTTAAGGCATCCCTCCTCCTGAAATCCTGCTTTTCTGGTTATGGAAAGAGCGTGGGTGTTGAACTCGTAAACTTCAGAGTAAAGTTTTCTGTAATTGTAGTGCATAAAAAGATAATTCATAAATATAGCTGCGCTCTCAATTCCAGCTCCCCTGGCATTTGTATTTTCATCGATGTAAAGACAAAGATAAGCATTTCTATCTATGGAATCCGAGGCATAGTCATATATGAAGCCGATTGGTTGTCCAGAGGTCTTCTGCTGAATCATAAAAAAAAGATCAAATCTATTTTTTATTTTTCTGGTATATTTTTCTATGAACCGATCATAGGAAGGAATATCCCTGTCCTGAGTCCACATGTGGCGAACATCGGGATCCATGTTCCATTGATAAAGATATGGTTCATCATTTTTTTTGAGTGGTCTTAAAATCAATCGTCTTGATTTAAGTCCGAGAGATGTTTCAATCATTAACTAAAATCCTTAGCCATAAAAATTTTATTTTAACATAAAAAAACAGTTTGTCCAATAATTCCCCTTTAAAACAGGCTCTAATTCTTAGAGGCCCTTGACATGAATAAAAATAAATGCTTTTTTAATAATGAAACCTTTTTTGGAAAAATTATATATTGGAACCTCTAATAATTAGAATTTTGGATAAAATACAAGGCATTTCAAAAAATAACGAGCCGACTTTATTACAGTTTTTTTTGGAAATAACAAAGTATTTTGCCAAAAGAACAGTTATTAGAGAATTCCCTTTACAAATGGTTGAAGTCTCATAGCAAACTGCTATGTGTCTATACACCTCATGTTCTGCCGTTAAAACCTATTG
>JAAELO010000357.1 GCA_024226555.1 Desulfobacterales bacterium | reverse complement strand
TTATTTTTGATTTTTTACTAAAATTTATACTTTATGTGAAACAACTGTTATAGTTTTTATTCGTTAACTTAGGAGAAAAGTACATGTTAAAAAATAAAATATTATATTTCAGTATTGGGTTACTGTTATCAACGCAACAAGCAATGGCGAATGACACAGACTTTGAGTTTGCTGGCTTTGCATCATTTGTTTATGCAAAGACAATTTCTGATAGTGACGAGGGTGAACTCCTTGGGCCTACTTCTGATATTAGTAGGAATGGTGAAGCACGAGATTTCAATAAGTTTGGTTTTAGAATGAGTAAGGATTTAGGTGATGGTTTGAGTTTTACAACTCAAGTTGTTGCATATGGATATGATGATTATGAGCCTGATTTTGATTGGGCATATTTATCTTATAAATTCAATCCAAAAGTAAAAGTTGATTTTGGTAGAATAAGAATGCCAATCTTTCAATACTCAGACTACCTAGACACTGGCTTTGCTTATCAGTGGATTTCCCCACCTTATACAGTTTACAACAAATCCTTTCTTAAAAGCTTAGAAGGAGCAAAAATAACTTATCTATCTGATATTGGTGAATGGTCTTCAGAACTTTCAGCTTATGCAGGGGAAGCTAGTGAAACCATTGATATTAATGAAGCTCGAACTGATCAATTAAGTTTTAACATGGAAGATACTACTGGGATCGCTTGGACAGTCGATAATGAGATTGTTACCTTGAGAGCTTCTTATGGTAATAGAGAAATTGAAGCTGAAGATATGGGTGAAAGTATTGCAGGGTTAACTGGTTCTATTGCTGATCTTGGAGATACTATTAGTGTAGACCTCTCTTCAGTTATTGAAGATATTTGGTTAGATGGTAATGCTTCATTTGTTTCTATCGGTATGATGTTAGATATTAATAAAACTTTTATTCTCACTGAACTAATCCATACTGATTATGATACTAATATTTTAGTAGATGAAACTAACAGGTATTACATCACTGTAGGTCATAGATTTCCGAGTAATGTTACTTTGAGCTTAACCTATGGAGAATTGGATAGTGAGAATAATAAGGACATCAAGGAAAATTTTGATGATCTAGTGAATCCTTATCTTGGAGTTAGTAGTGCGTTAGATACCGCTATTCAAGGGTTAAGTGGTGCTCTAGAAGCAGCAGAAGAGGGTGAAGAGCTGGAAGAATACACCCTGTCAGCACGTTGGGATTTCCATAGCCAAGCTGCATTAAAGTTTGAATATATGATTCAAGATCACCTACTTCACGACCAAACACCTGAAGCATACCGCTTTGGTGTTGATCTAGTCTTTTAAGGAGAGCTAAATATGAAACTAATAAGAGTATGTTTAATTGGAATCCTTTTGAATATTGGATTCTCAACAGTAGCATTTGCTGATTTAGCTATCGTAGTACATCCTAGTAATGATAATACTTTAATTATCTCTCAATTGCGTAAAATCTATTTAGGTAAATCTCTAACTTTCCCTGATGGATCACATGTAATCCCTATAGATACTACTTCTGAAGAGTCTTTTAAATTCTTTCTCAAAAATGTATTGCAAAAGAATGAAGCTGGTCTTCACTCATACTGGTCAAGGATGCTATTCTCAGGTAAAGGAAAGCCCCCTAAAGAGGTTAATAGTTCAGCTGATGTTCTAGAGATAATAACTAAAAATAAGTCTGCTATAGGGTATGTTGAAGTTGATAAAATTGATAGTAGGGTGAAAGTTATATTAATGATTGACTAATCATTAAATTGTATTAATATTGAATTAACTCGGTGTCCTTATTGAGTTTAACCCGTTAACTTTATCCCCCTTTTGTTAACGGGTTTTTTTTGAATTAAATTTCCTCTTCAAGCTGTGGCAGCACATTAAATTTGATATACCTGTAGAGAGTTTTTCGGTTTACGTCTAACTCTAATTGTAAATTAACACGTTTTTCACCATCACGAACTGACTGAACAATACGGTCATGATGCTTAATTAATTTGGAAGTGTGGTGTACGTGTTTTTTAGTTTGATGCTCTTCACCAAGATAGGGTAAGACATTTTTTTTTATATATTCTTGTAGAGTTTTCCTACCAACACCTAATTCAGTATATAAGGCTTTCCTGTTTTCCTTTGCCTTAATAGACTCTACTATCCTGTCATGATGTTTAACAAGTTTGGATGGTCTAAGATTAGGTTTGTCAGATGGCTCTTTTACACGATAAACAGCTGATCTCGAAACACCAAGAGATTTTACTATATCATTTGGATGTTTACCCTTGGCAAGTTCAGCTCTTATAGTGTCATAATCAATAGTTGCAGGTCTACCAGTAAAAGTGCCGATGGCTTTAGCTTTCTTTATTGCTTCTTTTTTCTGTCGTTGTGCAACTTCAAGATGGTCTGGATTATCCTTGAGAATAGACGTAGCTAAAGTTAACTTCTCAATGAGCTTTTCTAAATCATTATCTTTAGCCCTACCAAGCACCTTCTTATATATGTTTGCCTGATCTAGCTGCTGTTTAAGGGCTTTCTGGGCATTAGATTGAATATTATCTGTAGTTTTGCTCACTTTAGGCTCTCAATTAAATCATGCGATGCATTGAAGTTTACAAGAAAATATCTATAATAAATATAGTCTTCTGCTTGACGTGGAGGACATTCCTGTTTTGTTTTGTAATAGAACTTTTTGTTTGATCTATATCAAAAAACTATCAGTTTTATCTCAAATTAGTGCATATGCACTATGTTTTGTTGATGGTTATTTTGGTACGATCCTCGCGAAATTTACTGTTTAATATTAATTCGTTTATTACAAAATTTGGAGCTTTTAATGTCAGTTTATCAAAAAGTAATTTCTATTCTATTTTTTCAAATTATTCTATTTTTTCCTTCACTCTCTAATGCTAGTGGATCGTGCAACCAATGGGGTCAGTACGGTTACTATGCGAGTGAGGCAGACTATTCAACTGATCCGGTAGCTCTGTGTGCAGCGCAGTTTGATGTTTGTGCAAAAGCTTCTTTTGATGGTGCAGGTCACCCCAATTATGGTGATAAGACAGATTATATGGTTGTGATGGCTAACTGTCCTGATGCCCCTGATGATCCTTGTGATGAGGGTGATTGTAATGATCCAGATGATGATCCGACATGCCCATCTTCACCTAACCCTATTGTATTTTCAAATGGTAAGAAATTTTTGAACGAACTGGATTACAATTCTTCAAGTAATACGAGTTTTACATTAAAACGACATTATAATTATTTACCTAGAAGCTCAAAGGAATCTTATCGTAATCTATGGTCGTTAAGTTTAAATGGAATCAATGCCCCTTTTAATTCTGAAGCATTGGTTATGGTGACTTCAAGAACTACTCAGTATCGCGCGGCTTTGAATTATTCTAGTTTAGAGGCTTTGATAGCAGCTAATCCGTGGGCTTCTGGTAGTCCTTATGAAATGATGGGCTATCTAAGTGGAGTTGCTCCCGGCATGGAGAACTTGGAAGTTTTATTTGAAGGTAAAACTTATTCTGTTACTTTAAATACTGATGTTTCACCACAGACACAAATTAATAGTTACTCTAATACACCATTTACTATTATACAAACCGATGATGTTTATACAGGTGGTATGCGTTTAACCAAAAATAGTGGTGAGGTTTATGAGATTGATGCTGGTGGTGTTGTGCAAACATATTATGATAAACACGGTGTAGAATACATAATTACTTATCCCTCTACTGTTACTGATCGTACCGATATTATTTTTACAGCAGTGGTAGGTAGTAATGTAGTCTCTCTTACTTGGATTGATGCTGATAATGTCAAGTTTACTGACTTTGATGGTGAGGAAATCTTTTATGCGTTTGAGGCTGATAATGTAGTAGATTTAGAGCCGGAACTCTTTGTTCAGTTTCCAGATGGAAAGACTAAAACTTATGTGCATGATCACTCTGTTGATGCCTCTAGTGACCCAACAGTAACTTATGGAAGTTTAATAGAGGTTTATAATAATTCTGAGCTTTATATTACCTATACCTATGATGCAACCACTGGTTACCCTATAAAAGAAGAAAAGGCAGGTGGCTTTGATACGTTTGATATAGTTTATGATATTGTAGATAACAAAGTTAAAAAGACGACTGTGACTAACGAAAAAGGGCAGGTTTCACATTACAGTTTTGCCGATATTTCTGGCGTTCAAATGCTTACTCGTCTTGAAGGTGATTCGGTAGGCAATTGTGCAGCTTCAGACAGTTATAGCACTTACGATACTAACGGTTTTAAAGAGTACTCTGTAGATAAGAATGGTAATGTCACAGAAACCCTGCGTAATGATCGTGGTTTGGTAGAAACTAAACGTACTGGCTTGTCAGGTACAGCATCAATAAATCCCAGTGATAATATTGTTACAGTAAGTGGTGTTACTGCTGGAATTTCAAATGTCACCCAAAAAACAGTGACCGTGTGGGATGATGATGCCGCTTTGCCTTTATCTCGTATCTATTCTGTTTTTAATGGTGCTATTTATAATGATATTCGTAGCGAGGTAACAACGTATACTGCTGAAAATCGTATTGAAACATACACAGTTAATGACCTTAAAGATTTGTCAGGAGAAACTGGGCTGACAAGTGGTACGCACTACGGTACAACTCGTGTATGGAATTATGCCTATGAATATTACGATGCAAGCAATACTCAACTGAAAAAGAAAATGATTGACGGGTCATTAACAGGCACTAGTGATGAAGTAATTTATACTTATACTTATGATGCTTTGGGTAATCTGAGTACTACTGTGATTGATAATGTTGAGGGATTTACCATAATTCTCAGTGATTACAATGGTAGAAGTCAGGTGGGTAAAATTACCGATGCTAACTCTATTGAAACTACACTAAGTTATACTGAACGTGGACAGTTAAATCTTGTTACGGTGAATAGTACAGGTGCTGTTGGCGAACAGGCAGTGACAGATTATGATTATTTCCCTAACGGATTGTTGCAAAAAGTAACTCAGCCTGATGGTAGCTGGTTAGAGTATACCTATAATGCTGCACAATACCTGACACAGATAAAGAATAATCAGGGACACGTTATTGATTATACCCTTGATACACTGGAAGGTAAGTGGATAATTGAAAAAGTAAGAGAGACTGATGGTGGAACGGTTACTCGTCAACGTAATCGGGTATTTGATGAGCTATCTCGGTTGGAACAGGTAACTGGAAATGACAGTCAGCAGTGGGACTATAGTTATAATGCTAATGATCAATTGATCAATGAAAACGATGCACTAGGGCGTATGAACAGCGTGACCACTGATATTTATCAGTACGATGAACAAAATCGTTTGGTACAAGTTAAAGATGCCAATGATAATGTCGTGACCTTAAACTACGATGGTCAATCAAATATCAGCCAAGTCATTGACCAGCGTAATAATGCTACTACCTATGTTTATAATGGTTTAGGTGAGCTGGTGAAACAGGTCAGTCCTGATACTGGAACTACTATTTTTCAGTTTGATAATGCAGGCAACGTGCAGCAGAAAACCGATGCTAGAGGCATTACTACCCACTATATGTATGATGCAGTTAATCGTTTAACTAACGTTTACTTTAATAGTGATCCTAGTCATGTAGAAGCGATTAGCTATAGCTATGACAACACCACTAATGGTAATAAAGGCATTGGGTATTTAACAGGCTATACCGATGAGAGTGGTAGCACTATTCTGGCATATAACAACTTAGGTCAGCTGACTCAAAAAGACTATAGCATTAACGGCATTATCTACAGCCAAGCGTGGTCGTATGACAGTGCTGGTAATTTAACATCAGAGACTTACCCATCAGGACGTATTGTTGATTATGGCTTGGATACCCTTGGTAGGGTTAACAGTATTAGTGTGCGTGAAAACAGCAGCGCCACAGCACAGACGTTAATCAGTAATGTGAGTTATGCGCCATTTGGTGAGGTTACTGGCTACGATTACGCTAATGGCATCAGTGTTACCAATAGTTATGATACAGATGGTCGCTTAATCAATGTAGACGCTCAAGGTGCTAGTCCGGTACAGCTGAATGCCTACAGTTATGATTTGGTGAATCAGATTGAAGACATTACTAATCTGGATAGCCAGTTAAGTCAAACATTTGCTTATGATGATATGGGTCGCCTCACCGATGAAGGAGGTGTTTATGGAGATAAAACCTATACCTATGACGATACCAGTAACCGTTTGACTCGTTACAAGGGCAGCAATAGCAGTACGACAAATTTCTACTATAACGATACTTCTGGTAATAATCGTTTAACACAGGGTGGGAATAATACTTTATATAGCTATAACGCGGCTGGAAATCAAACCGCTAGGGATAATGCCAACCAAGATAAAAGTGAAGTCTATACTTATAATCAGCAGGGACGTTTTTCAAGTTTTTCTAAAGGGACTTATGGAACACCAGTATTAATTGAACAGTATAGTTATAATGCTCTTGGTCAACGGGTGTACTTTAATAAAACAAATTTGCCAGACCGTGAGTTACATTATCGTTCCAATGGCAGTTACCAAGCTTATCATAAACGTAACTCAAGTGATGATGATTTAGATGAGATCAACGAATATATCTATTTGAATAATATACCTGTTATAAAAATTTGGAGTGGTGGTTATGAAGGTGATGGTGTACCTGACTGGGTAATTACTTCATATGTTCATACCGATCACTTAGCAACACCACGATTGTTAACTAATGATACACAGACCGTTGTTTGGAGTAGGGATGAGGCTGATGCATTTGGAGATGGTGGTCAGAATAAAGATCCTGATGGTGACGGAATTAATCAATTTATGAAGTTAAGATTTCCGGGGCAGATAGCTATTGGTAGTGGTGGTTTTGTTTATAACTATTACCGTGATTATAAGGCTGCACATGGACGGTATTTGCAGAGTGATCCGATTGGTATCTTGATGGATTATTCTGATCCTCAGATGCAGTTAGCTATACAAGCTGGTATACCTTTGATGAGTGCTGGTAATGGTATGGGTGGAGGGTTGAACCATAATTATGGGTATGTGGATGGGAATCCTTTGAGTTATAGTGATCCTTATGGGCTGAATGTTGCTGCTAGAAGGAGTCAGCGAGGTGGATATTTTAGTATGAACTATTTATTTCCTCGTATGGGTAGACCAGTGCGGCCACCATTTAAAGTACCATCGCCAAATAATAATCGTAGTCAAAACCTTCTGGATAAAGGTTTTAAATTTATTAACGATCAGATTGATGATAAAGAAATGGAGCGTCAACAATGTATTCTTATGGGGCTTTGTCCTCCTGATGACGATGACGATGACGATGACGATGACGATGATAATTCGTGTAAAATGCCATAGTAAATTAATAATTTAATGAAATATTGACTTTATAAGTAAACTTCCTTTTGATAATAGGAAGTTTACTTACTGAAATAGAATGGTTGTGATTAATGCAAAATAAGAAATATTTTCCTGTAAGTGGTTTTTTTATAGTAAGTATATGGTTGATGCCATTCTTTTATATTCCCGGTTTAGATTATGTAGTTAATCTTCTAGATGAAGGTATAGAGTGGTATTGGTTTGATTTATTATTTTTTTATTATATACAGATGAGTTGGTTATTGATTTTATTTGGTTTGGTTTTATTTTATAGAGTGGAATGGCACTTAATGTTTAGTCGTATTAATACGATTGATATTTTACCTGCGTTAAAATTAACAATATTTGTATTCTTACTTTCTATTGCTTTGGAATATATAATTTTTTACCCAGTATCATTCTTTCAACCTGAGTTTGTGACTAACTGGTATATTGATATACCTCCAGCAGTATATGGGGCTAATGGGCAGTATCCAATTATTCCGAATATATTGAGTTTTTTATCTTTAGTTGTGTTAGCTCCAGTAATTGAAGAGTTTGCTTTTCGGGGCATTCTTCTTCATCGTTGGAGTGATACTTTAGGTATAAATAAAGCAATTATCTTTTCATCAGTACTTTTTGGTATTGTCCATACTGAGCCAATTGGAGCTACTATTTTTAGTGTGGCAATGTGTTTTCTATACTTAAAAACGCGGACATTATGGATACCTATCATGTGCCATGCATTAAATAATCTAGCTGCATGGATCATTGAGGCGGGTTATTCTGTGAAACTGGGGACAGAATATATTTATACTTTAGAAGATTTTCAAAATGAATGGTTAGTTGGCTTTAGCTGTTTTTTAATTGTAATTATTTGGACTTATATATATCTTAAAAGTCCGAGAAGCCAAAAAGCACTACGATTGCCAGATGTGAGCTGAATACCTGTTAGCTTAGAGGAGTTAGGTTTAAACTTATTTAACTTATGTCAGAAAAAATATGAATATAAAATTACGTAATTTTTTTTTGTATTCCTCTATTACTTGCGGGGTGGCATTGCTTGGTAATATCGTTTTAGTATCTTTATCATATAGAAATATGTTTTTGAACTCTGATTTTATGATACAAATTATTTCAGCAATAATATTTTCGTTAGTTATGGCTTATGTTGGAGAGAGTATAAAAAAGGAAAATTAATAGATGAAGAAAACTCCGTTTGTAATTGATTAAGCTAATTTGGAGTAAGTATGATATCAATGTCTAGTGTGGGAAAAACAAAGAAGTGTTTAAGGTGTGGTTTGAGATATCCTGCAAATGAATTGTTATGTGTACATTGTGATGATTTGGCCGATAAAGAGGTTGAAGAGTTAAAAAAGAGCCATGAAAAAGAACTTCAGGCCAGTCAGAACTTAGGGGTGATTTTCGGAATAATGGTTGTTGCACATTTATTTACGATATTCCTATGGAAAATATTTAAATGAAGATGTTGTTTGTATCACAAGTTAGGTTTGTCTCGTTTGTAGTATTTGTACTTGCATTGACGTATCTATGCGATGTACTAAAAGTATTTGATATTTTTGGTACGGTAGTGTCGATAGGTCTATATGCTATATTAAATTTGTCGGCATTCTTTTTTATTGGTTATTTTTTACGTAGTAAATTTCAACAATCTTTGAAAAGGATTTTAGTGATTTCAGCAATAGTGTATTTAATAAGCTTTGTATTATTTAAAGTTATTCATATGTATATCAACTACATATTGTATGACCATATGTACGGGGTTATCTCAATAGAAGGTCAGGGTTTATTATTTCATGCTGTATATCTTAGTTTTTACTTGATTGTTGCTCTAGTTTTTTCAGCTTTAGGTTATAAAATAGAAACCAACAATTAACAAGTTATATTCAAATTTTATGAGCAAAGTTAATTACACGAAGTCCAATAAGAAAATGTATGTCTTTTGTGGCATATTCATTTTGTTTTTACTTCTGGGGCTTCCGATTCTCGATGCAGTAGCAAAAGATTTTTATCCTGTTTGGGTGTTTGCTGGTTATGTTCTCTTTATGGGTTATCTACTACTTATATTTATCAGGAAAAGCAAAGATGCTAAATGCCCTAATTGTGAAACAGACCTTTATGATATTATTGATATGGCAAAAAACAAAGGTATCAAACCTAGTTACTGCATAAGCTGTGGGCAAGAAATTGAAATATAACCAGTGCCAGCACATTTAAATGGATTTCTATAGGAAGTAGAGCTTTTGATGGACATATTGGCGTAAGATTAATAAACTACAAAGGGTGAACAAAAAAATAAACCAACTAAACGTGAATATAAGGACTAATTATGGATATTAAAATAACAACACTTTGTATAGTTAGTACATTAATCGCTAGTGCATTAATTACTGGTTGTATTGAGGATAGTGAGTTGAACATTAAAACGATTCCTGTCGAATCCACTGTGATTTATGAAAACGGCTTTAAGGAATGTATAACTACTGAAGCAGGAATTTTTGTCAGGAATTGCCTAGAGTTACGCAAATATGATGATCAGATAAATAATAGTGATGGTTTACGTTTTCAGTCTTATTCCTACACACCATCTGTGAATTTAACTGGCTTCCTTGAAGGGCGTTGGATGTATGTTCGCAAAAATGGGGGAGGTGAAAGAGAAATCTGTGACTTGAATGAAACAATCCCAGATAATTTTGATCTAACCTGTATCAGTAACCCTCTAACAGATATGGTATTTCATTCAGGTACAAATATTCTCGATATATCCCAAGTAACAGAAACAAAGCAAGGTGAAGGTGACTGGTCACATTTAACTTATGATAAAACTATTACGTTTTGGGGTGTTGTTACTGATCTGAATAAAATTGAGGTACACCAAAAAACTGATGATGTTTGGAGTGATGGTGTTATTGTAGAAGGAAGAGATTATATTAGGTATTCCCTTATACGCTTGGAAGATACACCATCCCTGTTAGGCCATATCATTATTGAAAAATTTGATTTTGAAGGTCAATCTCAATTGATGGATCAATACGATGTTTATGGTTATTTGGAAAAAGATCAAACCATTACATTAAGCGATATAAATGGTGATCCATTGGCAGTATTTGGGAGTGGAATATCTACAAGAAATAATGAAGCTCTTGTATATGATCGTGTATACGGTAATGCTTATGATGTAGATCTGTTTCCCGGTGTTGAGCCATATTTATTTGATGGTATTGGTGATGACCTATTCTATGTTTCTACACATCATATCAATCAAATTTTACGTTTAAGACAGTTTGACTATGTTCAGAATGATGCCGATGGCTTGGAGATAGACTTCTTAATTAATAGACATCAAGCTACATTTTTTGAACGAGGTGATACAATCGGTAATATCACTTTAAGTTTTTAACTGGCGAGGTAAAAAATAAACCCGCGTTGCTTAACAGCTTGGCGGGTTTTTTAATGGGGAAACTTTAAAGAAGGAATCTCTCAATGATGATATACTGAAAATATATCATGAAGAGTTATTTATGAAAAAATTTAAAGAAAGGAAATAAAAATGAAATATTCAAATATTCTATTAATCGTATCTTTACTGTTCGTCAATGGTTGCATTGATGAGGCGTTCAATGTTCGAGTTATGGATGGCAAAAACTGTGGAACTGCCTACCCTCTTTCATCTTCTGATTCACATCAAAAAACTGTCAAAGATCCTACCAGTGATTTATGGATGAGCCTGACACCAAAAACAGATAGTGTTCAGATCGATACATGCGGCCAAACTCACTTGGATATTACCTATGAACTGTATTCCTCTTGTGATGATTTAAGTACAGAAGAAGAGGTTGATCCGGTTCAAATTCCAGCCAGTCCCATAGCATGTGGTAGCAATTTTTATGGTTATATTGACGACCATCAAGGCGCACCTCTTTTTATAAAAATTCCGAGAGTTGAAGGCGCGAATCATGGCGATAGATACACTTTGTTTATTGATGAGATTGGCAATAATGACTGAAAATACAAATGATAATAATGGTACAGACCACTCTAAGATTATGAAAATAACAGATCTTAAAGAAATAGATGAACATTTAGGCATCGCATCTGAAAGTTTGAATAAAGCTTTTTATAAAATAATGGACTATTCAAAAGGGCAAACTAAAGTCCAAAAATTATATTATATTAGAACTCTTCGCGCAGGTATAAATATTATAGAGATGCGAATAAAATCAATTAATACATCATTAGAAGATTGGGAAAAAAGTGATGGGAAGAAAAAGTCTACTGAAGATTAGTGGGGTGAATAATCCTGCTGTAACTGATGGTCAATTAGTGATTAGATTTTCACTTATTATTATTTTTGTCGGGGCTGGAGTAGCCATGTATTTTGGTGGTGAAGATGAAGAGAAAAAGCCTACCATAATCAGTTGTGACACTGGTAATGAAAATTTTGTTAATTCTAAAAAAAAGACTAAATTATGAGAAATTTAATTACAACATCTTTAATATTTTTAACTTTATTAACAACAGTAATTTTAATGGTTTTAACTAATGCTGTATTTACATCTAATAATGTGGAATTACAGTCTTGGCAAGTTGAAGCAAGAGAGAAAAGAAAACAGTATGAAATTAAAACTAAATGCAAAGAAAAATATTTTAATATTTGGTAATGCAGGATCAGGTAAAACCACTCTAGCTGGAAAGTTGGCTAAGAAACATGATCTTGCTCATTTGGATCTTGATGTGCTTGCATGGGAAGACACTGATCCACCACTAAGAAAATCAATAACGGAGTCATTAGAAATAATAAAAAAGTTTACATGTACGCATAAACATTGGGTGATTGAGGGTTGCTACACTGACTTGCTAAACCTTATAGAAGGACAGGCAGATGAGATTATATTCATGAACCTACCTGTTGATACATGTGTTTTGAATGTTGAAAAACGGCAGTGGGAGTCACACAAGTTTGATTCAAAGGAAGCACAGGATGAAAACTTACCGTTGCTTGTTGATTTTATTAAGCAGTATGATGAAAGAGAAGATACCTTTTCAAAAGCAGCACACCAGAATTTTTACGATCAGTTTGATGGAGAAAAACGACAGATAATTTGTAATATGAAATAACATTTTGAATGATTAGAGGATGATTTAAAAATGGAAAACTTTGGTTTTTTCGCATGGATTTTTTTTGGAGTAATATCAATTGTAATACCAGTTATTGCTGCATTGATTCATGCAAAAATTAAAAATAACAAAGATGAAGGCTATATTGAAAAATTAGCAAAACATTACGACTCAATTCAATTTTATGGTGTAGTTGTAATTTTAGTAGCAGTAACTGTTTATTTTTATATTACAGAATGAAGCTCAAATTCAAACTTGAAAAAGTATAAAAGGAAAAACTCATGGAAAAACAAATGAATCCTCATTATGAAAGTGATAAGTTACGAGAAGAAATTGATAATATCTATGAGTATCTTGAAGAGCTAACTGGTGAACGACATCTTTTAGAGGAAGAGATGGCAAATATGGATGAAGATGAAGGAGAGTATCCAATGGATACTGAGGAAGAAATTGAAGCTTATAGAAAAAGTGTGAAAAATGATCCCTTTTGGTGTGCGATGTATAGACACATTAAATTAACTGATAAAATAGATTCATTAATTGTTAAAGCTCAACAATTACAG
>JAAELO010000356.1 GCA_024226555.1 Desulfobacterales bacterium | reverse complement strand
TTTGCGGTTGTGCATGTGGACCGTACAATGAATTGAGTCATCATTTTCATTGTTATGAATAGTTGGATGATGGTCTCGACGATCTTTTCCTTGCTAGCGCTACTCCTACCCTTATGTGTGTACGATCCACAGAAGAACATTTGATTATGCGCTCGATACATTCTACCACCTTCCCATAGGCAATGTCGATGTACCTTCGAGATCATTACCCTCCACATAACCATCACAAAAATGATACCCATAATAATAACTACAGAGGTCGAGACAATGATAATTATTACCGAAAAAGAGAAAGATATGATCGGTCGAGGGATAGACATCATCAAGAAAGGAGTCTTAGGATGTATCGTTCGAGGAGTCGAGGAAGAAGGCGAGAAAGGGATAGCTCCCGGTCTCGCAAGAAATCTCGCGAGAGAGATGAACGAAGGAGGGAAGAATCAAGAATTCGAAGGAGTCGAAAAAAAGAAAGAAGCAAGTCCCGCTCGAGGTCTAGGAGTAAAGGTCGACGTGGTCCAC
>JAAELO010000355.1 GCA_024226555.1 Desulfobacterales bacterium | reverse complement strand
CTGAAAAATACACCCCCCCTATTTCAGCCAAAACGTAATTACTACATATTTCAGTGTAAAAAAAACGAAAAAATCCAGACCTCCTGATTTCGGCCTGTGTTTCGTCCCAAACGTCACGAAAAAAAACAAAATTTTTCAGCCAGAATGTAACAAAAAAAAGCAAAAAAAGCAAACAAATTTTGCACTCGAATTATGCTTTAGAAGCGATGTTAAAGGAGTGAAAAGAATAAAATAATGTACAAGTCAGCTGAAAAGTTTTTCAGGCAACTCTGCACGCAGGATGGCTGAAAAACTTTTCAGACATATGATGCCATGGCTTACTGGGAAGGCACATACGCACGCAAGGGAGAGTGCATTAATCACTGTCTAACAGAAAAGTTTTTCAGCCAACCTTGCACGCAAGACAGCTGAAAAGCTTTTCAGACAAACACACACGGATGCAAAGGCGCCACATCAAGAAGGCACACAAACGCACGCAGAAACGGAAAAAATACAACAGAGCAGAAAATTTTTTCCGCCATACCCAAATACAGAAAAGCGGAAAAACTTTTCAACTAAAAGGTACCGAAAAAACAAGAAAACAAAAAGCAAAAAACAAGGAAAAAGAACAACAACTGAGCTGAAAAACATTTCCGCCACGCTGCACAGCGAGATGGCGGAAATATTTTTCAGCTAAAATGCATATCCCATATAACATTTCCATCATCTCTTTTTCTTCTCTTTTTGCATAGTGGGTAAAGGGCCCCGGACTCGTTTGAAGAAGGCTCCCATGAGAGCCAATAATAAAAGCATCTCTTCTTCTTTCTCTCTTTGCGTAATGGTAGCTAGGGGGGGGGAGTAGCCATATTGAATTAATACGGCTCCCATGCGAGCCAATAATAAACATAATATATTTTTCTTTCTTTTTTTTTGCGTAATGGTAAGGGGGGGGGGGAGAGTCAAATTGCATACTGCTCCCATGCGAGCCAATAATAAAAAAATTATAATATCGTTTTTTTTTGTATTAGTTTATGTTTTGGGGGTGGCGGTATCT
>JAAELO010000354.1 GCA_024226555.1 Desulfobacterales bacterium | reverse complement strand
TTATAACGATGTGTTTTGCAAAAAGATCAGTTATTAGCGACTCCTCCAGAATAGATATTCTGGAACCTAACTGCCTAATAACACATAATATATAAAAAGTGTTACTTAGAAGAAGAGATTCCCTATTTTTATTAAAAAGCTGTTTATTAAACTTTTCAAAAGTTTGGATTAAAATAAAAGCAAAACATTTTATTTCAGCTCCGGCAGGATTTTTTTTCACTTTAAACTAATTTTTAAACCCATCTCCTTTTTCATATGTAGAATGGCTTCGGCATTACCCATGGCATCATCAACAGGATTATGTGTATGTGCAGTTTTTCTAAGATGTTTGAAATTTTTAAACATATCTCCTACAAGTCCTTTATATAAAGAACCTATATTTTGAGATGAGAAACCAAAGGGATTTTTTCCTGTGAAATGGATAAAATACCAGTTTATAAATTGCCAGTCGAATCCATTATTATCGCTGAAAAAAAGAGGTCTTGAAGGAGATTCCTTTTTTATCCATTTGGCAAAATCCTCCATAACGTTTACAGGTTCATCAAAATTAAGAGTTTCTTCCCTTGAATGACCTGAAACTTTAAGAGCATCTGGTAACCAATTTTCACTAACTGGCTTCAATTTACCATAGAATGTTTTGTTCAGATTCTTATCAACAATTACTGCACCAAGAGATACCATTGAATAATCTCCGGGTATTGGTCCATCACTTTCAACATCAACAACTATTATAGACATTCTTTTTTCCTTTGTTCTTTATTTTATTATTCATTATTAACAATTAACCCTGTCACTATTAATCATTGGAGATGTTATAACAAGAAATTCGACATCCTCATTTTTTAAGTTCTCTACTTTATGAATTTGTCCCGGAAGTATTGGTATACCTTCATGTTGAGTAAGGAAGAAAAAGACAAAGATCAAATTATAAAAATATTATGGGAATCTCTAATAACTGTTCTTTTGGCAAAATACTTTGTTATTTCCAAAAAAAACTGTAATAAAATCGGCTCGTTATTTTTTGAAATGCCTTGTATTTTATCCAAAATTTTAATTATTAGAGGTTCCCTTAAGCTATAAACAATTTCTGAGATTAAGTGTTAAAAAGGATATTTGTAAAATCTTAATTCTTTAAAAATAAATAAATTTATAAAAGCCTGTAAATAGGCATTGCATACCAAAGGGTTATTATCTAACAAATAAGTTACTACTTTACAATGGTTACTAAAGGTATTAGTTTTTCTAAAAATTAAAAAATAGGAGAAAAAATGAGTCTTTTTATAGTTGATCAGGAACAATGTGCAAAGGATGGGGTGTGTATAGGCGTTTGTCCGATGGGTCTTATTAAGCCAGATGACAATAAAATCCCACAACCTGTTGAACACGCAGAGATGATGTGTATCCATTGTGGACATTGTGTTGCAGCATGTCCAAAAGATTGCTTTGAACATAAAAATCTTAAAAGAGAGAATTTTCCACTTATCCAAAAAGAGCTTGAAATTAGCTCTGAAGAGGGGATTCAGTTTTTAAGAAAAAGACGTTCAACCCGTGAGTTCAAAGAAAAAGAGATACCAAAAGATGAACTTGTGAAACTGATTGAAAATGCCAGATATGCTCCATCGGGTCACAATTTACAGGGAGCTCAGTGGCATGTAATTAATGGAAAAGATAAAGTTCGGAAAATAGCGGAGTTAATGATCGAGTGGGCAGGATGGATGGTTGAAAACAAACCTGATTTTGCTACTATGATGGGGCTTGATATCGGTATAAAAAAATGGGAAGCTGGTGAGGATATGGTACTTAGAGATGCTCCGGCTTTAATTATTGCACATGCTCATAAAAAAGATGTTATGTCACAGGCAACCTGTACTATTGCTCTAACCTATCTTGAACTTGCAGCAACAACAATGGGACTTGGAACATGTTGGGCAGGTTTTCTGCAAATGGCTGCAAATTCATATGAACCACTTCAAAAAGCCTTAGGTCTTCCAGATGATCATGCTTTTAATGGTGGCATGATGGTTGGATATCCTAAATTCAAATACAGAAGAGTTACCGAAAGAAAGCAACCAGTTATTACCTGGTCAGAGTAATCTTTACATAAGCGACAGTTTCCATAACGACAATCCGGTCTGTTTAGACCGGATTTTGGTTAAACCTCCCTATACATATATTCAGCTTTCATTCAGGTGAACGAAAATATACAAACAGTTCTTTTTTGGGAAAAACACTGTAGTTCGATCTAAAGGCAGTTGTTAGAGATTCCCTATATAATAACCTACAGGTATTAAGGATATCCCAGGTATCAGATCAACAATAACAAAGGTTTGCATAAAAGGCCTGGCAATACTTAGATGAAGGCCTCCAAGAAAGAAAAATGCCATAGTTGTGTAGCAAGACAAAACAATAACAGATTGTGATTTAACTCACTTTTAGAGAGTATATCTTAGTCCTGTATTCTTTGAAATTAATATTCATTATTTTGTAAATTCAAATGTATTATTAGAACTATTGTTTAGTTTCAGTTCTAAATAATCTTCAAAAAGATAATCCTCATAAGATGTTTTATCATCATAGGAAAATACAATTTTTGCAGACCATAAATCTCTTAATATCCTGGCCTCTTCAGGAGGGCCGATTTTAATAACACTTCTCTTTTTTAAAGTCTGCATATCAATTATGTAGGTGCCTTTTCTGCTTGTAAATCCTTTATTCCATTCTTTAGTTTTAACTTCACCATAATTATCAATTGAAATCTCAGAAAAATTTCCAAAACTATCAGAAGTATAAAAGGTGTGATCCATTCTTTTTTCTATTGAACAAAGTTTGTATTTTGGTATTAAGCCAATACTCACCTTATTTTCGTTTAAAAAGAATACTACTTTCGATAAACAGGTTGAATTGAAAGAACTGCCTTTGTATACCGAAACAATTGAAAATCTTATCTTTTCTACTTTGATTTTCTTCTCGAAATTAAAGCTCTGGGCTTTACTACTATCTTCTAAAACAACAGTTCGTGTATAATCTTTTGTTTTAATTTCCAATTCATTTACTCAGTTATATTTTTTAAATTTTATTTTATCGTTGAAACCATTAATAATAGAAATTCTATTAAATCTAAAGCTGGTAGTAAAATGCATATCCACATATTCACCTATTCCATCACTACTTTTACCTTCAATCCAGGGGTTTGAATTCTCATTAAGAATATTATGGGGGAAAAACTCTCCAGAGTTTGCCTGATTTAATGATGATGAAGCATTTAATTTATCGACACTAACCTTTTGGTAGGTTTTTGAGTGGACCATAAAAAAAGGCATTAAGATCAAAAAAAAAGACAATAAAATTCCTATACTATTGAAATAATTTTTTAGTAGTTTTTTAAAACTAATTTTATCGGATAATTTTTATATTTATCGTCCCTGATTGTTTTATATCTATAAAATATCAATTCAATGAAAATATATATTCCAGCAAAAAAAGTAATCCCTGTTATTAATAAATCATTTAGAGTGTCATTGATCTCAATTCTTATTCCAACCAGAACAAAACAAGAGAACAGTAAAGTTCCACTAATCCCTAATATCCACGATTTTAATTTCACAACTCGTTCATTGATATTTTTTGGTGTATAATTTGCTAATTGCTTTACGTATGGAATACTGATTATCCACTGTGAAGCCGAGATAAAAATATGCTTATACCATCCTGATTTTTTAACAAAATAGGCTGCAAGAGAAAAGAGAATTACAGCAACTGGAAGTAACAGAATAAGCTTAAATATTCTGTCAAAAATATCACCATATAAGTTATTTATAAAATCCATATCTTTTCTTTCTCAGAGAAATTTCATAGTATAATAAGGTAATATCATATTTAAATATTTTATTACATAAGGGAACATCTAATAATTAGAATTTTCATTGAAATACAAGGCATTAGTAAAAATAACGAACCGGTTTTACAACAGTTTTTTTTTCGTAATAACGAAGTAGTTCGATTAAAAGGCGGTTATTAGAGATTCCCACAATCTTATAAACCTTCAAATGAATCTGTTTTGTATTGAAATTATAAACCTGCAATGTTAGTTAACAAAACAATAAGTTCAATCAAAAGGCGGTTATTAGAGGTTACCTCAAAGGATTATTAATGAAAACCAGAGATTTGATACTAAAATTTTTAAAGAGAAACATAGACAACTGGGTCTCAGGTGAATATATAAGTAAAGAGCTAAATGTAAGTCGTGCTGCGATCTCAAAGCATATCTCCTCATTAAAAAAAATGGGTTACATAATTGAATCGCTGCCGCGAAAAGGTTACTCATTAAAAGAATCAGACCTGTTATTGCCTGATGAAATATATGATGGACTCCAAACAAAAACCCTTGGAAAAAAAGTTGTTTTTTTTGATGAAACGGACTCTACAAACATAAAGGCAAGAGATCTTGCTGAAGAGGGTGCTGAAGAAGGTACTATAGTTATCGCAGAATCACAGACAATGGGTCGTGGGCGAAAAGGGCGATCCTGGTATACTGGAAAGGGTAGTGGTATTTTTCTGTCATTAATCTTAAGACCACCTTTAGCCCCCACAGAGGTAGCAATCACAACACTTATGACAGCAATTGCCATGGTTGAAGCTGTCAAATCTGTAACAAAAGTAGAACCAAAAATAAAATGGCCAAATGATCTTCTTTTAGGTGGAAAAAAGATATGTGGAATACTAACGGAAGTTAGCACTGAAATGGACTCTGTAAACTACATTATAGTTGGAATTGGAATCAACATAAATACCGAAGCGGTTAGTTTCCCAAAAGAAATAAAAAACATCGCAACTTCGCTACATATTGAAACCGGAGAAAAATTTAAACGAAAACTGATAACACAAAGTTTCCTGAAATCCTTTGAGAAGCTTTATAATATTTTAAAAAACAGAAATTTTAATCATATTATGAAAGAGTGGAAAAAACATTCTGATATGATCGGAAAAAGAGTTGAGATTGAAATTTTCGAAAGAAAAATTAAGGGCGTTGTTGAAGATATTGAAGACGATGGTGTGTTAAGGGTTTGTTCTGATGATGGTTCTATTGAAAGAATCATATCAGGGGACATACATTTTGTATAAACACAGGTTTTAAAATGGTTTATATCTCCTTTTTTTTGCAGTGCAATATTTAGAAAATCCGCGATTAAAACGCCTCCTTTATATGCAATATTCTCCATAATTTCAATACCTTATATGCCCTGCAAAATCATCTATTAAAAATCCATAAACTATTGATTTATTTTGAAAAAAATGTAAAAAACCATTACAATTTTTATCATAAGGTTTGGAGTATGTTTTAATGAATGAAGTAAGTTCTCATATAAATAGTGATATGTGGGTGATTTCCAGTGGTGAAATTCCCGATTACAACAACATTGATATTTGTGGCGAGGTTTTTGAGGGACCTGTTAAAGAGTATGAAATTTCAGAACTGGGTTATTATCTTCTTAATCCAAAACTGATTGAAGTGTTGGATGTAGTTATTGGTTTTGAAGTAACATATAAAGATTCTTTTTTTAATGCTTTCAAAAAGAATTTCAGAAAAGTTCTTCCTTTTTTCTTCAAAAAATTAGTTAAAACTAATGAGAGCGAAAAAGAGAAGTTTGTAAACTATCAAAATTCCAGACAATACAACTTTTCTGACATGAGATTGAAAAATCATTTGAATAATCTTAACAGCCAGTTAAGACCACATGATCCTATTTGCAAAAAAATCAAAAAACTTGATCTTGAAAGCATTACAGATATTAAGGCTGTATGTGAGGACCCTGGTGGTAATGCTTATAGCCTTATTCTGAATGGAACCCTTTCTGAAAAATCACAATATATATTGGATAATCTCTATCACGATGTAAAAGTGAGTTTAAACAGATCATACCTGACAAATGGCATCTTTGAAATGAGGGGATTTAATTTTTCTAAATTTAACCCTGATCAAAAATACAAACTTCTTAAATTGGGTCACAATGGTGATGCAAAGTGTTGTGTTTTTGATAAAAACGATAAATTCCAGTTCTGGGTTGAAAATGATACTAAGTTAGCGTACCCAATCCTACTTGAGCACTCTTTAAGGGCTGATAATGAACTTCAAAAATCTATAGCTGAATGTATGAATGAAAAAGCTGTTGCTTATAAGTTTTTCTTTACAAAGAAAATTGAATTTCAATATACAAATATGTATCTTCCAAAAATTTTCAGACAAAACTTAAACTCTATCAATTTGAAACAAAAGGGAAACTTTGCAGAGATATTAAATAGTTTTCAACGTGTTGTTTCATTTTCAAAGCTCACAGATAATGATGAGGGGGAAAGAGGTTTATATACAAACATCTCAGTTATGCATGATTTAAGAGCTTTAGATGATGTAAAACAATACATTCCTGACCTTTATACTCAAATAGAACAGGAAACTCCATTAACAGATGCTGGAAAATTGTATCTCCTTGACTCAATGTCAGGTTTTAGTAACAATAAATTGTAGTGGTTTAAAAATGAATACAGAATATAATGAAAAAGACTATCTTGATATAGCAAAAGTGCTTGATTATCCCTTTACCTTAAAAAAGAATCTCTTTTTTATGGAAGATACTTCAAAAATTGAAGTACCGAAAGATCCCATAGAAAAAGTTATTTTTCAGGACAGAGCAAAATGGGCGATAAGAAAAATTGCCCAAAATAAAGGCCATATCTTAATGGTTGGAAAACCAGGTACGGGCAAGTCCTTACTTGCTGAGATGTTCAATAAAGTTTTAGATAAATCTCTTGGAGATTTCATAAAGCCAAAAAAAGCTATCGTTGCATATCCTGGAAAAGATGAGAATAACCTGCGTATAGCTTATGAAAATCCTTCTGTTATTGACAAGCAGATAAGTCATCTGCAAGACAAGATCGAAGAGGTGAAAAACAGTACTGAGAAATTCTCCCTATCCGGCCTTATAAAAAAGGTTAGAAGAGTAAAGTACACTTTCATTGTTGCAACTGTTTTAAGCATGATTGCAGGAGTTTTCTTTCCTGTTGCTTTCGTTATCACCGGTTTCACAGGGATCGGTGCAATTTTCATGTTTATACAGGAAAATAATAACAAAGTTCAGGAAAAAATTCAGAGAAATGCTTCCGATGGGAAGACATACGTAGTAAAGAAATTCCAGGATATGATCCCTGAAATTTTGTATGACCCCAGAAAAGAGGAGAGTATGATGGCATATATCTCTGAACCTGAACATCGGAACATGAAAGGTGGTTTCAGACATGATCCATATCAATCTGGCAACCTTCAAACTCCTATCCACCGAAGAGCATTTCTCGGCGCACATGCAAAATCACCAATTATATGCATAGATGAGCTTAAGACATTAGTTAAGGTAGGCTATATGTCCAATCTTCTTGAGATAATGCAAAGTAAAAAATATATTTTAGAGGGTGGACAAAATTCAGGAAGTGGTGCGGCAGATAGATCAGAAGATAGTATAATAGCTGATAACATTTTTATAGCATGCTGTAATCATGACACTCTTGAATATTTACGTAAAGAAGGTGATGGCGCTTTCTTAAGTAGAATTGAAGACAAGGGTGAAGTAATAGTAATGGAAAGTTCTGTTCCTGAAAATCAGAAAACAATAAAAGAGCTTACTCAATATATAAAGCAGGAGATTATTTCCTTTGGTAAAGAACTTACCAATACATGGCAGGAAGTCATAGATGAAGAGGGTTATGAAGGTGTTAGAAAGAGAAGTGAACAGATATTTGGTAAACCCCTGCCTGAAGATTATATTTTAAAAGAGCGGGAATTTGCAAAGAGCGCCGTTCTTGAGATAGTAAAGGAGCTAAGGTGCAGAAGTTCCGAAGGTAAATTGAGCAGTGTGTTAAGACCGGTAAATGGATTGATTAAAACAGCAGAATATGAAGCTATTCTTGAAAATTCGCCCCTTGTTACAGATAAGCATGTAAAGAAGGCTCTGATTGATCATATCCCCCTTGAAGGCGCTCTTTCCAAAGATATGGTAAAGCACAAAGGGGATCTGAAAAAACATATTTATTCACTTACTGATGCAATTGGATATGTAACAGGACTTTCTGTAATTACTTCAGGAAGCGGAAGAATGTATGGTCAACCTCTTCCCATTCATTGCCAGATTTCAGTGGGTTCCGATACAGTTTCTGCCCCTGGTAAAACAGGTGAAATTGCTAAAGCTGCAGCTCAGAATGTTCGTGCAGCAATTAAAAAGCTAATAAAAGAGACCGGTTCTCCAAATATAGGTTATGAGATGCATGTCGAATATATTCAGGCCCATGGAGGAGTTGAAGGAGATAGTGCTTCTGTTGCAATGGATGCTGGTCTTATTTCTGATTTTATTAACCATCCCGTTAATCTTAAATATGGAATTACCGGTTCTTTAACTGGTGATATTGTTCTTGCAGTAGGTGGTGTAACTGAAAAAGTAAGGTCCATTATGGATCTTGACCTCAAAATGGAAGGTGCTTGTATTCCCTGGCAAAACAGACAGGATATCGAGCCATTACTTGTTAACTGCGATGCTGATCTGATTATAGAAGATGGAATTCCAGGTATTCGAATCTTCCGTAGTGAAGAAAAGAAAGACCCATTTGATATCTATTTCTGCAAAACCCGTTATAATGTCTACAGAGTCATTATGGGTATAACAAAGCACGAAGTGGAAAAGAGAATGAAAGAAAGAGTTGAAGAGGACCTTAAAAGTCTTAAAAAGAATAAAGTGTAAATAGCATATTAGAAAATAAAAAGGGTTTACTCACTCTAATTCCATATTAATGTTTTATTATTATATAAGAGTTTGATAACATAGATCCTATGTTAAATAACACCTCAAATACTTTACTAAAATTGGCTGCTCTCTATTTTTAAGCAGTCATTGTTTTTGGAAAAAAAGAGAAAAATTTTTTAATAAACACTCAAAATAAAAGGAGGATATCATGCAGAAAATATTAGCGAGTGTACTCTTTTTTCTTAATGTTTTTGTGGTGTACGCTGAAGAACCTAAATTAACATTTGCTTTCTCTGAACATGAACTTTTTCCATACCAAATGGGGAAAGGAATATACTTCCCAAAGGAAAATCCAGGCATATATATTGAAGCAGTACGATTTATTGAAAAACAAGTTCCTATAAAAGTAGTAATTAAACGTATTCCTACGAAACGTATTTGGACAGAATTAGAATATGGAACCGTATCTTCTACTGGTGCTTCTTATAAACCTTCTCGTAAGAAATTTGCAATATATCCTTATAAAACTGATGGAGAAATAGATCCAAACAAAAGCCTTTTAACAGGGAGCTATGCTCTCTATGTTTTAAAAAAATCCTCGGTTGGTTATAACCCCAAAACGAATCGCTTTATTAATATAAGCTATAAAAAAGGGATCGTTGCTGAAATTGGCTTTTCCATTGTTGATGATTTAAGAAAGTCGGGAAACCTTATTGAAGAGAATGCCGCTGGAAATTATGCCATGTTGCAGCAACTATCCCTTAAAAGAATAGATGGTATTGTTGCCCATGTGCAAATTATCGATGATATTTTGAAGAAATATCCACAGGAATTTAAATCTATTAGTATGGCTGAACCAATTATAAAAACAAAAAATTATTATTTTGTAATTAGCCATCAATTTTACAAGAAATATCCAAAAATATCTAAACAGGTTTGGGAACGTAGTGCCGAGTTCAGACAAAAGAGATTGCAGAAACTGCAATATAAATATCGTTCTTTAAGGAAAAATGAAAACTAATCGGATTCGTATTTCCCTTTTTATATAGACGATTCGTTTATCACAGGGCAAACTTCCTGCAAACCTCAACTGCCATACCAAATATAATATCAGGTGTAAGATGCTTTGTTATAGATCTGTCATATAAAAGCTTGGATTGAACCGGATATTCGTCATCGCCTTTCCAGTAAATAATTGCCACAGGTACCCTCGGAAGGATTTTGAATGAATATGCAGCATCTCCCATATCTACTCTTTTTCCTGATAACCTCTCACATCTACTGTTGAAATCAGCAATGATTGGAAATTTTTTATCTATCAAACCTGTAGGAATTGTGTGTGGTCCGGTAAAAAAAGTTGTTCCACCGGGAATATCCTTTTCTGAAATCCACTCACCAGTAATACGAAAATCATTAGAATAAAGAAGATAATAAATTATTGTAAGACCCAGTAGTATATCAACGTTATATTCTGAATCAGATATTTTTAAAATCTTTGATTCAAGTGGTTTTACTACAAAGTCTTCATCCCAGACGCTTAATGTGTACGACCTTTCTTCATTGTCATATGAACACAATGCATTTTTACACAAACTCTCAGGGTCTCTTTCGGCCAATGCTTTAAAATAAACAGGATCTATTACGTTAGACATTTTTCCTCCACTTAATTCAAAATATTTTATAATTATGACCGATTAAAATCCACAAATTTTTAATTTTTTTATCCTAAAAACCAATAGTTAATTTTTAAAAATTCTCTGTATGACCAGTATGTACTTATAGTCTATGGATTAATTAAATTATTAAAATTTCCAAAATATCAGAGATTTAATAATTTTTTTTTAATGTTCCATAGTAAATTATTGTTAGATTCCATTCAAATAGCAGGAATTCTATATCCCGACTTTAAAGGTTACCTCTAATAACCGTCTTTTAACCGAACAAAACCAAAACAACCGATATTACTAAAAAAAACTGTTGTAATGTTTATAAATAAAACTTTTATAAACGCTGCATTTCAATCAAAATTCTAATTATTAGAGGTTCCCTTGATATATTGGATTTTTTTATTGGACAATTAAATAATATCTTGCACACAAAATATCTTGACAAATCATTATTTGTAAATATAAATTGTCTTTACAAATAATTATCTCAAATCATTTTATACTGATATTATTTTAGGTTTTTTAGTTTATATAAAAGTCTTGTTTCAACTAAAAAATTATAGAAATTTTGTCGCTAAAGAATGAACACTGTTTACGTCGCCGCACCTTGTTCTTGCATAGGATCGGTAAAACTAAAATTCTTATCTGTAGGAGTTATTATGCGTAATACTGTTCTGTTTGCAATTATCCTGTCATTTTTCATTGTATCTACACACTCAACTGCTTTTGCAAAAGCTGATAAAACAAATCATCCTGTTTATATGGTCCACGGTGTTCTGGGATGGACAAAAGCTATGGGTTTTGGAACTCATTATTTTGGAGATGACCTTGGTACTTTCGCTGGAGATGCCTGTGATTCTTTTTTTGAAATGAAATGTAACAGAAAAATTAGCAAAAAGCAGGTTGTTCATGAAGTCAAGCTTACATCCCTTCAAAATACATACGTTAGAGGGTTTGAGTTATATAAAGAGATAAATAAAACCCATATTCTTGAAAAAATCTGCGAGTTCGTAAATAAACCTGTTCAAGAGGTTGATGATATGAACCTTGTAGAAATAAAAAACCTTATTGCCTCTATACCTGTAGCAAACAGACCTTTTATTAACATCATAGCTCACTCACAGGGGACAATTGATAGTCGTTATGCTGCTAAACTTCTTGCTGACAGATATGGATATCCTGTTGTTAAGGTTCTTGTAAGTGTATCCGGTTGCCACCGTGGTTCTGGTATAGCAAATACAATGTATAAACTAAAAGAATCAAACATTCTTCTTTATTCCACAATGATGTGGTTTTTTGAGAAAATGTGGTGTGGAATTATTTCCGGTGAATTTAAATCCGGTAAAGAAAGCATCGGTGAAGAGATGCTTAAGAGTATGGCATACTATGATATTGATGACAGCGATGGAAGAGATACTGGTATTAAACATTTTAATGATAATGTTCCTCTTTCTGATAAGCATGTCGCAAAATATGTATCCTTTATGACAGCGAGGAAAAAGAGCCAGCTATCAATTCCAATGCAGGCACTTATATTTTTATCGGGTGATATAGATGGAAATGTTTATGAAATGGATTCGGATAAGCTGGATACTTGTGATAGAGAAAATACTTCCTCTTTAAATGATGATGATGGATTCATTCCAATTTATTCCCAGCATATTGGAACAAGAATGAGATACAAAAGAAATTATTTTAAAGATGATAAAGTTAGTGAAATTTCATGGACAGGTATTGTTACAAATGCTGATATAGTAGATCGTGTCCAAATGGGAGACCCTGAGCTAAATGGCATGGATGGAGTAATTGACATTGGACATTTCCAGGAGATAACCCTGCCATTTGGTATCTTAACAAATGGTTTCAGAGGCTTACACTTTGATGAGCTTGGTTACTACTCAGCAATGATCGACTATATTGCTAAAAATGATAATTAAATAATTCCATCTTTAAATCAGGTGTGTTTGTACTAACACACCTGAATCCCTATGATTGATATCAGGACCAATTAAAATATGAAAATTAAAAATTTAATATTAATATCAGTGCTTTTTTTAGGTGTCGCCTTTTTAGTCAACTCAGTTTTTAGATCTGATGAGAGAGATTTATCAGATAAAAACCAGGTTTCTGAGCATAATAAATCCAACATTAAGAAAACAGATTCTGATAAAAAAGTATTAATAAAAGAGATTAAATATGCCCATGAAAATGAAATTTTTTTTAAAGAAACGGTTGCAAATATTCAAAACAGATATGAATTTGAAATATTGTTTAAGAAAAAGCAGTATGAGTTTATAAGAGAGTTAAGGTCATTTTTAAAAAGTAAATATCCAGGTCAGGATACAAAAATACTTTTTGAGCAATATCTTAAAGCTGCATTTCCTGATCTTTATGAACAGCTTATATTATTAACAAATAAAATAGATCTTTATAATTCATGGATAGAACAAAATCCGCAATACTTTATCAGTAACAGTTCTTTAAATGAAATAATGGATAAAAGAAGGGAGTTTTTCGGGAAGGATGCCGATGAAATATGGGCTCAGGAGATAAAGAACAGTAAAACAAACAGTGCTGTAAAGGATTTTGCTGAAAATACAGATGATTCTTTTTCTGAAAAAGTAATAAAATTCAGAGAAACAATTAATGCTCTTTATGGCGATAATTCAGAATCTTTCATTTCTGGAAATAGTGAAAAATTAGCAGTAATGGTAATTGAAAACAGATCAATTCAGAATGCTTTAACAGATATGGAAAATGAAGAAAGACATGTTTATATAGAAAACATACGAACTGCTATGGGCATGCCGGAAAAGAAAGTAAAATTTCTAAAATCCTACGATATGGCAAAAGATAAAGAGTGGGAAAAAGGCAGTGATTATAGAAAAAACTATGATTCAATTAACTCCGAATCAGTTGGAGATGAAAAAGAAGAAAAGCTTAATGAACTAAGAAAAAATGTTTTTGGTGATATGGCAAAAACTATAAAAATAGAGGAACAGGCAGGATTTTACAGATATAATACCAAAAGAATTTATGGTAAGAATTAAATTATGGGAATCTCTAAAAATTGCTCTTTGACCCGAACTACTGCGTTGTTTGAAATAAAAAACTGTTGGAAAATCGCCTCGTTATTTATTTCTCACCCTTGTATTTCAATCAAATTTCTATTTTTTAGAGGTTCCCTTATGTAATTTGTGAACCTTTAATAACTGATTGCTGACCTAATTAATGTTGCTCTCGTTTATCAATGTCTGTGGTATAGAAAGAAAAAGTCCCCCTGCTGGTGCTGAAATATAATGCTTTGCTTTTATTTTTTCCCAAACATTTGAAAAGTTTGATATGAAAAAAGTGCTTTTTGTAATAGACTATTTTTCTTTTTTTTCATAACTTTTGAAATATTCATAGACTCTTTCTCCAAGCGTTGAAGCTGCTTTTAATGCTGCAATTTTTGCGATTCTTAAATTTATATAGTAAACCATGTTAGCTCTATCCCTTCTTCCAATAGCAGGTTCTTTAATTGCTATATAGCTATGAAAGCCTTCATAGCCATCAAGCAGATCTTCGATCCATGCTTTAAAAGGTACATCTGCTTTTAGAAAAACATAAAGTTCATAGGCATTCACTCTTGGTGTTTCACTGCTCACGCTGATAGACAAAATAGGGATTTCGGTCCGTAGATTCATTATTTTAGGTTCCTAAGTTAGAATTTAATTTCGATGGAACCACAAGTCCTGTGAAAATCGATAAAAAAGAGCTGTGGATCCATCTTAGGCGAATACCATCCAAAAAAAATCCCGTGGTCGTTTATAAAAACAATCCGGGATTAATAAAATCTGTAAACTTTTGAATGAAACACGAAAGTAAGAGTGTTACTTCAATCCGCAACAATACAAAACCTTTGTACAGATTAAAGTTCCTACAATTCTTCTTATCGAATTGACTTTGATCTAATAGTTCTGGTATATAACTCGAAGTCATGGGCTTAATATCCTTTTCATATTAAGTTCATAGATCAGAAGATGTAGGAGATTGGCGTCTCTTGCATCTTCGCCTGTGTTATTTCTAAAAAAAATACTCCGACTATCTAAAAATTGCAAGCATAAAGTTAAATATGTATTAAATAATTTCACTATGTTGACAAGTTTATTTTAAATTTGTATGACTAAATATCATTTTTAAATACATCTCATTTAAAAATATTTTCTCAAAATCGTTTTGAATAGGCTTTTTTTTAATTTTAGTAATTGCAATTGATGGTATAAAAACAATCTTATTATATGCAATTTAATCTTTTATAAGATTATCAATGGAGGACACATGGACTTAATTGACCGCATTAAAGATCTTGCTTCACGGATTCCTAAACAAATGGATTTTATTAATACTGAGGAAGCAACAAAAAATGCATTTATAATGCCATTCATTGGAGCCCTTGGTTATGATGTTTTTAATCCCTTAGAAGTGATTCCAGAATATACAGCAGACGTTGGGAAAAAGAAGGGTGAGAAAGTTGATTATGTAATTAAAAAAGATGATTCAATTATAATGTTAATAGAATGTAAATGGTCAGGAGTAGAACTTAATAATGAGCACGCTTCTCAATTATATCGTTATTTTTCTGTCACAGAAGCAAGATTTGCAATACTAACAAATGGTGTTATTTATAGGTTTTATTCAGATCTTGATGATAAAAATAAAATGGATTCGAAACCATTTTTTGAATTTAATATATTACATTTTGAAGATCATCAAATAGAGGAGTTGAAGAAATTTACAAAATCTTCCTTCTCCCTTGAAGATATACTAACAACAGCAAGCACTTTAAAATATACAGGAGCTATTAAGAAGATTCTTGATGAAGAACTAAAAAACCCTTCTGAAGCTTTTGTTCGTTTTTTTGCTGGTCAGATTTATGATGGTCGCATAACACAGCAAGTTCTTGAGCAATTCACACCTATTGTAAAAGAAGCCAGAAAGCAGTTTATAAATGAGAGAGTTAATGAACGCCTGAAATCCGCCTTATCTGCAAATGATTCAGAGCCAACAAGTAATGAAGAAGAAACAATAGATGAATCAGAACCAATTAAAGATGGTATCGTAACAACCCAAGATGAAATAGATGGCTATAATGTTGTTAAAGCAATTCTTAGTGAAGTTATGGACGTAAAACGTGTAACAATGAGAGATACCAAAAGCTATTGTGGTATTTTGTTAGACGATAACAACCGTAAACCTATTTGTAGGCTTCATTTTAATTATAATCAAAAGTATATTGGTGTTTTTAAAGAGAAAAATGAAGAACGAATTGAAATTGAACAAATAGACGATATTTTTAAATATTCTAACCGAATCAAAGAAATTATCTCTGAATACGAACCCAATTAGCTATAAATAGTTCTGTAGGGTTTGTTGACTTTTATCAACAAACCTTTACAGGTTTTGTTAAATTATTAAAACCTCTGTATTATTTCTTAAATTATTGATTTATATTAGCTTCTTTTAAATTAAAATATTTCTTGTTGGTGCGTTGGAAGGGCTTTAACACACCCTACAAAAGAGATGTCAAATTTATTTTATATTTCATAACCTGTTTATCAAACTTTTCAAAAGTTTGGCCCTCCGGCAGGAGGTTTTTCTTTTTTTTACTTTCGTAAATCCTTTTCAATTATACCTTTGAGAAATTTCACGATAATTTCACATTCATTTCACGACTATTTCACGGCCTGTCTATTATAAATTTCTTAAGACTTAATAAAAATTAAGAAAGGAAAATATAGATATGGAAACTAAACAAAGTGAAACAAAGGTATCGGGCAAGTTGATAATCGCAAGGGTTGCGATCTGTTCAGCTATTTTGTTGTTTGGTGTTTTAGTTATGGTTGGTCTTGGAGCGATGAAGAGACCACCGGCAAAGAAGGTTATTAAAGAAAGGCCTGTGAATGTTGAGGCTATAACTGCTGTACGTGAAGATGTGAGTGTTTTAATTACTGGTTTTGGTGAGGTTGCATCATTAAATTCTGTGGATATTTCACCTGAGGTTTCGGGTAAAGTCGCTTACATTCATCCTAACCTTGAAATGGGTGGAATTATAAAGAGTGGTGAGGTTCTATTTAAGATTGATCCTGAAGATTATAAAAACAGTGTTGATGTGAATCAGAAAAGGTTCAAAACTTTGAAGCGAACTCTTGAGCTTTCTAAAAAGGAGTATTTAAGAACTAAAGAGTTGTTTGAAAAGAGTAATACAGGGACTCTATCCAATGTTGAATCTGTTGAGCAGACTTATAATAGTAATAAGGATCAACTGGACCAGATTGAAAACAGCCTTAAAACTGCCAGACTTAACCTAAAGAGATGTACTGTTGTGGCACCTTTTGATGCAAGGGTAAGTTATGTTGCAATTGAGAAAGGGCAATATGTAACTACTGGGGCTAAACTGACCACGCTTTCTGATGATTCTGTGCTTGAGATTGAGCTTCCTGTTGGGAGTCTTGATGCTAAAAAATATCTTGGTTTTAACGATAATAAAGACAGCAAGAACATAGTCTGGTTTAACAATATCAAAAAAACACAATGTGAAGTGATCTGGACGGGAGATAACAAAACGAAAAGTCGCGGTATTCTTGATCGGGTTATAAAATTTGATTCCCAGACAAGAACTGTTTATCTCGCTGTGAGGATTAAAGCCGGGGAAGAAAATTCTGAAAACTTTCCAATTGTTGATGGAATGTTTGTTAAGGTTTTGATCCCAGGTAAAACCATCGAAAATGTAATTAAAGTACCAAGAAATTCAATCAGCTATGAAAATACTGTTTATGTCTCTAAAAATAACAGACTGTTAACTGTTCCTGTAGAAGTAGTAAAGACCGATGATGATTACGCTATCATATCTTCTGGAATTGAACCTGGTGATATTGTTGTTACATCTAAGCTTGTTTCTCCCCTTGAAAATGCTCTTTTAAATGTTCAGGACAAAAGCCTTGTTGCTCAGAGAATAGGAGATAAGTAATGAACAAGATACTCGAAAAATTTGCTGGAAACACTGTTTTTGCGAATATTGTTTTAATTACAATCTTTATTGCTGGCGGAATTGCTGCATCTATGATGATTAAGGAAGAGATGCCTAACATGAGCCTTGATAAGGTTGTTATATCGGTTGCATATCCCGGAGCTGATCCTGAAGAGGTTGAAGAGGGGGTTTCGAGGAAAGTTGAAGAGGCTATAGAAGGGATTGAAGGAATTGATTCGTATACTTCATCATCCAGTGAGAATTCATGCTCTGTGATTGTGAATGTTAAAAAAGGTTATGATACTGGTAAACTTGTAGATAGTATCAAAAACGAAATCGATTCATTGCAGGATCTTCCTGATGATTCAGAGACTCCAGTTGTTTCAGAACCTATTATAAAACACTCTGTTATGACCTTATTTATTAAGGGCGATATGTCAGAGCGTCGTATGAAAGAGTGGGGGAGTCAAATTGAGGATGAAATTCTGAAACTGCCTGAGGTTTCTCAGGTTGATATAGCTACTACACGTGAATATGAAATAAGCGTTGAAGTTTCTGAAGTAAAGTTGAGGGAGTATGGTTTAACTCTTTCTGATGTTTCCAGTGCTATTAAAAAGTCCAGCTTAAATAAATCGGGTGGAACAATAAAAACCAATAATGAGGAGATCCGTGTTCGTACTCTTGGAAGAAAATATTCAGGGATAGAACTGTCTGATATTGTTGTTATTGCAAATAAGGAGGGTGAATTGATAACCCTTGATAAGATTGCAACAATCAAGGATTCTTTTGTTGATGATAAACTGAAAACACGAATTAACGAAAAACCTGCGGTCATTATTGATATATTTAAAACTGAGCTTGAAGATTCTATAACAATTGCTGATGCTGTGAAAAAATATCTTTCTGAAAAACAAAAAATGCTTCCTGAAGGTTCTGAAATTGGTGTTTTAGCTGATAACTCATTAAAAACCAAGAAAACTATCTCAATTCTTTTAAAAAACGGTTTTATCGGTTTACTTCTGGTTTTTTCAATACTGTGGTTTTTCCTTGATACAAGGCTATCATTCTGGGCCGGTATGGGAATTCCGGTATCTTTAGTTGGTGGTGTTGCGATACTTTGGTTTACTGGTAACACTTTTAATATGCTGACTCTTTTTGGACTTATCATGGTGCTTGGAATTGTGGCTGATGATGCTATTATTGTTGGTGAGGCTATCTATGTCCAGAGACAAAAAGGAGTTCCTCCACTTCAGGCAGCAGTAAACGGAGTGTCTGAGGTTGGAATGCCGGTTGTTGCTGCTGTTTTAACTACCATTGTTGCTTTTATTCCACTTGCTCATATAGATGGCGTTTTGGGTAAATTTGTTGCGTGCCTCCCGGTTGCTGTGATTTCGTGTCTTGCGATCTCTTTAATTGAATGCTTAATACTTCTTCCTGCTCACCTTTCTGAACTGCCTGATCCTAATAAGAAGAAGAAACCTAAAAACGTTATATTAAAATATATAGATAAGGTTCATACCTTTACGAGTGAAGGTATGGAGAAATTTTCGGATAAAATATATCGCCCTTTTATTGAGAGGATTATAAAATACAGATATCTGCTCGTATCTTCATCTGTCATGGTTCTTTTGCTGACAGCAGGAATGTTTATGGGTGGCTTTATAAAATATCAGGTATTTCCATCCCGTGATGGATATGTGGTTACTGCTGATATTGAGTATCCTGAAGGAACTACATTTGAGACTACGGAAAAGGCCGTTGAAAAAATTGAAGCTGCTGCTAAAAGACTCGCTGTTAAAATCAAAACAAAAAGTGGTGATCCACTTATTAAAAATATTTATTCACTTTATGGACAATCCCTTGGTGAAGGTCTTGGGTCTTCCGGTAGTAAGAAAAGCAACCTTGCCGGCGTGCGCCTGATCCTTTTGAATGCCGAAGACAGAGGAATTCACACTCAAGACCTGAATATCATGTGGCAAAAAGAGGTGGGAGATATTCCCGGAGTAAAATCTCTTACTTTTGTTTCTGATGGAAAGGGGCCTCCCGGTGCACCAGTTGAAATATGTGTTGATGGGAAGAACTTTGACAGCATAAATGCAGCTGAGAAGAAAATCCTGGCAAAACTTACGAAAATTAAAGGGACGACTCAGGTTTGGTCAGATAATTCACCTGGAAAAAACGTTATTACTTTTACTTTGAAAGAGGATGCAAGAGCCTATGGTCTTACTGTAAATGATCTTGCGAGTCAGGTATACAACGGATACTACGGAGAGGAAGCTGTTTCTGTTCAAAGGGGTGATGAAAACATTAAAGTATATGTTCGTTATTCAGATGATGAAAGAAAGAGATATTCAAGTATTGAGAATTTTATGATCAGAACTGATAAGAACTATAAAATCCCTTTAAATCTTGTTGCAAATATCCATTACGGTCCTGGTTACTCAACAATCACCAGAGCTGATGGTTACAGACGTGTTAAGGTTAGTGCTGAAATTGATGCGACTATGATTTCTGCTGGTGATATCATCCAGGATCTTTCAAAGAACTTTTTTAGTGATATAGAAGCTGAATATCCTGATGTCAATATAGTTATTAAAGGTGACTCAAAGAGAAACGATAAGACATTCAGTAGCTTGTACATATGGTTTCCACTCGCTGTATTTGGTATTTATATGATTGTTGCGACAATGTTCACCTCTTACATCCAACCGTTTGTCATATTAACATCCATTCCTTTTGGACTTATTGGAGCTTTGTGGGGACATTACCTTCTTGGGCATGTGATCTCAATGTTAAGTATTTTTGGAATGGTGGCACTAACAGGTGTGGTTGTAAACGATGCGATTGTACTAATTGACAGAATTAATCAGAACATGAAAGAGGGGGTTCCCTTTATAGATGCTGTTACCATGGCTGGAGTCAGAAGGTTTAGAGCTGTTATGCTGACAAGTATCAGTACAGTGGCTGGTCTTTTACCACTCATAATCGAATCAAGCCCTGATGCTCAAATGTTGATTCCTATGGCGATATCTCTTGCAGCAGGAGTTATAATGGCAACTGTTCTGACACTTGTTCTGATTCCATGCCTTATGGTTATCTTAAATGACTTAAGATTAGCATGGTGCATTCTTGTCCATGGAGAGTGGAAAACACGTGAAGAGGTGGAACCTAAGTATAAAACAGAGGAGTCTGTTACGACTATTACAGAAACAGAACCTGTTATAAAAATGGGTTAATTAAAATAATAAAAAACAAAAATCCCCTGTAAGCGTAAAAACTTAAAATCATGTTTTTACTATTGGGGTCCAACCTTTTGAAAAGGTTGATAAACAGGTTTTGTATAACAAAGTAAGTTAAGAGTTTTTTAATGACTTACAACGGATATCAATGAAGAAGGAATAAAAATATAATGAAGAATATAATGAGAATTTTTATTAGTGGTATATCCATTATTATTATACTGACTACAACAGCATTTTCTGAGAGTGCTCAAAAAGAGCAAAAGATAGAGAAAGTTTATAGCTTAGAATCTCTTAAAAATATTCAATACCTTGATCTTGAAACAGCAAAGAAAATAGCAACTGCTAATAATCCATCAGTATTGGCAGTTAAAGAGAGAATTAAGCAGGCAAACCAGCAGGTAAGGCAAAAGGTCGCAGCTTTTTTTCCATCTGTGGATTACACAGGTTCCGGAACAAGGCAGAATGCTTTTGAAAGCTCAACTCTACCTGAAACACAGGATAAATACAGTTCGAGCATTTCGGTAACTTTGACTCTTTTTAATGGTTTTCTTAACAGTTCCAACTATAATTATGCAAAGCTTGGTAAAAAATCCCAGGTAGAAGCAGAGAAAGATGCAAGAAGAACTTTGATCTGGTCTGTTTCTCAAAGTTACTATAACGCGCAGAAAGCAAAGGAGAGTATTCGTATTGAAGAGGAGAACAGAGCTTATAATCAGAGGCAGTTGAAAGATGCAGAAAATAAAAAGAGACTTGGTAAAGGTTCTTTAAGCGATGTGCTTAATTTTAAAATCGAAGTGAACTCTTCAAATTCGGCGCTGATAGATGCCCGAAAGGATTATAAGGTAGCTATGTCAGGTCTTGCAGCTCTTCTTGGGGTAGATACTGCAAGGTTTCCTGCGCAGCTTAAATTAAATAAACTGAATAGTGAAATAGGAAAATCTGTTTTATCATATGATTTAAAGGGAATGACAGAATATGCAATTTCAAACAGGCCGGATTATAAGCAGTATGAATACTCTGTAAAACAGGCTGAAAAGAGCATTAAAATAGCAGAGTCTGGTTATTATCCAAATGTTAGTTTAAGCTATACCCATGGGGCTTCAAGGTATGATGATATGGATTTCAATAGTGATGATTATGAATCAAATACAAGTATCAGCATAAGCTTCAATATATTTTCAGGCGGACTTACAAAAGCGAATGTTTCTGAAGCAAAAGCCTTAAAAAAAGAAACAGAACTTACTTTAAAGAATGCTGAAATAAATATTAAGTCTGATCTTAATGATGCTTTTGATGAACTTACAGCTGCACAGGAGAAATATGATCTTCAAAAAAGCAATGTGAAGCTTTTAAAGATAAACAGGGATCTTGTTGAAAAGGAATATAGAGCAGGGCTTAAATCCCTTGTAAGTCTGAATGAAGCTCAAAAGAATTTTGTAAAATCACAATCACAACTTATACAGTCTCTCGTGTCTGTAAAGAAGTCTATTGAAAAAATAAATTCGTATACAGGTAAAAACCTGATATATTAATGGGACTTCATAAATAATCTCTTAGTGGAGTTAAAATGGAAAATACGAATTTAAGAATTTTAATAGTGGAAGATAACCGGGATCTTGCAGAAAATATTGGTGATTACCTCGAAACAAAGGGGCATATAATAGATTTTGCCCATGATGGTATTGGTGGTTTGCATCTTGCTCTCACTGAAATTTACGATATCATAATTTTAGATATTATGATGCCGGGGATGGATGGTTTAAGTGTTTGCAGGAAATTACGTGAAGAGGCAAACAATAATACACCCGTTCTAATGCTAACAGCACGGGATACACTTGACGACAAACTGAAAGGTTTTGACTCAGGTGCAGACGACTATCTTGTAAAACCCTTTGCACTTCAGGAACTCTATGCAAGAGTGAAAGTTCTTGCAAAAAGAGAAGTAAAAAAAAGAGAAATAACTCTTTCCGTAAGCGATCTTACCCTTGAGCCTGGTTCATTAAAAGTATTCCGCAGCGGATTACAGATCGAATTAAATAAAATATGTTTGAATATTTTAAAGGTTTTGATGGAAGCCTCACCCAATGTTGTAAAAAGAAAAGATCTTGAACACTCACTTTGGGGAGATATGCCACCTGGAAGTGATGCCTTGAGAAGTCATCTCTATACATTGAGACAAAAGATAGACAAACCTTTTGAAAAAAATCTAATCCATACTATCCATGGTGTTGGTTATAAAATATATTCAGAGGATTAATTAATGAAGTTTCATAAGAGCTATCGCTTTTCAATTTTTCTGTCTTTTTGTGTATTTGGTTTTATGCTGTCCTGCTCTTACGCAATTTTTATCTACATCTCTTCCCAGTATGTTGAGAAAGATATGCAAAAGAAACGATTTGGAGAGGAGATTAAATTCTTCACAGAAAAATATTATCGTGATGGAAAGGGAATCAGATATTTTCTGTTTAGTTCTCTATACATTGGAAGGGAGGAATTACCAATGGATACGAGAATAAAAACTGAGAAACTAAGTGATGGTATTTATTTTAGTAGTGATATGGGTGGCAGATACAGTATAGCAATAAAAACTCTTAAAGATGGTAAAGTACTATATATTTTGCATGATGATAAAGCTTTAGACAAATTACTTAACAGAAAAAGAAGGCTCATTGACATATTAATATATGGATTTATAGCATCTGTTTTTCTTAGCTTGATAGTTGGTTTATATACATCCAGCAAACTAATTAATCCCATTAAAAAGCTTTATGGTATGGTGATAAAAACAGATCCTGAAAACCTTCAGCTTGATCTATCAGATGAGTTTAAAGAGGATGAGGTTGGTGTTTTAGCAGTTGCTCTGGAGGATTCAATGAAAAGAATAAATTCATTTATAGGAAGAGAAAAACAGTTTACACGGGATGCCAGCCATGAATTGAGGACTCCTGTAACAATAATTAAGGGTGCTGTTGAACTTTTACAAAATATTCCTGATGAGAAGAAGGAAAAAAGAGAAGACACCCTTAAAAGAATAGAAAGATCAGTTAAGGATATGGAAACGACAATTGAAACGTTTCTTTGGTTAGGTCGCGAATCAAATGTGGAAGAAAATCTTTCTTTATGTAATGTTAAAAATGTTGTTGAAAGTTGTATTGATGATAACAGATATCTTCTTCATGGGAAGGATGTTAAGGTTTCAGTTGTGTCAGATGGAAACCCAGACATAAATACCCTGGAACCCGTTTTTAAAATAGCTGTTACAAACTTAATACGTAATGCCTTCAATTATACGAATACCGGAAGTGTTAGTATTAAAGTAAAAGAGGATTATATTGAAGTATCAGACACAGGGTCAGGAATTAACAAAGATGATCTGGAACATGTTACAAAGGCTCATATTAAAGGTGCAGACAGTAAAGGTTTTGGCCTTGGATTATCGATTGTAAAACAACTTTGTTTAAGATTTTCATGGAAACTTGAGATTGAAAGTTCTGTTGAAAGTGGTACAATAGCAAGACTTGTTTTTTAAAAAATATTAATTTTGGAGATGCAATGACCCGTAATTTAATAATGATTTTAATAGTTGGATTATTTACAATAGTTTTAGTTGAAAATTCCTTTGCTCAATCAAAGTATAAAAAGGGAAAAGAGAGAGTTGAAAATAAAAGAAAAGAGAGAGATGAAGATTTCATAAAAATAGGTGTGATGGGAATATATAAGCCCAATTATGAAGGTTCTGATGATTATAACGAAATTGGGTTTCCAATAATTGAAATAAAATATGACAGGTATTTTTTTAATATAGATGGACTTGGAATGTTCTTATGGAAAGGAAAATTCGTTGAATTAACAACCGCTGTTGGATATGAAGCTGGTAGAAATGAAGACGATTCTACAGATCTGAATGGATTAGGAGACGTTGAAGATGGTGCAAAAGGTAATGTGGGACTTAAAATAAAATTAGGTCTGCTATCTTTAAACGCAGGGTACGAAAAACAGTTTACTGGTGAAAATACAGGATATCAATGTAATTATGGATTAGGCCTGATGCTGCCTTTAAGTAAGGCTTTTATTATAGTAACTGGTGTAAAAGCTACCTATGCAAGTGATAAATATATGGAGAAATATTTTAGTGTAAATTCAACCCAGTCCTCACAATCCGGACTTGCTGTTTATACTGCTGAGGCAGGTTTCAAGTCAGTAGGTGCAAACATTGTTGGAATTTTAAATCTTTCAAAAAACTGGGGTATTCAGATTATTGGGAATTATACAAGACTTGTATCTGATGCAGCGGATAGTCCCATTGTAAAGGATAAAGACCAATATTTTAGTGCTATAGGGTTATCATATAAATTCTAATTTAGTATTACCGATTTTGCCGTAAATACATCGTTGCAAGTCATTCGTGGTATGATTATATACAACTTCATAACTTGTTGCCTTGTATTTCATCAAAAATTCTAATTATTAGAGTTTCCCTAAACAGATTCTAATTGAGATTTCCAGATATCTACAAGTTGATCACTAAAAAGATAGAAGTATATTTTTAAGTCTTTATATTCTGGTCTTTTACATACAGAGGTAGAAATTTTTGCTGCATCATTGTGTGGATAACCATATGCTCCACATGAAATAGCAGGAAAAGCTATTGATTCACAACCATTTGATATAGCAAGATCGAGGCTATTTTTATAGGCTGAAGTTAATAATTTCTCTGGATCTTTTTCAATTCGGTATCTTGGCCCCACAGTATGTATCACATATTTTGCTTTCAAATCACATCCGGGAGTAATCCTTGCTTCCCCGAAAGGGCAGCGAATTCCATTTGTTGATTTAACTTTCCTGCACTCTTCCAATAGTTTCGGTCCGGCAGTTCTATGAATTGCTCCATCCACACCTCCACCACCAAGCATTTTTGGATTTGCAGCATTTACAATTGCATCAACAGCCGCTGTGGTTATATCATCTTTGACTATTATTATATTGTCCATTGTATAAACCCTGTTTAAAGTAATTTGTTTATAAGCCAATATAGGGAACCTCTAATAACTCTTAAAGAGCTATTTGCTTTTTACTAAACTAAGATGTGCTGCAGGTTTTTTTGCACGAAGTGCCATCATAAGTTTTTGGTAAAGCTTTTTACAAAAAGCTTTGGTTTTGTATTTTTGAGATGACTTCTAATTAAAAAGCCTCTTAATTGATAAATAAGAGGCTTCTGTTTTTATACGAAATCTGCTCCACCCTGAAGAGCCTTAAGGTTGGCATCAATCAGATGATGATACCTTTTATCAAGTCCGGCTGTAAGAGCCTTCTCCATGGAAGAGAGCTGAACTATCCCGCTTTTCTTAATAGTTGCACCTAAAACAACCATATTTGCGAGTTTCTCGTTTCCGGCAGATTCTATTGCAATGTCACGGCTTGGAACCATAGCATATGTTTTGCTATTAAAAGGCTTCATATCCTCCTCGGTTATAAGAGTTGAATTTATAATCATAAATCCGTCATCTTTTACTCTTGGAGCAAACTTATCAAGGGATGGAACGTTCATGATAATAGCTGATACAGGATTCTGAATAATTGGAGAACCAATCTCATCATCTGAAACAACAATCGTACAATTTGCTGTTCCACCTCTCATCTCAACACCATAAACAGGCATGTATGTTACATTTTTTTCCTCTGCAATTCCTGCATAAGCAAGGATGTTACCAATAAGCATTACCCCTTGCCCGCCGAATCCGGCAATTATAGTGTCAAAATACATTATTTATCTCCTTTAAAAACCCCAAGTGGAAAGTATGGTATTAACTCGTCTGCTATTCTTTCATTTGCTTTTTCAGCTGTCATTCTCCAGTTTGTTGGGCATGTTGATAAAAACTCCATGAAGCCAAATCCTTCATTATTGATTTGAACTTCAAAAGCCCTTTTAAGCATCTTTTTTGCTTTCATCAGGTTTTTTGGAGTATCAACAGCACCTCTTCCAACAAATGACGTTCCACCTAATCCTGCCATTATTTCTGCAATACGAATGGGAGGGCCTGCGGACTCCTCTTCACGACCATATGGTGAAGTTGTTGTTTCCTGACCAATCATGGTTGTTGGAGCCATCTGTCCACCTGTCATTCCATAAACAGTATTATTTACAAAAATGACAGTTAGTTTTTCACCCCGGTTTGCTGCATGTATAATTTCAGCTGCACCAATTGATGCTAAATCCCCATCTCCCTGATAGGTCATAACAAAATGATCTGGTTTTGATCTCTTAACACCAGTTGCAACTGCTGGAGCTCTACCGTGTGGCGCTTCAACGACATCTACATCAAAATAGTCATACATGAAAACAGAGCAACCAACAGATGCAACCCCAATTGTTTTATCTCTTAATCCGTAATGATCCAGACACTCTGCAACCAGTCTATGTATAGTTCCGTGATGACATCCCGGGCAAAAATGCGTAGGTACATCAACCAAACTCTCCGGTCTTTTAAATACCTGCTTCATCTATTTAATCCTTTTTTCATAAATTGTTTTTATCTCCTCAAGAAACTCATCAGGTGATGGTATAGATCCGGGAGGTCTTCCATAGAAATCAACTGTTGTATTTTGTGCACCAACAGAAAGTTTCACATCTTCAATCATCTGTCCGGTACTTAACTCTATGGACATGAAATTTTTAATAGAATCAGCAACTTTTGAAAGCTCTTCTGTGGGGAACGGATATAGAGTAATTGGCCTGAAAAGACCTACTTTCATACCTTGTTCCCTTGCCATAGCAATGGATGACTTAAGGATTCTTGCTACAGAACCAAATGCAACAATAACCATTTTTGAATCTTCAAGATATTTTGTTTCAAACATAATATCTTTTTTCATGCTCTCATATTTTTCAAACAGCATCCAGTTGTGATCTGTCAAATCACCATCTGCAAGGTAGAGGGATTTGATGCGTCTTCTTTCACGACCTTTTGCCCCATCTAAAATCCAGTCCTGCTTATACTCTTTTTTCTTATATTTATTTCTTGTAATGGGCTCTTTCATCTGACCTAAAAGTGCGTCTCCCAAAACCAGGACAGGATTTCTATATTCGTCTGAAAGATCAAATGCTTTCATGGTGAGATCGTAATTTTCCTGAACAGAAGCTGGTGCTAAAACCATAGTTCTGTAATCACCATGTCCACCACCTCTTGTTGACTGGAAATAATCGCCCTGGGATGGAGAGATTCCACCAAGGCCGGGTCCACTTCGGCTCATATTTACAATGACACCAGGAATCTGGCTTCCACACATATATGAGATGCCTTCCTGTTTAAGAGAGATACCAGGGCTCGAAGATGAGGTCATAGCTCTTGATCCTGTAGATCCAGCCCCTAAGAGCATGTTGATTGATGCGACCTCACTCTCTGCCTGAACGAATGTACCGCCTTCGTTATCAAGGTTTTTAGCCATGTATTCAGGAATCTCATTTTGAGGCGTAATGGGATAACCAAAATAAAATTTGCAGCCGGCTTCAATAGCCCCCATTGCAATGGCTTCATTACCTTTTACAAGTTCTTTATTTGCCACCTTTTTTATCTCCCATTTTTTTAAATACCGATATAACAACATCAGGACATATCTCTGCGCAGAAAGTGCAGCTTGTACAAGATTCCATATCAGTAATTTCAATAACAGGATAACCTGCACGGTTAAGCTCTGCTCCGATTTTTAATACATCCTTGGGACATGCAATTACGCAAAGTCCACACCCTTTGCATCTTTCACTTCTGAACTTTATTTTGTCCATATTCTTTATATTTCTTAAATTTGGGAATCTCCAAATAATTCTAAAATGACTGAACGCTCGATCGCCAAAAGAGCAAAAAATAAGTTTTTATAAAAAAAACTTTTAATCTATTTCAATCAAATCTCTAATTATTAGAAGTTCACTTTATTGACCCGGTATATAAAATCATTGGATTTATTAGTGTGATTTTATGAAACCCGGAGTATCATTACTTCTACACAAATAAAGATTCATATTCCTCATAGGCCTAACCTTTTGTCAATAAAAAGATGATTAAAACAGGTTTGATATCATTGAAAAACATTAATTATACAACTATTTACAGAAATACGTGAATATGTTTTTTTAATAAAAAAAAATTAAATTTTTTGATAATTATAACTTAAAAATAACTTTTTGCCTGTAAGATATCTTTGCAGTATGATAGATCCAGTAAACTTATTATTTGTTATAAAAAGGAGTTACAATGAGTGGGACTATAAGAGCTAATTTAAAAAAGGGCTTAACTGTAAATATTGTACTTAAGAAAGATCAAAGAAGCGGGACTTTAACAAAAGGCATCATTAAGGATATTCTTACAAAATCGCCCCAACATACACACGGAATAAAAGTGCGTCTTGAATGTGGTTCCGTTGGGAGAGTAAAAGAGATTTTATAATGTATACAATACTTTTTGTTTCAGTACATATTGAAGAATCACCAAAATCTGTGCCACTTGGAGCAGCCATGCTCGCTTCAAATATCAGGAGATGTGGCGATATAAATACAAAACTACTGGATCTTTATCTTACTGATTCGATGGATGACTGCATCAGAAAAATCCATGAAGCTAATGCAGATTTCATTGGTTTTTCACTGTATGTATGGAACAGACCTTTTGTTTTTAATATTATTGAAAATCTGAAAAATGATAAGGATTATACAATTATTTTAGGCGGATCTGAAGCAACAGCTGACTTTGATAATCTTAATAATGATCCGCTTGTAGATTATGTTATCAAAGGTGAGGGGGAAGAAAAAATAGTCTCTCTTCTTGATAAGCTCACGGAGCAAAACAGTCCTGAAAAATCTGATTGTATTGATCTCAATTCTCTGCCATCTCCATATCTTGATGGAACCCTGAATTTAAAGGATTATAAAGGTGCATTGTGGGAACTATCCAGGGGATGTCCCTTTAAATGTGATTTCTGTTTTGAGTCACGGGGCGAACATGGTATTCGGCGCTTTCCAATTGACAGGATTATAGAAGAGCTCAAACTCTTCAATGAAAATAATGTGTCAGAAATTTTCGTTCTTGATCCTACCTTCAACTACAACAGGAAGGAAGCAAAAGAACTTTTAAAGCTTTTTATAGAATATGCTCCTGATATACATTATTCAATTGAGATTAGAGCGGAATTCATAGATGAAGAGCTGGCATACCTTTTTTCACAGATAAACTGCTCACTTCAGATCGGATTGCAAAGCTGCGATCAAAATGTTCTGAAAAATATAAACAGAACAATTGATATTGAGGTTTTTACCGATAACATTTTGCTTCTACATGAACATGGTGTGGTTTATGGGTTTGACCTTATATATGGACTTCCACATGATACATTAAAAGGTTTTCTTACAAGTATTGATTATGCTCTATCCCTTGTACCAAATCATCTTGATATATTTCCTCTTTCTGTTCTTCCTGGAACAAAGCTTTTTGAAACGGCAGATGGTTTTGGATTAACTTTTGAGAAGGAAAATCCATACAGAGTTATTGAATCTAAAGAGTTTTCAAGGGACGATCTAAAAGAAGCTGACTATATAGCAAAAGCCTGTGATATTTTTTATAGCCAGGGAAAAGCTGTTCCATGGTTTTCAATAATTGTTAATTCTCTTGATATTAACCCCTCACAATTTTTCAAAGAGTTCAGTAATTATCTTATAGAAAAAGAACAATCATTTAAAGATATTAAAGGAGACTCCATCGTTAATATCCAGAGGGATTTTCTGGAAGATGTTTTTGTTAAAAAGGGTAAAATAAAAGAGGGTATAATTGCTTCAGATATTGCTGCATATTTTGGATACACAGCGTTTTTGATGGAGGAGGAGAACGTAAAAGAAGGAGACAATGAGTTTTTCTTAAATCCGGATTCCTTTTTTGTTACTTTTAATCATAACCCATATGAAATTTTAAACCTGATAAATGAAGGAATTATTGATCTATATGATCTTTCAGATATACTAAATGAAGATTTACAAAATTATATATTTTATGTTGCTGATAATGAAATAATAGAAAAAGAGTTATCAGATGAAAAAGATAACTATCTGAAAAATTTTAAAGGGAGTTTTGATAAAGATAATCCTTTCTTTATACAGTGCCTTGAAGAGAATATCATTTGGAGGGAAAAATGAAACTTGTGATGTTTGATATAGATGGGACTTTGACAGAATCATATGCCTATGATGAAGAGCTCTTCCAAAAAGCTGTACAGAGTGTTCTTAAAATTGATAATTTTTCCACAGATTGGAGAGATTACAAATATGTCACAGATTCCGGGATTTTAAATGAGATTGTTAAAACAGACAAAAAAAGAGATATGACAAAAGGTGAGGAGGAAGGTGTTAAAAATGCCTTCGTTTCATATATTGAAAATTTGTATAATCATGATAAAAGTAACTTTAAAGAGATCAATGGTGCAAACAGTTTAATCAATCACTTGATAGAAAAAGATGATGTTGCTGTTGCAATTGCAACAGGTGGGTGGCAGGAAAGCGCCCTTTTTAAACTTGAAAAAAGTGGTTTTGACCTGAAAGAGATTCCTTTTGCATCTTCGAACGACAGTTATGATAGAGTTAAGATCATGAAGCTTGCTGAAGAGAAAGCAAAATCATATTACAAAACCAACAGTTTTAAAGACTATTACTATATCGGAGATGGTGAATGGGATGTTAAAGCTGCAAAAGATATTGGTTACAAATTTATTGGTGTTGGTGAAAAACTCTCAAAGCTGAATCTTGATATGCATCTTATGGATTTTGTAAGTTCCGATTGTATGGAATTTATTATTTAGTCCTTTAAAAAACAGGTGTGTCCTATTTAATAGTTATATCCTAAACTATCCCACTATAACTAAAAAAAACTGTAATAAAATCGGTTCGTTATTTTCACAAATGCCTTGTATTCCATCAAAATATTAATAATCAGAGGTTCCCTTAAATCTGTTTGGACTTAAATATAGGAAGTTTCTAACTAATTTAATACCCAGTCTTTTATAATTGGTGAAAGATCATCTGTTAATCTCATACAAGAAAAATGATCTAGTTTATCTGTGTTGAGATCTTCAGGTGTTAAGTGCCTATATGTAATATCTGAATTTTCAAGTTTATTACATAGCTTATGGACAGCTTTTTCAGGTGAAAAATGGTCCCCTTCATAAGACAGGGCAAGAATGGGCTTTTTAAAGTTTTTAAACATATTCTCAAAATTGTGGGGGCTGTTTTCAATATTATATTTACCGGTTAGAGCAACTCTTGACCAGTCCCTAATGACCTGCCTGGATTCTGTTCCTCCAAACCCAAGTTTTCTTCCGGGAAAATAGCCCTTTATCTCAGTAATAAGACGAGCTGTCTGAGTACCAATAAGAATACCGATGTTTTTGGGGAAATCCCATCCTTTAAAATGGATGGAACAAGCTGCTGTAAAAATTAATCCGTCAATATTATCTGGATTTATTGCTGCATATAAAGCACTCAGCTGGCCTCCAAGGCTGTGTCCAAGAAGATAAAGCTGGTTTTCAGGAAATTTATTCTTTACTTCAGAAATAATTGATGGCCAGTCATACTCTACCATCTCATGGTATCCAAAATTATTTTTTTTTGCACGAACTGAACTTTTTCCGATTCCTCTTAAATCTGCTGTTACTGAATTAAGACCTGACTTTGCAAGACTAATTGCAAGTTTTTCATATTTTGAAGCTGGAACACCCATTGCTGGAAGACAAACAATGACAGGTTTATTTTGAATATTCGGTGTTGTAAAAAAAGTTAATTTTGAAGTTATCCCATCGTAAGATTCTATATCAGATACATCTTGGGCAATATCCATCTATTCCTCCAGATTCATGCTAATTTAAAGAAACCATACTTTTCAAAAAAAAGTATAGATCGAAAAGTTTTAAAAATTCAACTGTTATTTATTTTAGGAAAGCCTAAATAAGGTGCAAATTATTAACTGAATTTGCCTTTTTGCCAGAAAACCTCTATAATAAAGTAATAATAACTCATCTCTGACCATTAACTTCGTTTGAAAACCCTCATTTTAAGTACTTGAAACAGGAGTATTTTGATGGTTCGTAAATTTATTTTTTTACCTGTATTTCTATTACTTGGTTACAGCATAACATTTAGCAATGATTTCGCAACCATAGCTACTGGTATTGCTATTTTTATGGTTGGAATGATTTTCATGGAAGATGGTTTTAAGATGTTTACAGGCGGAGCCCTTGAGAAGATACTCAAAAAGACAACAAATACTCTTCCAAAGTCAATTTTCAGTGGGTTTATAGCCACTGCAATTGTTCAGAGTTCATCTTTAATAAGCGTAATTACAATATCGTTTCTATCAGCTGAACTCCTCGCTCTTTCCAATGGAATTGGAATTGTATTTGGAGCTAACATTGGAACTACTGCAACCGCATGGATTGTTTCTGCATTTGGTCTTAAGATAAAGATTTCAAACTATGCAATGCCAATGATTATTTTTGGTGTCCTTTTTCTGTTCTTTAAGAAGAATACTACCAAAGGGTTTGGAAACATTCTATTAGGACTTGGTTTTATTTTTCTTGGTATCTCCTATATGAAAGATGGTTTTGAAAATCTTAAAAGTGGAATTGACCTCGCCAGGTTTGCCATGGATGGGTATTTGGGAGTTGCCATATATGTTATTATTGGCGCCGCCATGACTATTATAATCCAGTCAAGCAGTGCGACAATCGCACTGATTATTACCGCAGTAGCCTCAGGCCAGGTTGAATACATAAACTCACTGTCCCTGGCAATAGGTGCAAATGTGGGAACAACTGTTACTGCAATATTAGGGTCTCTTGCATCAAATGCAAATGGTAAAAGACTTGCAGTCGCCCATTTCATCTTCAAAACATTAATGGCTTTTTTTGCAATTGTTTTTATTTATCTTTTAAAAGACCTTGTTGATTTTGCCAGTAACTTTGTTGGTATTGCGGAACATGATATAGCAATGAAACTGTCCCTTTTTCATACAATTATCAATATCCTTGGTGTTGCCTTAATCATTCCATTTACAGCAAGGCTGGTTAAGTTTCTGGAAACACTTTTTATTTTTAAAGGAGAGAGAAGGGGAAGGCCTCGATATCTCGACCTTGAAGTAATTAAAATTCCATTAGCTGCACTTATTGCAATTCACAAAGAAACAGAACATCTATACGATAGTGTGTCCCATCTTATGGTACAATCTTTAAGACTTCACAGGCACGAAGTTTGGTCAGATGAGGAGATGAAAACAGTTGTAAGAACATTTAAAAATGAAGCTATAGATGTTGATCAGGTCTATATTGAAAGGATCAAGTCGTTGTATAGTGAAATACTTGATTTTATTGTTCAGGCTGAAAAATATATGAATAAAGAGTATCGTAGTGTTGGTTATAAATATAAAATAACCTGCAGAAGCATTGTGGAGATGGTCAAAGAGATTCGAGAACTTCAAAAGAACATCGCAATCTATATGAATTCTGAAAATAAATATATCAAAAAAGAGTATAACCTGATCAGGAGAAACATAGCTGATATAATAAGAAATAACGATTTTTTAAGAAAAAATCCTGGAGATCAATCAGCAATTTCAAACCTTGAATCAGCCAGAACCAAAGTCAAAAAATTTGAGAAGTTAGAGATGAGAAGGTTAAGTATTCTTCTAAGAAAAGAGATGATTAACAATACCATGGCCACATCCTTGATGAATGATTCTGTGTTTACTGGTATAATATCTGAAAACCTTGTTGACAGCGCCACGACTCTCTGGCTTGAAGATCCAATGAAAAGGTTTGATGACAAATCCATTTCAGACTCTTTTAAAGAATTTGTTAAGTCATAGAAAAATTCTCATACTTTTACTATTGGGAACCTCTAATAATTAGATTTTTTTGATGAAATACAGATTATAAAAGCTATAGTTTTATAAAATCTCTGCATGACAAAAAATAACGAATCGGTTCAGGTTCATTTAAAAGGTTTTTCTTTATAAAGTTTGCAGTTTTTTACTGGTAATAACGAAGTATTTCGCAAAAAGAACAGTTATTAGATTCCTTATTTCAATTATTCCCTATATAAAAAAGGGCAGTTATACAAACCTGCCCGGGAGGTCCCCTCTATATCATTTCCAGAAAAGCTTCTATTCTGACTCGTAATTGCTCTGAATCTGTTTCTGAGTAGTCTGTTTCAAGATGAAGAAGTGGTATCCTCTTCTCTTTCTGGAAAACTTCAGCTATTTTAAATGCTTCAATGTTATATGTGTGGCAGGCTTGCCAGGTAAGATCAATTATACCATCAACTGAAAATCCTTCTATCATTTCATCCAAAAGATCAAATCTTTTTTGATTAGGACTCATAACTGAACATGGAATTTCAAGATATTGTTTTGCTAATGCAGTGATTGGGTCTTCCTCTTCATTTACTGTGAAAGCCTGTTTATATCCACTACAATTTTCAAAACACACAATACTTCCACCCGCTTCTTCAACAATACGGATAACCTTATCTGAGCCTAATCCAACAGGAACACCAGTTAGCAAGATTCTTTTAGTTTTCTCATTGTATGGCCCTTTTTTCTCTTCATGGATTTTAATATACTCAGAAGTTATCTCTTTTAGCATCTCAATACCTTTTTCTTTATTGGCAAAAAAACCTGTTTTAAAAAGTATCGTGATTAGTTCAGTTCCTGTGATTGGAGATGGTGTGAGTTTAGCAAGATCCATCAAATCTTTTTTAGCTGTTCTTTCTCTATTCATAAGAGAAATTGCTTTTTTAATTTTATCATCTGTGATTTCTACTTTTGTTTCATGTTCAATAAGGCTTTTCATTTTTTCAACCTCTCCTCTGAAAAGAGGGAGAGAGCTTGATTTTTCCTGGTTTTGAGGAAGTTGTAGAACATGAACTGGTTTTATCTCCTGCATTAGTTCAAACATCTTCTTTTTTCCATCACATGTTGTGTCAGCTACTATAAAATCTGCAAAATTAAAAAAAGGGCATGTTCCTGAAAGTGCAAAACCGTAGCTGCTTTTAATCAGAGGACAAAGATTACGAGGCAGTTTCTCTTCTGCTACAGTTATCGGATCGTTTTTAGTTCCACAAAGTGTCAGTGGAATTCCATTTGCAGCAACAACTAATTCTACAGGTGAGTATAGACAATATAGTCCTACAACTTTTCTTCCATCTTTTTTGAAGTTTTCAATATCAGTTATGTTCTGTTCTGCAAGCATTTGAACTTTATTCAGGATCGCATCATTCATTTTATCACCATTAGGAGTTAGAATTAAGATTAAGGAATCTCTAGTATATTTTTCATTAAATTCTGACTCTGTTTTTTAAGATTTTTTTATTTGTATAGCTATGACCGAATTAGCTATTTTATTTATATTCTGAGAGAATTGATGTCAAACAGGGAATTTCAATATGTATGTAAGAATCTATGCGTTTTTTCTATTATGGGAATATCTAATAATTAGAATTTTTGATGAAAAACAAGGTATAACAAAAAACAACGGGTTGATTTTACTACAGTTTTATTTTTGTTATAACGCTGTGTTTCGCAAAAAGATCAGTTATTAGAGATTCCCTTATGGGAATATCTAATATAACCTAAGCGAACCTCTAATAATTAAAATTTTTGATGAAATACAAGGCATTTCAAAAAATAACGAGCCGATTTTATTACAGTTTTTTTTGGAAATAACAACAAAAGAGAGGTTATTAGAGATTCCCCTAAACTTTCGAATCATTTTCAACCAAGTCATTAATTGAATCTGGAACAGCATCTATTTCGAATGTTTTATGTTTACCATCCATAAATTCAAGTGATATTGAATATGAATGGAGACAAAGTCTTGTAAATCCAAAACTTTTTTTTAAAAAATCATTGGCTTTTTTTGATCCATATCTGTTATCACAAACAACAGAATTTTTGGAAAGTGCAGCATGGCGCCTTATCTGATGTTTTCTTCCCGTTATAAGTTTTATGTCAATAAGTGAGTAATGTTGCGAATCCTTTATTACTCTATATTGGGTTTCACATTGAACTTTTTTTCCGGTTCCCTTTGGATTTTTTCTACCTCCTGCTTTTTTTGATAAAGGAGAATCCCATTTTTTCCAGTCTTTATTAGCCAATTTACCATGCACAAGTGCGGTATATTTTTTACCAACACTGTTTTCCATAAATTGATTTGACAGATATGTGAAAACATCTTTTTTGCAAGCAAGAACTATTAATCCACTTGTCTCTTTATCAAGTCTGTGAACAGGGTTTACACCAAATTCTGAATCAAAAGAGATCTCTTTTGATAGATTTTTATCTTTAATTAATTTTGCGATTGATGAAACAAGGTCATAATCAGGATTGTTATGAACACTTACAGTTGGGGGTTTATATACTATAAGCCACCCCTTTCCCCTCTCCAGAACTGTGATTTCATTCTCATTATATTTCATAACCTTTTCATCTCTCAATTAAAGGATATAATCAATAAAAATTGTTTGTTAAAAATTAATTCTGATCATTTTTTTAAGGTACCTGTCTATATAAATATTTGAATACTCTGCGTTGACTTTCAATACGGCTTTTGATAACTATTGTATTTATGGAATCTGGAAATATTATAGAATACATCGATCAAAGAAAAATAGTAGTCGGTGTTGTACTTGAAATAAAAAAACAACGTTTTCGCTTACTCTCTGAGAATGATAAAGAGATCAATATCGGGCAAAGCCGTATAATTCATACTTCAAAGTCAAAAATCAATACAAATTCAGGCCGGGATAGTATAATCCGAAAGCTTAAAGAAAAAGCTGCAGTGAGAAGTGCCTTAAAAGAAAAAATCAATATTGAAGAGCTTTGGGATCTTCTAAAAGAGGAAACCGAATGGATCAATATCGTAGAGATGAGTGAGTACTGTTTTTCTGAGAAAGTGACATCCGATCATGAATCTGCCGTAATAAGAGCTTTTTTCGACAATAGAATATATTTTAAGTTTAATAATGATGAATTCTTTCCAAACACTGAGGAGAAAATTGAGTCAACTCTTCTCCAACTTGAAAACACTAAAAAGAGAGAAAAACTTATCGAAGAAGGTAGTAATTGGTTAAACAGAGTGTCAAACGAAACAAATCCTGAAATACCTAAGGATATGGAAGATATAGTTGCGATTTTAAAGTCTTATTATCTCTATGAAAACCTTGGGAAAGATTCTAAAGAAGCAAAATTGATTTTGGAACGGGCTGGAATAAACGCCGGAAATCAATTGTTTAGATTACTTGTCAGATTAGGGGTGTGGGATATCGATGAAAATCTTGATATCTTAAGAAACAAGGTAAAAAAAGATTTTACCAAAGAGGTTTTAGAAAACTGTGACAGCATTTCGGATAAGCTTGACAGCTATGATTTTTCCAATCGAAAAGATTATACCGATATTGGGTGTATAACTATAGATGGAAAATCCACACAGGATTTTGATGATGCATTGAGCCTTCAGGAGGATGGGCAAAATTATATCCTGGGAGTTCATATTATTGATGTTTCCATGTACGTTACAAAAAGAGATAGTATAGATGATGATGCATTTGACAGGGTAAGTTCAATATATATGCCTGATGATAAGGTACCAATGCTGCCACCTGTACTTTCTGAGAATATATGTAGTCTGAAAGAGGGTGAAATAAGACCCTGCATAAGTGTTATGATAAATATCTCCAGACTTTTTGAGATAATTGATTACAAAATTGAAGCCACAATCATTAAAGTCAGTGATCGTTTAAACTACACAGATGTTGATCAGATGTTTGAAGAGGGTGATAAAACCATCCAGGCTCTTCATAAAATCGGACGAAATT
>JAAELO010000353.1 GCA_024226555.1 Desulfobacterales bacterium | reverse complement strand
TCAAGAATATATGGGGTCAAGAGGTGCCATTTCCCCCAACTAATGCAGTTTGTAGCCGTTTTCTGGGTGAATTTTCTATCCGAAACAACCGCGTCAAAAAATGAAAGGTGTGTACAATTCTAGATTTTCTGTATTGTTTTGGCTCAACACAGCCATAGAACTCTCTAAAAGCGAGTTTTCAAAACGGAAATTAAAGAGGAGTCTTCAATCTACAAATTGCAACCAGTTTTGAAGCAGTTTGAAGCTTCTAATGATGGTCAAAAATGGAATTTATGGTTATCGATTGGTACCACAGGCCACACCTTTCACTTTTTTGACGCGATTGTTTCAAATAGGGCATTTGGCCGCTGTGGTTTCAAAATGGCGCATTGTGAAACCAATTTCCTGCCATTGTGTAAGTAAATATCAAGAATATATGGGGTCAAGAGGTGCCATTTCCCCCAACTAATGCAGTTTGTAGCCGTTTTCTGGGTGAATTTTCTATCCGAAACAACCGCGTCAAAAAATGAAAGGTGTGTA
>JAAELO010000352.1 GCA_024226555.1 Desulfobacterales bacterium | reverse complement strand
GGTTTTTAATTCTTTCCGGGTAATAACAAATATTGCTCCACAGAAAAAATGGAAATATCCAATAAGAAATATTAGCCAGACACCACCAAAGGAGAGTTTCCAGAACGAGTATTCCCAGATAAGATGGTTCCCTATATTTAAGAAACACTCTACAAATACACAAAATGCAGAATAACCAATTGCCCAGAACCATTTCTCGGGTAATCCCAGAATTTTAATATCTTTATCTTCTGTTAATGTATTATAAAAAATAATTCCTATAATACTGAACATAAACATAATTTCAATATTCCACCCAATCATTGTTCTAAGGGCTGTATCTCCGGGTGCAGTCCAGAAAGCCGATCGTTCACTTAAAACCATTACCCACCCATTCCAGGTTTCATTGAAAAAATCGATCCCGAAAATTGTTAGCCCTGCGAGAACAGCATTCCAGTTTCCACTTTTCTTTGCTTCCTTAATCTCTTTTGTATAGATGTAAAAAACTATCGCCAAAAGTGGAATTACGTACCATTTTAACATGGAAAGATCTCTGAGGCCATTTAGGGCCTTAATAGTAGATTCTGTCATGACACTATTCCTTTTATTTGAGTGTTTTAACTTTGAGTTATTACTTCAATAAAAGACCTCTTATGGTGAGTTCCAGCCCTTCAGAAAACATTTTTTTAAGGGAACTGTTATCAGATTTCACATAACTTTTTATCAGGAACATTATATAAACTGAAAAGAGATACTCTGTAATATGTTCTACATCTACAGGGAAAAACATCTTCTCCTCTATTCCCTGTTCAAGAATCTTTTTTATGATATTCATTGCGCTGACATTTGTATTATAAAAGCGATCTTCAGTTGATGAGAGTGTAAATATGGAAGGATCGTTTATTAGAATTGTCTGAACTGTTCTGTTGTTTTCTATATATTCTATTGATTTTTGAGCCAGTATACGAAATTTTGAAACAACATCCTTCTCTTTATTTACGGCATCGTTTACAAAATCCTTCCATTGATTTAAAGCAAAATCTATGGTTTTTTCGTAGAGGTCTTTCTTATTTTTCACATAAAAATAGAGATTGCCTTTTGTCATATTTATAGAGGTTGCAACATCTTCAACAGTTGTTTTCTTGTAGCCAAATTTGGCAAACAACTCTAAAGAGGTTGATAACATCTGCTGATATTTTTCATTATTTTCATCCATCTGACACTCCTGAACATTTAAATGATTTGTTCAATGGTTCAATCTATTACAAAAAAAATATTTTTGTCAACAATCCTTTGTAATAGATTAGTGTCTTCATTTGCCCTTTTACAGGTATTAATATTCTTCATAACCATAAATTTTTGATCAAACTTTTTTCAAAAAGTTTGCTGCCAGAGGCTTAATCAATTAATTCCAGATAAAGTTTCAGATTTAAAAAAAAAGATATTGTCAGGTTTCGCAGAGCTCTACCTGACCTACAATCATTGTAAAAAATTAACGATTTATCAATCCACTTATACAAAATTGGAATTTTAAAAAGTTGCAAAAACTATATGAAAATGTCTTGATATACATTGAAAGTAAATAAGAATTAATGATAGGGAACCTCTAATAATTAGAATTTTGGATGAAATTCAACGTTTATAAAAGCTTTTAGTTTTATAAAATCTCTGTTTGATAAAAAATAACGAACCGGTTTTATTACAGTTCTTTTTGGAAAAAACGCAGTATTTAGCTAAAAGATCAGTTATTAGAGATTCCCGATAAAGGAAAAAAATGATAAAACAAGTCATCTTGCCTGTTACATTATTTGTTACGACTCTAATTGTTGCTATCTATTGTTTACTGATATTTAAAATTCAACCAATGGTTGAAAAATCAGAGAATGAGATAGTAGAGCATAAACCTTATATGATCTCTCCAAAAACCAAAGTCATTCATGATAATTTAATAATTGCAGACTGGCATAGTGATTCTCTTCTTTGGGCCCGGGATTTAACCAAAAGAAGTAATTATGGTCATGTGGATATTCCAAGGCTTTTGGAAGGAAATATTGCTATCCAAATGTTTACAGTGGTTACTAAATCTCCCAAGAGCCAGAATTATAAAAGAAATACAGATGGTTTTGATAATATAACTTTACTTTCAGTGGTTCAACTCTGGCCTGTTTCCACCTGGAACAGCCTGACAGAGCGTGCTCTTTATCAGGCAGAAAAGCTTCACAAATTTGCTGAAGAAGAACCTCAGAAATTATTTGTGGTAAAGAGTAAAGAGGAGCTTAAAAGTAGATTGTCAAAAAGAAAGGCCCTGAAAAAAGAGGGTAAAGACGGGTTTGTTATTGGAATGTTGGGGATTGAAGGGCTTCACGCACTTGATGGTAAAATTGAAAATATAAAGCTTCTGTATGATGCCGGATACAGAATGATGGGTTTACTTCATTTTTTTGATAATAAAATTGGAGGGTCACTTCATGGTGTTTCCCGCGGAGGTTTAACCGGTTTTGGTCGTAAAACTGTTCGCAGGTTAAATGAGTTGTCGATTATAATTGACCTTGCTCACTCTTCTCCTGGTGTGGTTAAAGATGTTTTGAAGTTAAGTACAAAACCTGTGGTTATTTCCCATACCGGGATGTATGGGAAGTATAAAGGTCCCAGAAATATTTCCGATGATCTTATGAAAGAGATCGCTAAAAAAGGTGGATTAATTGGGATTGGTTACTGGCGGGGAGCTATCGGAAACACATCTCCTAAAAATATTGCAGCATCAATACAATATGCAATAAATCTCGTGGGTGTGGATCATGTAGCGCTTGGCTCTGACTTTGATGGATCTGTGAAAACATCTTTTGATACCTCAGAGATTGCAGTAATTACCCAGGAGTTGATAAAGGCAGGTTTGAGCAAAACTGATATATCAAAAGTGATGGGTCTGAACTCTGTAAATTTTTTAATGAATAACCTGCCTGATAAATAAATTGTTCGTGTTATCAGATAAAGAAGTAAAGGAAAAAAGAATGGAAATTAAAACTTCCAACACGATTTTATATTGTAGAAAATGGAAAGCGATGGTTTCCTTTTACCAAACAAAGCTTGGCCTTAAGATAAATACTTCTAAGGAATGGTTTGTGGAGTTCAAACTAAATGAAAGATCTTGTCTTAGCATTGCAGATGAATCAAGGGCGTCAATTGATAGTAATTTGGGTAAAGGTATTACAATTACTGTGGGGAACCTCTAATAATAAAAAATTAGGTAAAAAATGAAAAGACTAATCCTGATAATTATTTTGCTATTTAGTATCCTGAATAATTATTCATATGCAGAATCTTCAAGAACATGGTTTCCACAAATTCTTAAACCTGATAGTAAAGATTTTCTTCCAGATTATTCGTATGCTGGTTATAAGTGGGGCGAGGCGAAACTTCCAGATCTTACACCCACTTTGAATGTTAAAGATTATGGTGCAATTCCAAATGATAATAAAGATGATACAATTGCTATTTTGACAGCAATAGCTGCGGCTAAAACTATGCCGGGAACCGTTGTACTTAGATTCCCGAAGGGCCGCTTTATTGTCACCCGGGTTCTTTTCATCAAAAGAAGTAATTTTGTTTTACAAGGCTCGGGAAGTGGAGTAAACGGCACGACTATGTTCATACCAAAACCACTTAAAGATATGCATCAACCGAAATCTTTGGAACGACATAAAGACTATCTGATAAAAAATAACAAGCGTGTCAAAGGGAAACTGTATTCGCTTTTTTCATGGATGGGCGGGGTTATCTGGACAGGATTGCATGGGGGTAAATCCCGTTATAAAGGCCGTTATGCAATAAAAAATGGAAAGCGTGGTAAGCATCAGATTCTACTTGCCTCCTCTCCATCTAAAATCAAAGCTGGTGATATTGTGGAGATCCAATGGTTCAATAAAGAGGGTAAAGACAGTTCTCTTCTTAGGCACATCATTGGAAAAGATCCTGTTAAAACAGGTGTGCGCTTGTATGAAAGTCCGGCAAAACCTTTGATCAGACAATCTGTGACCATAACAGAAGTGAATGGGAAGTTATTGATTATCAAGGAACCTCTGTTACATGATCTGCGTGGGAGATGGGTTCCTGTTCTTAAACACAGGCTATACCTTAAAAATGTTGGTTTTGAGCACTTTAGAATAGAGTTTCCTGATACGAAGTATGCAGGCCACCATATTGAGGATGGATTCAATGCTTTCTACCTCATGGATCTTGCCCATTCCTGGGTCAAAGATGTTAAGGTTCATAATACTGATGCTGCTGTCCTTTCAAGTCGATGTAAAAACGTAACAATTGACAGTATTGTTGTTACCGGGAGAACCAGCCACTACAGCGTTCACGTTAGTAATTCCTATGGAATGCTTACCACCAATTTTAAATTTGAATCAGAAGCATTGCATGATCCCAGCTTAAGTACAGGAGCTAAACTTTGTGTATTTTCAAACGGCCATATTAAGACAGGTCGCCTTGATCAGCATTGCGGTCTGAACCATCAGAATCTTTTTGACAAAATCACTGTAAACGATGGTTCTCAGATATTTCGTCACGGTGGTGCTAAAAACTGGTATCCTGTGGCAGGACTTTTTAATACTTTCTGGAATATTACGATAAACAAAGGGCTGAAAATATCCTGTAAAAATGCTCCAGGTGCAAGATTAGTAGGCTTAAGAGGAGTGAAATCAGCTATCAGACTCAATTACTCCCCGAATGCCTACATTGAGGGGATTAACCAAAAAGGAATCAAAGTCCCATCTCTTTACCATTATCAGCTTGGAAAAAGATTAAAATGAAACTAATGGCATAGAATTCACTTGCAAACCAATCAGGATAAATGCCAAAAAATATATAACAAACAAGTCCTCTGCAAGCGAACAAACCTAAACCATGTTTGTTCTATTGAGTTCCAAACTTTTGAAAAGTTTGATAAACCGATTTTGATAAGCTTCGTAGCTTTTGTAGAATACATTTTATGGACACATGGATAAAAGACAATTAGGAGAAAATACGATTGCCTTTTTTTGTGTTTTTATTATTGGTGCATAAGGTTCAACATATCAAATAGCTGCATCATTGTTAGTGTTTATAGGTATAGCGCACTCATTTCTTGGAGAGAAATATATATTGATAAGACTTCTTCGCAGAGATAATATTCCAAAATTATTTGGTAGCGATTGGTTTACAAAAAGGGTTTTACGCTTTGCCTGGGCACCTCACAACTATAGCATGGTGGGGATATGCAGCTGTATTATTTGTTCTTGCCGACCCAAACAGTAATCATAAGAAATCTGTGTTGATAGTTACTGCAATAGTTTTTGGTATAAGTGGTGGGAACCTCTAATAACTGATCTTTTTGCGAAACACAGATATAACAAAAATAAAACTGTAGTAAAATCAACCCGTTATTTTTTGTTATGCCTTGTTTTTCATCAAAAATTCTAATTATTAGAGGTTCCCTGGTATTATCTCTGCCGGATTTTCCAGATTCAAACATTTATCATGGATTGTTTTCTGGTTAGTTTCAGGCATCTGTACATATGTTGCAGTTTCGTAACTCTGTAAACTAAGCTTATAAACAACTTCAGTTTAATGGTATTTGTTCATTATTTCTAAATATTTTCTACTTTTTTTAAACTTCCTAAGGTATTTTGTAAATTCCTGTATAATCAGGGTGCTATCTGTGTAGCCAGCTTTTTTGCTAAAAATAAGATATAGTTCGGTTACCTTAATTGTTTTTTTTTTATAAGGAATAATTTTTTTGATTAACTTCCCTTTTTTTTCAAGAATTTTTATTATTTCCAATCCGGGCATTAAACCATCGGCATAACAATCGATACGTTTCCCCTGGAGCTTCAAAGGGTTCATTTCAATCGATTGTTGTCCAATTACAGGATCAAGGTTTTTCCATTTTTCTCCAGCTTCTTTGAATTCCTTTATTTTAGTGACAGCTGCGCCTCCAACTACTCCTATGTTTAAATCCTTGAGATCTGCATAAGAATTAAATTCAAAAGTATGTTTTTTCTCTTCAAGAATAAAAAAAACATACATTAAACCACCAATTGATTCTTCAGGATAAATACTGTATGTACTTCGCTCTTCCGTATAAGCAGCACCGAATAAAGCATCTACCAGCCCTTGTTTGACTTCATATTGAGCTCTTTTCCATGGCCGATTATAAATAATAATATCCTGTATCATTAATGCAAAAACTTCTTTAACAACCTCGACAAGAATTCCGGGATGTTCCCTATTGTCAACATCAGTATAGGGTGGCCAGTATGTTGTTGATATTTTGAGGGGTTTTGCGATTGTATTTAATGCAAACAATCCTAAAATAATCACAAATAATCCTACTTTTATTTTTTTCATGATTACCTCTTTCATCTAAAGAACCTTACTTGGCCGAGGGTTCAATTTATATGGTGAGCATGTAATATATAAGGGAACCTCTAATAATTAGAATTTTTTGATGAAATACAGCGTTTATAAAAGCTTTTAGTTTTATAAAATCTCTGCATGACAAAAAATAACGATATGATTCGTTTATAAAAAGCTTTAATTTTATAAAGTTTACAGTTTTTTATTGGTAATAACGAAGTATTTCGCAAAAAGAGCAGTTATTAGATTCCCATAACTCCATATTACACTATTATGATATTTATTCAAAACATATTAGTTTATAACATATTAATATATATGATAAATATGTCTGAGTTATGTCAATCTGAAGATATTAAAAACACACAACCTTTGACCCGCACGATAACAAATATAATATTAATAATATTATCAGCATTCTGGATAACATGTTTTCTCAATTATGTGTTGTAATGATTATTACTTTGGTATTAAAATGATATTTAAAAAAACAGCTATCATAATTTAAGGGAACCTCGAATAACTGCTTTCTGACCGAATTACTGTGTTATTAGAAAAAGAAAACTGTTGTAAAATCGCCTCGTTATTTTTTCTAATGCCTTGTACTTCGATCAAAATTCTAATTATTAGAGATTCCCTTAAGTAATAGTTTTTCAGTTAATCATCCACTGTTTAGGTGAGATTATGAATAATGTTCATCTCTTTAACTATTTCGTGCCCGATCGTTTTAAAAAAAATCCTAAGAAAAATGAACATGTAAAGCTTATAGTCGGCATGACAATTGTTCTTTTTTTTGCAGCCTCACTTTTTAGTATCCTCTATTTCGTTTTCGGTCACTACTGGGGAGGGAATATAATTTTATCAGGTGTTTTTTACAGTTTTTTTTGTCTGTTCATTTTAAAAGTTATTGGTTCATTGAGACTGACTGGGAATATGATAGTATTTGGGATGTACTCTATTCAGGTTTTACTCAGTGCAACCACTGGTGGAGTAACAGCACCAAATACATCGTGGCTTGCATCAATTCCGGTAATCGCTGTGATTTTAAATGGTTCAACCAATGGGATTATCTGGGGTGTCCTTTCAATATCAGCTGTTACCGGGATCTATTTAATAGAAACAACAGGTTTTCAGTTCCCTGTTAAGGAAGTTTTTACTGAGGGCCAAATCGATATTTTTCAGCTTATTATTCACAATGGACTTATAATTTTTATATTATTGTATTGTGTACTTTTTGATAAAATGCGCAAGAAAGTACAGAAATATTCTGAAATAATGCGTTTGAAATCAGAGGTTGCAGTTGAAAATTTAAAAAAAACATCTGAAAACCTGTTAATTATAGGTCAGAAAAGTGATGATTTAATAGAAGAAGCTACCTCAGTAATAAAACAGATTAACACAGGAACCTCTTCTTTATCGGAAGCAGGAGAAAATTTGTCAAATGGTGCAACCTCACAAACTTCATCTCTTGAAGAAATTAGTTTAACTTTAAATAATATTGAAACCCAGGCCATAGAAAATAATAAAAATGCAGAACTTGTGAGACAAATATCCACAGAAACCCTTCGTAATGTAGATAAAGGTGCTCTGCAAATGGAAGAGATGAAAGAATCTATTAACAAAATTGATAAAGCCGGTTCCAATGTTTCAAAAATTGTAAAGTTAATTGATGGAATAGCTTTTCAGACTAATTTACTTGCCTTAAATGCTTCTGTGGAAGCTGCACGAGCTGGTAAATATGGTAAAGGTTTTGCCGTTGTTGCTGAAGAAGTACGGAATCTTGCTGCACGAAGTGCTGAAGCAGCCGGCAATACTACTAATCTGATTCAGGCAACAATAGCTGAGGTTAAAAATGGGGTTAAAAGCACTGATTTAACAGCTGTAATTCTTAGTGAAATTCAGGATGGTGTGGGGAAAACTAATGATCTGGTTAGTGAAATTTGTTTAGCATCAGGAAGGCAGACCAGCAGCTTGGGAGAAGTAAATAATGGTTTAACAATGGTTAGTAATATTGTTTCACAAAATTCTTCCATTGCTCAGGAAACTGCTTCTGCTACGAAAGCTCTCTCATCAGAGGCTGAACTCCTTGAGGGTATGGTAAAAACATTCCACAGGAAGTAAAATGATAAAATATGAGGTACGGCTTAATCTCAATAAAAATACTATTTATTAGAGGTTCCCTTATATTACCATTCTCTGAAATTTGCTTTTGTATTGGCCGGGGGTTAAGCCAGTGTGCTTTTTAAAAACTTTTCGAAAGAAGCTGGTTTCTTCGTAGCCTATATCCCATGTTATCTCTTCAAAGGACTTGTTATTGGTTTCGAGAAACCTTTTCGCGGCCTCAACTCTGACCCGTTGTAAATATGCTGTTGGGCTGTCTCCGGTTGCAGTTTTGAATCTTCTTTCTAAAGTTCTTCTACCTACTCCGTAATCTTTTGATACTTCTTCAATTTTAAAGGGCGATTTAAAGTTGTTTTCAATATGTGCCTGAATATTAATAACAAGTTCATCACTGTGGTTTTTCTGGGATTTAAAAGCGGTATAAGGTGTTTGAAGAGTTCGCCCCATATCATGTATAAAAGCCTTTGCACATTGAACGGCAATTTCATGACCACAATATTTTTCAACCAGATAAACAGAAAGGTCAAAACATGCGTTTGATGCACCTGAACAAAGTACACTTCCTTCATCTGTAACCATTCTTTCAGGGATTAAATTTACTTTAGGATATCTTTTTCTAAATTCGTTAATGTATCCCCAGTGGGTTGTTGCTTTTTTATAGTCAAGCAACCCTGTTTCAGCAAGAAAAAATGCTCCGGTACAAACGCTTCCAATGTCAGCACCATTTTTGTGATGTTTTAGAAGCCAGTCAATAGCATCTCCGTTTCTTTTCAATGCCTTGTCGATATCTACAATTGAAGAGATAAGAATGAGATCAGTTTCTTTTACTTCATCAATTGATTTGTGAGGTGTGATAAAAACTCTGTTCAAGCATTTTGCAGGTTTTCCGTCAGTTGTGACAATCTCAACCTCAAATTGCGGGTTAAGCTTGATATTCATACTGTGGTTCCATAGCACACCTGCCAGATGAAATATATCGAGGGGACCGGTAATTGTTGTTCCTGAGGCATCTTCAAGAGCCAGAATCGTAACTTTTTTCATTTTAATAATGTCCCTTATTTATGACGGTATCAAGCTTTCTTTTGTCGTTTATGACACTTACATAAAGTTAAATCAAAAGCTATAAAAAACTTAAGGGAACCTCTAATAATTAGAATTTTGGATGAAATGCAAGGCATTTCCAAAAATAACGAGCCGATTTTTATTACAGTTTTTTTTGGAAATAACAAAGTATTTCGCCAAAAGAGCAGTTATTTGAGATTCCCTTAAGGGAACAACATTCAAATTAACAAAAAGGAGCTATTAAAATGTCTGTAAACGAATTTATGTTAGAGTTTTGTAAAGGTCATCTTAAATATGACAATGAAGATGATATTAAGATGTTTATGGAGAACAAGAGTAACGAATTAATAATCTCAAGGGTTCCTGCTATTATAAATAAAAAAATTATCATAGAGATAACAGAAGCCCATGGTTGTGCCAGTCAGTACAAAAAAGGTGATCGTTTTTTGTTTGACATGTCGGGTAATTTGATCGGTAAAGAGAGTCCTGAAAAATTATGTATTTTTGCACTTACTCCAATGGGCGCATTGGTTAAAAGTCTTCAGGAACTTATGATTGCAGGTGTAAGTCCTGCAAAACTTGCTTTTTCAAAAACCAGTTGCAGCGATGTTGGTGTTAAATGTGGTGGTTGGGGAAGAGTCGTTATGGATGCAAGAATTGATGAAAATGAATCAGAGGAATAAAGTTCCTCTTTGGAATTCATAAAAAAAGAAAGGCAATCATGGGGAATCCAGATTGCCTTTTTTATTGCATAAAGTACTCTACCAAACATTGATTATTTAATAGTATGAGATAAATTGTTTAAAATAGTTGATATTTCTTTAAAGAAAAAGATAAAGTTACTTTTAAAAATAGATGTTTTAAAGAGCTTATAATACAAAATAATTTTATGAGGAATTATGGATAGATTAAAAGAGATTCAGGATAAAAGAAAGCAACAAATTAAAAAAGCCCTTAATAAAAGATCTGATAATTTATATGACTCTTTAAAAAGTGATCAAACCAAAAGTGAAAATTCCATAAATAAAGCTTCGAATATTGAAAGTAATAGAGATCTTTATGTTCAAAAACCTTCCATTGAAAATGGAATAAGAGATGTACCTGATATAACTCCTCCACCCATTCCTTTAAAAAACAAAAACAGAATAGAAAGTAATAAAAATTATAATTCACCACCAGCAATTCCACGAACAAAAAATATAAATAAGTCACACAATTCAGAACGAAAGGAAATAAGCTTTAATAATATTTCCTCAATTCTTATTGCATTCGCTATAATGCATTTGTATATGACTCTTAGAAATTTTTATTATTTCTCTTATCATCATTTAACATATCTATTTGATTCAATTGCTGATGGTGATTTTGAGCTTTTTTTAAGAGTTTTTTTATATGATTTAGCACCTTTTATTCATCTAATTTTAACTGTTTTATGGGCATTTTCCGTTAAATATTATTTAAAAAGAGATAAATCATTCTTGTTGTTAGCTAAAATTGCTACAGCTATACATTCAATAATATTTCTATTAACAATGTCTGTGTTTTATAATATTTTTATCCAGTTTAAATGGTATCACTATATAGATATCTTCTATAATTTCTATCTGTTATTTGCTTTATATATCGTCTTTATTCTTGTTGGTTACAAAAAATATAAAGATGAATTTGTGGGTGCATAAAATGCACACCCTGTAAATTGGCATGACTTTTTTAAATTTCAATTGAAGCTATCTGTTTAGAAATATCTACCCTTTTTTTAAGATCGTACAACCTGTTTACCACGACTCTGTTTGTTTCGGGTGAACCTGCGGCATTTATTGTAAATCCTAATATTGTGCCGGTTAACCTTGAAGCAGCAAGATCCTGCGCCAGATTGAGGGCGCGGAATCTTTCTTCTGTTGTGTATTTACTGCTTCCTTTCAGTGCAGATTCTATATATTTTTTCAATTTAGGGTTATTATAATCTGCTTCAGTTGGCATTGTAGCTATTAAGCCTCCTGCTATATCGTGGAGATGTGAAATATGTGTTCCAATTGAGGAACGAATCGAATTAAGCCCTGAATTAGCAATAACAGCATTTGGAAAATATACTCCGGATGGATGTGTGAATCCGGTTTCTACTGAACCCAGACTGCACCCAAATGCGGTTTCTGCACTCATAATCATATCTGTAATTTTGTTTCTTATGTGGGATACTTCAGTTCCCAGACCATTTACTTCAGCGCAAAGAGCTGCTGTTCCTGCAAAAAGGTCGGCATGTCCGGCACTGCATGCACATTTTGACTGTCTATGCAAAGAAGCAAAATAGAAGGGAAGATTAGCTGCAATATCCCATTGCCCGCACATAAAAATATTCTCTTCTGGAATAAAGACATTGTCAAATATTGTCATTGCTTCAACACCAAGAAATTTTGAGCTTAAGGGACTTTCAATTGAAACCTCATGAGATGGTCCAGGTGAAGGTCTTGCGATCATTTTGATTCCCGGAGTGTCAATAGGAACTGCAAAAGAAACAGCAAAATCTTTATCGTCTTCTGAAAGAGCCCTGCATGGAACAGCCACAACATGATGGGCACAGGGAGCGAAAGTTGTATGAAGTTTTACTCCATTTACCACTATTCCATCTTTTTTTCTTGCAACAATTTTAAGATCAGTTGATTCAGGTTGTTTCGAAGGGGGAAGCTTTCTGTCTCCTTTGGGGTCCATCATTCCCCATGCAATCAGTTCTCCATTCTTTTGAATTCTTTTAATAAAGTTTTCAAATCGCGGGAAGTAGTCGGTTCCATGCATGGAATCTATATCATGAATCATTGCATATGTAACGGAAAGCATATTTGACATGCACCCTGAGCAAATTCTTTGAGAGCTGATTTCTCTTGTCAGGATCGCTTTTTTTATCAGATCGTCCTTAGTTTTTTGAATATGCATTTGAAGTCTTGGGATCTCTTCATTTGATATTTCTGAAAAGACAACAGCCTGTTCTTTGTATAAAGGATCATGTGCTAATTCGTAACCTGCTGAAATATGGTTTATTGTTTGACGGAACATTGGATGTTCGTATATTTTTTCTACTTTTTTTCCTCTGATATATACTTCCGGGTTGATTCTCTTCAGACTCTCAATATAGTCATTTCCTCTTAGAAGTGCCATTTAAACCTCCGGTTTGTCATTTGAGTATATGAAAAATTAATACTTGACGAATTTATCTACATTTGTACAATACACTATATTATAAAGATCTAATTAAAAAGTGTATTTTGTAAAGTATCAAATATTAATACTTATGGTATTTGAAAGTGAGCAAAGATATGAATCAGACATCAAAACTAATTGAAACATTAAAAAAACAGTTAAAGCTAAAGGGATACACTTATCTTGATCTTGCAAATGAGCTTGATTTAAGTGAACCTACTATCAAAAGAATGTTTTCAGTAAAGAATATTTCCCTTCAAAGAGTTGAGGAAATTTGCAGTTTTCTTGATATTGATTTTTATGAACTTGCTCTTCTCTATAAAAAATCGATTGATAAAAAAAATCAGGAACTCACAACTGAACAGGAACGAATTCTTGCAGAAAACCCTAAACTGATGACTCTTTTATACTTTTTAATGCATGGGTGGCCTTTATCATTGATATTAGAAGAATATGATTTCAATGAAATTGAGATCACCGGAATGATGTTAAAACTTGATAAGTTTAAATTAATCGAACTTCGGCCTGAGAATAATTTCAAACTACTGGTTTCTAAAAATACTTTATGGAAGATAGACGGTCCGATATGGAATTATTATAAGAAAATGATCAGCGATGATTTTTTTGACCATTCTTTTAAAGAACTGAATGAAAGGTTTATTTTTACCACCGGCCAGTTCTCAAAAAAATCACTTAAGATTATAATTAAGGAGCTCGATAAGTTTACTAAAAAATTCAATGCACTTGCTGAAGAAGATACTTTTCTTCCTCTTAAAGACAGAAACAGCACAGGAGTTATTATCGGGTTTCGTCCATGGGTATTTTCCCTGATATCAAATTTGCGAAGAAGATAGATTTAAATGTGTAACAGTACATCACATCAAATTTCAGACTCACTTTAGGGAATCTCTAATAACTGTCTTTTGAGCGAACTACTGCGTTTTTGAAAAAAAGAACTGTAGTAAAATCAACCCGTTATTTTTTCCTCAGCCTTGTATTTCATTCAAAATCCTAATTATTAGAGGTTCCCTTTATCAAACCATATTTTTTCATGATTTTATTATAGGCACTGGTTTGCCTGATTTTTTCAAATGCAAATTTAAATTGATTAACGATATGATCTGATGTTTTCTTACTGAAAGCAAAATAGAGATCAACCTCCATCTCTTTAATACTATATACATTTTCAAGTTTTAAAGGATCGAGGTTTGACTTCTTTGTGAGATAAAACAAAGTCGCAGGATCTTCAATAATCAAATTCACCCTGTTTTTAAATAGCATTTTTACAGCTTGTTGTTGTCTGATAACAGTATGTATTTTTCTAAAATTATTTTTTATTAAAAACTGATGCCTGCTATCATTTCTGGGAACTCCGACCCTAAAAGGTTTTATATCTTCAATAGAGTTAATATTAATATCTTTGTTTGACTTTAATTTGTAAAAATCCTGTTTAATTCTCACTATTTTACCTGCCCATTTGAAGAGTTTCTCTCTTGAAGGAACTCTGGCTATAGAAAATATTAGAACGTTCTTTTCTACAGTTGCAAGCTTATATGCTCTTGCCCAGGGATAAACATGTATTCTATTTTTTATCTTCAGTTCTTTCTGAATTGTATGGAAAAGTTCAATAGAGAGCCCTACAAGTTTACCATTTTCTCTCATCTGATAGGGGGGGCAATTTCTGTTGCCACATTAATTTCTTCTGAATTAGCTGGAAAAATAAACAATACTATACTTAATATAACGAACCATTTCCTCATAATAATCTCCTGATGAGAAATTGTGATTTTTGAAATTACAAAAGTTTTTTTTATTTGCAATACAGGTCTGAAACTATTTGAATTATAAGCAAAAACAAGTAATATTGATAATACAACAATATTAAAATTAATAAAAGGAAATCTCTAATAAATGTTCTTTTGATCAAATACTACGTTTTTCGGAAAAGGAATCACCTTTAAACCGTAGGTAATTATTTTCTCATGCATCTTTTTTATCCTGTTTTAATTTCAGTGTGAATGAAAAAACACTACCTTCATTCAATTCACTTGTCACCCGGATTTGCCCACCCATCAATTCCACAAGCTGTTTACATATGGAGAGTCCGATTCCAATGCCTTCGTATTTACGGGTAAGGGACGTATCAACTTTAAAAAAAGGTTCAAAAATCTTTTCCAAATCAGCTTCTTCAATTCCGATTCCATTATCGGTTAACGAAAATTCCAATAAAACTTCTTCCATCGATTTTTCTATAGCTTTAATATTTAATGTAGCTTCAGCAGCACTTGTTGTAAATTTTGCCGCATTTTCCAAAAGAAGGTTCAATATTTCGATAATACGGGCTTCATCGCCGATATATTTGTTGGGAACACTTCCAGTATCGATATCGATTTTTGGCTTTAAATATAGTTTCGTTCCTTTATGAAAGAAGTTGGTATTAATTTCGGATAACGCCTCATCTAAACAAAAAGGTAATGATTCAAGTTCAATTTCACCATTTTTTGATCTGGTAAAATCGGATATCCGTTCCAGGGTATTTAAAAGAGAGTTGCCGGATGAACTGATGATACCCTGGACCTCTTTTAATTCATATGTTGTTTCACATGTCGATATCAACTCTGCTGCCATGAGCACACCATTTAAAGGTGTTCTGAGTTCATGATTCATATTCATCAAAAAGTCACCCTTGGCCTTGTTGGCAATTCGAAGTTCCTCTGTCCGCTTTTCAACAAGTTTTTCCAAATGTTTTCGATATCCTTCCCGCTCCAGATGATGCTTTACTCTTGTTTTTAAAATAGCGGTGTTAATAGGCTTTGTTATATAATCGACAGCTCCCAACTCCAAACCTTTGGTTTCATAACCAGAATCTTTCATTGCAGTTAAAAATATGACAGGTATATTTTTTGTTTTATCATCAGATTTTAAACGTTTACACACTTCATAACCATCTATTTTCGGCATCATGATATCCAGAAGAATTAAATCAGGGGGTGACTCCGCAGCAATTTTCAGAGCTTTTTCGCTGTTTTTTGCGGCTTGAATTAAATAGTCTGACTGTAAAGAGCCTCTTAGGAAATTGATAATGATCTTTTCATCATCAACGATTAGTATGCGTTGATCCATAAGACTATCTCCTGTATTTGCTTTGTAATTCACTTTTTAATCAAAAGTCTTTACTATAGCTTTGTTTCTACCGCTTTTCTTTGCTTCATAGAGCCCTGAATCTGACATTTCAATCACTTGATTTATTGTCAATTGTTTTGATGGAACAATCGACACTATCCCCTGACTGATGGTTACAAAGTCAGCGGTTGATGAAAATTCATGTGTAATATTCATTAATTCCAGTTTTTTTCTCATCAATCCTGCAATTTTAACAGCTTCTTCAGAATCGGTATCTGGTAATATTGATACGAATTCTTCACCTCCATATCGGGCAAGAAGATCTGTGCCTCTCCTACAGGCTGATGTCAGTGCAGCAGCCACTTTGATTAAACAATCATCTCCGGCCTGATGGCCATAATTATCATTAAACTTTTTAAAATGGTCAATATCCATTAATATCAATGACAACGTTTTTCCATTGCGTTGTCCCCTCTTCCATTCTCTTTCAAAAACATCATCAAAACGTCGCCTGTTAGGTATTTGGGTCAAACCGTCAATAGTAGCAAGATTAGCTAATATATCCTGTTGTTTTTTCATTTTAAGATGAATCTGAACCCTTATTTTGACAATAGCTGGAATAATCGGCTTTGTTATATAATCAACTGCTCCCATTTCAAAACCTTTTACCTGATCTGCAATTTCGGATGCAGCGGTAATAAAAATAATCGGTATATCACTTGTTTGCTCAGAAGATTTCAGTTTTTGACAGACTTCATAGCCGTTCATTCCAGGCATATTAATATCAAGGAGAATCAAATCAGGAGGTGACTCTGCGACAATTTCCAAAGCTTTGTCACTGTTTTTAGTGGCTTGAATTAAATAGTCCGATTGTAAAGCTCCTCTCAGGATATTTATAATGATCTTTTCATCATCAACGATTAATATACGTTGATCCATAAGGCTATCTCCTGTATTTGCTTTTTAATTCATTCATTAATCCGGACAATATCTCTCTTGCTTCATCAAACTCAAAATCAGCAATCTGTTCTGCCATTTTTTTAGACAGATCTTCAAATCCAAGTAATATCAAATCGTTTGCTATTGAATCGAAAAGATCCTCAGATTCAGGATAGGACTGTGATAGAAGTTCATCAGTCTTTTTCAATGTGGACAATAGTTTATTAACATCCGGTTCATTATCTTTTATATCCCTGTCTTTTGCGATATCGGATTCTATAAAATCATGAATGGAATTAAACACTATGCTGCATGCCTTCTCAAGCAGTCTGAATTTGATGTCTGTCTCATCTGACTGGTGATTTTTGATTAAGTAGTCAATTTCAGTGGAAATCTCATATAAATCTTCTGCTCCAATACTTCCGGATACTCCCTTCATATTGTGAATCAAATATTTTGCTTCATCCAATCGGCCTTTTTGATAAGCCTCTGAGAATTTATCAAAAAAATCAGCATGGTCCGTATAGAAATCATTTAATACTTTTTTATACAACTTTTTATTTCTGCCAATTTTATTCAAAGCAGAATCTATATTGAGCCCTGCCAAATGAGCTGGAAATTCGATTTTAGAATCGTTTTCATCAGTTTTTTCGACTCTTTTCGTTATCATTGACCACTCCATGGGTGGTATCCATTTGACCAGGGCGGAAAATAATGATTTGGGATCAATAGGTTTTGGTACATGATCGTTCATACCAGCATTGATGCATCTCTCCTTTTCACCCGCCATAGTATGGGCTGTCATGGCAATAATTGGAAGATCCTTGAATTGATCATCTTTTCGAATAACACGAGTCGCTTCATATCCATCCATTTCCGGCATTTGAATATCCATAAGCACAGCGTCAAATCTATTGTCGTGTACACACTCGATAGCCTTCAGTCCATTCTCAACTACAGTCAATTCAAAGTCTCGGTTTTCAAGGATTTCAGTGGCCACTTGCTGATTGATTCTATTATCTTCAACCAAAAGAAGTTTTGCAAATCTGATATTCTCCAGGCCTTCAATCTTATAAGAATCTCGTATGATGGAAGATTTGCTGTCTACCGGTTTTTTAAAAACTTTTATAATTGCATCAAAAAGACTGGACTGTTTAACGGGTTTAACCAGAAATGAAGTTATGCCTGCTTTTTTAGCTTCTTTTTTAATTCCCTCCTCACTGTAGGACGGTACCATCAAAATTTTGGGAATAGTAGCATGATTTTCATTCGAGTCAATAAATTTGGATATTTCAACACCGTTCATATCAGGCATTTTATAGTTCATCAGCACAAGCTGATAGGGTTCATCTGAAGCAACATTTCGTATTTCGGTAATTGCTTCTTCACCCGATGCGACTTGATTAACCTTAAACCCCATGTATTTCAACATATCAAAAAGAATTTCTCTTGCAAAGGGGTTATTCTCTACAACAAGTATGGACAAATTTATAAGATCTAAAGGACATTCGATTTTAGCTTCATCCTGTTTTGCTTTCTGTAATCCAAATTTAGTCGTAAAACTGAATTTACTACCTTTTCCGTATTCACTGTTCACCCAGATGTTACCACCCATCATTTCGATCAGGCGTTTTGAAATGGTAAGCCCCAGCCCAGTACCGCCATACTTCCTGGTTGTGGAACTATCTACCTGGGAAAAGGCCTGAAAGAGATTCACTATTTGTTCTTGTTTCATTCCAATACCACTGTCTTCAACTGAAAACCTGAGAAAAATCTGATCAGAGCTTCTATTTTCAGAGTCATCAATTACTTCCGCTTTGACAATAATCTGACCTGTGGTAGTAAATTTGACCGCATTGTTTGACAAATTGATTAAAACCTGTCCAAGCCTAAGAGGATCGCCAACAAGGTTATTGGGAACATCATTTTCGATATTGAATAAAAGCTCTATTCCTTTTCCTTCAGCCTTTAGACTAATTATACTGGTAATGTTGTCAAGGACATCTTCTATAGTAAAATCAATAAACACCATGTCCATTTTACCGGCTTCGATTTTAGAAAAATCAAGGATATCATTGATAATATTAAGAAGCGACCCCGCTGATGATTCTATTTTTTTCAGATAATCCAGTTGTTTTGAGGTTAATTCCGTTTTTAACGCGAGTCCGGATAACCCTACAATTGCATTCATCGGGGTACGAATTTCATGACTCATATTCGCTAAAAATTCACTTTTTGCCTGTGTGGCCGCTTCAACTATTTCAAGTTCTTCCTCCGCTGCCTTCTGCAGACGTTTTGCTTTTTCTTTTTCTTTGCTTTCGGTTATGTCAACGAGAATACCTTCATAATAAAGTATTTTTCCACTCTCTTCATGAACAGGCCTTATTGTTTCTGAACCCCAGAATATACTGCCGTCTTTTCTTAGAAATTCTATTTCAATGTTTGATATGCGTTCCTTTATTTCCGATATCCTGCATATGCTATGAAAATCTTCAGGATTTATATGGCATTGTATGCCAAAGTCAGTTACTAACGACATCATCTTTTTAGATGAAGCATATCCAAACATAGTTGACATAAAATTATTCGCACTTAATAATCGACCTTTTGCTGTAACCTGAAAAATACCAGTAACCGAATTTTCAAAAATACTTCTATATTTTTTTTCTGCCTTTTTCAGTGAATTCTGTTGTTTCTGAATCTTTGAGCTCATTTCATTGAAGGCCCCGGCAAGTACACCAATTTCATCCCTTTGCCTGATGTTGACTGGTCCTTCCAAATGACCTTCCGACATGGATCTAATCGCTGAAACCAACAGGTAAATCGGTTTAGTAAATGATTGAGCAGTGATGTATCCTACGAGGATGGCTAAGATGAACACAACTACAGACCCAATAAAAAGCACACGCAGCATATCTCGCTGGCTCTCATTGATAACATTGGAGTTTACGGCTGCTGACAGAATGCCGATGGTTTGCCCGTTGTGATCTTTGAGGGGCGTGTATGCAGTTGCATATAAATCAGATCCGATATATTCATGTCGCTTAACAGGTGCATCTTTGGCGATTTTGTTTATAGTATCGAAATCGACAATTGCCGTTTTCCATAAATGAGGAATCATTTTACCGTTGGATGCCTGAATCGTACTGACAAAATCGCTGTTTGAATTCCATTGTAAGGTCAATTCGGCATTTACCTGAACTTTAATCGCTTGCAATAATCTGATGTTGAACGGATATGTGATAATGACAACGCCAATTGTTTCGAGTGTTGAAGGATCAACAATGGGATACGGGCTTTTCAATGCTATTCCCCCTCCCTTAAAAACCGCATAAACGGAATGCTCTTCCAGATTCAAGGTATCTGCAATGATGGGATCATCCTTCCTGGTAAAAAAATATTCTATCTCTTTTCCTCCAACGTAACTTCGACTTAAGGATTTTTGTCGCTTTCCGTATATTTCGATAATGGCCTTAAACCAAAGTTCGTGTTTGCTATCTAAAAATTCCTGAACCTCATTACTGGCCAGATTTTTTCTGACCTCGCTCATCTCTGAAAGCAGGTTTCCAATATTATCCGCACGATTTGCATATTCGACCAGGATAGCACCAGCATCGTTAAGCGCTTTGGCGCTGGCGGCCTGAAGATCCTTTTCAAGTCGATCCCTGGTGAGCCACAGGTTCAGCAAAGTGATGATTATCGTTGGTACAATAATAACCGTAGTAAAGATTGAAACCAGTTTTATTTTGATGGAAAGTTTCATATTGTCAATTGTCGCTATTCAAGCCACGCCCTTTTAAATGAAGTAATCCCTCTGGGTTGCAGGATAATACCATGAACGTTTTTCCTCATACCAATGCTTACATCGGTATGGACCAGCGGTACCCAGGGGGCATTTTCATGGATGATTTCCTGTGCTTTTCGGTAAAGCTTAATTCTTTCCTGTTTATCAAAAACCTGCTGTGCTTTGTTCAGGAGAGCATCTAACGCTTTATTCCTGAAAAAAGAAGCGTTTTCAGCTTTCGGTTTGACTGCGTTTTCTTCAGTAAAAAGAACATAGAGAATATTATCCGGATCACCATTGTCACTGGTCCATCCAATCAGACACATGTCGTGTTCTCCATTTTGGAGTTTTTTAAGATAGGTTTTCCAATCATGGGATACTATTTTTGCTTTGATACCGACAGCCAAAAGATTCGCTTTTATAGCTCTGGCAATCTTTCGGGGCTGAGGCATGTATGGTCGTGGAACCGGCATCACCCAAAGTGTGGTTTTAAAACCGTTCGGTAGTCCGGCTGATCGTAAAAGAGCCCTGGCTTTTTCAGGATTGTATTCATAATCAGTAATTTCGTCATTGTATCCCCACATTGTTGGTGGTATGGGATTTTTGGCTGGAATTGCCAGTCCCCTGTAGAACAACTTCACTAAATTCTGCTTATTGATGGAATGATTGACAGCCTGCCTGACTTTTAGGCGATCAAAAGGCGCTTTTTCCATATTCATAGATAGATAGCCTATATTGAAACCTGAGGTGTTAATCATTCTCAGGTTTTTATTCATCTTGATCTCTTTAATCATATTGGGATCCAGGCCGTCCATTCCATCTATAGCATTGCTTTTCAAAGCCAATAACCGGCTTTTGTTATCCGGGATGGATTTATAAATTACATTATCCAGATAAGCAGGTTTGTCCCAATAATGTGGGTTTCTCACCAGGGCGATTAATTTATTCGGTATCCACTCCTTAAAAATAAAAGGGCCCGTTCCAACCGGATGCAGCGAAAATTTATTTCCCCATTTTTTCAATGCAGCCGGACTTATTATTGGGGCGGCAATAGGCATTGCAAGATTGTAAATAAAAGGAGCAAATGGTTTTTTCAAAATAATCTTTACGGTATATGCATTTAAAGCTTCAACGCTCTTTACATATTTGAAAGTAAATTTAGCAGAACTGAAATCCTTTCGGTAATAAGGATGGTTAGGATCAATTTGTCTTAATAAGGAAAATACCACGGCACTGGCATTGAAAGGGTTACCGTCATGGAATAGAACCCCTTTTCGCAAGTAAAATATCCATTCCGTATTACCTTTGGCAATTTTCCAGGATGTAGCGAGTGCTGGTTCAATTTCAGTAGTACCCTCTTTAAATCGAACAAGACCTTCAAAGATGTTAAATATTACTTTAGTGGATTCACCATCAGTGGAGATCGAAGGATCCAATGTCACGGAATCTGCCCCGCGACCCCAGATCAATGTTCCTCCCATCTTAGGTTCACTTTGTGCAAATAGAATATTGCCCCAACTTATAAATAAGTAACAGCTTAATAATAAAACAATTCTAGTCATGATTCACCTTTTTACTCTATCCATGCCCTGTGAAACAGTATTATACCGGTTGGATGAAAAACAACCCCATGAACTTTTTTTTGAAAAGCTGCGATTTTTTGGGCATGTGCCAAAGGCACCCATGGTGACTGGTCATGGATAATTTCCTGAGCCTTGCGGTAAAGTTTAATACGTTTCTGTTTATTAGTAATTTGCTGCGCTTTTATCAAAATATCATGAAGTCTCTGGTATTTAAAAAATGCGAAATTTGTGGATTTGGGTTTAATTAAATTGTCCTGATCCAGAAGTACATAAAGAAAATTATCCGGATCACCATTGTCTCCCAGCCATCCTGATAAGCACATGTCGTGTTCTCCATTTTGGAGCTTTCTTAGATAGGTTCTCCAATCATAGGATACGATTTTTGCTTTGATACCGACAGCCGAAAGATTTGACTTGATCGCTCTTGCGATTTTTTTGGGTTGTGGCAGGTATGGCCGTGAAATATCCGTTATCGAGAGGGTCGTTTTAAACCCGTTTTTAAATCCCGCTTCTTTTAATAACTGCTTTGCTTTTCTGGTACTGTATTCATAATCTTCAATATTATCATTATACCCCCAAATCGTAGGGGGGATAGGGTTTTTGGCAGGTATGGCAAGATTTTTATAAATAAGCTTGATTAAATTGCGTTTGTTGATCGCATAATTGATAGCTTTCCTCACTTTGATCTGGCCAAAGGGCTTCTTCTCAGTATTCATCCCAATGTAAGCTATGTTCAGTCCGGGTTGCACAAATAGTTTTCCACCCGGCATTTGTTTTATTTTTGGAATATCTTTTGGTGCGATTCCATCCATCACATGAATACGGCCTCTCAGAAATTCTTCAAAACGAGTAGAAATATTTGTAATCGGACGAAAAATCAACTTGTTTAGAAAAGGGGTACGTCCCCAATAATCTGTATTTGCAACCAGAACAACCCGATTGTTTGGAATCCACTCCTTAAATTTAAACGGGCCGGTCCCCACAGGATGTTTTTCAAAGTCATCCCCCCACTTTTTAAAAGCTGTAGGACTGATAATTGGCGTAGCAGCTGACATAGCCAGGTTATAAAGAAAAGGCGCATATGCTTTATCTAAAATTATTTTTATCGTATACTCATCCACGACATTCACTTGCTTTACATATTTAAACGTAAAATCAGAATATGGGGAATATTCCCGATAATAAGCGTGTTTTTTGTCAATTTGTCTTAAAAATGAAAACGCCACCGCTTCTGCATTGAAAGGGGTCCCGTCATGAAATCTAACCCCCTTGCGCAAATGGAATATCCATTTCTTTCCATCCCTGGACGTTTCCCAGGAAGTCGCAAGTTTTGGTTGTACCTCGGTGGAATCGTCATGATAACCCACAAGCCCCTCATAGATATTTCCAGATATTTTGCCGGACTCGGATTCGGTTATTCTGGCGGGATCCAGTGAAACAGCATCTGCATTTTGCGCAATGAACAGCTCCCCTCCTTTTTTTGGTACAGGCTCTCCCAAGGCAGTTCCAAGGTACAAAACGAAACTGATAAATAAAAATACAACTGGCCTTTTCATTAACCTTCTCCTCTTCTAAATAAAAATAACAGGATTTCATTACGTTTATCACTGGAAATATTAATCTGTTGTCATTATCATTATAATGGAATCTCTAATAACTGTTCTTTTGGCAAAATACTAATTATTAGAGGTTCCCATAAGTAAATTGTGTTTTTATATCAAAATTGGCACACCTATTTCTTGAAAAAACGTACACCAAATATATGTTTTCAGAGCATATGTTACATTATTATTATCAAAATCAGTGTAGTGAGGAGCTTGGTTAAGTTAAAATTTATTGCTACTTTTCGAAACAAGTTTGTAGTTTTGTTAAACCAAGTATTATTCAATGAATTATACATTATAACTATATATAAGTAAAATAGTAATAAAAGCTATCATTGCAGATACTTAGTAGATATAAAAAAAATTAAAATAGTAAATCGCTATAAAGCGAATAAACCTAAACCATTTTTGATCAATTGAGATCTAAACTTGAAAGTAAAAAAATCAAAACCCTCTGCCGAGAGGCTAAACTTTTAAAAAGTTTAACAAATAGGATTTAATAAGAAATCAAAACTTATTATACTTGTCGTTTATTTAAGAATAACGACCTTGCTATTAAACTGGAATAAAAATATGGTTAATTTATTGCTAATAACTTGAATAAATAAAAGAAAAAACAAAATTATTTAAATAAATTAGAATTAAGCTTATGTCTATTTGCTCAAATTGTAAAAAACCGATTTTGAATAAAGTCTCTGGAAAATACACATGTTCCTGTGGAAAAGTAATCCAAATATCCAATGAATCAAATCTTGATCTAAAAAGTGTTAAATATAAAAATCTTGATACTAAATTTAAAGATAAAATTTTTGACTCAATCGAATATATTATTTTATCAATACTGACTGTCTTTATTCTTCTTGCTGTAATTTCACTATATGCATGGGATACTAATTTTCCAGAGTTATTCAATTCAGCAGAACAGATCTGGGGTATCATATTATATATCCTGTTAGTTTTTTTCTCCCTCATCGAGTTCTCATTAATTATGGTTATTTTTTTCGGTTTAAAAAATCAAAAAATATCTTCTAAAAAAGCTAAAATACTCGCTTTCAACTCGTTTTTACTGCTATTTCCAATATTTGAGCTATTAGCTGTATAGGGTGCGTTAACGGTTTTCTCAACGCACCATTTTAGGTATTCTAAGAGAATCTAAAAATAAAGAATTTCAAATTAAATCCTTATATTACTATTTATTTGTGTTTTCAATCTGTTTAAACTTGTAATCATGTTTTCCTGATATTATAAAACTATTCATGCCGAATTATCGAAGATACCGAGAAGCAGGGAATTTATATTTTTTTACCCTTGTAACATTCAGAAGAAGGCCTCTTTTTAAAGATCCATTCTGTCGAAATGCTCTGAGGGAATCTATAAATTTTGTGAGAAATAAATATCTATTTAAAATTGAAGCATGGGTTTTACTTCCTGATCATATGCATTGTTTGTGGGCTTTGCCAGATAATGATCGTGATGTTGCTTTAAGGTGGAGGATTATTAAATCAACATTTACCAGAAAAGTTAAACATCTTTTTCATAAGGATGAATGGATGAACAATTCGAGAAGAAAGAGAAACGAATCCACAATTTGGCAAAGACGTTTTTGGGAACATCGAATTGAAGATCAGGAAAATTATAATAATCATTTCGATTATATCCATTATAATCCGGTAAAACATAAGCTTGTAAAAAATGTAAAAGATTGGGAATTTTCAACATTTCACAGAAATGTGGAGGAAGGGATTTATTCTCCTGATTGGGGAGGTATTGATCTTGATCCTGATGATTTTGGTGAATAATTCCCTTTGATATTCTTTAAATGGTGCGTTGGTAGGGCGTTAACGCACCCTATAAATTCGAATTAATTATGTCAAAGACATTAAGAATATTCTATTTCTTGAAAAGAAGATTAAACCGTTCTTATTTTTTTTAAATTTTATAAAAGACCTGTTTGTTAAACTTTTCAAAAGTTTAGCTTCCGGCAGGAGGTTTTGTTTTTTTTGTTCGCTTACCCATAATATGGATTCCTGCCTTCAAGGCTATCATGAATAAGAAAAACCCTGGATTCCTGATACGCTCCAAAAAAACAAGTTTCTTGTAGCGTTCTGGAATGACGACCGTTTGAGCTAATATCTCTAAAGGCTTAATATAAAATAGCTGACTATGAATTGAGATTAACTATGTCGAGTACCATTAAGAAGATTCTACTTCTTGAAAACAAGATTAAACCATTCTTATTTAATTTTTAAAGATTTTATAAAAGACCTGTTTGCACACTTTTCAAAAGTGTGGCCCTCGGCAGAGGGTTTTGGTTTTAAACTTAATTCTTATTTATCATTAAATATAAATTTAAATTCTTCCTGGATTCCTGCCTTCGCAGGAATGACACGTATTTACAGGGTGTATCTGGACATTTGGTCAAATGCTTACAAAGATTTCCCGAATGAACAAGCCGGATATGTGCATTTGTCACAATTTAGACATAAGCCGCCGTGTGCAAGTTTAGCAAGATCTGTATTATCGGGTTGTTCACCTGATAGCAGTCTTGGGAGAACCAGGTCAAACACTGTTATTTCGTGATAGAGTGCACAGGCTGGGATTCCGACTATTGGAATATCACCTTTATAGGCAAGCTGCATCATTGCTCCGGGGAGTACTGCTGCACTGTAAAAGAGCTTATCCACACCAGCATCTTTGATTGCGAACCTTGTAATATCGTCCGGGTCTACTGACATTCCACCTGTTGTTATTATTAGATCTGTATCTTTTACAAGGTAGTCTTTCAGGGCAGATGATATTCTTTCTCTGTCATCTGGTAATATTATTGTTTCAACTAATTCTGATCCATAACATAACATTTTCTTTCTTACTATTGGCTCAAACTTGTCTTTTATGAGTCCATTGTAAACTTCACTACCGGTTATTACTAACCTTGCTTTTGCTTTCTTATACTTTTTTACTTCAAATATGGGGGCAGCTTCACATATAACTTCAAGAGCTTCATTTACAATATGCTTTTCAACAACAAGAGGAATTGCTCTTGTTCCTGCCAGCTTATCTCCTTTTTTTACAGGGGTATTTGTATGGATTGATGCACACATGACTTCGGGAATCATGTTCAGCTTTATGAGAGAATCCACGTTAACTTTTACTATTCCGTCGTGGGCTGCTATGAGCTCAAGCTTTCCTTCTTTTGGTTTGTCGCTGTAAGCAATACCGTCACCAGAAAGGGCTTTTACAAGTTCTAAAACAACTTCATCTTCGTGCATCCTGTTTTCATCAAGGTCAAGAATGTACAGATGCCTTTTTCCAAGTTTCATCAGATGGCAAATATCTTTTTCCTGAACTGTGTGACCTTTTGTAAAAGCTACGCCCTTAAATTCATCAGGTCTGATTTCTGTTATATCGTGAGCTAATGTTAAACCTATAGATTCTTCAACTTTAATTTTTTTAAGCTGAGACATTAATCCTCCAGTCCCTTTAGAGAGCCAGAATTAAAATTATAACAGGCTCCCCCTTTATATTATATATACGACCTCTGTTTAGTGACCGTGTTCCTCTTCATATTTTTGTTCAATAATCAGAGCTGGCCTTAAAAGCATTGTTATGACAAACATTCCCAATCCAACAATTCCAACAGTTATTAAAAGTTCAACACCACTTGGAGCATAGCTTGTGATCTCTCCCATTGGTGATGGAACTAAACCGGGAACAATCAGGCCAATCCCTTTTTCGATCCAGATACCTATTATTAGTAAAACCAGAGCAGGTACTGTGAATTTACCTTCTTTAGGTTTTACAGCCAAAACTATTGTTCCTGCAAGGTTTATTACAATTGCTGTCCAGATCCATGGAACAAGAGAGTTGTGCCCCTTAAGACCGAAGAACAGATATACTGCAGATTGACTGTGATGTGTGGGAAAATAAAACTCTTTAAATATTTCAGAAAAGAGCATTAACAGGTTAATAACAGCTGCTGAAACGATGATAATTCTGAGCTTGTTAAATATTGCTTCTTCAATTTTATACGTGGTTCTGTTGTTAATAAAATAGAGAACACATGAAATTATTGCTGGTCCTGCTGCAAATGCAGAAGCTAAAAATCTTGGACCCATTAGTGGATTGTTCCAGAATGGTCTTGCTGGAAGTCCCTGATATAAAAAAGCTGTAACCATGTGAATTGCAACAGCCCAGCCAATCGAGATAAACACAAATGGCTTGTAATACTTCCCAACAGGTTCTTTGCCCTGGTAGTGGCAATATAGTATATATGCCGGAATCATAGCATTTAATACAAGATATCCATTAAGTACTATTATATCCCATGATAAAATTGATGAAGGGAAATTAAGCTCTCCCGGACCTGGAACAAGATGCCAGAACTGAAGAGGTCTTCCCAGATCGACAAAAATGAAGGTCATGCACATGACAAGTGCGCCAACGGCAACTACTTCTCCAATAATTACTACTTTATGAAGATCTTTATCATTAAATATATATGATGGTAAAATCAGCATAACTGCTGCTGCTGCAACTCCAACAAGAAAAGTAAAATTGGATATATAAAACCCCCAGGAGACAATATTTGACATGTTTGTTACTGCCAAACCTTCCCTGAACTGGACTATATATGCACAAACACCAACCATGATCAGCCCTAATAAAACAAGCAGATATATATGATAAGCACGGGAACCTTTAAGATTCCAAGTAATAATATCTTTAACAAATGACAGAATACCCTTTAATAATTTTGTTTTATCCATTGTATTGTCCCTTATTAATCATTGAAATACCAAAATTTAGGGTCTGTACCCAGATCTTCTTTAAGTCTGTAGACTTTTTTATTTTTAAGTACAAATCTTATCTCACTATCAGGATCAAGAAGATTACCGAACACCCTTGCACCTGTTGGGCAAGCCTCAACACATGCTGTGACTTTTCCTTTTCTGCTTCTTTGAATACAGAATGTGCATTTCTCCATCATTCCCCGAACACGTGAGCGATTTCCAAGATAGTGTTGTTTTTTGTTTACTTCTTTTTTTGGAATCTGAGGCTGGTTCCAGTTGAACCTTCGTCCCCAGTATGGACATGCTGCCATACAATACCTGCAACCAATGCACCAGTCATAATCCACAACGACAATACCATCTTTCTCTTTCCATGTGGCTTTTGTGGGACATGCCTTAACGCATGGTGGGTTTTCGCATTGAAAGCACTGAACCCCCATGTAAAAATGTCCTTTTCTGGGAACCTGATGAAAAAATTTACCATCACCCTGATCCGGTAACATCTCTCCGTTTTCCATCTCAAAAATTCGGATATATTGGTTTTTTGATTCCCGATCCAGATTGTTTTCCTTCACACAGGCATCAACACACTCCATGAAACCTTCACATCTGGTTACATTAAAGGCGTAACCGTAGAGTACATTTTCCTGTGGTTTAGTAGAATCAATATCAATTGTGGTATTCTTTTTTATTTCAGATAGTCTTTCAAGTCTTTCAATTGTATCGGTTCTCTCTTCATCGGTCATTAAACGATAATGCTCTTTGAAGTACTCCTGAAACTCCAGTGCAAATGCCTCTGAACTTCCAAGGAGGCCTCCGGAGCATCCTGCAATAGTAGCTGTACCTGTAGCTGCAGCTGCGGTTTTAAGAAAAGACCTTCTGGTGATTTGTTTCTTTTTATCAGACATAGATTTTCCTACCTATCCTATTTAAGAGGAACAGAGTATGTTTTTGGCCATCTTTTTTTAAAGAGAGGCGAGTGTGGATTATGACAAGCAGTACAGTTCTTTACTGCCCTTTCTCCAGCCCAGTATGTAATCCTTTTTCCATGGGCTCCACCTATCCAATCCTTCTTTTGCCTGAAATGACATTGTCCACATAGATTGTATACATGATCAAAGTCAACTTTTGTTCCTTTTGCTGTTACAAGAAAGTTTCTGTCATTTTTACTGTGGCAAGTATTACATTCAAGTTTATTTTTTCCACCATGAACAACCTGAATGTCACCATGGGTAATATTGGCAGCATTTTTCATTACTTTCTTTTGCGTTTTATGACAGGAACTACATTTATATCTGGTTATTTCACTTTTCCGGGATTTAGTATAAAAAACACCGCCCTGATAATCTTCTTTCACTTTTACAACATTTTTAGGCAGGGATATTGATTTGTGAATCCCGGTGGACTTATCAGTTTTTTTGTTGGCATTTTTTATTTTAGAGACCACACCCTCACTTGAAAATGCAGTGAATGCAAAGAAGGTGATGATAACTATCCCAAAAAAATACTTTGTTTTTTTAAGGTTCTTCAAATTAACAACTCCTATCCTATTTACTGTTCTTTCTTTTAAAAACACCTTCCACCTCAAAAGGTACATGACACTGCCTGCAACTTCCTCTCATTGTATGATTTACACGAATAGGAACAACAGTGCCAGGCCCCACATGACATGCAATGCAATTTTCACGCATTTGCAGTGAGTGAGCAATTGGCGGTGGTGATCCGGGTAGTGCAGATCTACCCAGCTTTGGTATGTTAACACTTACCCAGTCATGGCCTTTAAATAGCTTGTCAGTCTGAGGCTTAACATGACATTGAATGCAATAAGTGTGCTGTGGGTGAGGAGTTACAGGTGTGTAATTCTTCATAGCTTTTGCAAAACCACCCTTTTCGTGACATGAAAGACATTCAAGCTGAACGCCTTTATCATCGAACTGTTCATGCGTAATATAAGGAGGAGAACCTGGATATTGCCTTAGAGAATAGTATTGATTAAAAGTCCTTTTGGTTGAAACACCTTCCATGTAGAAAGGAGTTACCTCTTTATATTTATCGAAAAACTGTTTTGCTTTATGATCAAAATCAGAAGCCTTATATTTGTTTACTTTTGCAAGGTTCTTTTCCGATTTAAAGGAAAAACCAATAAAAACTACTATTATTAAAGCTAAAGTACAGACTCCTGAGAATATGAAAAACAGTTTCAAATTTTTAAGATCTGGTTTTTTCATTATACTTTCTCCAGTTTTACAGCACATTTTTTATAATCGGGCTGCTTGGATATTGGACAAAAAGCATCTAGAGTAACTTCATTGATAAGGTAGTTTTCATCGAAGAAGGGAACAAAAACCTGACCCTTTGTAGGGTTTCCCCGGCCATTAATCATTGCTTTCATTACAATGGAACCCCTTCTTGATATAATCTTAACTTTGCTGCCATTAACTACTCCAAGATCTTTGGCATCATCAGGATTTATTTCCACATAGGATTCAGGAACAGCCTTATGTAGAATTGGAACCCTTCTTGTCATTGAACCTGTATGCCAGTGCTCAAGAACTCTTCCTGTGTTAAGCCAGAAAGGATATTTTCTGTCTGGAGATTCTGCCGGTGGCTCGTATGGACGTAACCAGATCCATGCCTTGTGATCTTTCTTACCGTAGAAATCCCATGTTTTGTCTTTACATGCAGGATCGAATTCTCCGTTGTATCTCCATCTTGTTTCTTTTCCTTCAACAAATGGCCATTGAACACCTGAGCGTTCTTTTAATACTTTATAGGGAGCCATTCTGTGTTTAGGGGAATCGTGGAATTTAGTATATTCATTCCAGATATTTTCAATATAGTTTTCCTGCTTCCATGGAAATTGCTTTTTAAAACCGAGTCTTCTTGCTACCTGAATGATCTGCCATGTGTTACACATTGCTTCTCCTGGCATTGGTACGAGCTGATCATTATGTTGGGTTCTTCTTTCTGAATTTCCAAAAAAACCTTCTCTTTCAATCCATAGTGCTGAAGGTAAGATCACATCTGCAACATCTGACGTTGGTGTTGGATAGATCTCAGAAACAACCATAAATCTTCCATCTTTTTTCGCACCATCCCGATATCGTTTTAAATTCGGCATTGTAACCATTGGATTGGTAACCTGAATCCACATAAAATTGATATCGCCCCGGTCGAGTGCTCTGAACATCTCAACGGTATGATATGTTGGTTTAGGATCTATATTTTTTTCAGGAACCCCCCAAATTTTTGCAGCCATCTCCCTTGATTTTTTGTTCATGACTACGCCATGTGGAAGCTTATGAGTTAAAGTTCCAACCTCTCTAACAGTTCCACATGCGCTTGGCTGACCTGTTAAAGAAAATGGACTGTTTCCGGGAGATGAAATTTTTCCTGTGAGAAGATGAATGTTATATACAAGATTATTCATCCATGTTCCTCTTGTATGCTGATTCATTCCCATTGTCCAGAAAGAGGTTACTTTCTTCTCGGGATTACCATACTGGGCTGCCAGATATTTAATATCTTCAGCAGGAACGCCTGAAATCATTTCTGCTTTTTCAGGAGTATAATCTTTTAAGAAATTTTTATATTCGTTAAAACCAACTGTATTAGCTTTATCTTTAAATTTGAAATGATCTTTTGTTCCATATCCAATATTGGTTTTGCCTTCATGGAAGGAAACGTGTTTTTTTACGAAACTTTTATTTACCCAGCCATTTCTAATGATTTCATAACAAATTGCATTTGCAATTGCTAAATCGGATTGGGGGTTAAATATGAAGGATTTATCAGCAGCCTGACTGGAGCGGGTCATACGTGTTGTGAGATCAATAATTTCAACATCATTTCTTGTCTTTCTGTTTGCAAGCATCCTTGAGAAAAGTACCGGATGCATCTCTGCCATATTGTTTCCCCATGTTACAAAAACATTCGCGTTATCAATGTCTTCATAACAACCCATTGGTTCATCAAGCCCAAAACTTGTCAGGCAACCTGTAACAGCACTTGCCATACAAAGTCTTGCATTTGCTTCCACATTATTGGTCCCGATACATCCTTTAAAAAACTTTGATGCAACATAACCATCTGGTATTGACCATTGCCCGGAACCATAGATTGCTACAGAGTCTTTGCCTTTTTTCTTTATGGATTCCTGCATCTTTTTTGCAACGATATCAAGAGCTTCTTTAATAGGAGTTTTGACTAATTTGCCATTTTTCCTGACATATGCATTCTTAAATCTGTCTTTACCATAAAGAATTTGTACGGAATGATAACCTTTTACACAGCAAAGTCCTTTATTAACAGAACAGTTTGGATCTCCCTTTACTGCAACAGCACGTTTTCCTGAAATACCTACGAGGAGGCCACAACCTGTACCACAGAAACGGCATGGGGTTTTTCTCCATTTAATAGAGTTAGCTGGCAGGTCATTTGGCTTCCAGCCAGAGAAACTTACTCCTGGAAACATGGCTGTTGCTGCAACGGCTGCACTGTTTAAAGCCATCTTCCTGATAAAATCTCTTCTGGTAATAGTCATCACAACACTCCTTTATTGATAATAAATTTTAAAAGGAAACTCTAATAATTGCCTTTTGACCGAACTACAATAAAACAAAAGCGATTTAATTTTGTTTACTCTATTTATTTTTTCTCACGCAGAGATATATAAACGCTGTATTTCAACCAAAAAACTAATAATTATAGGTTCCCCTAATCTACGTGTCCGAAGGTCAAACTTAATGATTGAAGAGACGGAAGTTCCTTAATTTCGTTTATAAGATTTTTACCTGTCTCTTCATCGGGTGTGTCCATTAGTAAAATTACTACATCTTCGTTATCCGATGGAGTCGCCTCACAGTAATCCATTGATGAAAGTTCATCGATTAACGTCTCTTTCATGTTTTTTTCAGGATAGACAAGAAAACTAAAAATTGGCATTTTCTCTCCATTTAGATTTGTTAAATTATTTTGAAACGAAAATCATGTACCACAAAATGGTACTTAATGACCAGTTAAAAATCAACATAAAAACTTATTTAATAAGGCTTTTGAACTATAAGGGTCTGAATTTTAATGTCATTTATTCGACAATAAAAAACAGTTTTAAATTAGAAAGTGTAAAAATAATTAAATTTTTACACTATTTTTTTCATTATAATAACCAAGATCTGCACAAAAATTACAAAGAGTGCGGCTATTAATAATAACTTCTTTAGCATCCCGCACAACGATTCCGCATTTTTCACAGGTTGCTTTATACTTTGAAGGGCCTGGCATATCTGAATCTTTTATATCTACTTCAACCTCAGTAACTTCGAAAAGCTCTGAAAGAGGCATTATCTTATAAGCTTCCAACTGCCGGGAATGGATATTTGTCTCTAATGTGGTATACTTTAAAGCTAACTCTCTCGATTCTTCTGTTGAAAGAACCCTAAAAGCTTTATTTGTTTCAAGGTTTATAAATGTAGCTGCCATAATTCCATAATCTTTAAATTTTAAAGACCTTCTACCAAGCTTTACACCTGTTACATATGAAATAGCATCTGTTGCACATCTATCAATCTCTACATAAACAATTATTTTTTTTATATCCCTGGTATTTTTTGGATCTTTTAGGCCTATAAGATCAAGACCTAAAAGAGCCATGCGAACTCCAATGACCTGACCGGGACAAATGTGACCATGTTCTTTGGCAGATCCTTTTAAAAGCGTTTCAAACTCATCTTTATTTTCCATCTTTCTCCAAAACTTCATTTGCCCAGTTAAGCGCAGCAATCATTGCGGGAAAACCTGTTGTGGACAAAGCCAGAAGAATAGCATGCTTAATCTCTTCCTTTGTGGAACCACTTTCAAGAGCTTTTCTTGTATGTGACATAACACCACCTCTTGAGCTTGAGCCAACAGCGATACCTAATTTGATCAGGTTCTGGGCTTTTTCATCCAAAGGACCTGATTCTCTGACATTTGTGCCTAAATCTTTATATAGTTGAAAAATCTCAGGGTATTCTGATGAAAAATTCTTATATTTATCTGGAAGATACATACATTCCACCTTTAAATTAAAATTTTGATTGGAGATTTAAGTTGATACTGTTTTAGAGTCTACACCATGTTTATTTAAAAAGCTAAAGGAATTTTTGTTTTATTTATACACTTTATTGCTAATTATTAAAGTTCCCTATTCTTAATTGTTTACATTTAGTATATCCAGAAGTTCTTTTCTTCCTACTAAGAAAGTACCAATCCCATCCTGAAAAGCAATTCCGTCTTTATAAAAATTTAAAATTTCATAGGATATAACTTTGTTATTATTCAGTTCAAATTCCAGATACTCATGCCCTGGACACTTACACCTTTCAACACTTTTACCTTTTCTTAAAATATAAAGTAATTCAGGAATATGTTTTCTATCAATAATTTTTATTTTTGAAGGATTACCTTTTGTTTCTATTAATGGGAACCTCTAATAATTAGAATTTTGGATGAAATAGAAGGCATTTCCAAAAATAACGAGCCGATTTTATTACAGTTTTTTTTGGAAATAACAAAGGATTTCGCCAAAAGAGCAGTTATTAGAGGTTCCCTAATGATAGATTAACGATTCTAACTTCTTTAATATCATCTTCATCAAAAAATATGTTAGGTTTCAAACATCCAATAAGAAATACAAATGACAATAAAAGAATGTACTTAAGACTTAACCTGATGTCTATTTTCATAGTTTTCTCCAAGGATATTAATTAACGACTGCCTAAATTAAGAGCTTTCAGTAACTCTTTTTTACCTGCTTTGAAAGTAGTAATCCAGTCTTTAAAAAGAATTTTATCTTTATCAGGAATTTGAATAATTTGAAAGGATACAACCTTGTTGTTAATAAGTTCGAATTCCAAATATTCACGCCCAACGCATTTACAACTTTCAACACTTCTGCTTTTTCTTAAAACAGAAAGTAATTTTGTAACATGTTTTTGGTCAATTATTTTTACTTCTGAAGATTTACCCTTAACTTCTGAATATGAGTGAGTAACAAACCTTACCTCTTTAATATCATCTTCATCAAAAAAGATGTTAGGTCTCAAACATCCGACTATTACAATCAGTAACAATAAATTAATGTATTTTAAATTTTGCCTGAAATTCATTTTATACCTTTCCAATTAAATCTGTATTTTGTATTTATCGAGTCTGTATATCAAAACATGTCTTGGAATTTTAAGAAGTTTTGCTGCTTTTGTTTGGTTATTACCCGCTTTTTCAAGTGCTTTTTTTATCAGACTTTTTTCAACTTCTTCAAGTGAAATACCTTCATCCGGTATTTCAGGAATATACGATGGTGCTTCCTGTTTTTTAATTGGAAATAGTCTTAAATCCTCTTTATTAATGATACTGTTTTTACAAAGGATAACACATCTTTCTACTGTATTTTTAAGTTCCCGGATATTTCCCGGCCACCCATAAACCATGAGTTCTGATATGGCTTCATCACTAAATTTAACCCCTCCAGGAAAATCAAGGGTTCTCAAAAAGTGTTCAATAAGCCCTGGTATATCATCTTTTCTTTCGCGAAGAGGTGGAAGATGAAGTGGAATTACTCCCAACCTATAGTAAAGATCATCACGGAACAATCCATTTTGAATAGCTTCAGAAAAATCCACGTTGGCAGCACTGATAATCCTGACATCGATCTTTTCTGTTAATTCAGACCCTACCCTTGTTATCTCACTTTCCTGAAGAGTTCTTAATAATTTTGCCTGGAGATCTATTTTTAATTCAGTTATTTCATCAAGAAAGAGCGTTCCACCTGAAGCAGCTATAAATTTACCTTTTCTGTCCTTAACAGCACCTGTAAATGCACCTTTCACATGACCAAAAAGTTCACTTTCAATAAGAGATTCTGGAATTGATGCGCAATTAACAGCAAGCATAGGTCTTTTACTTCTTCTACTATTATCATGTATAACTCTTGCAAGCAGTTCCTTTCCTGTTCCTGATTCTCCGGTGATAAGGATAGATGCATTGGAATCTGCAGCCAGTTTTGCAGTTTCAAGAAGCTCACGAACAGCACTGTTAACAGAAACTATTCCGCTTGTCCCGGTTATTCTGTTTATCTCTTCTGAAAGAGTGATATTGTCTGATTTAAGGTTTATATGTTCAAGGGCTTTCATAACACTTTGCCTTAAAGAATCTCTATCGAATGGTTTTGTGATGAAGTGAAAAGCGCCCTGATTCATTGCTTTAACAGCCATCTCAATCGTTCCAAACGCTGTAATTATAATTACCGGAAGATCTGGAAAATCACTCTTTATAATTTCAAGCAGGGAAAGCCCATCAATATCGCCTAATTTAACATCAGAAATTACAACATCCGGCTTACTTATTTTTATTTTTTCTAAACCTTCATTACCAGAAGCTGCTGTCAAGACCGAAAAACCATAGGTTTCAAGATTATATGCTGCGACTTTTCTTAGATTATCATCATCATCTATAAGTAATATCTGATTCATCTATTCCCCTTAATTTATGCCACTTTATTTTACTGGAAGAGTCACTTTAAATGATGCTCCTCCTAATTGGGATTCATTAATAGTTATCGTACCATTAAGACTTTCTGCAATTTTTCTACATATGGAAAGTCCAAGACCTGTACCACCTTTTTTTGCAGTATAAAATGGCTTAAATACTTCCTCACGTTGATCATCAGAAACTCCAGGGCCATTATCATCAATAGAAAATATTAGATTATCAACCTCTTTTTTAGATGATATTTTTATCTCACCTTCATCATCGATTGCATCAATGGCATTGAGGATTAAGTTAAAAAAGATCTGATAGCATCTTTTTGAATCAAGAAGATCAATTGTGTCATCTATATCAAATTTAACAATTGCTTTTTTCCCATTAATTCTTTCATCAAGAAGTGATGTAATGCTATCAATTATTTCCTGAAAAGATTTAAGCTCTTTTTCTGAATATTCCTCTTTACCTGCAAAATTCTGAAGCATATCAGATACTGTAGAATCAAGCCTGGTAATCTCTTTTTCCATTATATCCATAAAACTCTTTTTTGGATGGTCATCTCTAAACTCATCTGATATTATTTCTGATACACCTTTAATAGATGCTAATGGATTTTTTATCTCGTGGGCAATGGATGCAGCAAGTTCACCCAGTGCTGATAGTTTTTGATTTTTTCTTAAACGTTCCTCTATGTCAATCAAAAGCTCAGTCTCTTCATGTAATCTTTTATATGAGATGTTGAGTTCTTCTGATATTTTTTTATACTTTTTCTTCAGAGATGTTTCTTTACCTGAAATAAACCCTACAATTAAGGCGATGGAGAAATACAACCCAATTTCAATAAACTGACTTAAATATACATCTTCACCCAGACCTTTGTAGATTATCAGATGGGGGGTAAAACCCAGTGTTGTTAGGATAGCGAATATCAATCCTCCTCGGATCCCAAAAAAAACAGCTCCCAATACAATAGGGAAATAGCTTAATTTACTGTAAAGATTATGGAGAAACATCAGGTTTCCGGGAGTAAAATAGTGCAGAGCCGATATTGTTATAACAAGTGATATTAGAATAACATATTTTACTCTATTCATAATTTAAGCCTACTTTGTTTGACAGGGGAACCTCTAATAATTGTAGAATATTCTACACCTATTTTATAATATTCTACAATCCTAAATTTATAAATTATGACAATTCTTAATTTATTCATCAAATCAGTAACTTATAAAAACAGTTTTTTTGGCACAATCTTTGTAATAATTCTCCAGAGATTGAATATAACCGGATAAACTAACAAAGGAAAAACTAAATGAAAATGTATCCAAATATTAAGCAATCTATTTTAATATTTATGCTCATTTTACTATTTTCAAGTGCGAATGCCAAAGAGGTTGTTTACAAAACGGATCTTAAAGTGAGTAAACTTACATGTGGGAGTTGCCTTTACCGGATAAGTGAAGAGTTAAAGAAACTTGATGGGTTCCTTAAAATGGGAGCAAGTCTTTTTAAAGGTGAAGTATATGTTGCACATAAAGAAACACTCGATGCAAAAAATATCGAAGAGGTCATAACAAAAACAGGTTATCCGGCTAAGATCATTGCAACCAATGTTTTTGATATGAATAAGGTTAAAAAGGCCCCTGAGGAAAAAAGGCAAAGCTGTTGCGGAACCAGTGCTCAGCAAGGTTGTTACGGTAATTAAATAGTGTAAATCTCTAATAACTGACCTTTTTGCAAAATACTTTGTTGGGAACCTCCTGTTTTATACATGGTAAATAAAAAAATTAATTCGGAGAATTACAAATGAAAAAAATTATAGCTATATCAATTATTCTGCTTTTGTCGGCAACAACCGGTTACTCCTTTTTTGGCAGTAAATATAAAACTCTTAAACCAAAAAATGGAAATGTATCTATCTCATTATCTACCATTAACAATGGTGATGCTCACTATTTTCAGGTTAAATCGGTAAATAATATCGATATGAAATTCTTTGTATTGAAGAGTAGTGATGGTGTTTACAGAGCAGCTGTTGATGCCTGTGATGTGTGCTATAGATCTGGTAAAGGTTATGCTAAGTCCGGTGATTACATGGTTTGTAATAATTGTGGTATGAAATTTCTATCCACAAGAATAAATGTTGTAAAGGGTGGATGTAATCCTGCACCACTAAACAGAACAAACGATGGAAAAAATCTGATCATTAAAATGTCAGATATAAATAGTAATGACTGGTATTGCAAATTTATGTAGAAGTAATCTCAAAAATATCTTTTGACCCAATTGTAAGAAAATAAAAATCAAAGATTTTTATTTTGGGGTTAGTCAAAATTTAAAATTCTCAACATACTACGGTGTATGTCTGCGGTTTAAAACTTTGAAATGCCTTGAACTTGAACCAAAATCTTGTTTTTGAGATGGCTTTTATATTTCCTGAATATTATTAAACATAAATTTTATGAGGATATCAAATGTCATACGATTTAGAAAAATACAGGGACAAACGGGAAAAAGTCCTTGGTGTTAAAAGAAGAGGTTTAAGTTTTCAACTTATTGTTGGAGTTTTTGCCTTTCTGATCATCTTTAGTACAGGTTTTATATTTATACCGGATGCGGTAAGTCATTTCAGGAGTAGAAATCTTGATGATGCTATCTATAAACTTGAAAAGACTAAACCATGGGAAAGTCGCATTGTTGAATCTGTAAAACTTGAAAGAGGTGTTAAAAATGTTGAGATTTCAGCCCATGGAATGCGCCTTACATTAACATTCAACAGAGAACAATATAGTCTGGACCAGTTTGAATCAATTGTTAAAAGGGAAGGTTTTTTTCCCATACTGCTGAACAGGATGGATCATAACAGACGTATGAATATTCTGGATGAGGAGAAAGAATTTGAAGCTTTATAATATCTCCCTTAACAACATAAAGAGACGGAAAGCAAAAATAGTTTTTCTTCTTTTTGGACTTTTAATAGGAATATCTACAATAGTCGCCCTTTTATCTGTTTCTGAATCTATGGGAAGAGATATTGAGGAGAAGCTTAATAAATTTGGAGCCAATATTGTTTTAATGCCTAAATCAGATACTCTTTCTCTTACCTATGGTGGAATGACTGTTGGTGGAGTGAATTTAGAGATCAAAGAGTTCAACGAATCTGATATCCCTAAAATTAAAGAGATTAAGAATTCCAAGAACCTTGGTAGTGTTGCACCTAAAATATTAGGCATAACAAAACTTAATAATAAAGATGTTCTTTTAATGGGTGTTGATTTTGAAAAGGAGGTATCACTTAAGAGCTGGTGGATGATCCAGGGAAAAATTCCTGAAAAAGCTAATGAGATAATGGTTGGAAATGATGTTGCAAACGTTTTTAAACTATCCCAGGGAGATACTGTAAAATTAGGAAAAATCGATTACAGGATAACCGCTGTATTAGGAGAATCAGGTTCTTCTGAGGATGACATTATAATTGGAGATTTGAAAAGCTTCCAAAAAGCTCTTAATAAAGAGGGCAAAATATCAATGGTTGAGATTGCTGCTTTCTGTAGAGGTTGTCCCATATCTGACATGGTTTTACAAATCGCTGAAAAATTTCCCGATGGGAAGGTCACAGCACTGAAGCAATCTGTTATGAGCAAGATGCAAAGTGTTGATACATTCAAAACATTTACTTTTGGAATAGCTGTATTAGTCGTTATTATAGGGTCTTTACTTGTTTTTGTTACAATGATGGGTTCTGTAAATGAGAGAACAAGAGAGATAGGAATATTCAGAGCCATAGGTTTCAGAAAAGCACACGTTATGCAGATTATTCTTCTTGAAGCATTGGTAGTTGGAGTTCTTGGTGGAATTATTGGATATATAACAGGCTGTTTAATAGCAAAAGTATTCATACCTCTTGTTATGGAAGGAAGCAGTTTTGCAGGATTAAACTATGAAACCAGCATTATAGCGATTGTTTTATCTGTATCCCTGAGCATTATAGCAAGTTTGTATCCAGCTTTTAAAGCAAGTAATTTAGATCCAAGTGAAGCTCTGAGAGCTTTGTAAAAAAGGAATTTATTAATGCATCTGATAGAAGTAAATAATATAAGTAAAATTTATAATGGTAAAAGGACTAAGGTTACTGCCATCAAACATATGGATTTTCATATTGATGATGGAGAGTTTGTCGGAATAATGGGGCAATCGGGTTCCGGTAAGAGTACATTGCTCTCTATAATCGGAGGATTAAACAAACCCTCCGATGGTGAAGTTCTGATTGATACCTTAGATGTTTATGGACTTTCCAGTGAGCAGCGAACAGACCTTAGAAGTGAATATATAGGGATTATATTCCAATCATTCCAGCTTATTCCATATCTGACCGTGGATGAAAATGTTAAACTTCCAATGGCAGTGGCTGGTATTAAAGAAAAAAAGCAGAAAGAGATGGCTGATTCCGTAATTGAAAAGGTAGGTCTTTCGGATAAAAAAACAATGCTTCCCGATCAACTCTCAGGAGGAGAACAGGAAAGAGTAGCTATCGCAAGGGCAATTGTTAACAATCCACCAATATTGTTAGCAGACGAGCCTACCGGTAATCTTGATTCACAAACATCCAGTGAGATTATGGATCTTTTGCACGACCTGAACAAAAAGGGGCAAACAGTTATTATGGTTACCCATAATGAGAATATGTTAAAGAATGCCACAAGAATCATCAGGGTTCAGGATGGCCTGTGTGTCAATTGATAAATATAGGAACCTCTAAAAATTAGGTTTTTTATTGAAATTCAGATTATAGGGAACCTCTAATAATTAAAATTTTGGAAGAAATACAAAGCATGACCAAAAATAACGAACCGATTTTACAACAGTTTTTTTTTGGTAATAACAAAGTATTTCGGCAAAAGAGAGGTTATTAGAGATTCCCTTATATTTTTTCGAAAACACAGTAGCTCGTTCAAAAGACAGTTTTTAGAGGTTCTCTATAAGATGATACTGATGATTTTTCTTATCAATTTGAAACATTTCATGGTATGAAGTGGCTTTTTTATTTAGAGGTTCCTTAAATAATAATTATAAAGGATTTTCATATGGGTGATAAAAAATCACAAATATTTTCAATTAAGAGCTATAAAAATAACAGAAATATTGTTCAGTTAGGTTTTTTGTTAACAATAATTCTTATTGGTTACAACTTTACTTCTTTTGTATCTTATCTCGAAATGGGTCTGATGCCTGATGTACAAAGGCCACCCGGGGTTGAAGGTTTTCTTCCTATAAGCGCTTTAATCAGCCTTAAATATTTTTTGAAGACCGGAATAGTTAATGATATCCATCCATCGGGCTTGATTATATTTGGATTAATAACAGCAATATCTCTGTTAGTTAAGAAAGGTTTTTGCAGTTGGGTTTGTCCAATCGGATTCATTTCAGAATTTCTATTAAAAATTCATTACAGAATCTTTAAAAATGGTTTGAAGGTAAATAGATTTATTGATTATTTTCTACGCAGTATAAAGTACTTATTACTTCTGTTTTTTATATGGACAGTTTTTTATAAAATGAATATTTTTGCAATTAAGCAATTTCTATACAGTCCATATAATGTAGTTTCAGACATCAAAATGTTAGATTTTTTTGTTAACATTTCACCACTCGCTCTAACAATATTTTTAGCTATTCTTATTCTTTCTGTTTTAATTAAAAATTTCTGGTGCAGATATTTGTGTCCATATGGTGCTTATTTAGGGTTTTTAAGTTTTTTAAGTCCCTTTAAGATAAGAAGGGATGAAGAAAGTTGTACATCCTGCAACAAGTGCGATAAAAAATGCCCGTCAAATATTGTGATTAGCAATCAAAATACTGTAATTTCAGATGAGTGCATTGCCTGTGGCAGTTGCATCGATGCCTGCCCGGAAAAAAATACTCTAAAGCTATCTCTGCCTGGAAAAAAGGCTGCTTTAAAACCAGTTATGATATCTGTTTTAGTTATTATGATGTTCTTAGGTGGAAGTATCTCTGCACGGATATCCGGGGTGTGGCAAAACAGTGTTACAGACCAGCAATATATTAATTATATGCTACAAACAGGCCTTATCGATATCTCAAATATTAAGGACCTTCGTGGCTTTATAGATAAACTTGATAAAAATGGAAAAAAACAGCTTATGATGCAAATGATGCGGAAAAAGAATTGAAATAACAATAGACTGTTAAGACTTAAACAAAACGATGAATATCTATTCGAAATTCAAAGATTTTAAGAGAGCTTTTGCCTGTTCCTTTTGATCTTTGAATTTTAAAGTTTTTTTCAAAGATATTTAAGCTTCTTTTTTCTTTCCAGTTTTTATTGCGCAATATCCTTTTAACAGGTGGGAATCTCTAATAACTGTTCTTTTGGCAAAATACTTTGTTATTTAAAAAAAAAACTGTAATAAAATCGGCTCGTTATTTTTTGAAATGCCTTGTATTTTATCCAAAATTCTAATTATTAGAGGTTCCCAGGTATGCTCTGCCATTCTTATTCTTAAGAGATGTACATTTTCCGAATGCTTCCCATGCTTTTTTTTATTCAAATTTTTCAAAAAGAAGAACTCCTTTTAGAAAGTATAAATCAGAATCTGGTTTTAACCTTTAAGGGAACAACAAAAATACTGTTTACGGAACTTCCTGATAATTCCCCAGGTGAAAACTTCCAGGCACTTACACACCTTATTGCACTCTTTTCAAAAACCCCTTTTGGAGTAGATTTTACAACTTTTATATCGCTGACATCTCCTTTTGATGTTACAACAAATTTTAAAACAACTTCTCCTTCAAT
>JAAELO010000351.1 GCA_024226555.1 Desulfobacterales bacterium | reverse complement strand
GTAATAAAATCGGTTCGTTATTTTCAGAAATGCCTTATATTTCATCAAAATGTTAATTATTAGCGACTCCTCCAGAATAGATATTCTGGAACCTAACTGCCTAATAACACATAATATATAAAAAGTGTTACTTAGAAGAGGTTCCCTTTAAAGAGCTTACTGAGTGATGAAAGTACAGGACCAATTTTTTCTCTATGTTCAAACGGAACCATTAGAATAGACATCTTTCTGTTTTTAATGAATCTTTCTGTTAGATCACTCTTAAAAATAACCATATCCAGAATGTTGCCAGTAAAACCTTCATGATCCAAATGTTCAATATACTGTAAAATAACATTATTAAGAGTTAAAATATAAGGATCTGTTTCAGCATAATCTGAATCTTTACAATTTACAGATGAAACCATACACCTGCATCCAAAAGGTCTTTTTTCATAAACAGAACAGAGGTCTTTTTCTAGAAAAACACATTTTCCCCAGGAACTATCAATGTTTTCCTCCGGAAGATCTAATCCGTTTTTCATGTGATCTGCTATCATATTGGTTGTAAGTTTTGGATGAAACCGTTCTGAACCAAGATTTTTTTTCAGGCTATCTATATCAATGTCAATTTTTAAAAGATTTTCACATTCAAGGGATGTTAATATGACATTGCCAGTACAGCAGGTTGAACAACCTTCATTGCAATAGAAATTGTACTTACCGATTTCATCCTCATATATTTTAAAAATGGCATTAAGTTTATCAACTCTATTCATTTCGGTTCCTTATCACATAATAGTTGCAAAGATTACTTTCTGAAAGATGTTTATATCACATATAAGTTTCTAAGAATACCAGACATACAAGGGAAAGTTAGAACGTAAAAGCAGAGAAAAATGGTTCTAACAAATTCCTGCACTACTGAATTCAGGAATTGACTCAATTTTATATTAAAGTTATAATGCATAAATCTATCAGAGAATTTTCAATTCAAAAATGATAAAAAAGGATTTTATTATGTCTTCTGAGATAACAGTTGAAGAAAAGCTACTTGCTAATGCTATTCATGGATTAAGTTGTAAAGAACCACATACAAAAGGTATGCATAATGCCTGTGAATTTTTTGATGATTTAACATGGGATGAGCCTGGTCCGATAAAAATGCAATACCTGGATCGTGCAAGGACGATGCTTCAAAAATATTCATATGATCAGATTAAGCAGATTGTATCGATGATAAATGGGAAAAAACCAAAATCATAATGGACTGTTAAAGGTAATCTCTAATAACCTCTTTTGGCGAAATACTTTGTTAATTCCAAAATTTTAATTATTAGAGGTTCCCTAAAGGTATTCTTTATTTAAAAGAATACCTTATTAGAAGTTATCTCAAAAAGACCTTTTTGCCCAATTTCTGCGTTAATCCAAATTTGAAATCCTCAAAATATTACCATATATTCCTGTGGTTTAAAATTAGGATACGCCTTGATTTTGAACAAAAATTTTATTTTTGAGATGGCTTCTAACTATATTTTCCTTGAAACAATTGATACCCATGAGTCTTTCTCTTTAACTTCAACAACATCAAACCCGTTTTCTTTTAGTGTAGAAAGAACAGCATCTTTTTTTTCACTTATAATACCAGACGCCAGAAACAAGCCATCTTTGTTTAACACCCTTGGAACATCCGGAATAAGAACAATTACAACTTCAGCTAATATATTTGCAGCTACAAAATCATAGCTTTTATCAACACTTTTTGAGAGATCACCTTTTACAATCTCAAAATTTTCATCTATTTTGTTAAGCCTCAGATTTTTTTCTGCTATCGCAACAGCAATACCGTCATTGTCCACACCAAAAAGATATGAAGCTCCTTTTTTGGCCGCTGCTATCATTAAAATACCCGAGCCCGTTCCTATATCTAAAAAAGTGTCAGATGGTTTAAGATGTTTATCAATAGCTTCAATACAAAGAGATGTGGTTCCATGGGTACCTGTACCAAATGCCATTCCGGGGTCAATTTCAATAACTATTTCACCTTCCTTCTGAGAGTATTCTCTCCAGGATGGCTTAACGGTGATATTATCAGTTATTTTTTCCGGCCAGAAATATTCCTTCCAGGATTCAGCCCAATCTTCTTCATTGACAGTTGTGTAGGTAACTCTGCATTTTATGTTTAGTTCCTCAGGAAATATTATCTCACTTTCAAGAAGAGCTCTTTTTTCCTCAATTTCCTCATCGACCACCAAATATCCAGTTACAGAGTGATTGCTTGGCTTTTCCTCTGCATCATCACCCCATTCTGAGCCTCTTTCTTCATTAGGGTTTTCAATAATAACCCCTTTAAGATTGAGCTTATAAAAAATATTGGAGATTAACTCTTCAGCAAGATCAGTATTTTCTGATTCAAATATTACTTTAGCTTCTATCCAGTTCATTAATTAACCTTTGAACCTTTCTTTTGGCGGATTAAAATATCCATGCGTTAGTTTTGGAAAATTTTTCTTAATCTTTTCTATCAGGTTATCCATCCCAATGCTATCCTTGCATGTTCCCATTGATTCCCAATATCTTAAAGGATCATAGTTGAGGTTTCTCCATTGGATTTGATTGATTGAATCTTTGGATAACAGATTAAACAGTGTATCTACCTCATCAGTTGAGTCTGTAACTCCTGGGCTGTTAAGATAGTTTATGGAAACAAATCCTTTTTTGCCAGCAACAGATATACTTTCTAAAACATCTTTAAATGTATACCCCTTTGGTCTGTAATAGGCATTATAACAATCTTCCCTTACACTATTCATACTAACCCTGATGCTATCTAATCCGGCATCAAAGAGTTCCTCAATTTTTGAGGGGATGCTTGCGTTGGTATTCATGTTGATAGTACCTGTATCTGTTTTTTCTCTAATCATCTTAATTGCCGGAATGATGACATCTGTTGCCATTAGAGGATCTCCTTCACAACCCTGGCCAAAACTAACAACACTATTTTTAACTCTATTTATATGATAAAGGGCTACTTCTGCTATTTCAGAGGGTGTGGGAGTAAAAACTATTCTGTTCTGGCAATGGGGTATTTCACTATTATCCTGAAGTGAGATGCATCCAAGACATCTTGCATTACATGATTTTGAGGTGGGAAGAGGAGCTTCAAACCTACCTAAAAAGAAATTTTTAGCAGCCGGGCATCCATAATCAAGAGCACATTTAGTAATATGCTCTCTTAACCTGTTGTCCTTCATAAGCTTCTTAAGTTCTTTAGCACCAGAGCGAACTTTCTCTTCGGGCATCTCTCTTAAGTCCTGTCTTTTCTCTGAATCAATCAGAACTACTGAAGACCTGAACGAATCACCAGAAAGTCCAACACCTCCATATGAAAAAAGAGGCAGGAAAGAAGCGGCAGGTCTTTCCTCATAGGCAGAAACATTGGAAACTACATAACCTGGAGAGTTAAAAGCTGCAACCGGGAAAATATCTTCACTTTCATCAAAAGGATTTTTACTTAACGATTCAAATTTTCCACTACTTAAGTTAAATAAAACAGGAATTCGATCGGGAAGTAACATCAACTCACTTCCGAAGGGAAGGTCCTGCGTTTTTTCATGTGTAAGGGGTGTTAGTTCACTTGAAGACATGCCTACAGCAGCATATCCATCAAGATCAAAAATTTCTCCCTCTCTATTGGCAACGATTGCTGTTAAGTAATTCTTCAATTTTTAATCCTTCACAAAGAGTTTGTTTTAATCACTAGAAGGTTCCCTATAAATAAAAAAAGCAGGGTTTATTAAACCCTGCTTTTAAATATTCAAAATTTGAGATCCTTCGATACTATCTTAAGAATGGGTTTGATTTCTTTTCAAAACCGATAGATGTTGGAGGAGTATGACCTGAGAAAACTTTGATGCCTTCATCCAAAACAAGAAGTTTGGTTTTGATGCTGTTAATAAGCTCATCATAGCTTCCACCGGGAAGATCTGTTCTTCCTATGGACATTTGAAAAAGTGTATCACCAGCATAAAGCATATCTCCTGTTAGAAGGCATATGCCTCCCGGAGAGTGTCCAGGGGTATGAATAACTTTAAGTTCTTCATTACCAAACTTAATTGTATCACCATCATTTACAAGAGTATCAGGTGGTGGTGAATCCTCTGAAGAAACGCCAAATGTTGCTGCTGCAGAAGAAAGGTGCTCAAGCATTGGTGCATCTTCCGGATGGATAACAATATTTGCACCAGTAACCTCTTTAAGCCTCTTGTTGCCACCCACATGATCGAAATGCCCATGCGTATTGATTATCTGCACAAGTTTAAGATTATCTTCGGAAAGTGCCGTAAGGATATTATTAACATCTCCTCCCGGGTCAATAACAACAGCTTCTTTTGTATCTTCACAACCGAGAATGTAGCAGTTAGTCATTAAAGGACCAACATTAAGATTTTTTATTATCAAAACTTTTCCTCCAGTTTCTGTTCAATTCAAATCTTGGGAATCTCTAATAATTGCCTTTTGATTGAACTTCTGCGTTTTTCAAAAAAAAACTGTAGTAAAATCGGCTCGTTATTTTTTATCAACCTTGAATTTCAATAAAAATTCTAATTATTAAAAGTTCCCTTTAGCTTACTTCCTTGAACTCTCTTATGCTGTCTATAACTCCGTTGATAAAAGCACCGGATTCAATTGATCCGAATTTTTTACCAATATCAATAGCTTCGTTAATTGTTACCTTTTTTGGAATATCATTACAAAAAAGCAGCTCAAAAACAGCTATACGCATAACATTTCTGTCAACTCCAGACATACGATAGAGTTTCCAGTTACTTGAAAATTTTTCAATTAAAGTGTCTATCTCTCCAAGGTTAGCTTTAACACCGCTTACAAGCTTAAGAAAGAAAGGTTCAATCTCACCCGTAATCTCAAAATTATGGCTGAACAACTCAACTGTTTCATCAGAGTCATTTTGCTCCATATCCATAAAAAAAAGAGCCTGCATTGCAAGCTCACGAGCTTTTCTTCGATGGCCCATTTATAATTACCCCTTGTTTATTACATCAACAAGATTGACCATTTCAATAGCTCCAATTGCACATTCCCAGCCCTTATTACCTGCTTTTGTTCCAGCTCTTTCAATTGCCTGCTCAATTGTATCTGTTGTAAGAACTCCAAAAATTACAGGCTTTCCTGAATTTATACCGGCTGCAGCTATTCCCTTTGACATTTCTGCATTAACATAATCAAAGTGTGGAGTTGCCCCGCGGATAACAGCGCCTAAACAGATAACAGCATCATATTTATCATTTGCAGCAAGTTTATTTGCGATCATTGGAATCTCAAAAGCCCCGGGTACCCTAACAACATCAATATCGGAATCATTTGCACCACTTCTGACAAGTGCATCAAGGGCTCCACCAACAAGCTTCTCAGTAATAAAATCGTTAAATCTACCTGCTATTATAGCAAATTTTTTACCATCGGCTTTTAAGCTTCCTTCAATATAATTGGGCATTTAAGTCTCCTCTCTATAAAAGCTTGAGATAAAATAATGGATTTTTATCTCAAACTTGTTTTTAGTCTTATTCGTTAAAATTTTTAAGAATATGTCCCATCTTCAGTTTTTTACACTCAAGATAATTTTTATTAAACTCATTTGGTTCGATCTCAATTGAAACCTGTTCTACAACACTTAAACCATAACCCTCAAGGCCAATCATTTTCTTTGGGTTATTTGTCATCAGGCGCATTTTTCGAACACCAAGATCAGTAAGCATCTGAGCTCCAATACCATAATCTCTGAGATCTTCTTTAAAACCAAGTTTTTTATTTGCTTCTACTGTATCAAAGCCATGATTCTGTTGAAGATCATAAGCTTTTAGTTTGTTTATAAGACCGATTCCACGACCTTCCTGTCTAAGATAAAGAAGAACACCACATCCTTCCTCTTCCATCTTTTCCATCGCTCGATCTAACTGATCACCACAATCACATCTCATTGAACCAAAAATATCACCAGTCATACATTCAGAATGAACTCTTACAAGAGTTGGTTTTTCAGGATCAATTTCACCTTTAACCATTGCTATATGCAGAAGGTCATCAAGTTCATTTTCATAGGTTACAATTGTAAACTCGCCATGTTTTGTTTCAAGAGTTGTTGAAACTGCTTTGGAAACAAAAGATTCGGTTTTAGCCCTGTAAGCTACAAGATCCGCAACAGTACATATTCCAATTCCGTGTTCTTTACTGAACTCTTCAAGGGATGGCATTCTTGACATTGTTCCATCATCATCCATGATTTCACAGATTACACCAGCTGGTTCAAGACCAGCAAGTTTTGCAAGGTCAACAGAACCTTCAGTTTGTCCTATTCGAGCCATAACCCCTCCATCTCTTGCCCGGAGAGGGAAAATATGGCCTGGTCTTGCAAGGTCTTCTGCTTTTGCATCTTTAGCAACAGCAACCTGAATAGTTTTTGCTCTGTCAGCAGCTGAGATTCCAGTTGTAACACCCTCTTTTGCTTCAATTGAAATAGTAAAACCAGTTTCAAACTGGGAGGTGTTATTTTCAACCATAAGTGGAAGGTTTAATGTATCCGCTCGTTCAGCAGTCAGGGAGAGACATATAAGTCCTCTTCCATATTTTGCCATAAAATTGATCGCTTCGGGAGTTATAGCTGTTGCAGCCATGGTAAGATCACCTTCATTCTCACGATCTTCGTCATCCACAAGAATAACCATTTTCCCGTTTTTGATATCTTCAATTGCCTCTTCAATGGTAATAACCGGCATTTCGCTTCTCCTGTAAAGCTTTTGTATTTTTCGGGTTTTTAAAGGAACCCGTTTTTCGTTAAAAAATCCATATCGATATTGGATTTTTTCTCATCATTCTTTTTTCCAAGAACTAATTTCTGGACATATTTACCGATCATATCGGTTTCAATATTAACCCTGTCACCGGCATTTTTTATGCCTATGGTGGTAATTTTAGCAGTATGAGGGATAATACTTATTTCAAAACTATCTCTTTCCAATTTGTTAATAGTAAGACTTATTCCGTCGATGGCAACAGAACCTTTTTTTATCATTTGAGATGAAAGGTCTTCAGATATTGATATTGTTACTATAACGGCATTTCCAAGATTTTTTTTCTCTTTAATAATTCCGGTTCCATCGATGTGACCGGATACAAGATGACCATCTAATCTATCTGAAAGCCTCATGGCTCTCTCTAAATTTACCCGTTCACCAATAACTGATTTTCCATGTGTGGACATGGAGAGTGTTTCATAGGCAACGTCAACATCAAATCTTTTTTCTGATAGAGAAACTGCAGTTAGACAAGCACCGTTGACAGCAATTGAATCGCCTATTTTTGTACCTGTAAGGTCGAAATCCGAATCTATTGAAAAGATTCTTCCTTCCCCTTTTCCAGAAGGTTTTATATTTTTTATGGTTCCAAAACCTTCAATAATTCCTGTGAACATTATTTCAAATATCCTTCTATCATAACATCTTCGTCAAATCTACTGACACTAACATTTGTAAGTGTTAGTGCATCTTTCATTTCGTTAGGGCCATCTCCCCGTAGCATCGGAACTGCTTTTTCGCTTAAAAGTATTTTAGGGGCATAAAACATACATACTTTATCAACTTTTTTTGCCTCAAGAAAGGATGTAGCCACATGACTACCACCTTCGACAAGAATACTCGTAATTCCGTTCTTACCAAGAATTACCATTAATGTTTCTATGTCAATCCTTCCATCTTTAATGGGGGTGTAAAGTACCTCGGTGTTTGATTTTCCTGACAGTTTTTTTTTTTTTGCAATAGCCCTTGGATCATTCTCAAGATTTTCACCAACAACTATAATATTTCCGGCATTTGATTTTTGATAGAGAAGTTTTGAATCAGCAGGTATAGAAAAGTTTGTATCAAGAATAACTCTTACAGGATCAAAACACTCACTATCAAGTCTTGTTGTCAGACTGGGGTTATCACTTTGAACAGTTCCCACGCCAACACAAATGGCGTCAACCCTGTTTCTTATTTCATGAACAAACTTTCGTGATTTGGAGTTTGTTATCCACTTTGAGTCACCGGTTTTTGTTGCAATCTTGCCATCAAGGGTTGATCCGCTTTTAAGAATTACAAAAGGCTCTTTTGTTAGTATGTGTTTTGAAAAGAATTCATTAAGCTTTTTGGACTCTTCCTCTAAAACCCCTTCAATAACTTCAACTCCATGTTTTCTTAAGAATTCAGAACCGCCACCTTCAACAGAAGGGTTCGGATCTTTCATAGCTACTATAACCTTTGTAATACCGTTATCTAATATTTTTTTTGTACAGGGTGGAGTTTTTCCGGTGTGATTACAGGGTTCAAGTGTAACATAGAGAGTAGAATTTTTTGCTTCATCACCAGCATCATTAATTGCGTTAACTTCAGCATGATGACCACCGCATTTTTCATGGTAGCCAGATCCAACAACTTTGCCATTATTTACAAGAACGGCCCCAACCATGGGGTTTGGAGAAACTGCACCCTCTCCTTTTTCAGCAAGAGAAAGAGCCATCTCCATATATTTTGTATATTCACTCATTACTAATCTTTAATTTTTGTAACGCCAGGCAGTTTTCTAAGTTCATCTGCAAATTCACTGACATCTTTAAATTCTCTGTATACTGATGCAAACCTAACGTATGCAACTCCATCCAATTTATGAAGCTTCTCCATCAGTATACTACCGATAACATTTGAAGAGATCTCTTTCTCTTCACTCTCTCTAAGATCTCTTTCAAGCTCTTCAATTATCTCTTCAATAAGATTTACGCTGATGGTTCTTTTTTGGCAGGCCTTACTGAGCCCCTCCCGGATTTTCTGACGGGAAAACTCCTCCCGTCTACCATCTTTTTTAAGAATCATGATTGGAATATCTTCGGTCTTTTCATATGTTGTAAAGCGCCTAGTACATTCCAAACACTGTCTTCTACGGCGAATTTCGTATTTGTCTTTACTTAATCTGGAATCAATAACCTTGTTGTCAACTTTTCCACAATATGGACATTTCATATGATTCTCCCGATCAATAAAGGAATCTTTAATAATTAGAATTTTTATTGAAATACAGCGTTTATAAAAACTTTTAGTTTTATAAAATCTCTGCATAAGAAAAAATAACGAGCTGATTTTACAACAGTTTTTTTTCGAAATAACGCTGTAGTTCGATCAAAAAGGCAGTTATTAGAGATTCTCTAAAGTTTTCTTCTAATAAAGAGGAAAACTCCTGCTGAGTTCCTGAACTTTCCCTTTAATATTATTTAGAACAGCTTCATCTTTATTGCTTCTCAAGACTTCTGAAATATAACCTGCTATAATCTCCATTTCAGGTTCATCCATACCTCTGGTCGTAACAACAGGTGTTCCAATTCTTATACCACTTGTTACAAAAGGACCTTTCTCATCAAAAGGTATGGTATTTTTGTTCACTGTTATACCAGCAAGGTCAAGCATCGCTTCGGCTTCTTTACCTGTTATACCAAGCTTTGTAACATCAACCAGCATCAAATGGTTATCAGTACCACCTGAAACAAGATCAATATCAAGTGCCATTAATGATTCTGCAAGTTTCTTAGCATTTTGAACCACCCTTCCCTGATATTTTTTGAATTCATCGGAAGAAGCTTCTTTAAATGAAATGGCTTTTGCAGCGATAGCGTGCATTAAGGGCCCTCCCTGAATTCCAGGGAAAATTTCTCTGTTCATTACAGGTGTTAGATCTTTTTGAGATATTATTAAACCACCCCTTGGACCCCTTAAGGTTTTATGGGTTGTTGAAGTGACAACTTCAGCATATGGAACCGGATTTTCATGGTAACCAGCAGCTATCAACCCAGCAATATGTGCCATGTCAACCATGAGATATGCACCAACCTCTTTTGCTATTTCTGCAAATTTCCTGAACTCTAAAGCTCTTGGATATGCACTTGCTCCGGCAATAATCATTTTAGGTTTACAGCTTTTTGCTGTTTCAAGAAGTTTGTCATAGTCGATCGTACCGGTTTCTTTTTCAACACCATAATGAGTGAAGTTGAAAAGTTTACCGGAAAAACTGGCAGGACTTCCGTGGGTAAGGTGTCCACCGTGGGATAGATCCATTCCAAGAACAGTTTCTCCTGGTTTAACAAGACCAAATAGGGCTGCCATATTTGCCTGGGAACCTGAGTGTGGCTGAACGTTGGCATATGATGCTCCAAAAAGAGTCTTAACTCTTTCGATAGCAATATTTTCAGCATCATCAACATATTCACAGCCACCATAATATCTTTTTCCAGGATAACCTTCAGCATATTTGTTTGTTAGAACGGAACCAAGTGCTTCCATAACAGCAGTACTCACGACATTTTCAGAAGCTATAAGTTCAATGTTGTGCTCTTGTCTGTTAATTTCATTTTTAATTGCTTCAGCTATTTCAGGATCGTTTTTTTCTATATGTTCCAAATGCACTTTCGATGACCTTTCTTTTTATATTTTTATATTAAGTTTTCAAACTGATCTATTCTTGTTTGATGCCTACCACCGTCAAAAGGGGTTTCTGTCCAGATTTTAACAAGATCTACAGCCAGAGATTCGCCAATAACCCTGCCTCCAAGGACAAGAATATTTGAATCGTTATGTCTTCGACTCATCTCAGTTGAAAAACCTTCACTACAAAGAGCTGCTCTTACATTTGTATATCTGTTAGCAAGTATAGACATGCCAAGGCCTGTTCCACAAATTAGTATTCCACGTTTGAATTCACCTTTTGACACTGATGATGCAACCTTTTTACCAAAATCAGTATAATTTACTGATTCAAGACTGTTAGTTCCCACGTCTTCCACAGCAAAATCTTTCTCTAAAAGGAATGCTTTAACTTTCTCTTTTAAAGGATAGCCGGCATGGTCGCATCCAATAATTATTGTTTCTTTAGTTGTTTCGTTCATTTTATATCCTGTTTTACCACTATCCTTTATAGTTTGATTAACTTAAAAAAGTCCATCATAGTGAATACAGTATATCAAAAATTTAAAAATAGATATATTCGAGGTTTTTATATAGGAAATTGACGAAAACTGCTATATTTTTCTCACATGAAAAAGGAGAAAAAACAGATCGGAAGTTTTTGAATTATTTAATATTTCTTTAATAACAAGGATGCGTTAAGTCCGCCGAAACCAAATGAATTTGTTAGCGCGCAATTAATATCCATATTTATTGATTTATTTGGTGTGTAATCAAGATCACAACCTTCCCCTGGATTCTCAAAATTAATTGTTCCGGGAGCAATCCCATTTTTAATGGATAGGGCTGTAAAAACAGCTTCGATAGAGCCTGCTGCTCCAAGAAGGTGTCCTGTCATAGATTTTGTTGAGGAAATTTTAATTTTTTTTGCATGATCTTTAAAAACAGTTTTAATAGCTTTTGTTTCAGAAAGATCATTCAGATCTGTTGAAGTACCATGTGCATTAATGTAATCTACATTTTGCTTTTCTACACCCGCATCTTTAATGGCTTCCTCCATGCAATCAGCTGCTCCCTCTCCACCTGGAGAAGGTGCTGTCATGTGGTAGCCATCGCTGTTCATACCAAAACCCTTAATTTCAGCGTAAATCTTTGCGCCTCTCTTTTTTGCATGGTCAAGGCTTTCAAGAATAAGCATGCCACTTCCCTCACCAACAACAAAGCCATCTCTATCCAGATCAAATGGTCTTGAAGCTTTTTCAGGATCATCATTTCGGGTAGAAAGCGCTCTTAGGGCATTAAACCCTGCTACACAGGTTGGTGTAATAACAGATTCGGTTCCACCGGTTATCATTGCATCTGCATATCCGTTTTGTATTGTTCTATATGCATCTCCAATGGCGTGAGTGCTCGCTGCACATGCTGTTGCAACAGAAGAACCAGGTCCTTTTACACCAAATTTTATTGATATCATCCCTGGGGCCATATTACCAATAAGCATTGGAATAAAGAAAGGGCTTACTCTTGAAGGTCCTCGTTTTTCAATAAGAAGAGTCGTATTCTCAACCATATCAAGACCACCTAAACCACACCCGGTTATAACCCCCACTCTTGCGGCATTGTTTTCATCAATAACAAGGCCAGCGTCTTTTATCGCCATATCTGCAGTTGCTATTGCGTATGATATAAATTTGTGGGTTCTTTTTTGTTCCTTAGGGTTAAGTACAGTAGATGGGTCAAACCCTTTGACTTCAGCAGCTATTTGGGTCTTATGGTCTTTGGCGTCAAAACTTGTTATGGGCCCAACACCGGATTTTCCTGAACAGATTGCATCCCAGGAATCCTCGACATTATTTCCAACTGGCGTTACAAGTCCAACACCTGTAATAACGACTCTTTTTTTCAATCTATAAAAACCTTTTAAAATTTAGAACAAAAAATAAATTGTATTAAAGAAATACTATTTATTTTTTTCTATATATTCAATTGAGTCCTTAACTTTGATCAATTGAGCTGCATCATCATCTGAGATTTCAACACCAAATTCATCTTCCATACTCATTATTAGTTCAACAAGATCAAGAGAGTCTGCACCAAGGTCGTCCACAAGTGCTGCTTCTGGTACAACTTCGTCAATACTTATGCTAAGTTTCTCTGCAATAATCTCTTTTACTTTATCTTCAACTGACATAATTCAATCCTTTCACATGTGCAGACCGCCGTTAACATGAAAAACCTGACCAGTAATATAGGAAGCTTTTTTTGAAGCAAGAAAATCCACAACACCAGTAACATCTTCTGTTTCTCCAAGACGTTTTAAAGGTATATTGCTGAGCATTTGTTCGGTCACTTTTTCTGAAAGCGAGTCTGTCATTTCTGTTTTTATATAACCAGGTGCAATAGCGTTTACAACTATGTTTCTTGGAGCGAGCTCTTTTGCAAGTGCTTTTGTAAATCCTATCATTCCAGCTTTTGATGCAACATAATTTGTTTGACCAGGGTTTCCTGATACGCCAACGACGGATGAGATATTAATTATCGAACCAGCACGTTGTTTCATCATGGTTTTGGCAGCAATTTTTGAGCATAAAAAAACACCCTTTAAATTGATGTCCAAAACATCATCCCAGTCTTTTTCTTTCATTCTAACGATCAAGCCATCTCTTGTTATCCCAGCATTATTCACAAGGACATCTATACGGCCTGTTTTTTCAATAACACTATGGAAAAAAGCAGAAACATCATCTTCAACTGTGACATCAACCCGAAAGCCGCAGGCTAAATCACCTGCAATGTTTTCAGTTTCAACTTTAGCCTCATCATTTGATGAGGAATAATTAAAAAAAACATTATCACCTGATTTTGCAAACCCGGTCACAATAGCTCTTCCTAAACCCCTTGAGCCACCTGTTACAACTATTGTTCTTTTATCGTGTTTCTGCATCTCATACCCGTATAACATTGTTGCATTAACAATTGCAACGGATTCATTTGGTAAATTTCTTTTTTTACTGAAAAAAAATCAGTCCATTAAATAAACTAATACTCAAAGCTTATTTTCGAAAAAATAAAACCAGATGAGTATTATTTGTTTAATTTGAACCTTAATAAATCAATCTTTAGGAAGAATTACTCTTCATCAAGATTTAAAACTGATCTACCTTTATAGCTTCCACAATCAGGACAAGCTGTGTGGTGCAATTTAGGCTCACCGCAATCTGGCTCTGGACAAACAGATACATTTGGTCCAGCAGTTTTTTGGTGAGTTCTTCTTTTTCTAACTTTAGATTTTGAGGTTTTCCTCTTTGGTACTGCCATTGATTATTCTCCTAACCAATTAATATTCTTAATTAAAATAATTTTTAACATAAAGCACAACAGAATTAGATACTTTAAAATAAAAACCATGTCAAGCTCTTTGATAATCAAATACTTATCAACTATAACATTGTTCTGTGAAAAATTAACGCATAAAATAATGAAAAATAATAGCTCTTCATCATTTGCAAAATCTTTCTGGTGTGATATTAAATGCAAAAAAATTATAAAAAAATGTAATATTTAAACCTTTTAACTGGAAATAAATCATAATGGATACAATAATTACACGTTTTCCCCCAAGCCCAACAGTTTATCTCCATGTTGGTGCAGCAAGAACAGCCCTTTTTAACTGGTTATATGCAAGGAAGAATG
>JAAELO010000350.1 GCA_024226555.1 Desulfobacterales bacterium | reverse complement strand
GGAAGATAAGAAAAGAGAAGGATTGGATGCTCTGGCATCAAAAGGAACATGAGTAAATATGTAAGGAAAAAAATAAAGGAAAGAAAAGATTGTTTTTTTTTGTTTTTGGGTGGAAGAGGGAGTGAAGGAAAGAGAAATGGAAAAGAAGAGAAGAAGAAGAAGGGACAGAGAGAGAGGAGCGTGGGTTGGTTTGTGTGTGAGTGTCTGTCGATTTGCTTTTTTCTTTGTCGCCGTGTGCTTTTTTTCAATTGTCTGAGTGTTGAAGGGCACTCAATTAATTAAATTCATCACACAAACCAACACACGCTCCTCTCTCTCTCTCTGGCTCTTCTTCTTCTTCTCATCTCTTCCATTTCTCTTCCCTTCACTCCCTCTCCCATATTTCTCCCTGCCAAAAAAAACAAAAAACAAAAAACAAAAAAAAACAATCTTTTCTTTCCTTTCTTTTTTTCTACACATTTTTACTCATGTTCTTTGGATGCCAGAGCATCCAATCCTTCTCTTTTCTTATCTTCCTTTCTCCTTCTCTTCCATACAACAATCCTTCTATTCGAGAGTCTCCTAAAAAGGGGCTCGCCCGCAAAGGGGAAAAGCCTCGCGAAAAACAAAAAAAACAAGGGTGCCGTAATCCGTTTCCCCTTTCCAATCTTCTATCTTTTAAAATACTGTGATCAGTGTTAAAAGGGCTGGGGATAGGCCCTGCTATAACCCCCTATCTAAAATTCTCAACATCTTCCAATAAAAAGTTGCGCGAATATCCGCGCCTCTTATTTTCTCTTTTTTTT
>JAAELO010000349.1 GCA_024226555.1 Desulfobacterales bacterium | reverse complement strand
TAACACAATGTGAATAGTGAAGATGGGGTAGAAATTAAAGGTTGGAAAGATTCTTTTAATCTTTTTAAGCAAGGCGTTGGAGAGTGATATCCCCCCATCAGGTTCTGGTGCAAAGAAACACAAAAGGCAGAGCAACCCCTTATAAATTTTAAAATTATGCTGATAAACCAAATAAATTATTTATGAATTCAACTTCTAAAAGGACACATCGATTTAAATTTTCGACCTGCCCCTTTTTTATCATATGAAAAGCTTCAATTCCTTTTAAAGTTCGCCAGGCAGTATTAAATGATTTAAAACCTAGCATGGGACTAATAATCCGTTTTATGGCTCGATGATCCTGCTCTACAATATTATTTAGGTACTTAATCTGTCTAATTATTGTTTTCTTTGGTAATCTCTTACTATCCTTAAGTTCATTAATTGCTGGAGGATATGCAGGATTCTTATCTACAGTTATTACTCTTGGTTTCTGGTTATGCTTTGAACCTAAAACCTTTTTTAAAAATCGTTTAACAGCTTTCTTATCTCTTTTTGCACTTAGCATAAAATCAACTGTCTCGCCATTAGAATCTACAGCACGATAAAGATATTTCCGCTCACCTTTTACTTTCACATAGGTTTCGTCTACTCTCCATGAATCATATGTAGGTTTTAGATGTTTTCTCACTCTCTTTTCTATTTCAGGAGCATTCTGGT
>JAAELO010000348.1 GCA_024226555.1 Desulfobacterales bacterium | reverse complement strand
CTTCCCATAATATCCTCCTGGTTGAGTATAAGAAAAAACTTTTTTTAATAACAACTTTATCCAAACATTTGTAATTGTTCAAGAAAAAAAGATGTATAATTCGGGTGGCACCATTATTTTCTCTATAACTGCATTCCAATCGTCTACTTTAAAATAGGTCGACTTGTAATGTGCAGCCACTTTTTGGTAACTAACGGCATCTTGAACGGGTATTTGGGGACGTCCGGACGTCCCTAATCGTTTGCCATTCCTTGTATATCTCAAAAGCCCAACATTTTGATAAAATCATTGTAAAATTTCAATAGAATTATTTAAATAATATAATGTTCGGATTCTCATGAACTTCATTTATTTTTTCTTCTAAAAGAGAAGCAAAATTAGTAATCTCCCAATCTTCATCTGGCATTGGGTAGCCAATATCAGGTTCATGAGGGTTTACATATTCAATATAAAAAATCTCTTTTTCATCTTTCAATATTTTTAACCAGCTTGTTTTATAATCACTGGCTGCGAAGTAATCAATAGAGATATCTTTTGTGATTTCTTCAATTTGAGAATTTATATATATATAATTTTTTCCTGAATAATAAAATATAGCAAGCAATTGATCACCTAATTGATCATAGGATCCACAATAACCAAGCAATTCATCTTCATATTCATCTGAAAATATATATTTGTTATTTTCTATATTAAGTTGTCTATATTTCTCAAGTTCCCAATGTCTATATAAAATCATAGTTATTATGTATCCTTTTAATATTTTTTTTTTCAAGGCTATCTTGAATAATTTCAAATATAATTCTATTAATATTTTAATTCATACGATATTTTTTAAGAATTTTTATTAATCGAGCATATTCTCCCTCATTTTTCTTAAAAACTTTTTTAAATGCTTCCCCAAGCTTTTGTTTGGTAGGGGCCATTACATCAGATGCACCATTCATTATTTTATCATAATCCTTTTTATAATGTTTTAATGCGCCTTCCCAAGTTAATCCCCATTTATCACCAATTCCTTTTTTTACATATTTTATTTCATTTCTTTTATATATAAATTCCAGGAAGTCATCCGGTGTTATTCCTTTATAATTAATTGTCAATTCTCTTCTTTTTTCAAATAAAGTTTTGGCAATATCTTTTTTGGGAAGTCCCTGGTTTAAAAGATTATTTTTCAATTGTTCAAGCTCCTCAACTTTTCCAACATATTCTTCTCTTAGTCCTCCCCGTGAAATTGATGTTTTCAACTCACTAATCGAACTGGTACGACATTCCGTTCTCCAAATTACAACAAGTTCAGGTTCACTCTCTAATTTATTTAATAAGGTATAATTCTCACCAAAGTCATCCAGAAATTCCTGTTTAAACTTATCATCCCATTTACCAAATTCTGCAAATACATTTTTATATCTTTTTTTTAAATAATCTCCATATTTATTAATTGCATTGATATTAGTTTTAGCCCGAGTTTTGCCCTGAGTCTTACTACCCTTAGTCCCTGTTCTTTTTACTCCTTTTGCCTCCTCAACCGCATCATCCCCTTTCTTGAGAAAACTTTCAATAGAATCTTCAAAACTTTTTACCTCTGCATCATCGAGGTTTTTGATTGCCTTACCTCTTAAAGCGGTATATTTACCGCGTAAATTTTTAAAGATACCGGGTATACTTCCCACAAGCTGTCCTATACTGTAAATAGCCACCAGTGCTGTTACCATGTCCCAGTATTTTAAAAACTCT
>JAAELO010000347.1 GCA_024226555.1 Desulfobacterales bacterium | reverse complement strand
GTCCAGGGGGATATCTATGATGCCACTGTCCACATCGCCATTCAACATTTTATGACCATTATTGAGGATAGTAAAAATAGGTTTTTGTTCACTGCCACGAAATGCAAATTCAATATTATCATGACCATTATCAATTACATCCTGTATATTACAGTATTTAATTGCCTTTTTATTTGTGATTATTTTTAGTAATTCTGGTATTGTTTTTGGTGAGATAAATAAACCTGCCTGCAAATAATGATCTTTACTAACATGTAAATATGATTCTATCTCAATATCTTTATCATTATGTTTAATAATATTAAACTTGTGAAGTTCTGTTTCTTTCATTATTCCCACCCCAATTTTATTTGTTTTATTGTAAAACCATCCTGTTTCATTTTACCAAGATCAAAACTAACATCAGGTTTAGCCATCAACCATTCTCTAAGTCCGAATTTACCAGCTGGAGTAACAGTAAAACCTCTTCCAGAAAAAAGTGTATTATTGCCAAATTTCAATTCCAGTATTTTCCTAAAGTCTTGAATGTGTGCAGGTAATTTATCCACATCTTCAACAGATGTCTTTTTCAATATGTCAAAATAAGTATCTATTTTATCAATATCAAGTCCTTTGACTCTTTTAATATTATTAATCAAATATTTATCTTGAGCATCAATCATATTTTTTGTTTTTTGCTGAAAAAAATCCCAGGTTGGTACCTTCAATTTACCAGGGTTTTCAATAAGATTTATTACTATTGACGGCCGTTTATCCGGTTTCAAATCAAGAATATTCTTGATATAAGAATCTTCCCAGCCACAACGGCGCATGATATCTGTATTTGACAATCCCTTTAATTCAGCAGGATCAAGAACCCATGCAACATCATGGGGGGCAAAACCAGGATAATCCTTAAGAGATACCCGCCCTATGACCTTTGGTGGTTTTGCGCTGTTTTTAATGAGCAGTGCCATTTCTTCTGTACTGCGGGCAGTACCCTTACGCGATTTTAGCTGTTTAACAATTATATCAATATCCTTGTTGTATTCCTGATTATATTTGTTAAGTATAGTCACCTCATCCTTTGGAGTGAAATGCCCGGTTTTTACATAGTCATCAATCTCAATTTTACCTGGCTTTGCGGCCGCTTTAGTTGCAGCAGGGACTTTTCCTTTACTACCCTTTACTCCTACAGCCTTTGCCTCCTCAACTGCATCTTCTCCTTTCTTAAGAAAATTTTCAATAGAATCTTCAAAACTTTTTACCTCTGCATCATCAAGGTTTTTGATTGCCTTACCTCTTAAAGCGGTATATTTACCGCGTAAATTTTTAAAGATACCGGGTATACTTCCCACAAGCTGTCCTATACTGTAAATAGCCACCAGTGCTGTTACCATGTCCCAGTATTTTAAAAACTCT
>JAAELO010000346.1 GCA_024226555.1 Desulfobacterales bacterium | reverse complement strand
TATACCCGCGTCAGTATCAACGATTTAAAAGAAGTCCATAAACGCTGCCATCCCAGGGAAAGAGACAGGGAATAATCCGTCTCATACCTTGCTGTAAAATTCATTTTAAAAAATAAATAAACCCAAATTAACCGGCTGAAAAGCCGTGCCGGACCCGTGCGTCCGGAGAAAGGAGAATTGTAAAATGAATGAATATCAATTGATAAAAGGAATGACCGTAGAAGCTGCAAAGCGTTACTTCAAAGTCAGAAAAGAATTAGACCTCATCATAAACAGAATCCATACCTTTGGTGAATTGATCAGTATGGACAAAGACACAGAACAGATAGGCAGCAGAATCAAGTCTGATTCCGTATTAATCCTCAGAATGCTTGATGTACATTTTGTTTATCTAACAGACATCGACTTCAACGGCCTGGAATCAGACCTTTGAAATGAAAGGGATCAAATAAGGAATCCTGCCATTTTAAATTGCAGTTAAAAGAAAAAAGCTGATATGAAAACAACCGAAAACCCTTCCTGTAAAGACTTTTCTTTTTAACCGCCTTAAAAAACCTTTGATTATCAATGGATGTTGGTGTATTTTAAAAGGTAACACATCTTGAGTATCAGTATGAAAATTAAAAAAACAGTGAAAAAAGCGTTCTTTTACAAATTGCATAAATTGGGTCTTGTTTGTTGATCTTAAAGGGATTGCGCAGTTTAGAGGGAACCCGAAATAAGTGGTCATTTACCAAAATGACCACTTGGGAACTCCGCAGAAATTGACAGCAATTAATGGCGCTG
>JAAELO010000345.1 GCA_024226555.1 Desulfobacterales bacterium | reverse complement strand
TCTTAAATGTTAAATGAAATTTATACCAAATCTCTGTGGATTCAAATCAATTCGGCATTTAAGGGGAATGGCACTTGTGAAGGCCGATTTCCAAAGTATCCACAAAAAAATGGCCTCCCTGTGCGTATCCACGCAATTTTAATCAACGCTGGTTGGTTACAGCGAAGTTGTTTTTATCAGGGAGGTTGACAACCAAATACCAAAGCTTCAAAACGATGTCAAATATATAATAATTACAATAGTTTAAAAGGTCTAGATTTCCTGCTGTAATTACGGTATGTTACGGAGGCCTCCGGCAGTCAATTAAAACTGCACGGAGGTGACTTATGAACTACAGCAAATTTTCAAACTGGATTTTCAAACAAATTAAAGCTTCAAGGCGGCTTAAACCGGCTATCACTACATATCTTATTTTTCTTATGGCTTCTTCAAGAACACATACACTAACTGCCGCTGCAAGATTTTCAAACTCATCCAAGTCCAGATTCCATTATTTTTTAAAGAATAACTCTGAGATAGCTGTTTATACGTTAAGCGAACTGTCAAAAAAACAGGCTCGTCAATTTTCTAAACAAATAGAGGATTATCTACCGGCAACCTGCCATGGAATATTGCAATTTCTGTTGACGCAACAATCCTTAATCGATCAAGCTTACATACTCAGAATTCTAAACGCTTTAATCATGGCAAAGGATTTGTTGTCGGTCACCAATGGACAAATATTGTTCTACATATTAATGATAAAGTGATACCTTTGCCTCCAATTCCTTTTTATACTAAGAATTATTGCAAACAAAACATGATTGAATACCAAACTGAAAACACACGAGTAGCCGAATATCTTAGTCAATTATCTCTTGAAGAATATATCGGACCTCATGCACCTGAAAAGGTTGTTGTCCTTGCTGACAGCGGTTATGATGATCATAAAATTCAAAAAGCAATAGCCGGTAAGAATTGGAAATTTATCATAGCTTTAAAATCAACAAGAAGCGTAAAAACTGAAAAAGCATATAGCACTACAAAAAAAGCAGAAGACTGGAAATCAGTAACGATAACTTTCAAAAATAATCGCAAAACCGGGTGGAAAACCATTCGAGCACCAAAGAATGGTGGGAAAAAAAAGCGGATGGAGTTCCGCGTCAGACAGATCACAGGCTACCTTAAAAATTTCGGAAAAGCTCAACTGATTTGTTCGCAATTCAAAACAAAATCCAATAAAGGAAAAAGAAAACACCTCGCATGCAATGATTTGAAGGCAACACCCAGACAGATCGTCATTGGCTATCGACTTCGATGGGCAATAGAAATATTTCATAAAGAAATAAAAATGTTTCTGGGGTTTGAAGATGTATCTGCAAAGTATTTCAGTTCTGTCATATCACATGTTCACTGGGTTTATTGTGCCTACATTTTATTAAACTCGTCTCCACCGGGGTTTCATATAGGAATGAAATCAATGGCGGAAAAGCAATTAATGATCAACAAGATCATTGAAAACAATGGATTGTCCGCAGTGCATCAGATTCTGACACAGGTAAAAGGGCCACAACGATTGAAAACCCATATACAGAAGGCTCTCAATGGTGACGTCAGCGATAAACTCCTTGCGTTATGCGGGTTACAATGATTTTAGGTAATTTTCGTTTAACATTTAAGTAATTTAAAACTGACTGTGATAGTATAGCTTTAGGTCTGGTTATCGTTCGTCTGCGGCGAATTTCAAATTAAATGATATTTACGATACTTCGTGAAAAAATGGGGATAAAATCTCCCCAATAAATATTTCAAAAATGGTCAATTATTTTTATTTTTTTCTCTCACAGAGCCCGCAGAGTCACAGAGTTTTATATTCTACTTAAATACCAATCGAACCAATCAAACGAATAAAACCAATCGAACAAATGAAACTCAAAGAAAAGTCTGCGTGTGTCTGTGTCCGTTTGCGGTTAATAAATATTGGAATTGCAATCAGGCAGCATTTGTTTTTAAAACGAGAACTTCATCATCAAGACGACCGGCAAGACAATCTTCTGCAACTTCAAGATCATACCGGCCTTGCAGATTAATCCAGAATTGGGGAGACATGCTGAAAAACCGGCCTAAACGCAACGCCGTATCCGCAGTAATCGAACGTTTCCCATGAACAATTTCATTTATTCGCCTTGGCGGAACATTCATGTCTTTGGCTATTCGATATTGACTGATCCCCATTGGTTTTAAAAATTCATCCATAAGAATCTCGCCCGGATGAATTGGAGGTAGTTTTTTCTTTTTCATAATAATCCTTTAGTGGTAATCAACAATTTCCACATTATGAGCATCCCCATTTTTCCATTCAAAACAAATGCGCCATTGATCATTAATGCGAATGCTATGTTGTCCCTTCCTGTCATCTTTAAGCGCTTCTAACCTGTTTCCAGGAGGAATCCGTAAATCATTCAGCGCTGTTGCGGCATCCAAAATCAACAGTTTTTGCCGTGCCGTATGTTGAATACTCTGTGGCAGCTTACGTGAAAAATTTCGATTTAATATCTTTTCGGACTCCTTGTCTTTAAAGCTTTTTATCATAAATTTATATTAACGAAAACCGTTAATAACGTCAAGCGTTAATTCGTGTTTTGGAATAATGATCCTCCCCCGGTAGTTGTGTACACAAGGTTAAGCCTCTATAATGAAAATTATGGAGGAAAATTATGAGTTCAAAACCCAGAAGAAAATACGATCATGATTTCAAGAGGAATGCTGTCCTGTTATGTTCAGAACCCGGAAGATCAGTTGCTGAGAATTTAGGCATAAAAAAAGATCTGTTGTACCGATAGCGAAGGGGATACCATATGGCAAATGGGCAATATGTATTTCCAGACAATGGCATTGATGCATTACATCCGGAGCAGAAGAAAATTAGAGAGCTTGAAAAAATGCTCTTATTCAAGTTTTATTGAATAAGAAGCTGCAATAAATTTTTATTCATGACCTTAGATGGTTTTCATATTTTGCAGTTGATTTATTTTATTTCGTATGTCATTTTTGCTATAGATAAGTCAAACCAGTTCCATCTATAGCAAAAATGACATGAGGCAAATTATGTTCATTGGAAGAAATAAAGAACTTCAGTTATTGAACGATCATTATGATTCCGCAATTTCGGAATTCTGTGTGCTTTATGGGCGACGAAGAATCGGCAAATCAACCCTTTTGGAAGAATTTGCAAAAGATAAAAAATCTTTTTT
>JAAELO010000344.1 GCA_024226555.1 Desulfobacterales bacterium | reverse complement strand
TGGACATACTGGTAAGTTGCTGCTTACACAACATGATTCTTAAGGCACAGTGCCGGGAACAAACCATCATCTTATGTAATGCAGTCGAAATCATTCCATCGTTGAACAACTCTGTCTATCTCCTTGCAACAAATGCTCTCCCTATCGTACAGGTTCCGCACTGGCACCTCTGTAAGAAATAACATCGAGTTTTAACAAAATGTAAACGCAGCAGCGTAAGAATTCTGTAACAATGATAATCAATAATAATTGAAAAAGCGCAAATTAATCATCGTTAAAATATTAATTACCATTCTGAGTTTCCAAGTCTATCTATATTTATATCTTTGTTTTCTTCCTCACTTGAGTCTTCCTCTGATTTAGGCCTTTCATCTTCAGAGCTTTGCGGCGTTGGCTCGAACATATTTTATACGGTTGAAAAGCCTGTTTCTACAAATCTGGATAGGAGATCTCTGTTTCCGAACTTGATAGATATTTTATTACTTTTCTTTCTTTTTCAATACTTTATAGAATCAATAAACAGCTAGATAAAATATACGCGCTCCAGGCACTCGATCAGCAATGATGAAATGATTAAATGAAACAAGGTATTTGTGACGTCATGACCTCAAAGCTTTTTCGGAAACCTTCGGAAATGACTCGGCCAATTCCTCGGAACAATCTTAGATTTCTCATAACTCCAAAACCAGTTGAAATATTTAAAAAATTAAAACGACATTTTATTTCTCACGGGTTCTACTTTCTTTTAAAAAAAAATTATTTTGGCGTTTCAGTTCTCCTTTAACATAAAATTTTTTACAATGCCTTCACATATTAGAAACGAATCTACAGAAATTTCGTGTATGGAAATGGAACAATCTTCACAGGTACAATTTATGTCTAAGTTAAGTTACCTTTCACCACCTCAAAAAAGTAAGCATATGCCCTTTTAAACAAGAAGCAGTTGTAGGTATTTAAGTA
>JAAELO010000343.1 GCA_024226555.1 Desulfobacterales bacterium | reverse complement strand
CTTTCAACAATAGCCTACGCAAACAGAATTATTGTGATTGTTAATGGAAATATAATTGAAGAGGGAACCCACAAAGAACTTCTTGAAAAAAAGGGTGAATACTTTAAGCTTTACAATATGCAATTCAACGAAGATTCAACTAAGTAAATCCAAAAACTGTAGTTTGGTTTCAAATTGATCTCAAACTACAGTATATTAAATCCCTCTTTTTACTATATTAATTTTTCTTTCTGTAGCAGTTGCTGAATTTTTTTAGTAGCATCAAAAAGTTTGCTTGTCGATTCCTCATAATTTAGTTTATGGATCAGGTGCGCTATATGCTTTGACATATCAACCTCAATAAACCACTCTCTTTTTTTGAGTTCATCAGGAACATAAGTTAGATTTGTTGAAAAAACCTTTTTAAACAGGCCTTTTTCATAATATTCATCAAATTTTGATAGTCCTTCAGTAAAAAATGCGAAAGTAACTGCCACATATAAATTGTTTGATTTTCTTTCGGAAAGCTCATCCATCAGGTCAAAAACTGATCCACCTGAAGCGATCATATCATCAACAATCAGAATATCTCTGTTTGAAACATCAGCCCCAAGATATTCATGCTGGACTATTGGATTTTTTCCATCAATTACCTTGGAATAATCACGCCTTTTATAAAACATTCCGGCATCCAAGCCAAGAACATTGGCAAAATATATTGCTCTATCCATAGCACCTGAGTCAGGACTTACAACCAGCATATGTTCACTATCTATTTTAATATCGTTAATTTCTTCGATAAAACTCTTTAATAAGCCGTATGTTGAGTGGAGACTATCAAAGTTAATTTGAGGTACTGCATTTTGAACTTTTGGCTCATGGGCATCAAATGTTACAATACTACTCACTCCAAGTCTTTCGAGTTCCTGAAGTGCCATTGCACAGTCAAGAGATTCCCTACCCTTTCTTCTATCCTGCCTTCCAGCATACAAAAGAGGCATAATTACAGTGATTCTCTTAGCTTTTCCAGCTATTGCAGATATGGTTCGCTTTATATCCTGAAAATGCTCATCAGGACTCATATGGTTTTCCATACCGAACATTTTATAGGTACAACTGTAATTTCCAACATCAGCAATGATAAAAATATCACGACCACTGACTGTTTCTTCAAGAACTGCTTTACCCTCACCATTTGAAAACCTGATGTTATTGATTTCTATAAGGTACGACTCTTCATAGTTATCAAGATACATGTTATTGCTTGATTTATCTGAAAAATACTCTTTCCTTTTTTCTACAATATAGTTATCAACTTTAGCACCTGTGTCTTTGAAACTTTCATGTGCAATAAAGCCGATCTTACCCCTTGGAAACTTTGGTACTTTTCGTTTAAAATATGTCATTTTTTCTCCTTAAAACAGTACACTTGATAACCCTCTAAATTTTTTATAATAAATATTCAAAAACATTTTAGAGCTTTATATATATATAAGAGATTCGTTTCAATGAATATTTTTGCAAAATCGTATGATTTTTTACAATTAAATAGTGTAGATTCATTTTTTAATGGGGCTTTACAAAATTTTATCAATTCTGCTATAAACGTAATAAATAAAGTAACATATCCTAATTCAAAAGAACAGATACAATTAATTAACCAAATTATTAGATAATATTTCAAAATTCAGATTGACAAGGTTAACTATCTTTATTAATTAACTATTCCATGCAAACAACTGAATATTTTAGAAAAGCTTTATTATCATTTTTGAATGAAGATGTTACCCAGAGTAAAATTGCTGATGCCCTCAAAATCCAACGCCCCCTTATGAATGATTTTCTAAAAGGGAGACGTAATTTTTCTGAGGATAGAAAAGAGACAATTGCTGAATACTTTGGAAAAACCTATCTTGATATGCTCCTTATTGGACACAATCTTGTTGAGAAAGGTAACATGAAAAAAGCTGATAAACGGAGTGTACTCAGCCTAAAAGCCACAGAAAAATATCCAGTTTTGAAAAAAATTGTGGATATATCAAATGTTTTATCAGCTGAAGACAAGGCAGAAAGTTATCTTTATAAAACTCTCATCCACAATATAAATAGTGAACTACTAAAAATGGAGGAGTAGAAAAAAAAAGATCAGGCCATTTTTTTGAGATACTTTTTTAAACTCAAACCCCTTCCTTTCAGATCCATCTTTTTTCTAATATTATCTCTATGAGTATCTACTGTGCTTTTTGCTATTTCAAGAACATCAGCAATTTTTCTGGTTGTCAGACCCTGTTGTATGAGGGAAGCTACCTGAACCTCTTTTCTTGAAAGTCCATAATAGCTTGAAGATATGTTCTGAACAAGAGGGGATAAAATATTGTTAATATTGTTGTCAATTGCATTTATTATTGTTTTATCAACCCTTTTATCCTTTTTTAATTTCTCAACTAAAGGAATCACTGAGTTCTTTAGATTAAGTGCGACTCTTTCTTCCAGAGTCTTTTTCTCTAAAGCAACTTTCTGAATCAAAAGTTTAAAAGCAATATTGGAGTCTTTAACATTCCTTCTCTCCCCATCAAGCTCTTTTTTTAACCTTTCAATCTCTCGCTTTTGAACTGTTATAATTTTATTTAATTCAGCCTGACTCTTCATATACCCTCCATTATGAATACACAGCACTGTTTCAATTTGTAAAAATCTATTTAACAACTCTTGATTAAACATGAAAAAGATAATAGATAAAAGCAACTTTATCAAAATTTTTTTTATTATTAAAACTTTATTTTAATTTATAAAATGAAAACAAAGCATAAAATAATTTATAAAAATGCTCAGAATATGTCGCAAATCCCTTCTGAGTCCATAGATCTTATTATCACATCACCTCCATATCCAATGGTTAAAATGTGGGATGAAACCTTTATTGGACTTAATAAAAAAATTGGAGAAAAACTTATAAATGATGATGGTTTAAGATCATTTGAATTGATGCATAAAGAGCTTGATACTGTATGGAAAGAATCCTTTCGTGTTCTTAAAAAAGGAGCTTTCATTTGTATAAATATTGGTGATGCCACAAGAAGTTTAAAAGAAAATTTCGGACTGTATCCAAATCATTCAAGAATAACACAAAAACTATTGGAAATCGGTTTTACTACACTTCCTGAAATCATTTGGAGAAAATTAACAAATGCACCAAATAAGTTTATGGGGTCTGGTATGCTTCCAGCTGGAGCATATGTAACATTAGAACATGAGTTCATTCTTATAGGTAGAAAAGGTGGAAAAAGAGAGTTCATTAAAGAAGATGATAAAAAATTACGTCGGGAAAGTTCCTTTTTCTGGGAAGAGAGAAACATATTCTTTTCAGATATCTGGTTTGATATCCACGGTGCGAGACAAAAAATGTTTAATAACGGAAGCAGAAAGAGAAGCGGTGCATTTCCTTTTGAGATTCCATATCGCCTTATCAATATGTATTCTCTTAAAGGAGATACTGTACTTGACCCGTTTATTGGAACGGGAACTACAATGCTTGCGGCTATGACTGCATGCAGGAATTCATTTGGATTTGAAATAGATAAAAACATTGAAAACCAATTTAATATCAATGATGAATTGATTGAATTACTCAACTCAATAATTGAAAAAAGAATACAGGACCATATCAATTTTGTAGACAGCTACCAAAAAGATTTTAAACATAAAAATATTCGTTATAATTTTCCTGTTAAAACAAAACAGGAAACCGATATTTTTGTAAATACCATAAAATCAATCAGGGAAGGTGAAACATCAGTAAAAGTTCAATACAATGATTAGTAGCACAAATTCCCCCTTCTTATGTTAACATTCCATATAATAGACAAATTCGGCTTTTTAGATGATATTTCAGTTATTCTATGTTAAAATGTGTGGAATTTATAATAAATTTCCCCGTTTTTTTGATATAGATTTTCGAACAGCAAACTTAACCTTTATTTAATAAATCTGGATAGGAGACCTATGAGAAAATATTTAATAATTCTATTATTAGCTATAAGTGTATTTTTAATATTTGTCTCAAGATCCTTAGCCCAAAAGAAAGATATGATATGGCTAAATGCAGATTTGCCTCCTTATGTTATACTTAATAATCCTTATAAGGGTCAGGGAAGTATTGATTACATGCAGAAATTAGTTAAAGATTCTCTTATAGAATACAAGCATATATCAATGGTTGCAAATTCAAAAAGGGTTTTCCATGAATTAAAAAGAAGGGATATGATTGCATATGCCTCTGCATTAAAAACAAAAGAGAGGGAATACAATGTCATCTTTTCAATACCATACATACTTGGGTTTCCAAATGCCATATTAATACAAAAAACTAAACTAAAATATTTTAAGACATATATTAATAATGGAGTTTTTTTATTAGATAAAGCAATTAAAGAGAAAGATTACAAATTGGGAATATCTGTTGGTAGAGTTTATGGAGGAGTAATTGATAAAATACTTTCAAAATACAAAGGAAATAAAAATATAAAAGTATATTATGATAACATTTCCAGAAAACATATTAATGAGTTATTAGTTGGAAATATCGATTATGTTATCGGATATCCATCTGAAATGACTTATTTCCTGAAAAAGTTTAAAAAAAAAGAATCCGTCATTGCAATTCCTATAAAGGGGATGCCCCCCTATTTGTTAGGCTATTTTGCATTTTCCAAAACCAAATGGGGTGAGAAAATTGTAAAGAAAACCAATATCATCCTGAAAAAACATAGAAATACTAAAGTTTTCCATGATTCAAATGAGTATTGGTTAGATGAAAGGAGTAAAAAACTGTATCGTAAATATATAAAAGAATTTTATAAAAATAAGTAACATTAGGGAACCTCTAATAATTAGAATATTTGATGAAAAACAAGGCATAACAAAAAATAACGGGTTGATTTTACTACAGTTTTATTTTTGATATAACGATGTGTTTCGCAAAAAGATCAGTTATTAGAGGTTCCCATTATAGGGAAAATATATTCAGAGTTTAAGAATGCATAAAAAAACAAAAATATTTAGAAAAACCTTCTAAATCAGTTTTTAATTTATTATTTAATGGTAGGCCCGATCAGACTTGAACTGATGACTTCTACCGTGTCGGGGTAGCGCTCTACCAACTGAGCTACGAGCCTTAATAGAGGTTTCTAACTACCAATGATTTTATTTTATGTCAATCCCAAAGAAACAAAAAACGTTTTTTCTTTGGGATAATTTCAGAAAATCTATCTTAATGGAACCATTTGGATCTTTAAAGAATCATCCTTAATATCAGTTATATTTAGTCCAAATCTGGATATATTCTGCAATATTAAAGATTCAGCAAAGAGTTTGCCGTTGCCTTTATAGCTAATTGCAAGAGTTGCTCCATTGGATCTGAATTTTTTGGTTTTTATATCTTTGAGACCATCCATCTGTCTTAGAACATTTTTAAGATGTGCAAAGTTTCTTAGATAGTTTTTACCAGTTATCTCCACATTAAGAAGAGTAGGTTTGTTTTTTGCGACCTGCCACTTTTTCATAATAGTTGAAGCTATTTTTTCTCCAGCAGCGGATACCGTTTTGGCAATAACCTTATCCCCACCTGTTTTCTCATCAGGGTTTACTGAGGATTCTATTTTATGAACTTTAGTGAACTCTGATCCATCTTTTGTGAATATAGCTCTTATCTTAACAAACCCTTTAAATGTATGATCATCTCCTATCTTGTTTGGTGATTTTTTAGCAATTACAGAACCAACTATTACTACATCAGCATTCATTTGGGTTCCAATTTTAATTGCAGTGGCATTATTAAGTATAAAAAGATTTTTTTCTTTTACTTCTTTTGTTTTATCTTTAGTTTCTTTCTTTCCGGCTTTTTCAAGGTTTTCTATCTTCTTAATGATTCCATAATCATATGCTATCAGAGAGTAGCCTCTCTTGGTGATCTCGCTTTCAAGTGTTGTTTCACCGACACTTTTTTCATAAGGAGCTTCACCTTTCCACCAGTATTTTTCAACAAGATCTGTATTTTTCTCAGAAACTAGTAAGAGAATAGTTGGTAGATTTTCCTTTTCAAGGATAAAACCACCTTTAGAAAGATTATTAAGTACTTTCCTGATTGAAACATCAGCGCTTACAAAAACTCTGTATTTTTTCTTATGCTTAAACTCACTAAGAACTTTATAGCCTTCTATATAATCGCTTGTTTGGAGATATATGAGGTCATTCATCGCTTTAAAATTTGAAATTAATATATCTGTGGAAAGAAGTTCCACAATTACTTTTTCAACTGCTGATTTTAAACTATTCTTAATAGCAAGCTTTTTTGCTTCCGATTCATTTCCGCGAATAATGGCACTTACACCCATAACTTCAACTTTTGAAATCTGCTTGTTGGCAAGAGCAATTGTACTCTGAAACATAAGAACAAGAAGAATTAGAGATATGATTCCAAAAAGATTTTTCTTCATTACATTTTCCCCCGAAGATATTATCATTTCTACCTAAAAAAACAGGTAGTAAAATATTTTAAATAATAATTATTTAAATTCCAATATTTATTAATGAATCTGCATATTTTTGTTAATTTTTTTACACTTTTCTGACAAGGGCATAATCAGCGATCATAAAGAGTAGTTCCTTATCTTTAGAATTTTTAAATACAGATAACTGCTTTTTTGCGTTTTCAATGTGTTCTTTAGCTTTGTCGATTGTTTTTGAAATACCACCATGTTTTTCCATAAATTCAATCAGAACTTTAAAGTCATCATCTGAAAAATTCGGATTTTTTATTATATTTTCAATTGTTTCCACATCAGAGCTACCATTTTGTTTAGCATTTTCAAGTGTGTAGATCACAGGAAGAGTCATTTTGCCCTCTTTAAGATCTATACCTGTTTCTTTTCCAAGTGTTTCAGAATCGGTTGTATAATCAAGCAGATCATCAGCCATTTGGAAAGCTAATCCAACATTCATTCCGTACCTGCTTAACCTTTCAATTTCATCCTCATTTGAATTTGCTAAAAGAGCTCCACACCTTGTGGCACCACGGATTAATACAGCTGTCTTTGCTTCAATTACTTTCATATACTCTTCAACAGAAAGGTTTATATCACCTTTATTAAAAAGCTGTTGAATCTCTCCCTGACTCATCATTTCAGTGATTTCACTCATCACTTCAATAATCCTTGGATCGCAGGTTTTAGCTGCAAGGGTCAAAGATCTTGCAAGTAAAAAATCACCAGTTAAAACAGCTGTGGCATTGTCCCATACTTTATTCGCGACCTCTTTACCACGTCTTTTGTTTGCTTCATCTACAATATCATCATGAAGAAGGGTTGCAGCATGGAGATATTCAAATATGGTTGAAAGTTGAAAACTTAAATCACCCTGATAATTACAAACCCTTGAGGACAAAATCATAAGAAGGGGTCTCAATCTTTTTCCACCACTGAAAATAATATGTTCTGCAACATCTTTTACAAGGTCAAAATATGGATTAAGGTTACTTTTCAATGCTTCTTCGATATTAACAAGATCATCTGAAACTCTTTCAAGTATTTGCTGTTTTAAATCTGTCATGTAGGTTCTCCGGCCAGGTCATATTCATAGGTATCTGTTATAATAATATCAACAAATGTACCAACGTCCAAATTTTTTCCATAAACAAAGGTCACACCATCAACTTCAGGGGCCTGAAACTCACATCTTCCAAGATATACTCCCTCTTCCGGGTTTTCCTCTATTAATACAGAATATGTTTTGTCTACTCGTTTTCTATTATTTTCAAGGGAAATTTTCTGCTGCAAAGCCATTAATTTATCATATCTATCTTGCGCAACTTCCTCTGCAACATGATCAGTAAGCTTATGTGATGGTAGATCCTCGGAATCTGAATAGGTAAATACTCCAAGATTATCAAATTTAACATCCGAAACAAATTTAAGAAGAGTTTCAAAATCTTTTTCAGTTTCCCCTGGAAATCCGACAATTATTGTTGTTCTTAGAGTAGCAGATGGCGCTTTATCTTTAATTCTTTTATAAAGATCTACTAAAACCTCATTACTATAGTCTCTTCCCATTCTCTTTAAGACATTTGTACTTGCGTGTTGTACAGGAATATCAAGATAGGAGTTGATATTCTTATCTGATTCAATAGTTGTAAGAAGCTCATCCGAAACTGTCAGGGGATGTCCATAAAGAAGCTTAACCCAGGTACCGTGTGCAATTTCATTGGATATCTTCTTTACTAAGGTGTTAATATTACTTCCTGAATCTGCTCCATAGTCAGTAGTATTTTCGGCAACTAATAGAATCTCTTTTGTCCCTTCTTTGACGAGCGAGTCTATTTCTGAGATTATGAATTCAGCAGGTTTGCTTCTCTGTTTACCCCTTAAAGATGGTATAATGCAATATGTACACTTTCTGTCACAACCTTCTGCAACTTTTACATAAGCGATATTTATATTTTCACGCTCTCTCTTTTCCGGAACATTTGAAAAACCAACTAAATTAGGGTCAGGAAGAAGGCATTCTTGCTCTCCTTCTGAGTCTATTGCCTCACCAAGCTTATCATATGCTCCTGTCCCTAAAAAGTTATCTACCTCTGGAAGAGCTGATTTTATCTCCTCCTGGTATCTTTCAGGCAGGCAACCTGCAACAATAAGCTTTTTGCAAGCTCCCTCTTTCTTGTATTCTGAAAGAGCAAGTATTGTATCTATGGACTCATCTATAGATGCGCGAATAAAACTGCATGTGTTAACAACAATAATATCGGCAACTGATGGATCATCGGTTAACTCAACCTTTGCACCAACACTACCAAGCATTATTTCACTGTTAACCTGATTTCTGGCACACCCTAAACTTGTCAGATGTAATTTTTTCATAAAAAACCATTCTTATAAATTAATAAAAGAATCTATTATAATCACTTTATTTTAATATGCTAATTATTTATATAATAAATCTTAGTCTTTAAATAGATGCACATCTCAAAAATTAATAATTAGTATTTTTCTACTATAAAGACCATGGATTCCTGATACCTGATTAAGAACAAGCTTTAATCAGGTTCTGGAATGACGACCGTTCGTACTAAAATCTTTTGAAGCTCAAATTTCAAAATATTTTCACTCTAAAGAAGATAAAATTGATTTGTGACACAGCCTCTCATCTCGGGAATGACAACCAATCGTGTATTTGTCGAATTTTTCAAAAGATTGATTTTTCTTTGTTAATTCATTTTTGATGTAGCTTATATAAATAATTTCATTTTTTCTTCTAATAACAGAGCATTTTTTTTAGGTTTCTAAATAAAAATTCATTATTAGGCACAGTAAAAAACTTCATATGCAAGGCATTAGATTTTTCCCAGGACTGAGGCGTATTTCACATACGTTGAAGTTCTGGGAAACAATCTATAACGAAGCGTATGGAGGAATTTTAAAAAGCCTCCACTCCAATTATTCGCCCGTGAAGTTGGGCTTGCGCTTCTCCATAAAAGCCTTAACTGCTTCATAAAGGTCATCAGAAGGAATAATGTTAGAACTCATGGAAGCAACATATTTCAACCCATCATCAATTGATTTGCCAACGCCATAATTTAAAACATCCTTGGATGCCTGAACAGCAAGTGGCGAGTTTTCAGCTATCTCAATTGCCATCTTTTGGGCAGCTTCAAAGAGCTCTTCCTTAGTTTCATAAAGCTCATTTACGAGTAGTATCTCTTTTGCTCTTTCTGCTGAAATACTTTTTGCAGTGTAGGCAAGTTCTCTTGCTATCCCCTGACCTACTATTAAAGGAATTCTTTGAAGGACTCCAACATCTGCCACAAAACCAACTGCAGCTTCTTTAAGAGAGAATGTTGCATCCTTTGATGCAATTCTCACATCACATGCTGTTATCATATCAAGACCTGCACCCACACAGTATCCGTGTACAGCTGCTATAACGGGTTTTTTACACCTTTCAATGCATGTCATTGTTTCCTGAAGAGGTAATATTTTTTGAATAAGCTTCCATTTTGTTCCACCCTTTTGATTTTCATCCATGATTTCAGGTAGCTCACCAACCATCTCCATAAGATCAATTCCAGTAGAAAAACAGGGGCCATTTCCAGCAATAACGATAACCCTAATATCTTTATCCTGATCCAGATTCTCAAAAATCCCGGGAAGTTCACTCCATGCAGGAGGATTCATAGCATTTTTTTTCTCTTCTCTGTTTAGATAAACCCATGCCACCTGATCTTTTTTTTCAACTTTGTAAAATGATAAATTTTCCATTAATTAATCCCTTTATTATTAAATTCTTTAGACTTATTCTTTTAGAATAAAGCCATTGGTTTTATATATTTGAAAAACACCTTCTTCGTTAACCACAATTAATCCTTCAACATCTCTTAACTTTTTTAAAAGAGCAAGGCCTTTAACTCGTCCCATAACCATCACAGCTGTTGCAAGACCATCTGCCAAAGTACAGTTCTTTGCAATGACAGAAGCGCTAACTACATGATTCGATACAGTAGAACCTGTTTTAGGATTGATAATATGTGAATAGTTTTTATTCCCTTTCTGGAAGTAATTTCTGTAATCACCACTGGTTGCAATAGCTTTATTCATTAATTCAACTTTTCTAAAATAGCTTGTGGGCGATGCGATTTTATTGGGTGTATTTATACCAATAACCCACTTTACATTCTTCCTCTTTGTTCCTGAAGCATAAATTTCACCACCTATCTCAACAAAAAAATCGTCAATTCCCAAATCTTTAAGCAAATTTGAAATACTATCAACTCCAAATCCTTTAGCAATGGATCCAAGATTTAAAGTTATTCCTGATTTTAGTTTTTTTATTCTACTATTACTAAGTTTAATATGATTAAACCCTGTTGTTCTTAATGCTTTTGCGATTTCATCTTTTGAGGGTACTTTTTTAGCTTTGTTTCTCCCAAAACCCCAAAGCTCTATTAAAGGTGAAATTGTTATATCAAGAGACCCGTCTGTCCTTTTCCATAATAGTTTAGCAAGCTTAAGAACAGAGTTGAAGTCATCAGAAATCTCCATCTCAAAAACATTGGATCTGTTAAATCTGCTAATTTCACTATGTCTATCGAAAACTGACATGGATGCATTAATTTCATCGAGTTTTTTTTCAACAGATTTTTTAATGGAAATAACATCCCTGAATAAAGGAACATGGGCTTTAATACTGTAGGTAGTGCCCATTGTTCTTCCGGTAATTTGAATTACTTTACCAAAACAAGTACCTGTTAAAACAAGAACAAAAAAAGCAATAGCAATATATTTATATGTTTTTTTACACATTTAGCTTCCAATACTTGGTTGTTTTTCGTAAATCGTAATATTAAGCCCATTATTTAACCTGAAACGTTATCACTTATATGCGCATATTAAATAATATTCATTTTTTGATTAACTTATTTTTTTAATAAAAAGCTTGTAATTTCTGTATCACTTACGTAAGCTTTTGAAATCCGGTTCAAATAGCCAGAAGTAATCTCGTATTGTCAACCTTTTATCACGTATGTGAAAAAACTACGAAACAACTTCGTTATATATTGTACCCAAAAAAATAAGTGAGCGTTTTATCAACTCAACTTAATAACATTTTATTTTGAAAAAAACTATGAAAACAGAAAATATACAGGAAGAGATTAAAGAGAAAAAAGAAAGCAGTTTGAAATTTGATTCATTCGGTTTTAAAGATTCTATTCTTAAGGGAATTCAAAAGGCAGATTTTAGAGCGCCCAGTCCAATTCAGATAAAAGCAATTCCTGCCATTCTGTCCGGAGCTGACATTGTTGGCCAGGCACATACTGGAACTGGTAAAACGGCAGCATTTGGCCTTCCGGTTCTTAATATGGTAAAAAATACAGGTGGAGTTGAAGTTCTGGTAATTACCCCAACACGGGAATTAGCAGGCCAGGTTAGTGATGAACTGTTCCGCTTAGGAAAATATGCAAATATAAAAACAACAACCGTCTATGGTGGGCAGTCATACTCTCACCAGATTAAGAATATTAAATCAGGTACACATGTGGTAGCAGCAACACCAGGCAGACTTCTGGATCTTTTGGAAAACTGCAAAATCAGATCATCAGTATTCACTCCATCCATTGTAATATTGGATGAAGCAGACGAGATGCTTGATATGGGTTTTCTTGATGATATTCAGAGAATATTCAGTTTTCTTCCTGAAGACAGACAAACGCTTCTTTTTTCAGCAACAATGCCTCCTCCAATACAAAAGCTTGCTAAAATCATTCTTAAAGACCCAAAATTTATTTCAGTAACAAACAGAGAAACTACAAATAAAAATATTGAACAACACTATTATGTTATTGAAGAGCGTGAGCGAGATGATGCAATTATCAGACTAATGAACAGTCAGGACCCAGGAAAATCTATCATTTTCTGCCGTATGAAAAAGGAAGTTGACCGAATCTGTACACTTCTCGTCACAAGGGGATACACAGCAAAAGGTCTACACGGTGATATGGAGCAGAGCCAACGAGAAGAGGTTATTCAGAGTTTCCGGGATGGAAAGATAGATACACTTATTGCAACAGATGTCGCAGCAAGAGGTCTTGATGTTTTAGATGTTACCCATGTTTTTAATTACCATATACCCTTTGACCCTGAAAGCTATGTACACAGAATAGGAAGAACTGCAAGAGCAGGTAGAAAAGGCGTTGCAATTACTCTGGTTACCCCCCTTGAATTTAAGGACCTTAAAAGAATACAAAGACTTGTTGGTACAAATATTCAAAAAAGCAAAATACCTACAGGCTCTGAGGTTAGAAAAGCATATGTATCTAATCTTTTATATGAGATTCAGGCACAAGGCATAAAAGAAGAAGCCAAAGAGATAATGGAAGCTCTTGAAGAGGAGATGGACCTGTCATTAATCGCCTACAAGCTTGTATCTTTTCTTTTGGATAAGCAAGAAGTTGTTGGTCCTGATCAAATTGGAATCAGTGAACGTCAGCTTAAAAAAATTCTCTATTTTCAGAATAAAAACCAGATGAACAAAAGAAAATTTTCCAATAACAGAAAAAAGAGACCTTTTAATAAAAAACGTATAAACAACTAATTTTTATCACATAAACAGATAAAAGCTCTTGTAAAACAAGGGCTTTTTTTTGTTGAACGAAAACAAAATGACTTCAGAACTTATAAAAATCAATTCCCCCATTTATATAAATGGTAAAAAAATAAACAACAGAATTCACCTTGCTCCAATGGCGAGCCTTGGTCACATAGCATATAGGGAACTCCTTGATAGCTACGGTGGTTTTGGCCTTATGTTTACTGAGATGTGTAGTGCAAAAGCTCTTCCAAGTGAAAACCCTAAATATTCAAAAGTATTTAGATGGAGGGAGAGCGAACTTGAATACCTAATTTGCCAGATTTTCGGAGCACAGCCAGCTGAGATGGCAAAAGGAGCTCAAAGGATAGAATCTGAAGGTTTTTTTGGTGTGGATATCAATTTTGGTTGTTCGGCTTCAGGAATTTGTAAAAAAGGTTGTGGGGCAGAAGTTTTAAAGGACCCCAAAAGAGCGGTTGCGATTGTTAAAGAGGTTCGAAATGCTGTAGACATACCCGTTTCCGTTAAATACAGAACAGGCTGGGAGGATAATCCACAATTTCCTGTTGATATGGCTAAAAGATTTGAGGATGCAGGGTGTGATATGCTAACTTTCCACCCAAGAGTAGCTCCTGACAGAAGAAGACGAAAACCAAACTGGAGCTATATAAAATTAGTGAAGGAGGCTGTATCAATACCTGTTTTTGGAAATGGAGATGTCTTTAGCAGGGAGAATTGTTACAAAATGTTTAATGATACATCATGTGATGGCGCTCTTCTGGGAAGGATTGCTATCTCAAAACCCTGGATTTTTAAAGAGATATCAGATGGATTTGATCTTCCTGATTCAAAGTATAAAGAGTGTGCAAAAAAAATGATTGAACTAATTGAACATTATTTTGATGAAACAACCGGAATAAAACTATTCAAAAAATTTGCAATATATTTTGCTGCAAATTTTAAGTACGGTCATGCCATTTATACGCAGCTAACTAACGGAAATAATTATGATACTTTAAAAAGCATGGTCGATGAAATATTTGAAACAACACCTGAAATAACTAAAACTCCAAATATGAATATGTTTATTTAGTTTTTTTCTCTTTCATCACCAGTTTCTATTCTGTCAGCGATATCATCCAAAATAACTCTATGGTTTTTTGATGATGCCATGGATTGTTGAATTCTATCAACCAACTCATCATGGGTGATAATTTTGTTAAGATAGTCTTCCTTGAGTTTTAGTAGAATCTCCCTCTCATTTTTAAGATTATTGTCCAAATCCTGCATCTCATAACTCATATTTTCATTTTCTTCATCCATATTTTTCCTATCAAAGTGTGGGAGGTATTTTCTATATTTTTATAACTAACTAGATTTAATAACAAACATTTACAAATATATCAATTTGATTAATACTGTATGTGAAATCGGCACTATTCTTCTTAACATATATTTGATATTCGATTTACTGCGGGATATTACTTTTATATTTGACAAAAAAATGTTTAAAATATAGAATCCTGATTCTATTTTTAAAGATAATTCATTTTAAATAGTTTGTTTTATTATATATTTAAAGGAGATGTTCTTAAAAGATGGATTTTTTTATAAATTTATTTAGGAGTAGTTAATGGATACGAAAAATTTGCTTGGTATTGATATTGGTTCTGTGGCCATATCGGCAGTGGAAATGAATGAAAAAAAAGAGATTCTTCAAAGTGAATACCTTATTCATCATGGGGATATTGAACAATCAATTGAGCAGGTCTTTAAGAAGTTTGATAATAATAGTATTGGTGCAATAGCAGCTACAAATTCAACCCCTTCTCTTATTAATGCCACTAAGAAATATGATAATAATGTTTCTTTGATCGCCGCTGCAAAACTTCTCCATACCGATTTTCGTTATATATTGTCCGTAGGTGGTGAAAAATTTGGCCTTCTCTCCTTTGATACTGAAGGTGAGTATATGAACTTTCGTTCGAATACCTCTTGCGCAGCAGGAACAGGAAGTTTTTTAGACCAGCAATCTGGTAGATTAAACCTCATGGATATAAAAGATCTTAGTGAAACTGCAACCAATAATACTGGAAGCATACCTAAAATCGCTTCAAGATGTGCCGTTTTTGCAAAAACGGATCTTATACACGCTCAGCAGGAAGGGTTTTCTTTAGCTGAAATCTGTGACGGTCTTTGCTTTGGATTGTCTAAAAATATAAATGATACTCTTTTTCCGGGCATAAAACCTGAAGGTAAAATAGTTTTCTGTGGCGGTGTTTCAAAAAATACTGCCGTTGTTAACCATATGAAAGATCTTACAGAAACCGAACTGGAGGTTCATGAACATGCAAATCTGTTTGGAGCCATTGGAGCTGCGGTTTGCATGATAGATGAAGCCAATGGAGAGTTTGCTTCTGTTCCTGATCTTCTTGAAATCAAAAATGAGAAGGAGAAGGAAAAACAACATTCTTATGATCCATTGACTCTTGAACTTTCAGATTATCCCGATTTTAAAGGTCTTGAAAACTATCTGTTTGTGGGTGAAGATGAAAATAACCCCGTTGAGGTTGATATTTATGAACCTCTGGAAACCTCAAAGAGTTATAATCTTTATCTGGGAATCGATATTGGATCAACCAGTTCCAAAGCCGTCCTTACAAACAAGAATAGAACAGTAATTGCCGGATTCTATACAAGAACAGCTGGAAATCCTCTTAATGCAGTTCTGAACATATACCGCTCAATAGATGATATTACAGAACGTAAAAGTCTTGAATTTAATATTATAGGAAGTGGAACCACAGGGTCTGGTAGAAAGTTCATCGGTAAAATAATTGGTGCAGATACAATTGTAGATGAGATAACAGCACACGCAAGTGCTGCAACCGAATTGAACAGTGAAGTTGATACCATCATCGAAATTGGTGGCCAGGATGCTAAATTTACAACTTTAAGTAATGGGATGGTGACATCATCCATTATGAATAACGTTTGTGCTGCAGGAACAGGTAGTTTTCTTGAAGAGCAGGCAAAAAAACTGGGTATTAACATCAGGCAATACTCTGAAAGAACAGAAAACATTAAAGCTCCATTGGTTTCTGACAGATGTACAGTTTTTATGGAAAGAGATATCAACCATCTCTTAAGTGAAGGTTATACCGTAAATGAAGTATTAGCATCTGCTCTTCATTCAGTTCGTGAAAACTACCTTATTAAAGTTGCAAGTGAAGCAAATATTGGAAACAAAATATTTTTTCAGGGTGCAACTGCTAAAATACGAGCGCTTGTTGCAGCTTTTGAGCAAAGATTGCAAAAACCTATTCTTGTTTCAAAATTCTGTCACCTGACAGGGGCACTTGGAACAGCAATTATAGTTTCTGAAGAGCTGAACGAAAAAACAAGTTTCAAAGGAACAAGCCTGTATAAAGAGACTATCCCGATATATACCGAAGTTTGTGAGATTTGTAATAACAACTGTAAAATAAAAATTGCAGAGGTCAGGGGCGAAAAGGTTGCATACGGATTCCTTTGTGGGCGTGATTATGAAGATCAGAGATTTGTAAGCACCGGAACAAATAAGTTCGATATTATAAACAAAAGAAACAAACTGTTTAAGAAACCTAAAACGGACAAAAAAGATTTCACAATTGGTATCCCTGCTGCAATGCACGTTTATGAAGACATCCCTTTTTGGGAAAGATTCTTTGAAGTCCTTGATGTTAAAGTTATTACAGGTGAAAAAGCAAAGGGAAGCATTAAAAAAGGTAAATATATTTCAGGCGCTGAATTTTGTGCACCTGTTTCAGCAATGCATGGTCAGATCGATTATCTCAGGGAAAAATCTGATTATATATTCCTTCCTTTCTATATACAGGAAAAAACAAAGGATCTGAAAAAGCAGTACTGCTATTATACTCAATATATTCCATCTCTTGTTGCAAAAATTGGAGAAGGAAAGTGCCTTACACCACTTGTAAAATATCTCTATACTAATTTTCACTCTAAGATGCAGATCTATAAATCTTTAAAGAAAATAACCCAGAAATCATTCAGTTTCTTTGAGGTTTCTGCAGCATTTGAGAAAGCCTGTGAGCTTAAAGAGACCCTTGATAAAAAATACAAAGATCTTTATCTTGATGAAAAGAGCGACGATGATATAAATGTGGTACTTCTTGGAAGACCTTATTCCATCCTTTCCAAGGAGATGAATAGTGGAATTCCGGATATCTTTGCAAAACTATCTGTTAAAACATTCTTTCAGGATATGGTTCCCGACTCTGAAAATGCTTTAGAAAATATAAGCAAGGTTTCTAAAAATATTCCATGGAGCTATGCTAAAAAAATAATCGATACTGCTGAGATAATTGCTTCAACAAAAGGTGTTTATCCTGTTTTTGTAACATCATTTAAGTGTACTCCGGATGCTTTCATACTTGAAACTTTCAAGAAAGTTATGGCAGAAAATAATAAGCCATACCTGATTTTGGAACTTGATGAACATGATTCAAGTGTTGGTTACGAGACAAGAATCGAAGCTGCTGTGAGGTCCTTCAGAAATGATTACTCAACAGGCGGAGCATATAAACTTTCAGAATATAAAAGCCTTATTCTTGAAAACGATACTGATATACGTAACAAAACATTAATTATACCTAACTGGGATAGTATTACTTGCAGGCTATTAGTTGCTACTCTCAGGAGAGAAGGTATTGATGCTATTCTGATCAATGAAACAGAAGATACTATCAAGAGAAGTCTTAAGTTTAATACAGGACAATGTATTCCTGTAAACTCAATTATTCAGGGCTTTGTGGATACAGTTAAAGAGCATAACCTTGATCCGTCCAAATCAATTCTTTGGATGAGTGATTCAAGGATATGCAACCTGGCATTTTACCCGAGTTATATAAAGAACCTACTTTCATCATATGGCGATGGAATGGAGAATGCTGGTATCTATGTTGGAGAGATTTCGTATATAGAGATCTCAGTAAGAGCCGCAATAAGTGCATATTTTTCATATATGTTTGGTGGAATGCTACGTAAAATGGGCTGTAAAATAAGGCCCTATGAAATTCATAAAGGAACAACTGACAGGGTTATAAACAAGAGCCTTGAGGTCCTTGAAAAAGCTTTCCTGGGAGAGTTATCAAGGGAAGATGCTGTTTCACAGGTAGTGTCAAACTTTGAGTGGATAGACATAAAGAAAACAGACCGACCAAAAGTTGCTGTTTTTGGTGATATCTATGTAAGAGATAATGATGCCATGAATCAGGATGTAACCCATTTCATAGAGGATAATGGTGGTGAACTCTTAACCACTCCATACACCGAAATAGGTAAAATGATAGTTGGGTCCTACTTTAGAAGATGGATAAATGAAAGGGCGTATTTTGATATCATCAGTTATAAAGCTCTTTTTTCAACAATGACTATCCTTGAAAAGAAATATATGAAATTGTTCAATAGAGTAATTCAGGAACCTAACTTCAGTTATGCAGAATCCCCTGAGAAAATACTGTCAAATTTTGACATCATTACTGAAAACTCAGGCGAATCCATGGAGAATGTTCTAAAAATTTACTACCTTAAGAAGCACCACCCTGAACTATCTCTCTTTATCCAGCTAAACCCTGCTTTCTGCTGTCCTTCACTGGTAACAGAAGCCATGGTGGCAGATATTGAAAAACTTACTGAGACTCCTGTTGTTTCCGTAACATATGATGGAACTGGTGGTATTAAGAATGAAAGTATTATCCCATATTTGAAATACCCAAGAAAGAATAAGGAAATTGATAAGGAAAGAAAATTTTCTTAAATTATCTTCGAAAATAGGAAAATGAAAAAGCCTCTGAATAATTTTTCAGGGGCTTTTTTTGTTCTTTGAAGACTCTTACTTAAACTTAAATAGATTCCTAACTCTTATTTCAAAATTATTCTTGCATTTAATGGTTGCACAGGTCTGTTGTTAGGGTGGTGCATTGTCCTGGTAAATTTGTTAATTTGTTTTTTTGAAGCGATACTAAAGGACTTCATAACAATCCATAAGACACCTTCTGAGCAAGGTGGTGTTGTGAGAGATCCATTAAATCTATAATATGAATGATCTTCAGGAAGAATGCGATTTGCATCAACACTTACAGGAAGAGAACTCTTTATATTAGCATGAGAAGGCATATGTACCCAGGCCTTCTCAAGTTCAGCATTCTTCTCACCTTCCTTGAACATGACAGCTATAACTGCTATGTTTCCAACTTTATCAAGATGAACAAAATGTGCCTCCATGGGGTAGGAACGTCCCTCAATTGTATTTTCGCTTGGTGAATGAAAATGAAATTGTTTCAATTCGTATGTGTGATCATTTAGAGTAATGTTGTTACCTGGCTTATAATTCACTTGAATGGTGTGACCATTATTAACAACAACGTTTCCCCCCGCCCTGTACTTAATAACTACAGGAGAGAGTTTGCTTTCAACCATTCCTTTAAGATTCACTGGAGACTGGTTTTTCCCGGTTGAACAAGCAGAGTATTTTGAATTTAATTCTCCCCAGTGTTTTGGACCTTCATCACCTGAATAACCCCAATGAGATTTTTCTGATGCAAGAGCTGGTGTAAACAATAATCCGGAAACTGTGAATAATAGTAAAAAATTACAAAACTTCATTAAACCTCCCTAAAATTTAGTTTGAGGGAATCTCTAATAACTGCTCTTTTGGCGAAATACTACGTTATTTCAAAAAAATGTACTAAAATCGACTCGTTATTTTTTTTCAAGCAGAGTCTTTACAAAACTAAAAGTTTTTTGTAAATCTGTATTTCATCCAAAATTCTAATTATTAGAGGTTCCCTTAGATAAAATATACAATAAATATGGGAATATCTCAACTTGAAATGTGGATGAGAATTGATTTTCGGAGGGCGTTTAAAAAGTACTACCAAGCCTTAATTTTACCTGACATTTGATATTCTGCAAAATAAAGGCTTGTTGTAATATGCTATAAACAAGGAGCCCATTAGGTTGTTATAAGATAATTCATCCTATATTGTTCGCTTTAAAAGCCTCACCCCAGGCTTGAACCAGCATATCAGTTCTGCTATGCAAACGATTGGAAATAACATCACACAATTTTATCATAAATGGGAAACCTAAAGCCGGATCTTTTTGAAACAGGTCTAATATTTTGTCTGTAGGGACGGTAAAAATATTCGATTCTTCAAGGCACTTTGCAGATGCTGACATTTTTACAGATTTTGTAAATGAAGACCAGCCAATAATTTCACCAGCATAAACTTCACCCACAACAATTGGCCTGTCTGTAATTTCAATACTTTTATATATGGATTCCTCATGATTAATTTCAGCTTTAAAATCTTTTTCCTGAAACAGAATTGAAAGTTCTACTTTCCCGGAAAGAATACCATAAAGGTACTTTGCATTATCATTTTGCGTGAAGAGGATAGTATCTTTTTCATAGTATTTTGATTCACAATAATTCAAAATTTCATCGAGTTTTTCCTCAGGTATATCTGAAAAAAATTTAAATTTTTTTAACCCTTGCTCATCCAACATAGACCAGCCTCCTTTTATTTTTTGTAAAATGCACTTACAAGGTAATATTAAGCGATTTAAAAATGAATGCATTATGAATTCTGTTTTTTAGTGAGATCAGGGTGAGGTCTTTCTATACATATTATATTTTTTTTTGAGTTTAAGAAAGATTTTTTCTTGTTTGTTATAAAATTTGGGAACTCTATAACTGCTTTTTGACCGAATTACTGTGTTATTAGAAATAATAAACTGTTGTAATGTTTATAAAGAAAAGCGTTTATAAACGAATCGCTCCGTTATTTTTTCTTATGCAGAAATTTTATAAAACTGAAAGCTATTATAAACACTATACTTCAATCAAAACTCTAATTATTAGAGATTCCCTTAAGGGAACCTCTAATAATTAGAATTTTTGATGAAAAACAAGGCATAACAAAAAATAACGGGTTGATTTTACTACAGTTTTATTTTTGTTATAACGATGTGTTTTGCAAAAAGATCAGTTATTAG
>JAAELO010000342.1 GCA_024226555.1 Desulfobacterales bacterium | reverse complement strand
TCGCTTGTTTGCGAATTACATGTTGACTGTCTTTGAGTATTCGCATAAACTCGCCGAGATCGGTTTCTTTGTCTTTTGTCGTTATAGGCATATCCGATAATATCATGGAAACATCCGGGGGCATGAGGAAGTTCCTACCGAATAATAATTTGAATGGAGAGAAACCCATTCGAGGAGATTTAGTGGCGTTATAAGCACCGACTACTTGATAAACTACCCAATCCCAAGACGCCCACTCGTTTAGAGCAGTCCCTTTAGAAATGTAATGGGTACGGAAATACTCTTTTAGGAAGCGATGCCACCTTTCAAGGAATCCGTTCGTCTCCGGGTGGTAACTAGTCGTTACTACTCGTTTTATTTGGTAAATACGTTCGAGGATGTCGAAAATACTATTTAAGAATTCACTTCCGCGGTCGGATAAAAGCATCTTAGGGCATCCAAAGAGATTAAACCATTCGGACACTAAAACTAGGGCACAATTTCTTGCACTCGCAGAACTAACGGGTATTGCTCGGACAAAGCCGGAAAATCGGTCTCTCATCGTAACTAAGTATCGATTACCATCGGGCGTAACCGGCATGGGGCCGACGACGTCGATATGTAAGATTTCAAATGGTTTCTTAGTTACCCACTGCTGTCTCTTGCCGGTA
>JAAELO010000341.1 GCA_024226555.1 Desulfobacterales bacterium | reverse complement strand
TCCAGCAGTGCGATAAACAAATCAGCAAGAAAACATCGCACGATGTTTAGGATTACACAGACCCACGTGACTTCCAACCTTGACGACTCTCGATACACGCATGTATCATCATTTTGTGAACTGGACAAAATATATCAAATGAATTTCCCCACTCATAACTCAATAAACAAGCAACTTTCCAGTCCATCATCGGTAAATCCTTTATCCATCATCAAACCCCTCCATCCTTGACAATTATTGGAATTATTTATCTGAAAATTATCATCCACAACTCTCTCTCTCTCTCTCTCTCATCTCTCTCGTTACGCTAGCCATCCACGACCCTCTCTTCCAAAGGAGAATACGTCGACAGCCTTGGGGAATCGCTGGTGCTCCCTCCACTTCCTTTTTGCCCACGTTTCTCGCTTGTCAAAAGCTCTTCTCGAGTCGAGTCCTCCCCAGAATTATCGGTGTCTATTCTTTGGCCGTCCTCTTGCTTCCTGCCATGGAACAGTCGTCGATGGCTATCCAATAGAGTCATTTAACCGAAGGATAAGGAATTAAGTGAGTGTTTTGGGAAGGAAAGTCGGAACTCGATCGGAAGAAGGAGGAGGATCGAGGAGAAGGGGTAGGTAGGAGTTAATTTTAAGGATAAATTTAATCCCATCGAACATAATACTCTCCCGCAAACATATGTTAACTATAACCACTTATACTCCACCCTCCAAAAGTTTAAATGAATTTC
>JAAELO010000340.1 GCA_024226555.1 Desulfobacterales bacterium | reverse complement strand
GGTATTTCAAGGCTTAAGGTGCTTTTTGAAATTTCACAAGTATGGCTATTTTATTTTCACATTCAAATAATCGTTAATCAATTGTTGTTCCTCATCACATTCTGTAATAATAGTAGTTGCAACACCTTCTATTTCAACTGTTTCTTTACGGATACTTTTCAACCTTTCAATTATGTGTTCAAATGTGTATTTTTTATTTTGTCCGTCTTGATCTGCTTCAAAAAGTGGCAGGAGCCTTTGTTTTGCATTCCACATCAAGTAATATGCTAACATACATAAAAATATGTGACATTTAATTCTTTCATCTGTTTTATGATAAATTGGACGTATTTCTAACTGTGCTGTTTTAAGATTTCTAAATGCTTGTTCTACACCAATCAGTTTTCTGTATGCTTGCACTATTTCTGATATATTCATTTCTTCTTCTTTAACATCTGTAAAAATAACATATAATCCATCTAACGCTTCAGCTTCTTGAATTTTATTTTGATTTCGTTCCCAACTAATTTTTCCATCCTTTATCTCTACTTTTAGTAATTTGCCAACTTTATATTTATTGATTATTTTTCCAACACGAATTCCTGTAGTTGCATCATCTGCAGGTCTTTTGAGATTTGAAATTTTTTCTAATTCAACTTCAGTCTTTTTTATAAGATTCTCTCTAGTTACTTTATCTTTACGCCCACGAATGGCATTCTTACTTAATCCATATCTTATTTGTGGGTTATCTGGATCGATAACTTGAATGATTTCTTTTTCATCAAACATTGACATTTGAACGAATTCTTGTTCACATAAATTTGCTAACTGAGAGTGAGTAAGTGCAGAAATTGTTCTAATGTAGTTAACCTCATTCTCCTGTATACGATTGAATTGAGTTTTGGTAATCATTCCACGATCACCCACAAAAATAGCATTTTGTATTCCAAAGTCTTTCTTTATTTGAGCTATTTTATTTTCTATTGTTGATTCATCTTTAGTGTTTCCGCGGAAAACTTCGACTGCAATTGGACACCCTTCGCTATTACATATAAGACCAATAACAATTTGCTCATGACCTTTCTTTTTATCTCTATTATAGCCATAAGCAACAATCTCGCTATCTTCATATAACCCCTCTAAATAACTGCTAGTAATATCATATAAAATAATACTATTATTGTTTAAGTGCTTCATTGCAAGCTTTTTTTGTATTGAATTTTGTCTTTTGAAGAGCTCATCCATAGACTTATAACAATGTAAATTAACATCAATCTTTTCAGTATTAACACCACATATGTCCCATAAACAACTATCAGACGCTATTCTAGTCAATGATAGTTTACTACCTGCATAAATTACCTTTCCAATAATCATCGCAAGAGAGTCTTGAACCCATTTTTCAGAGGTTCTTGAGTAAATCATTTTATCTAATTCTAAATCTTTAGCTAATTGTAATAATGCATAAGATGCACCATATTCCTTAGAATGCTTTATTACAAAATCTTTTTTTAAAACTACATTTCCTTGAAGTGCAGCTTGAATCAATTTAAGTTGTTCAAAAGAAAGACCTGTCAATGTTGAAATAGTTTCATGTGAATTTTTACCATCCTTGCGAAAAGAAGTACGAATAAGTCCACGGGGATTTTTTCTATGAGTCTGTATTTCTAAATGCACACGTCTATTATTATTCATCTGGAACCTCCTATGGTATGTCTTAATTATACCATACATTGGCTTATATATCAACATATTTTATTCAAATGTATGGCTATATTTGAAACAGAAAGATCGCTACACCTATCTAATTGCAACAGGTATAGCGATTTAAAGCTCAGAAGATACGTCATTAGTTCACAAAATAAGAATGTGGTGAAGTAAAATACTGTAAAACTTACTTCTGAATACGAAATTCTGGACAAATATTCTGGTTACTTAACTTTGTTTTCTCTCTACAATTTCACCACTATTTTTCAAAATACTATTCTCTGGAATATAACCCCTCACAGAACATAATGGATAAACAATACTACCTTTTCCTAATATTGTCCCAGGGTTTAAAACTGTATTACATCCTACTTCCGATGAATCACCTAAAATTGCACCAAATTTCCTTAAACCAGTTTCAATAATATCTGTACCATATTTTACTTTTACTAACGTTCCATCGGACTTTAAATTAGAGGTTATTACACCTGCCCCCAAATGGGATTTATACCCTAATATTGAATCACTAACATAATTATAATGCGGAACCTGCACTTTATTAAAAAGAATTGAATTTTTAATTTCAGTTGAGTTTCCAACGACAACATCATTACCAATAATAACATTTTCTCTAATGTAAGCGGAGTGCCTGATTACGCAATTATAACCGATAATCGCTGGACCTTTTATCAGAACACTTTTTTCAATAGTAGTGCCTTTGCCAACCCATATAAATTCCTCTATTCTTTCAAAATCATTTGGCAGAGTTTTTGCGTACTCAAAAATGAAAGTATTAATTC
>JAAELO010000339.1 GCA_024226555.1 Desulfobacterales bacterium | reverse complement strand
TACTGCTGTTCGATTTGAAGGGGGTGCGGGTGCTTCGGCTGCGGAATTTGCAAGGTTTGCTGGTGGTTCGGCTGGTTGATTTGCGACGTTTGCTGGTGATTCGGCTGGTTGCTGTTGAGAATTGGGATGCGGGGCCCAGTTGTTAATATGTTGGTTGTTGGGTTCTGCCATCTTGACTCAAACGTGAGGTGCTAAAGAAAAACAGCAACCCTAACGAGTAAATGTCAAGAGAAATTCAAGTTGTATTGACATTGGTCACAAAGACTTTGTCTTTCAAAAGCTTAAAAGGTTAAAAAAAAGAGGTTTGCGAAGAGAAAAGTTGAAAAAAAGTTTTCTATGTTTTTTTCATAAACGTATTTTTTTGAGTTTTCAAGTTTGGCAGATGCATGCTTGTTTTTATACGAAAATGAGATTTCTACAGTCCAACATACGTTGAGTTAAAGGTGTTAATTGCGCTTACAAGGCCGGTGCATGGCATGAATTCTTTAACAGTTTATCAAGAACACAGTGGTCATTTTTACTTGCAAAATAATGAGATACACAACTCAATTTTTAGATGCATTATTTAATTTTTCACGGTGTGATGCATGTGCATTTTGACATGTATTTCTGTCAGCCGCTAAGAAAATGAGTTACAAAAACAAAAATGACTTCAAAAAAATATGTTTGAAGAGTACTGGAATATATAACAATGCCCACTCAAAAATGGTCACTTGTGAACGAGTTGTAAGTGTGATTCTAGAATCCAAAAAAACCAGTGAAAATAACCACATCAACAACTCATTAGCAATCGAGCATTCGGTCCTATGGAATGTGCGATTAGAATGTATCAAAGAAACTGACCATTAAAAATATTTCAAAACTGATTATTAATATTTCAAATTCATTATGATTGGTCATAAG
>JAAELO010000338.1 GCA_024226555.1 Desulfobacterales bacterium | reverse complement strand
GAATTAATATACCTTTTCTCCCATGCTGCTAAAGTCTCAAGTTGCGTAGTTTCAATTTCGGGTAGAAGCATAGCAAGAAGAACTCTATTAATTGATCCTTCTAAATTAAAAGATGTTTCTGAATTAGCGATGTATATGAATTTAACGAAAATAGAAACAGGGAAATTAGAGAAAGAGATGATAATGAAATTGAGCAAACAAATTTCAAATAAATGGAATATAATAGCTTCAAAGATCTCTGTTGTCGGTTCAATTGCTGATATAATCTATAATGGTAATAAAGCTTATGAAGAATTCACAACATATGATACGAATACTGCAGTGTGTTATTCTGTTGCTGCATTAGGTGCAGGTGCCTCAACGGCAGGTGGTATAATTCTAATTTTGGCTGCAAAAGCAGGTGTTGCAGGAGCAGCTACAAGTCCAACACCTCTTGGATGGGTATTGTTGATTGTTGGTGGTATTCTTGGAATAATAGGTTCTTTTGCTGCTTTTTTTGCAGACAATAAACCACTTGATAATTGGGTTCAATTTGGGTATTGGGGTAATAATGCATATGCAATTGATGGTATTTTTGTTAATCCATCTAAAGGTTATGTTAAATCATCTAAAAATGATGAAATTCTTTCTAAAAATGATAAATTTGTTTGTACATGGAGAGATGATCAAACACTTGAATATAAATGGTTATCTTTGCTATTTAATGGATATGATGTTGAACTAATGGTTAGAAAACCATCCCATCATAATAGTAGTATTCTAATAATAGTAAATATATCAATTCCTCCTTCATATAGAAAATCAATTAGTTTTGTTAAATTTAAAATTGAATTCCAAAAAAATAATAAATGGAATTCAATTTCTACTAAAAAATTTAAAACTGTATTTTATGAAAAGTCTATACAATATAAATATAAATATAAATTCAAAAATAATATTGAAATTTCTAATGAGAAAGGTAAGAAAAAATTAAAAACAATCGAAAATATAGATTATGCTAATAAATTTATTGAAGCTGAAAATATTCGTGTAAAAACTGAATATTTTCCTGATAAGAGAAATATATTAAAAAATATTAATGGGAAATTTAAGGAGGAACCAAATATGAGTTTAAAAAAAGTTGTATATGAGAAGTCGATTAAGAATAAAGTCTCGCTTAATATACCAGCAGAAGATAAAATTATGAGTATGATCACTTAAAAATGTTATATAGATAGTATTTTTAAGATAACTCTTTTTAGTTAATGACAAAACCCCGCAATTTATAACGCGGGGTTTTAATTTATGCAGGTTTTTACTGGTTGTTCTTACAATTACAAATTCAAAAGCTTCAGACCAATGACTCTGGGAATCTGTTCTTGTGAAAACTCCCAATATGACCTGATTTTGGAATAACCCTTTTTGAATTGGTTTTTCGTCTACTGGCTAAATCCCTAAGAGTATATTCCTTTTGGTGTAAATGGCATCCTTTTCCTACAAGGCATTGTTATGGGGAATGTTATATTTGAAAGATTTGAAAGATGAAATAACTGTTTTTTGTTACTTTATAATACTTTCAATCGGTATTTTAGGAACACCGATTGAAAGCTTCCAACTAACTTTTACCATTTCAATTTTAATCTCCAGAATATCAAATAGCCATCAGGAGCTTTTCCATTATGCTTTTTATCAGCATCCTGAAAGAGAAGTGCTCTTGAAATATCCACAAGCTTTCTTGCTCTGGATGCATTCTTTACACTGCCTATTAATATTTTTGATATGTTTAAGTTAGTAATCCATAACTGATCCCCCACGAAATTTATACCAATACCTCCAGTATCGAACACCCATTTAAAGAGCCAGTATGTATTAACAAAGTAGGGTCCCATTAAAAAGGCAACCCAAACTATTTCAAGCTAATTCTCCTTTTCATGTTCCATTTCAAGTGCATATTCCTTTTCCATAGCTACAGGATCAAAATTTTTCATTTCAGGATCAGCTTCAAATTTCTTTTCAAAAAAATCCAAACGTTTTGCCTCATCCGAAGTTAAAAATCTATGTCTGAGCTCCTTCCTCTTTTCTTTTGATTCATCGTCTGTCATATTACTGAAATCTTCACGATATAAAGTGAGCGCATTTTCATATTGAGAGAAGCTGGTTTCCCCGCCTTGTTCTCCTGCTTTATCACCCCAGGTTTCCTCATTAAGGGCTGCAATAAGCTTCTCTTTTTCTTCACCATAGCTATTAGCTCTCATAATTTTGGATTTCCTCAATTGATATTCGGAAGTTTTCACCTCATGCCCCCATAACACGTCCGCCTCCTCGCTCCCAAAAAGCCCCCGTCGATATTGCTGTAATTCATTGTTCAAGCTTATGGCTTCGTCAATAGTTTCCGGATTTCTTTGACGCAAAGGATGTTCCGGTTTATCGAGACTCATTTTAAACTCGGTAAATTTTTTATAAAAATTTAAAAGCTCTTCAATTTTACTCTCATCTTCAAATTGTATTCTCAAAAAGTCTTCGACTTCTCTATAATGAGATTTAAAATCGGTAGAATCAGTAAATTTCATTTGCAACATTCTTGCTATTCTAACCGTGTGCTTATTGATAGTTGAATCTTTAAAGAGTATTTGTAAATTCTCACCCATATCAAAACTTATCAGATCCTTATATTCTGATTCCTCAAGGGGTTTGTGCAAGTTATTACTCTTTTCTACAAAATTGTTTAATTTGGAAGGAACCGACTTATTTTTTATATTGGAAACAGAAACAGATATGGATTCCTCAGAAATATTCTCTTTGTCAGGATTTTTAATAAAACAATAAAGACCCACTATAGTTACTATAGTGATGATGCCGACAACAATATTCCTTTTTTTATGATTGATGAGAATCCCTAATAAATCCATGATAAGATATTCCTCGTTATTTATGAGCCCATAAATATAACCAACAGTTCTATTTGGAAAGTAGCAGTTTAAATCAGGCTCTTTTTAGTCTTTTTGAATGCATGTAGATATAGGGAATCTCTAATAACTGATCTTTTGGCGAAATACGGCTTTATTTCGAAAAAATAACTGAAATAAAATCGACTCGTTACTTTTTGTCAAACCTTGTATTTCATCCAAAATTCTAATTATTAGAGGTTCCCTATAACTGTTTTTTTGTAAGTCTACCGAACTAAAACCGGTAGACTTTTTATGATAAAAATCAATTATACGTAAAATATTACTTTATTTTACCTTGATCCTCCCAAACCTGTAGCTCGTGGACTATATCGGCATAAAATGCGGGGGCATCAAAGTTAAAAAAACCTGGTACAAGAGTTCCTAAAGAGCCTGTAGTGTCAACCATTTGCATATGTGCAACACCGCCCGACCACCAAGCCCCTTTTTTCTCTCCTCTGTAGTGCCCAAATTGACCCGAAGCCCTTGTTACCATGCCGTCATTTGGGCTGTCACCGGCCAGGGCCATTAAATTGCCTGTAATTTGAAACAATGCATCACTAACATTATAACCTTTTAGCTTTGCGGTATAACTTTGACAGTAAATTCCGGGGATTGCAGTATTCCAACTTTTACCATTCAAGTGGCCTGATTCATTATTGAACTTTTGAGCTTCCTTTTTTGTCAATCCAAGTCCGCTTTGATAAATATCTCCCATATCAATATCAGTGTCACCTTGTATGAAACTAAGAGCTCTAAAGAAAGGTAAAGTACTACCTGCAAATAATTCATACTTATAAAACCAGTCAGCGACTATTGTCCCCCTATGTGGAGTACATATAGTTGTAAATGATGCGATATATTGTTTCATTGTCGGATCATCATATAACATTCTACGTATATCAAGCCCCCCTTTTGAGTGGGCAATAACATTAAATTTTTTAATCTTATTATCACTAAAAAAAACTAACTCTAAAATTCTTTTTTTTAGTTGCTTGGCATTGGATTGCATGCTACCCCATGCATTCTGTTCGCCCAGATACACGGTCGCGCCCTTTTTCTTTAACCATCCTTCAATACGTCCAAAATAATTAGCCCATAGTGTATGATCCCTCGTGGCAATGCCATGAACTAATAGAATAGGATAATCTGTTTTACAATCCCAGGACTTGCTTTTGCGTGCTCCCATCGCAAAAGCTGAATCAACAAAAAAACCAAAAAATAAAACCAAACATAATCCAAAAATTGTTATTTTTTTCATTTTTTACTCCTTTGTAAATTTAAAAAAATTATATTGCTGCCAGCAAAATACTTTTATATCATTTTAAATAATATTCTGAAGACATTACCCACATTGCATTTACAGAGTTGTCACGGGTAAACACTCCACTCGACGCCCGTACGTTGATATCGTGTGTAAACGTCGTTCATCCCTAAGGCAAAAAAAGGTACCATTAGCCCTCCTTTCTTGTTGTTCATAAATATATTGTTGGTCCCAAATAATATTATTTAGGACTAATATAATTAGACAACACATATCCCATAGGGGCCTTTGTACCCTTAAATACGACAATATAAAAAACAATAATAACAGCGTTTAGCCAACTAAACACAAATACATATTGCTTGCAAGGTATATTTTTTTTAAAAAAATATTATATTATAGTCATCATAAGTTAATAAGTTGCTTAGGGACAGTACGATATGATTCCATACTTAGAAATCCAATACAGCTTCTACTACGCTACTTATGACACCATAAGAAGAATTATATTTATACATTGAATTTAATTTAGTATTCCATAGGGTGAAATATTTCATACCTCAATAAAATTATTTTTGATTAATGAAATTAAAAACTATAGGGAATCTCTAATAACCTCTCTTTTG
>JAAELO010000337.1 GCA_024226555.1 Desulfobacterales bacterium | reverse complement strand
CTTGTGACTGTTTCAGGTCTTGCAGTTTTTTCCATCAAAAAATTCAGACCCGATTTAATACCTTGAAGAGTGTTGCCCCTTCTTAAAGGTATTCTTGTGTTTGGATTTTGTTTTTGTTTGCAGTGCGGATTGTGGTCCTTCAGGTAATCGTGTTTTTTCTCGATTCCAACAGGATTGCACCTTTGTTATTGAATTGTAGATTTACGTTTTAGCTACAATTCATAGGATGGAGCTGTGCGTCTGTTCACGGCTCCATTAATTAAAAACAAAAAGAATGGATCCCTGATACTTCAATAATAAACAAGTTTATTTTGAAGTTCTGGGATGACGGTCAGTCGTGGATTTGTTTATTAAACTTTTCAAAAGTTTAGCTCCTCCGGCAGGAGGGTTTTGAGGTCTAAGATTTTATAATTTCAGGCTACCGTTTAACCTGAGGTCCCTGATACTAATCCAAAAACAAGTTTTTTGCTTAGTTCTGGGATGACACGGTTTTTTTTATTTTAGGAATGACACGTGCTTTGTAATTAACTCGATTATTTAATAATTGGAATTTTTGCTTAATTACAAGGCTTGCAAGGTTTTTAACTCGCAGGAATATGTAGTTAATATTTCGAGAGTTAAAAGTCGATGCGTAACACAGTAATTAACAAAAAGGTTATTATTAAAATGACTAATAATATGGAGAAACAGATCCCTGTCTTATCAATGAATATTCATAGTGAAGCCCTAAGAGTAAATGCTTTGGATCTATATAACTACTTACAGTGTGAAATATCGTTTAAAGAATGGATAGAAGATTTAATTGAAGGCTACAAAGGACTTCATGAATACGTCGTTATACATGAACCCGCAGTAGGAAAAAGAGATGAACCTATTGTGGTTTATTACATCAACCTGAGACTTGCCAAAACCGCTGCACTACGTGCAGCTTCACCTCAAGGGGAGAAGGCATATGAGTATTTAAAAAAGTCTAAGTCAGCTGGATTTTTGAGTATTACTAAGGATTAAGGGATTAAACATAAAACCTCTGGATTTGCTTATAAAAACCGGAAGAAGAAATAAAATTAAAGCCTTTTCTTTTAGAGACGACTGTTGTGATCAGTTTGAATATCATTTTAGTAGCATATACAAGTTGAAATTCTTTCAACTTGTATATGCTATATTTTATGCAAGAAAACCATTTTGTTGGCTCATTCTAAACTGGCTTCTCTGCACGAAAAACCGCTGGGGTGTAACATTAATCCTATTTGCTAACATAGAAAGATTTTTTGGAATAGATTTTATCATCCCCTTATATTGTCAGATCAGCTTTTGTATAAATTGATCTGAATATAGATCTCAATAATTCATCATTAAATACTTTACTTTTTGGTAATTCAAGAAATTCTACATATTTCAAAAGTTCTTCATTGCTTAAACTTTTGTATGTATGCATAGTTGATAAGCTCGCAAGTTTTTCCATTGATGCTCTGATTTTTATTCTTTGAGTTGATATAAACTGCTTTAGTTGTTCTTTTGTATACTGTTTAGTCTTAGGATTCATATCATTCAATATGTCGAAAGCTAACATACTTCCATAAATACTAAAATCTGTGAGAAGTTCTACTTGATTTATTGCAATATTAAATCTTTTTAGAAGGGTTACTCTTTTTTGTGGAAATTTAGTGTTTTTGTTCTGAATTATATAAGAAAATAGTTCCTTAGGATCACCTTGCGATCCTTTAACTTCGAGGGCTGTTATTTTTATACCTAAATCAGAATTGTACCACTTGATCTTATGTCTCAGAACATCTTCACTGATATTTGCATTCATATTATGTTTAATTCTTTTTTCAAGCATAACAGGATCGTATATTTTATTAATCTTGCTGGTTAGAATCTTTAAAAACTTTGGTGGTAATCGCCCCTCGTACATTTTTAGAACTTGATCTGTTTGAGTTTGAAATGTTGGTACCTGTTTGGAAAGTCCTGATTTAACATAAACTTCCTCTATTAATTCTGCTTTGCTTTTAACTTCTGTGACTTTTACATCTTTAGATCCACAGGAAACAAGAAGTGACAGCATGGATACTAAGATTATTATTTTTATTCTCATTTATAAACTCCATTTTGAAATATTATTTTTTGAAATACTAATAATGGACCTCAAATATATAATAACCCGATAAAATTCGGGTTATTATACTTTAGAGAATAAAAAATCATCTAAATATTTATATTGCTCAGTAATATCTGAAATTGCAGAAGAATCATATTTGATAAAACCCTTCTCTTCATCTGGAACAAATAGAAAGAAATTTGATGTTATGTCGTTATAATGTTCCACTAAATCATATTCTTTAATATATTTTGATAACATCTTAAAGTCATGGTTTAAATCAGTTTCAAAAATATCTTCATCAGATAAATTACTTTTAAGGCGAAGTACTTTGCACATTGCATTTCTACAACCCATAAGCCACCTGTATCGTATGTATTTTTTTACCTCAGAATAATCATCTAAAATCAATGGTCTTGAGTCAAAAGACATAACGTTTGGATGGCCTTCTATTTTCATCTTCTTTTTATTTTTTATTTGGATTTGAAGGGTCATAGCACTAGATAAAGTTCCTGATAAAATAGAACCAATCTTAAATAAACGATTATCGTAGTTGTTTTTCCCTTGATTTAAGACAAAAGAAACTTCATCTGAATGAACAAAAGCACATAAGAAAAAATTTCTAAACTCTTTTTGTGTATATTTTCTGAGTAAATGATAAACAGTAATAACGGCGCTACAAAAGCGTTCATTAAAGAGCTTATAAACAATTCGATCTTTTAAAAAATTTTTACTTGTATTTACACCATCTAATCTAAAACATAGAAATTTATCTGGTGGGCTCTCTAATTTTGATAATGTTTCTTTCTCGTTTATTCTAAAATAAGTATGTAGATTATCAAGTTGTTCATGTTTATCTGGAATTGATGAAACCGTTTTATCTGTTAAACTCGTTTGCATTTAAAACCCTCTCCTTAATTAATTTGCTTATTGCTTTAAAACATAAAGGTATCATTACTCCTTAACTCAAAAACGCCCCTATAGCTCAGTAATCAAAACCACTTAATCTTTCCACTGCTAAAAAAACATTTAAAAGCATAAACAAAGCAAACTACTATCAAGAAAATTTGGAAAAAAGATACTTTATAATAGCTTGAGGTTTTGAACTCCATAATTATTCCAAATATACCGGCACATATGAAAAGGCACCCCATAAGATTTCTATGCTCATCAAGCCATCCAGTTATTCCATCTCGTTTTTCATTATCATCATTCATTTATTTGTCCTTATGATTCAATATTACAGAATTCGTCTAATAAATTTTTAATATAGACCAGTTGATCCTCATTATAGAAAAACGCTATTTTTTCACTATTCTTATCATATTTAGCATATAACTCATAATACGTAGCGTTTCTTCCATTAATAGTATGGTAGTAAAATCTTTTTATTCCCTCAACTGTGATTGAAACTGGTTCTGGTTCCATAAGTTTAATTGGAGAGATTCTTGAAGAGATTTTTGATTTATTAACTTCTATATAGGTTTTATTTATTGTTCTCTTTAAAAGCTGTATAGATACTAATATAGTAATTGGTAAAGGTATTAATGATAGAAGTATATTATCAAATGAAAATAAACCCATTATAAACATTATGACCGTAAAAATAAATGTAGCAGAGTATGACACTACATAAGAGTATGATAACCATGATACTTCGATACTGAGTTTCTCACCTGAATTTGTTATTTCAATATTTTTTGGTAACTTTTTTTCATTGTTGTAGAATTTATCACAATTAAATATTTTTATTTTCATGAAAATAATAAAATAACCAACTCCATTAGAAAGAGCCCTATTAAAACTATTTATTTGATCCCATTGTAATTTTTTTTTTGACAATTTAATAATAAACCTTGGTTGAGGTTAGATTTTTCAATGGAGATATATCTTTAATATAATTTGAATTAACATATAGATATTTCAAATTAACAAGATTTGCCAATGGTGAGATGTCTTTAATTCTATTAAAATGCAAATTAAGATGATTTAAAGTGTTTAGCTTAGATAGAGACGAAACGTCTTTTATTTTGTTTTGATACAAATAAAGCTCAATTAGATTAGTGTTGTTTGATAATGGTGATACATCAACAATTCTATTTAGGCCCAAATCAAGCCAATTCAACTTAGTAAGCTTCGATAATGGTGAAATATCAACAATTCTATTGGAGGTTAATTTAAGCTTCCTCAACTTAGTAAGTTTCGACAATGGTGAAATATCTTCAATTTCATTATAGATTAATTTAAGATTAGTTAGTCTTTTAAATTTTGAAAATTGAGATACATCTTTTATTTCGCTTCCGTGTATTTCTAGCTCTGTCAGCAAGTTTAATTTTAATAATACTAAGAAATCTTTATTTTTAAGTATACTTAATCGAAGAGTATTTAATTTAGTAAGGCTAGTTAATGGCGATAAATCTGAAATATAAGACAAGCTAAGCTTATTTAAATTTGTCAGTTTGGTTATATGTGAGTAATCATTTATGTGATTATAACTTATATCAAGATCAGTTAACAATTTTAGTTTTGTTAATGGTGAAATATCAGTGATTTTATTATGATACAAATTTAGCTTCATAAGATTAGGAAGCTTTGCTATTTTAGATATGTCTTTTATGTTACTCGAACCCAAATTGAGATCTGTCAATAACTTTAGTTTTAACAATGGTGAGAAATCAACATCATTATTCAAGCTAAACTTTTTTAATTTAGTTAGTTTTTCTAAAGGTGATATATCTGTAATATTGTTTGCTTCTAAATACAGTTCAGACAACAAAAATAGATTTTTTAAAGGTGAAATATCAGTTATATCGTTATAAACTAAAGAAAGCTCACTCAACAAGCTTAGCTTTGACAATGCTGATATATCTTTAATATTATTGTTATATAAATTAAGTTTTTTTAACTTAGTTAGTTTAGATAGAAGAGAAATATCTCTTATATCGTTTTCTTGAAGATCAAGTTCAGTTAGGTTTACAAAATGTTCTAACCCTGAAAGGCTTGTTATTCCTTTACCCTTTAAATCTAATTTAGTTAATGATCGTGCATCTTTAGGATAAATTACTTCAATTCCTATTTTATCCTTTATGGTTTTTTCTATGTCGCTATCTTTAAATACTATTGGTTTAGATTCTAAACTACTACATGAGAACATAAAACAAACTAAAAAAATAAGTAATATAGATAAGATAAGGTGTTTAGATTTCATCTATAAATTCCTTAATTCGGATTCAGATTCTTTTGTTTGGGCTTATTTTCACATGCAAATAATGATATTACAAAAATGAATAGTATTATTTTGTTCATTTATAGTCCTCAGGAGCCACATCTTTTACTAATCTAAAACCACAAAGATTTGTACTTTTCTTTACATATATCCCCCCTCTAGAACTACTTGTTGATGTGGCTGGTATGTCATCCCAGGCTCCACCTCTATAAGCAACTAACCCTATTGATTTGTCAATTATAAGTGGATCTTTTACATTTTCGATAGGAATTTGTAATTTAAAATTGTCCTGACAAAATTCTTTTACATTACCATACATATCATATAATCCCCATTTATTAGGTTTTTTCAATCCTACAGGTTGAGGACTACCAGATGAATTGTATCCATACCATGCTATTTTGTCTAAATTACTGTCGTTTATGTAACCAAGCTCTTTTCCCTTCTTTGTCAAATTTCCATTATAAAAGTGAGTGTTTGTTCCGGCTCGACAAGCATATTCCCATTCAGCCTCTGTAGGTAACCTATAAAAAACACCATAAGTTTTATTTAACCAACTAATAAATTTTAGTGTATCATTCCAAGAAATCATAGAAACTGGGTGTTTTTCTGTAAATTTGTAACCAGGGTTATTCCAATATAACCCCTTAATCTTTTTATGATTTTTATATTCATAATAATATTTTTTTTTAAATTTCGACCAACCAAACCCATCAATCTCTGCTGACGTTTTATAACCAGTTTTTTTTATAAATTCTCTCCATTGTGTTATTGTGGTTTCTGTTGTTTGTATGTAAAAACCTTTAGTTAAAGTTACTTCACGAGGTTGACTAGCATAATGTTGACTTTTTGGTCCCATAACATATGAACCTGACTCAATATACACAAAAGTCATTCCAAGTGGATTTACTATTTTTTGTTTAGGCTTATTTTCACAAGCAAATAATAATATTGTAATAATAATTAATATTATTTTTTTCATTAATTTTCCTTTAATAAATATGTTCATTATCATCATAAATAATAAGAGATTGTTTTTTAGGTTTTAAAACTACTGGCGTTTTATCTGAATCCATAACTGTTATACTTAAATATCCAATTGATCTTTTTCTGCCACTTGGAGAGTAGCTGGTATAATCACCTTTCTTTAATAATTTTAAATCTCTTAGAGGATATTTATCACCTAATTTTCCCTTCATAATTTCTTCTTTATCAAGCTTATCAACCTCTTTTATGAGCTCTTTGTACTTATCAAGGAGTTTATCCATTGGATAACCAAAACTTCTCAATAACTCAATTTCTGAAACAATCAGTTTTTGCAAGTAACCTGGTTCATATGTATCTACTATTTCATCCAAAAGATCCTTAGTTGCTTCATAATCTATAAGATCAATATAATCTTTATGATTTTTTCTATCTTTTTCTGGTAGTTTCTTTTTATTTACCACTATACCAATATCAATTAAAGGAACAATAGCCCGCCATGATAAAGTACCATTTCTCTTTGTGAATTTGTTCAGAGTGTTCATTAAAATAACATATTTATTTCTAAGATCTTTATCATTATCTATTAAAAGAAAAGAATCTCTTGATTCTAATAAACCACAAATCTTAAATATCTTTTGTTCTACAGGTCCTCCCATTATCAGATCATGAACAATATGTCTTATTCCAAATTCTGCAATTAAAAAAAGTAGTGAAGGTATGAAACCACCAATTCCAAGAAAAAAAGCAAGCCCAATATAAGCAAAAACATACTCAACAAATGCGAGTCTTTCCTTTTTTAACCGTCCACTCTTTTGTGCAATTAAAAGATCTCTATAAGTGATTGCAATGTTCAAGGCTGAAATAGCAATTCCAAGGGTCCCTATTGTGATTTTTTTAGCAGTTCCTTTCATAAAAAGACCAGCTCCACCTATTCCAAGAGACATGACATCATTAGCATAAACCATATACCGTCTGGTTGCATCATTCTTATTTTTGTTCCCAATACTACTTAAAGTAATTATTAGATTTGCACTAAACATAAAGCTTTTAAAAGTTCTTCCAATTAGTTTTGGATATTTTTTGTGATTTTCTTCAGTAAATATAAATCCAGAAAAACCCTCTCTCCAATTTTTTTTAAAACCATCTTTAATAAACTTATTAATTTTTTTAACATAATCTGGAAAGAAACCATCATCAACCATGATTTTTAAATATTTCTGAGTTAATTTTCTAATACCATCATTTATCCCATTATTATTGATATAAGCCTGAGCAATATAAGGTCCAAAAATATCTGTTAAACATACAAGGAGTGATGGGGTTCCTGGTGCATTAATAAAGTAATTTCCAACAATATCTTTTGATTGTTTAAGAAATGATTCATCAGCTTCTTTAGATATCTGATCAACTACAATACCTAATGGACTTTTATTATTTGCCTTTCCTTTTGATATGTTAGATACAATTTCATGGTATTCTTTATAAGCTTTAATCGCGATAGATTTGCTATCTTTTTTCTCAGCTTCAAAATTGTAAATATCTGTATTTTTAATTAGAGTAAATGACTTATTAAGGATATAGCAAAGTTGATTAGCAATATCCTTATAGAATTTCTCTTCATCATTAAATTTTGCCTGAAAAGGTTTTCTCTTATTTTTTTTATCTAAATTTAAGTAGGTTACTATCTCTTTACCAAACTCTTCATCATTTACAAGTTTATATAGCTTTTTAGCTTCTTTTATAAAATTGTTTTTAGCTGTTTCATATTTTTCTTCTTTAAGATTTTTAAGTTTATCCAGAATATCTTCTTGTAGTTCATTTGCTTTTTCTGAAAAAATAACTGGTGCAACTAATTCATAATTAAGTAGGTTTTTATTTGGAAACTGCGCCACTATATTGGAAATATTCCCAACATGATTTATTGTTGATAAAGCATCTGAATACTGCTTTGTTATGCTTTTATATATTCTGTAGTGCTTCTTGGTTTCTTTAATGCAAATTTTAATCCTTGCTATCCATTCAGGAAGAGTACATTTTAAAGTGATCTCTTTAGCAATTGTAGTATTCTCTGTAACAAGCTTCTGTAATTCATCAGTTTTTTCATCTTTTTTTGGAAGGTATTTAAAGTTAACTTCTGGCTCTATATACTCTTTAAATTCAGGTGCATAATAATTTCTGCCAATACACATAGCATCTGAAGGTATATTAAAATATTTGTTACTTTTCTCATGATTCTGAAAGTCCATTAATTCTTTATGTTTAGACTTAACGGCTGGTTTGTTAATTGAAAGGAATTGTCTTGAATTTAATGATTCATTTATTTCTTTTGGAATAACCGTTTTAACAAATTTCTTGAAAGCAGGATCTTTTTCAAAAAGACTTATAGAATTAAAAGTATCTTGATTCATTATATCTACAGGTAAAGCCATGAAAGAGTATTTCCGGTTCCTGTTAAATCGAGATACTTTTTTAGCCCAAATAAAATCTCCATAACCAATATCATGCAGGGGTGCATTTTTTATCAGGTTGTGTCTGAATTCACTACCTATTTTTGTATAGTGATATTTTGTAATCCCATGGAGTTGCTTGTAAATCTTATCCTCATTAGACATTTTCTCTGGCTTTTCAAGTTTAAGCTTAGGTTTGATTCTATAATTATCACTGGGTTCCTGCATTTTACAAACAAAACAGATTTCTTTCTCTTTTGCATGATCTGGGAATTTACCATTATTGAATGTGATATTGTTATCATCACTTGTAAACCATTTCAGAGATTTACCATTTAGAAAACCATCACTATCAGTCACGCCAAGCCCTATTGGTTTTGAGTCTCCATTTATTCCGAAAGCGCTTCCATTCCTGTTCTCTTTAAAATCATCCCCATTTTCATTTGTTTCCCAGAAAAGTATGTACCTATTTTTCATGGGTTCATCAGGCCCATACATACACTTTATTGAAGTATAAACGCTAAAAACCTTATGTATGTTAAGTTTTTTATCAATGATTTTCTCAAATGGATAATAAAATATCTTATCAGGTTTCAGTACAATACCTTTAGATCCTTTCTCCTTTACACCATTAGGACCTTTCTCATTAACAGGTTTATAATAAGCTGTTTGTACTTTTTTTACATTTGTTTGTAAAATTTCACTAAGATCATCAATTTTGTCATTTTCAACAATTTTTACCTGGTGATAAGGTTTTGGAGCAGATGCCCCTTTGTCTTTAAAAGAAAAAACTTCTTCAAGTAGTTGAGCCATTACATTTTACCCCTGTTTATTAAGCATTTTCATCTGTGTTTATATTCGGATACTTCGCGTAATATTTCTCTTTTGGCAGATTATCAACCATTGCATATCCGGCATCATCTAAAGAGCCTTCAGCAACAACCGTTCCATCCATCTTACAAACCTGATAACTTTCATTCGGTATAGGGATATTATCTTCATCCACAAGTTTTACTTCAAAGAAAGTAGATCCCTCTTCATTTTCAACAGAACCACCGGAAGCAACAACAGGAGGAACTACAATTCCACCCATGCAAACAGTATTTCCCTTATTCATGGTCAAAGTATCTGTATGTCTAACGCAAGGCATGCCTTCAATAAAAACTGTGGATGAGAAAGAGGTAAATTCTGCTTCACCTTTTGTAACACCGGAAGTTATTCCGCCAACCGCCCCTCCTTCATCACCAGTACTCTGGGCAAGTTTACAACCTTCAATGGCAATGGACATTCCACCATCTGCTGTAACTGTGACGCTGCCATCAACCAGATCTTCATCTTTGGCAATATTCGGATATGGAATCGGAATTGGTGGTGCTGGCGGTGCCGGAGTCAGGCATACGTCCGGTGCTGATGCCGTTGCAATTCCTTTGCTTCCGGCATGACATAGGGGAAGACCTTCTACTAAGATTGTGTTTGCCATATCAACTCTCCTTTAAAGGTTCTGTTTCGATTATTGCAGCGCTTCTTATTCCTGAATCTGATCCGGTAAAGAAAAGCCCGGTTACAGGTTCAGTATTATGATGGATCGCCAGGTTTAAAAGACTCGGAAAGGTTGCTGCTCCGACATCTCCATAGTTCTTACAGGTTGAGATAAAACCACCGGGATTTGTTAATCTTTGACTGTTTCTTGAAATCAGATAGTTATATTCTTCAGCTCTGAATCTTTCTCCATTCAGGTCACAATATATTTTGTCTATGATTGTCTCTTCAGATATCTTGGACAGAACAGAGCTAACAGCTTTTGACAAGCCTTTACCAAGGCATTTTTTTCCATTTAAAGCTGTATCTTCCTCCATTGTACTGGAAGTTGCTTTAACCTTAGCCAAAACCGGAAGTTTGTATTTAGCGGCTTTTGACTGGGTTGTAATAAGTATAAATCCTGCTGCTTCTCCAGGAACAAAACCATGTTTGGTAAATGATGAAAATGTTCTTCTTGAGAGCATGAGTTCATACATGATGTCAGTATCGATGTAAGAATCCACACCACCAACAATGCAGAAATCGGATTTTCCTTTCCTTAACAGATTAATAGCTTTCTCAAGGCAAATAATACCTGAAGAATGGCCCCTGCAATACACCTCTGTTTCTGCACCCACAGGACTTTCTCTAACAATTTTGCTAATCGTTTCCAATGTTTCAAGTGTTAGTTCATCTGGATAATATTCATTCTTTTCAGGGAGTCCCGCAAAAATTGTCAGTTTCTGATCTCTTTTATAAAGAGGTGACATTACTTCTGTCAGAGCTGGAGTAAGCAACTCTTTTATTCTTTTAATCAGATCTTCATCTTTAATGTATGTGGCTTTGCTATGTCTTAAAGGTATGTCTTCATAATCCGTAAGTACTTCGTGCGGAAGTAAACGTTTGCATTCACCTGTAATCATTGCAGCTGTCATTTCACCATCAATACCAAGGGGTGAGCATAAACTTACTGCCACAACACATATCTCATCTTTCTTCTTTTTACTAAACAGGTTAAACATAATCTTCACTTAAGGTTATTTGGGTTTTTCTTAAAATTTCATCACGGTTTTGACATGGAACAGAGGTATGCCAGACTGTTGATACAGATCTTTCATCGGGTTCAATTATTAATGAATGAAGTTTTGGAATGCTTTCCTCTTCATCATTATTAAAATATGTTGTAAAGTTCAGGCCTATCTCAGGAAGTTGAAATTTAAGTTTTCCTTCAATTGTAAGGTTAGTGAGTTCTACAGTTTCAGATCCTTTCAGGAAAGATTTAGTTTGCTGGTCTTTTGGTGCACTCTGGTAGAACAGTTCATTAAAATCGTCTGCAAGAAGAGGCTTTTTTATCTCTTCCCACTTTTTATCATAGGTTCCACCATATTTAGTTCTCGGGTTCCAGTGTGGAGCTATTGCTCCAAAGCCAACAGATCTGTTTCCCGTTACTCTAAGAAGAAAATTACTGCTTAAAACATTTGGAACCTTTTTACCTATGAGTCGCCAGGGCCAAATACAGAAACCCGATCCCACAGGATTTTTCTTATAATATCTTTTTCTCTTATCTTTAATATCTGTACCACCCCAGGTATTTTCATAAGTTATCGGCATTTTTGAAAATGGCTTCATCAAACCTTTAAGAAGTATAAAAGACCATTTTTGAGATCCCTTGACGAGAAGTGTTTTGTTTATATCAGCGACTCTAAGGTTTACCTTAACACTATTTCTTTTCTTGCCTTGTTGCGCATAGGCAGAACCATTAAGAATAACATCTGTTGTTTTTTTGGATAACACAATATCAGTATCATACAGAAGGCTTGTCTCTTCAGGTTTACCCCTGTAAACAGGTTCCGTTGAAACCTCTTTTTGCTCTTCAGCAATTTTTAAAGTTCCATCTTCAAGAATCTCATGGGTTGCTTTAACAGCGACAATCCAGAACTTATCTCCATTTTTGTCCTGGAGAACAGCACCATTTGCATCAAAAGGTGTTTTATTTTCTATCTCAAACATTGCTCAATCTCACTAATAGCTTTTTCCTGTTTATCTGTCAGCCAGTCAGTTTCAAAAGGGATATAGATATTTTTTGCAATCATTAGCTCCCGCCAGGCATTTTTTCGCTCAAATGGTGTACTAAAAGGATTCTTTATATCTTTAAGTAAGGTTTCATGACTCCAGTAATCTCCCCTTCTAACTCTGTCTGACGAGATTCTTAATTTTTGTTTTCTTACTTCCTGCCATTTATTTGTAGGGTCTTTATCCTGAAAATCGGAAATAGCAATACTCAAACTGTTATGCACTATCTCTTTAAGTTCTTCCTGATTAACCAATTCGATTAAACTCTCAATAGAGTCAATTGTTCCTAAAATTGCCAAAGAAAGACAGAAGGCTTTCCTGATTTCAAAATCACTACTTTCAAATGCTTTCTTTAAAAAAGTGATATCTGCATCTCCCGAACTTGCATAAAGAATTAATAATTCAGGTGTTACAGAATTATTTACTACCATATCTTCTATAATTTCTATGGGTTTATCATTACCAGCTACAAGCATTTTAAACATAACCCGAAAGGATGGATTCAAACCGGATAGATTTATCACAGTGCCCTTACTGTTTATGTCAAAATTTAATAGAAGTACTTTTTCCTGAAGATTGTTATCATTAAACTGAATGGTATGAGGTAGTTTTGTTTCTCTTCTGAAAAGGAGTATATCAAGAATCCCATGTTTGATAGAATCTCTAACTGTTGTAAGAATATCTGTAAGATAGTCAGATATATCCTTTGAGATACAATATTTTAATCCCACAACATATTCAGGCAGGTATTTATCTTCAGCTCTAATGAAGTTTATGAGTAAGTTTTCAATCGTTTTTTTACTTTGGGAAGATGCAAGGAGAAATGTCGCTGTTCTAACATCTGCAGGTTTAATAGAAATTAATTTTGCTTCTAAAAACCTGAGTGAACCATTTTTTATGTTCATCCTGAAAGAATCAATAAATTTAAAAAGTTTCAGTTCCGGCGATTTAACGTCGGTCCAGTTGAAACAATCTTTTTGTTTCAAGTGTTTCATTTGATTAAATTTTATAGTTGCCTGATCAAAAAGGTCCTGATGCATTTCATAAATGAACATTTCCCGATCATCAGGTTTATAATCATTATCAACTGATTTATCAGATTCACTGGAAGAGCTGTTTTTTATAAGAGATCTGAAATCTTCATCGCTTGAGACTCTGATAACTTCGGGCTCAGCTCCCTTTAACTCTGTAACTTTTATTATCTCTTCTAAAAGTTGTGACATATCAATGGAACCTCTAATAATTAGAATTTTGTTTGAAATACAACGTTTATAAAAGCTTTTTTAGTTTTATAAAATCTCTGCTTGAGAAAAAAATAACGAATCGATTTTACAACAGTTCTTTTTTTTGAAAATACTCCGTTGTTTTGTTTTTATTTCATTTAAAACAACTTAAGTAGTTCGGGCAAAAGGCTGTTATTAGAGGTTCTCATTAATTTAGCTTGATAACAGATCCACTGATCTCATTATCGCCCTTTGCCTGCATTTTGATGTTTTCTGCTTCAACTATAAACTCATCATCTTTTGAAGAACTCCTTATATTCACATCACCACATCTGAAACAAAACTCAGTTTCCGCTTCAAAAATAATTTTATTTCCTTTAATGTGGATATCCCGACAATCATTATCTTCGCCATCAAAGTATGAGAAATCAATAAACTCGATAACCGGCTTTTTATGATCTACATCTTCAAAAAAAAGTTTAACTTCAAGCTGTTTTTCGATGGCAAATTTAAGATCATCTAATGACACTCTACATGCTAACCTTGCAATTATCGGCTTGTTATGGGGATTTCTATCGAAATCCACATAAACTTTATGGTTATAGGTATCTAATTTGGTTATTGTGCCAAAGCACGACTTCTCTTTTGTTTCAAATAGAATTAAATTAGATCTGTTTTCTTCATTTGGATTATCCATATTTTCTCCAGATATGTTTCTCTCAGAATTAACTTCAAAGGCATTAATAAATAAATTTGCATTTGTCTATGACTAATTTCACAGAGGTAAACCTATGAGTATAAATACCTACTATTAAAAACAGTAGGTTCTATCTTGTTGAATATATTATTATAATCAGCATTGATAAATAGTTTACGATTTTCAAAAAAACGGTTTTTATTGATGGGTTGTTGTAATACCATTAAATATCAAGAAGTTACATTTTGTTTAAAATTCAGCAAAATGATTAATATTTTTTTTGGATATATTTCTTTAATTCTTTATAATGCATTCCATTTAGACCATTTGTATAAAATAAATGAAAATTCAGATTTTTTTTAGAAATTGACAATTAAATACAGGGAACCCTCTAAAAACAATTTTTTTTGATATTTAATTAATGTTTTCCTAATTTAATGTACTTTCTATAAAGGTATAAGGTCAGAACCTTTCATATCCAGCTCCTTATTGAAGTTATACCCAAGTGCAATTAAAATATTTTGGTTCATTCGACTAAAGCATACCTCGTTTCATGTAAAGCATGATTTTTTAGTTTATAAAAAAGATTTATCTCCTAAATCCATAGGCTGTTTTTTGTAGTGTTTTAATCTTGTTATTTGTTCCTTCTAAAGGCCCTGTAGAAATTGGATACATTAAGATTCTCTGGATTTTTAAGAAGTAACCAACGAGTACCTTTTATCCTAAAAAGTGTAGGATTGTGTCACAGCATTGGATTACGATTCATCAGCCACGGCCACTAAACGCTTCTTTGCAGCAGTTCAAAACAAGATGCACTATGCCATTCACGGGAACACAGCAGACGAAGTCATTGTAGATCGTTCCGATCACAGAAAAGAAAGTATGGGGTTAACCAGCTGGGATGGTGCTCCAAAAGGCAAAATTCACAAATATGATGTTACCATCGCCAAAAATTACATTTCTGAGTTTGAGCTTGGCCAAATGCAGCGAATTGTTTCAGCTTATCTCGATATGGCAGAAATGCTGGCTATGCGTAAAATTCCCATGACCATGGAAGATTGGGAAGAACGCTTAAGCGGATTTCTAAAACTCTGGGATAGGGAAATACTTAAAGATGCTGGTAAGGTAACAGCAGAACTGGCTAAAGCTCATGCCGAAAGTGAATTTGAAAAATACCGCATAATTCAGGACAATCTATTTGAAAGTGATTTTGACCGGCTGATCAAGCAACTGGAGCACAAAGAATAGTATGGAACCCCTGAATCAGTTGATGCGAGGGGTTGGACCAAGGCAACATATTGAATACATTAAAAAATGAGGGGCAATCTTCACTTAACCTTTGTAATAAATCTGAGTAGCTCTGCTGGATTTCTTAGTATTATTAAGGGAACCTCTAATAACTGCTCTTTTTGCGAAATACTATGTTATATCAAAAAGAAAACTGTAGCAAAATCAACCCGTTATTTTTTGATATGCCTTGTATTTCATCAAAAATTCTAATTATTAGAGGTTCCCTTAAGTGATTCGAGGTTTACAGGTTATTGTAAATAAAAAAAGCAAAAACCTCTGGATTTGCTTATAAAAACCGGAAGAAGAAATAAAACTAAAGCCTTTTATTTTCTAATAGTTTTTATAAAGGATCTAACAGGTTTAAAGAGGCACATAAAAAATTGGAAATTTTTTATTTAAGGAATGACGACCGACTGAGGTTTTTTAGTATTATTAAATAGTTTTAATTTAGTTTTATTTAATCTCTTTATCGTTTCTGACATAGTACTACTCTTTTTTTTTCAGACATAAAGTTTTGCCTCAGTTCTAAAAAGTAAGAATTTGAAAGCAGAAAACACAGTTTATGTGTTTTCTGCATAAAAGGTATCACTCTTATTTACAGGTGAATTTTGGTGAATATATACTTCTTAATAAATCAACAATTTGATCCATCTCTTTTTTATTATTTAAATTCAAACCATCATATGCATCAACAATCATTTCTTTTCCATCAGCAGGGTTTACATAACCCACATAAAAAGGAAAATATAATCTGTAAAGGAAACTCTCTGCTTTGGTTTCTTTATGAACTCTTTTAACTTTGCAAAGTGTTGGTACTTTTTTAGTATCAATTTTAAATAGAATTCTTTTTAAGCATTCATTGTTGTCACACTTCTTATTTGAATAAACCAGCCCAATAATATTATTATCAACAGTAACTTTCCTGAACTTGTATTTGGTACCAATATCTTTATTTTCGACTTTATCGTTATATAATCTCGATTGTGGAGTAAGGCCTGTAATTGCAAATATAAACTTCTCATTTTCCTGATATGACGAAATAAGTTTGAATAATTTGTTCAATGCTTCAGCTTTTTCAAATTTTTGTGATTGTTCTAGTGGATATGGTGAGTTGTAGTAATTGTAAGGTGATGAACAACCTATTAATAGTAGAAAAGTGCTTAAAAGTATTAATTTGTAAAATAGTTTCATTTATCCTCCTGATATTTATAGTTTTTATTAACTATATGAACCAATTAAAAATTGATCAAGCTAAAAAAAGTTTATAAATCTCAATATTTGCACAATTTTAGTTTCTGATATGAAATAATTTGAATTCTGGTGGTTTATGATAACAAATAACACATCAGAGAAAACTGGTTCAAAGAATTAAATGAATATGGAACGGGATCAAAACCCGGTAAAAAAGAGGTCTTTAAATTAGGTGAGAAAATGGGTCTAAAGACTAAAGAGATTAAAGAATCCATAGAACAGATCGTTAACGCACCTTATAGATTATTCTTCGAGAATGATTCTCGTCATTTGATATAATAAGTCTGACATGAGACCAACTTAATTGGCTACACAATGTGTAGCCTTTTTTATCGTCTTTAAAAGTTAGAAAAAATTATCTGATTTTTTTTAGATTTGCAATTGAAAAGCCCTTTCCAAACTTCCTGTGATCACAGCTGTTAAATCAACTAAAAGGTAAAATAGTAGGGTTTCTGTTAAGGGAATCTCTAATAACCTCTCTTTTAGCGAAATACTTTGTTATTTCCAAAAAATAACTGTAATAAAATCAGCTCGTTACTTTTTGAAATGCCTTGTATTTCATCCAAAATTTTAATTATTAGAGGTTCCCTTAAGATTCTCTATACATTTTTTTCATGTTGTTATTTATGAGGGAATTTCTCTTTGTGTTCATTTAGTCTTTGTCTGGGCTCTTTCAATTTACTTGAAACAAATCTAATGAAAAGAAAAAAAGAAGAAATGGGCATAGATATTATAAAGCCAAGACAGGCTGGATTTAAATCTATACCGTAAGCTATTTCATGAACCATAGTTGTTATTAAGAAAATAAAAAAAATAAATGTAGTGAACAATTTTATTTTATTTTTGTTTTCCATATCTACTTCAATAGAAAGCATAAAAATAAAAGGTGTGGCTAAACCATTTATACAACCAATTACAAAATACAATATTGTTATGGATGATGCAGACATGAAAAGTTTAATATCACTAAAGAAAAACAATGGCAATAATAATAAAACCGCTATGTTAGAACCTAAAAGGATAAACATAAAAGTATCAGGAACTGGTGCTGAAAAAAGGGCCTGGCTGCTATTAACTAATTAGCTGTCTGGGTGAAACACAGACATCACCCTCCAGGCTTTTCCGGAATATTTTGTTGTCTGTTTACCGTGTCTGAACCAGAAGTGGGTTCTGTTAAACATCATATTGGGTTTATAGTCAGTTTGAAGAACAGCCAGCGGGAATGTATCTTTTTTTTTCTTTCGTTTACTTGTTGCTTCAAGAAGATATTCACGACCGTTTTTAAACAAAATAACCCATGCATGACCACCGTTTTTATATTTCCCAACTGCAACTCTTGCATCCTCACCCATTGATATCAACCAGTCGGCCAGGATAAGTGCATGGTCTTCACAGTCTCCTCTGGGGAAAAAAAATGCCTGCCTGGAATTTTGCCACACCTCAAGAATACCGGAGTATTGGAGGTGATCATACTGATATTTTTTTGTCATTGCCAAAGTGTATAACGGCTCCCATAAATATCTTGCATCAAACGGGTGATAATTGACAAGGTAGCTGTTAACAAAATGGGCTTTCCGGTCAAGACCGAATGCAGAGGCGGTTGCATTTTTAACCCCATACCAGCTCCATGTGTAAAATGCTGCCTTTTTTTTAATGGTCCAGTTTTGTTGATATTGTTGCAGCCATGATTCTTTCATTACCTGTTTTATACCATGCACCTCAAGGGAATCTCTAATAACTGTTCTTTTGGCGAAATACTTTGTTATTTCCAAAAAAAACTGTAACAAAATCGGCTCGTTATTTTTGGAAATGCCTTGTATTTCATCCAAAACTCAAATTATTAGAGATTCCCTTAACATATCCGGACTGGTTGTCTATATTTTTGTCAGGGTTAGCCGTTGATTGCCGTGATGATTTGACATTGGCTTTGAGTTTATTATTATAGGACCAGTCTGTGTATACCTGTGGAATCATAAGGCAGAATGAAAATACTACTAAGAAACCCAGTACTTTATACATAGGTTAGCCTTTTAACCCAAATGAAACTATTAGAGCGACAAACAACAGAATTGTTGATGCAAAAATAGCTACTGCAATATTTCCTTTTTTTAATTCTTCATCAATATCTACTGTTTTTAAGAGTTTTTTATCAATTATAACGAGTGAGGCAACACCAATTATCAGAGCAATAATTGTATACAACAAGTTTGTTCCAAGGTTAAAAAGTGTAGCAACTATAATTTCAGATCCCATAATAATTCTCCTGTAAATGAATGTTTAATATTAGGGAATCTCTAATAACTGATCTTTTTGCGAAACACATCGTTATAACAAAAATAAAACTGTAAACTTTATAAAATAAAACCTTTTTTATAAACGAATCAACCCGTTGTTTTTTGTTATGCCTTGTTTTTCATCAAAAATTCTAATTATTAGAG
>JAAELO010000336.1 GCA_024226555.1 Desulfobacterales bacterium | reverse complement strand
ACCAGCCACCATATTTTTTACAAATTTCTCGTGGCCTGGAACATCGATAATTCCTAAGTGTTGTCCACTGGGAAGATTTATAGAGGCAAAGCCAAGTTCTATAGTTATTCCACGTTCTTTCTCTTCTTTAAGTCTGTCTGTGTCAACACCGGTCATTGCCTTTATCAGGCTTGTTTTACCATGATCAATATGTCCGGCTGTGCCAAGAATAATCTGTTTCAAATCAACTCCCGGTTTTAAAAATTTATTTTCTTTTTCCATATTTTGCAGCTTCTTTAAGATAAGCAAGAACAACAAGTACCGCTGCTATTCCAACCATTGCAACTGGATGCAGGTCAGGCTTAAAAATTCTGGATAAAATTATAGTAGCACCTAAGCTAATAAAAATTCTCATTATAAAAATGCTTATATTTGTCATTTAAAATCCCCATAAAAAATTTGCTAAATTCACAAAATAAAATAATCAGAACCTAGTGATATTATAGAAGGATAAGTGGGTCAAGTTTAATCACTTTGCAAAAACTCTTAATTAATGTATATTTATTTGAAAGATTATGCTTTTGGTTGATTTACAGGATTATACAAATAGCTTTTGGATCTTTCAAAAGAAATTTTCCTATGATTTTGAAAATAAAACTTGTAATAGTTTAAAGACCCTGCTAATTAGTTTTTCGTTTCGGAATTATGGTGGGTGTAGCTCAGTTGGTAGAGCCCTAGGTTGTGATCCTGGTTGTCGAGGGTTCAAGTCCCTTCACTCACCCCATTTCCTTTTCTTTTAATAATAATTCATTGTTATTAAATTTGCGCTCGTAGCTCAGCTGGATAGAGCGTCGGACTTCGAATCCGCAGGTCGCAGGTTCGAATCCTGCCGGGCGCACCAAATAAATATGGTGGGTGTAGCTCAGTTGGTAGAGCACTAGGTTGTGATCCTGGTTGCCGAGGGTTCAAGACCCTTCACTCACCCCATTTAATTATGCTAAATACGCAATGTCTGTTATATTGCTTTGATCCTCTTAGCCGCAAACTAAGGGGATTTTTTTTGTTCCAGATTTGTGATTGTGCCCAGATTTGTGCCCAAAAAATTATCGATACTTTTTTGAGCGTTTTTCAGATCGTTATCATTCACAATATTGTATCTGTCAAAAACAGATCTCGTTTTGTGGCCAGAAAGAAGCATCGCGACTCTTTCAGGAACTCCTGCCCGAACCATATTTCTGACAGCAGTTCTCCTCAGATCATGAAAAATTTTGTGATCAATTCCGGAACCTTCAAAAGCCTTGTTCCAGGTTTTTCGAAACTCATAAACTCTGTCAGTATGTTTTCTGTTTGGAAAAACCCAGGGGAGAATTATTCCTTTTTCTTTTCGATTGTTCCAAAGCTCCTGAAAAATATTTTTTAGTTCATCGTTAAGATAAACTGTTCTGCCTTCTTCAGTTTTTCCTTCTCCAACCTCAAGTCTTACGATCCAGCTTTTTATATCCACACTTGACCATCTTAATGTCAGGATCTCCTCTTTCCTCCATCCAAAAAAATATCCAAATGTGATAACTGGCCTTAAGAATTCTGGTAAATTCTCCCGAATCTTAATGAACTCATCGTGCTCAAAAAAACCTTTTCTCACATTTTTTTCTTTCAGCATTTTGAAAACAGGTACTTTTTCAATCAAAGGTGGTGTTTGTTCATTAGCAAGTCTAAACATACGTCTTAGCGCTGCAAGTTCTCTGTTTATTGTTGCGTTAGATGCACCTTTTTGAAGTCTGAATCCTATATATTCCATTATGCTGACAGAATTAATTTTGTGAGCTTTGAAGTTCTCAAAATATTTCAGATTATTCAATCTTGTTGTCAAAGATCTTAAATTCTGCTTGTTAATGACATAGTCATTTTCAATTAGAGAAACCAGCTCCGAATAATTCGTTTCGGAATATTCAAAAAAAGGTCTTTCTCCAGCAGATACTTCCGATTCGGCTTTTCTTAAAACCTCACGAGCTCTCATTTTAACTTTTTCACCCGTACTTTTTCGGAGTGGGGTTTCTCCTTTTCTGGGGATTTTCATCCACCAGGTTTTTCCACGTAAATACAGTGATCCCATAATTTATATTACCTCCTTATGCACGGGCACAATTAAGGCCTTAAAAGTATAGAGAAAAGTTTTAAAAAGGTCTATTATTAATTTAGTTTAACTTGGGTTGTCATTCCAGAACGCTACAAGAAACTTGCTTTTTTGGAGCGTATCAGGAATCCAGGGGTTTTTGCTTTATTTCTTATTCATGACACAGCCTCAATTAAAACAAAATCAATAGATCTTTACTTTTTTTAATTTAAGCAGCTTTAGTTTCTTCAATTAGTTTGACTATGTCTTTCTCGTCGAAAAGGTGTTTACCTTGTCCGCATGGATTACAATTTTTAATAATATCTTTATAGTAAAGGTATCTCCAATAATTTGTTGTTTGGCCAAAAACTTCAACAAGTCCTTTGTATGATAATAATCTTGAATTATTATTTCCCATTGATCTCTCCTTTATTATTTTTTTCTTTTTCCCAGGTCTTGACCTGTAATTTTGTTAGAAGCAAAACACTTGGTTTTAATTCATCTGGTGTGTTTTTATACTGAATATTGTTTAAGCGAAGCAGTTCTGCTCGTGAGATAAGCATCAGATTTTCAAGAGTACAGTTTTCTTTGTTTCCATCTTTAAAGGCAACAACCATTCCTTTTGGAATAGGCCCTTTTTCCTTTTCCCATATAAAAAGATGCTTGTGTTTGTATCGTGTTTTTGCACCTGTATATGGGTCTGTTTCTGCTATCTTAATTAAGATAAATCCATCTTTAGGACATATACGTTCTGAGCCAATAGGTTTGATATTTGCCGGAATATCACCTTTTTTAAAATTCCCTTTGTTCGGTTTAATAATACCTTTTGTTCCTTTGTTCCACGGGCTTTCACCTTTGGAATAACAACCTGTTCGACCACTTTTATATTTATATCTTTTTAAAAGTGTGTAAATAGCTTTTACAGATTTTGAAGTTCCAAATTTCTTATTAAAAGCTTTTGTGAGTTCTGGGCCTGTCCTACTCAGATAACCTTTCTTAAGAAAATTTAATTGCTCTGATGTATACTTAAACGTCATCTGGATTGACTCCAATCATTTTAGGAAGTGATTTAGCATGCCCACTGTTTATAACGGTGTGTGCTTTAAGAACCAAACCTGCATTTCCAACAATTCTATCAGCTACACTACTCACAGCTTTTGAACGCTCAATTTCTTCTGTTAGTTTTTCACCTGTGATATCTTCATCTGATAAGCGTTCTATCTGTGCAAACAGGTGATTATTAAGGTCTTCCAGTTTATTTTTCATCTTTACCTCCAAAGTGTTTTTGAGTTGCTGACGAAAAATTTTTCAGTGCTTTTTCAAATTTGTGTAACTCTTTTTCAGGTATAGAAATGTTCTGAAAGATTTTAGACAGCTTCTTTATCTCTTTTATTATTGAATCTATATGTTTATTGACCTTGTCCTGATTTGTGGCTTCTTCTTTTTCTATTTTCTTCTTTGGTTTATTGAAAAATGCTTTTTTCTGTTCTTCAGGATCTTTCAAACGAGCAATTTTTATTAATTCTCTTTTTGGTTTTGAATGTTCGACGCGTCGAATTTCTTCTTTGATCTCTTTTGGAAGTTTTAAAAGACTCAAAGTTTCTGAAACAATAGATTTAGATTTACCTACAATTTTTGCTAACTGTTCCTGAGTGTAACTGAACTCTTTTTGCATTCTTTCATATGCAAGAGCTTCTTCAATTGGTCTTAAATCCTCTCTCTGAAGGTTCTCAAGAAGACCAATTTCAGCCGGGTTTCCAGTTGTTATCAAGCAAGGTACCGTTTTTAGTCCTGCCATTTTTGAAGCTCGCAATCGTCTTTCACCCGCTGCGATGTAGTATTGACCTTCCTTTTTAAAAACACTCAAAGAGTGGAGAACTCCGTTAACTTTTATTGATTCAGCAAGTTCCTGTAGTGCTTCTTCGTCCCATACCTGCCGGGGTTGATATGGATTAGGTTTCAGAACATCGACAGGAAGATTAATAAAGGTACCGGATTTAACAGTTTCTTTTTTTGGTTGGATTGTTTTCCCTGAAACCAAGGGAGTGTTTTTTATCTTTTTCTTTTCTCCTAATTTAGCCATTGAAGGAACTCCTTAGTTAAAGCTTTATAATCCTTTGCTCCATATGAGTTTTTAGAGAAAGAAAAAATAGGTTCATCTTCAATAAAGGATTGATTCAGGGCTTCATTGTTTCGGATTTTCTTTTTAAAGACGATAGATTCATAAGGCTCAAGTACCTCCATAGCCCATTCATTTGTTCTTGAAGTAGCCTTTTTATACTTTGTGATCAGAACCCCTATTTTCTTTTCAGGTTGCTCCTTAACAATTGGCTCAATAATGTTTGCAATCCCTTCCAGGGAAAAGGAACAAAGTGTTGTCGGAATTATTACGCTGTCTGAGACATAGATAGCATTAGTTGTCAGAAGTCCTAAAGACGGGCTGCAATCAATAATTATATGATCATAATCAAGTTCAGGAAGTATGGTTGAAAGTTTCAAATGAGCTTCAAATTCTGGTTGTAGTTCTTCTTCAGCTCCTTTAAGAAGCTTGCTTCCTGGTGCAATCATCAAATCATTAAAACCTGTTGGAATAATTACTGACTCAATATCAATCAGGCTTTGAAGAGTACTTTGCATTGAGTATTGAAGATCTTCAGGGTCGATTCCAAAAGCTGAAGTTGCATTATATTGAGGATCAAGATCTATAAGCAGTACTCTTTTTTTCTTTTGTGTAAGACCTGCTGCAAGATTTACTGCTGTTGTGGTTTTTGCAACACCGCCTTTTCTATTTACTATGCAAGTTATTTTCAATTTGTCCTCCTTTGTTAATAATTTCTATTTTCTCTTTCCATGCATAACTGAGCATATCTAATTAAAACCGGAGTTGGCTCTCTTCTCCATCCTTTGATCTCCGATTTTGCCTGGGCTAACAGATCTTTTCCTGTTTCATGTGAATCAGCTGGAAAAAGTTGTTCTATTATTTGAATTGCCTCCTCTCTATTCATTTTGATTTTTCCTTTTCCAAAGTTTGTATGCTATTCGGAAGGCGATTTTTAATAGACTTTGCTTTGTATATTCTGCAAAAGAAGCTTCTTTTCTGTTATTTCCCCAACGAGATGATAAATGTTTTTGATTCTTAGGATCAGAAACTAAAATGATACAAACGGGATAATTAAATTCTTTTGCTATCTCACGGGTTTTTACATTAAGTTTTTTTTCTTCTTCATCAATCTCTGTGATCATTTCTGTTACAGCTTTTCCTACTTCCGAGATTTTATTCATTAGTTACCTCCTGAGCTAATAGGTTTTTACCGATTTTTGGATACAGAAATCCTGTGGCACATCGAGTGCTTTTTATTTTTTTAAATTTTTTACTGAAAACTTTTTAAAACGGTGGAACACACAAAAATTATTGTTTACCTCAAATCATGCTTATTCTTGTTTCTCCTGCTGGTTAATAGTTATAAAGCTTAATCTTTTGCCAGTTTCTCAATATTTTCCCAATTTATTTCAGACCCACAGAAAGCACAGAATTTAAACTTTGCAACTTCAGGTTTAGTCTCAACAGTTGGGTTTGGGTTTCTATCATGCGTTATCAGTATGTGTTCTTTATGACATGCTCTTGAGTAAACTGAAGCTTCATCCCCTCTGTCTTCTTCTTTCCATATACAATTTGTTTCAGCCATTTTTTCTCCTTTAAAATTTACATTTACTATCTATTAATGCCCCTACTTCAGCCAGTTCCTTAGAAACCTCTTCCCATTGTTTTTTAAGGGTGATTTTTTCCTGTTTTGATATTTTTTTATCTTCCAGAGCATCCCTGAATGTAAGTAGAAGAGAAGAAAGTTTTATGTTCACATCTGAAATCTCTTTGTGAAAATCTTCAGAATAATCAAGCCCTTCTTTTTTAATAGAAAGCTCATAACCCTCTGGTTCAAGTTCTCTTTTCAAACGAGGATCTTTAGTAACCAGATAAGCAGCTTTTATTATTTTGGTTGGAACGTTTTTATTAAGGACAGAACAGAAATCGTGAACAGATCTGTAAGCATAACCAGTTAGTTCTGCAACATCATATATTGCACCTTTCTGGTTCATAATAAGAATTTCGTATAGGAGGTTGTTTATTCGGCCGTCTGACATATCGAATGTTTCCTTATTCTAATAAACGGTTGATTAACTTGATGTTCTGAAAAAATTTCATTTCAAAAAACTCTTTATCTTTTTTAAAAAGTTCGAATTATTTGTAGAAGACCAGGATTTTTCAATACAAGCTGTTGCATATACCTCACACCCAATGAAATGATCAGGACTTGCGCCGATTTCTTTCCGGGAACGGTCTTCGATAGAACCAGGATCAAGAAATTTTAGTTCAAGACTTTGATTTGAATATATTTTATGAATAAAAACTGACTTGATTCTTTCCCTTTGTGGTTGGCAAGCCAAACAAATTCCGTATACAATCCCTTTGCTATTATTAATAAGCCAATCATAAACTTCCTCAGTTCTATATGTTGTATTGAGAGCAGCTCTGGATATTTTCATTGTTTTTGAAGTTCCCTGAATTGGGTAATGAAAATTGAATATAAAACGTTTAAGATCTTTCCAAGTTGAAATGGAACCGTATTGTATCAACCAGCTTTTATCTTTTGACCAAGCACGTACTACAAAAAGAAACCTGTCATTATACATATCAATTCCGGCTGTTAATATAGTCGCTTCTTTGGGAATTTGTTCAGGGGCTTTTTGTTCAGGGGCTTTTAACATATCAAAAAATCTCCATTTGTTTTTTCGTTGTCGAGTCTTCAGATTTTTGATTACAAGTTATTAAGGCTGATTTTATTTCTTCAGTTGTTCCAAACATCCATGTTTCTTTTGGAACATTGAAACCGAGTTTTGCACATGCATTACCTAATACGATTGCACGGTTACGGCTTGGAAATCTTTTGTTTGAAATGTATTCACTTAGGTTTGGCGTTGAAATACCGGTGATTTTATGAATTTTTACTAATGTTCCGTTTGGTAATCTCATGAAGTTCTCCTTTTTAAAATTAAAATTGCCATAATGTGGAAATAATTGTCAAGGATAAAGTTGCCATATGTCGGAAATTGAAAAATATTATTGCCAATGATAGGTAATAAAACTATGAAAAGTACTGATTTATTTATAAAATCTGTTGAGAGTTATATTTCAAAAAAAAATAAGCAAAGTGTAATAGCTGACGCTCTTAATATTTCACGCCCACACTTTAATTCCTTTCTGAAGGGTAAAAGAGGTTTCTCTGAAGAGAAAATGGAAATTATTGCTGCTTATTTTGGGAAAACATATCTTGAAATGCTTGTTCTCGGGCAGGAACTGTTTAATAAGGAAAACAATATTTCAGCAAAAGAGCCTGAAATATTATCAAAAAATAATGACCTGGATGATCACCAGGATAAATTACATTCCGAAGTTATTAAAAAATTCAAACAAAAGAAACTGGCCAAAGAATGTAATATGAAAATGGTTGAACTTGAAAAGTTAGATCCAAAAAGCCTTGAAAAAGTTAACGAATTCCTCGATTTCCAACTCTACGAAAAAAAGAATGCTGAAAAAAAAGCCGCTAAAAAGAAAGCCAAGGGAATGTAGTGTTCATTCATTCCCACCGTAACCACTTAGTATAAGCACGGCATTGATTCAATTGTATTTTGTGTGAATTTATGTTTTGAGTTTTTGTTTTATTTGCGAAACATCAATGCACCTGTCCCACACAACTTGATTCCTTGTATAAAACCCATCATTATATCTTCAACATCCAAAAAAATAAAATCTTTACATAATACTAATTGTGGTACTGTTTAAGGATTTATTTTTTATTCAGTGTAAAAAAGTGCTTGATAATTATTTTTTTTTGGGATTTAGTATTTTTTAATTTAAATTAAATCATTAAATAAAAATACTAATAAATGAGGAAAAAATGAATGAAATAGATCTGCTAAAAGAAAAATCTGATCAAAGCATATCTATAATAGATCAATACTCTGTAGTTATGAATGATGTATTGAACAATGAAAATAAAATAATAAAGTTGCTTTCAAAATTTTTAGGAAAAAATTTTCATAACGCATTTGAAAAAGTAAAGAATGAAATATCTCTTTGTCCAAAATTAATAGAGCAAATAAATGGTATAAAAAATCAATTTCAAAAAAAATGGACTCACCAATACTATAATTTAGTCTTTACTACGATTAATTCTTTAACTTCAATTGAAAACTCTTTAATCAAATGTTCTAATGGACTATCCGGAATTAATGAAAACATCTATTTAGATAAAAATACCAATGCAAGAAATGATTTTATCAATAGCATTCAAGATATTCTATATAATAATAATAAAATTATAGAAAACACCCTAAATAGACTATATCATGTTAAGTCTTTTGATAGTATAAAAGATATTGAACAGAGTGTTGTTATTATTGGGGCTAATGGTTCTGGAAAAAGTTCTTTTTCTAGAAGAACAAAAAGTATATTTGGAACTAATGTTTCTATCATATCAGCTCAAAAAATATTTAACATTCAAAGAGTAAATCATATTCTTATAGATTCAGTTCCTCTCAATTCTGTTCATGAATTTCAAGCAGATGAAAAATTAGGAAAAGATTGGGGCTCACAACATAAATATTCTGAAGATTTGAATAACTTAATCAAAAGTCTTGTTGCAGATCATCATAAACATGTTGAAAAATATTATCATACTTCAGAGGTTAAAAGAAAAAACTATCCAAAGTCCAAGTTAGAAAGGGCAATGAAATATTGGAATGAAATTATTATTCACAGAAAAATGAAGTATGAAAACTATAATTTAAATATTTATCCACCAAGAGGTGAACATTATGAATTTCCAAGATTGAGTGATGGTGAGAAAGCTATTTTCTATTATGTATCTCATGTATTACTTGCCAAAGAAAATTCATACATTATTGTAGATGAACCAGAAAATCACCTCCATATTGGAATTGCTTCTAAACTTTGGGACACACTGGAATTATTAAGAGAAGACTGTAAGTTTATCTTTCTAACACATAGCCTTGATTTTGCCTCTTCAAGAATACAAGCAACAAAACTTTGGAATAAGAAGTTCACCCCACCAGATATTTGGGATGTTGTTTTATTTCCGAATGATGAAGAAATCCCCGAACAATTGTTAATGGAAATATTAGGAAGTAGAAAAAAAATACTATTTTGTGAAGGAGAAAAATCAAGTATTGATTATAAGTTGTACTCTATGATGTTTCCAAATTATACCGTTAAACCAGTCGGTGGACATATAGAGGTTATAAATTATACTCGTGCTTTTAATAAATCTAAAGAAATTTTTGGAAACACTTCAATAGGAATTATAGATGGGGACTATCATTCAGATAATCAAAAAACTAAATGGATTGAAAATTCAATATATTGCATAGAAACTCAAGAGGTTGAAAACCTTTTGTGTGATGAAAGAGTCCTTAAAGCAGGAGCAAAACAATTTTGTTGTGAAGATATTAAAGTCGAAAATGCAAAAGTTCATTTTTTTAACAGTATTGAGAAAAATATTGAATATCAAGCTATAGATTATGCTACTCAAAAAATTAATAATACTATTAAAAATAATCTATTAAAGAAATCAAGAACTGTAGATGGTCTTAAACAAGAATTCAATGAAACTATAAAAAAACTTGATATTGAAAAACTTATTAATGAAAGAAAATTGCTTTTAGAGAAAATTTTAAATGACAAAGATTATGACCTTGGAATTAGACATTACAATTCGAAAGGATTAGTTAAATTGATAGGAAACTTAATAGTAGATAACTTTGACAATAGAATTTTAAAATATCTTGAAACTGATTCTGGTTTATTGTTTGAACTAAGAGAAAAATATTTTAAAATTGTACCATTGGATTAGCCATGTAGCTTCGTAGGGTGCATTCTATGCACATTTCAAGGCTCAAAGGGATATAAAAAGATGGGGGTCAAGTCTGCTAATAAAAACAAATAGAGGGTCAAGTCTGCTAATGACCTTTGCAAAAGCCAAAAGCAGATCTGACCCCATTGCATTTCTCATCTTAACAATCTCCTTCTTAAACTGCGCAATCCTGAAATCCTTAATGAAATATAATAAAAAATTTATCAAAAGTAATACAAGCTTTTCAGGGTGTCAACATGAATAGAACGGGATCAAGTCTGCTAATGACCTTTGCAAAAGCCATAAGCAGATTTGACCCTATTCTTTTTAAACGGATTTTTTCCAGATATTTTCCAAAATAATCGTTGTAACCCTCTATTTGAACAGTATTAATTTCAACAGGAAAAAAAGACACAAGGTCAAATTATAAAAAAAAGAATTTAATTATATTTGTCATTTTGTCACGGACCTCTAATGGTTCCCATTTACTGATTGCTTAAAGTCAATTAACATGATATTTTTATAAAAAATCAGAGATTCCACTATAACAGTTTCTACGTAATTTTTTCTTAATTAATATTTAAACATAAATAAGGAGGAATAATGAAAGGAAAACTAATATTGATTGTATTTGCCCTATGTCTCATAGGTCAGGACGCTTTTTCCTCTCAAAAGCTGGTTTTAGTGGGTAATACCGGGAATAAACCTTCTGTTTATAAAAATAACAAGGGCGAGATTGTTGGAATTGATGTGGACGTAATCAAGGAAATGGCAAAACGTGCTAATATAACAGTCGAGTTTAGATTGGTTCCCTGGGTTCGCGTTCTCATATCCATTGAAGATGGACTGGTTGATGGGGGCTTTCCTTTATTCGTCACTCCAGAAAGACAAAAATATTCAATCTACACCCAGGTTCCAGTACACAGGACTCTTTATATGGCTTATTGTTTACAGGAAAATAAAAACAAATATAATAAATTAAGTGATCTGTACGGTCAAAAAGTGGGAAAGCTTCGTGGAATTAGTGTTTCTCCTGCTTTTGACACCGCTACGAAAAATGGAGATATTGAGCTATATGAGATGAATCGATATTCCCAGTTATTAAAAATGGTTTACTTTAAACGCTTACCTGTCATTGTTGGAAAACGTTCAACGGTTGGACTATACTTAAAAAAGCATAAAAGAAAAGAAGTTGTGGGTAAAGCCTTAACTGATCTTGATAAAAATGGGAAAACAGGAAGGAAAGCCTTTCTCGTAATATCAAAAAAGTCTAAAATACCTAACAAAATAGAATTACTCAAAAAGATCAATCGTATCATGACACAAATGAAAAAAGATGGAACTATCGAAAGAATCACCAGGAACTATATTGATTGATCGGTGGAGCTCATAGCTATTTCATCACACTGCATTAGTAGAAAAGATGGGGGTCAAGTCTGCTAATGAGAGCGCCGATTAAAACCGGCAAGAGTTAGGGACTGAAAGTGTCCTATGGTGAAGGGTTAACCACCCACGCCAGCCCTGAGTCATGCGTTGACGGCGGTAACGTCCTTAGCGAAGCGTTGACAAGGGAAAGTGCAGGCTGAATATTGAGCCTCGTAAAAGATTAAAATTTCAGGTGCCGATGTGGTTCATTTGCACAGAAGGCAAGATTTTATAGCCCGTGTTGGTAAGGGTTATAAGGACCTGACGGGGTCGGAGACCTCATGCATGCACAGAAATCTTTTGCGCGGGAATCGGGAGGCCCTGTAACTGACCTTCAAAAGATAGGGTCAAGTCTGCTAATGACCTTTGTTTTTTATATTGACCGTATCATCCTTCTATTATATTGAATATCAAAGGTACATAACTAAAACCCTTATAGTATTAAGGTTGAACTAATACAAAATACTTTCTTAAGGAGTTCTTTTGACAATTACACAATGTGATATGTGTGGAGAGTTTCTCGAATCAGATGAGTGTGATACCCAAAAAGTGATTCATTTTGTATGTAAGTGTGGAGCTAAGAAAACCCTTGAAATCAAGGGTGATCTTACAATTACAGAGAGAAAGAGAAAATTAAAAAAAAAAGAGTACAAAGTAAGTTTATTGGCATTATTAATATCTTGGGTTTTAGTTGTATGTTATTTACTTATTATTAGCACTAAATTTACAAGTGTTGTCTCAATACTTGTTTTCTCTATTACACGTAAAATTCTTGATATACTTATGATTGATCAATTGGAAAAAGAATATTTAAATGATAATAGATTTTCCTTTGGTGCCATCCTTTGTCTCATCCCTTTGTATTTAGTTTTAAGGTTTATAATATGGGGTTTAAATTTAAACTAATTTTATAGTTTCAAAGGGTGCGTTTTTGTTTTTAACGCACCGATAATACTGCTACCTTTATATGTATATCAAGTCTGCTAACGACCTTTGCAAAAGCCAAAAGCAGATCTGACCCCATTGCATTATTATTTAAAGACGAAATTACTCCTTATGATAGAGATCATGGTATTGGAAATATTGATATTTAATCAATGCTTTGGGACTAAGGATAGATAAAAGTAATGAATCAAGCAAAATCAAAAAAAAAAATTGGTAGAAACGAGCCATGTTGGTGTGGATCTGGAGTCAAATATAAGAAGTGTCACTTAAATCGTGAAAACCAAGAACCTGTAAAACCATGGAAAGCTCAAGCAGATCTAAAAAAAGCTTTTAGTGCTAAATACTGTATCGTACCTAAAGAGTTAAAAAACAAATGTAATAGCAAAATTATTAAAGCTCATACCGTTTCTAAAAGCCAAAATTTAAAAAAAATTGCAATTGATAGTCATGTTTATGCATTTATTCCATCGTTTGAGAATTTAACAAAAAATAACGGTAAACTTAAGCCGGAGCTTGTAGGAATAAATAAAGCTTCTACATTTTCAGGCTTTTGTAAATATCATGACAAGAATCTATTTTCACCTCTTGAAGATAAACCTTTTGAAAACACAAAAGAACAGTGCTTTTTACTGGCCTATAGAGCTCAAGCGCGTGAAGTCTTTTTAAAAATATCACACTCTAAATCAACTGATTTGCTAAAAAATTCAGATAAAGGTACAGACTCTTTAACTCAAGAAGTTATTCAGAGAATAGCAGCAAATTCAAAATCTGGTACAGAAGCTGGAAAAAGAGACTCTCAATACCATTTAGACCAGATGAATAGTATTCTTTTATCTTGTGATTTTCGAAACGTAAAAACATATACAATTTATTTTAAAAAAACACCTTCAATAATGTGTAGTACTGGTATTTTCCCTGAATGCGATTTTAATGGAGAAAAGCTTATTGATTTAGCTGACTTGACCCTTACACCTGATTTGTTAACAGCTTCAATAATAGCAACTGAATCAGGCGGTGCTGTAGTGTTTTGTTGGATCGACAATGAAAATAGCAAAAAACACTGCGAAGCATTTATAAATAGCCTGAGGGCTATACCAAAAGATCAAATAACAAATAGGTTAATTCTATTTTTCTTTGAATTCACAGAAAACATATATCTAAATCCATTGTGGTGGAACAGTCTTGATGAAGAAATCAAAAATGAACTCATTGATAGAGTTATAAATACAGATTTATGGCTTTATGGGCATAATCAAAATTGTTTATGCAACACATCAACACATTTTGATGATTGGGAATTTATTGAGGAAGTTTCGTAGGTACGTTTTTGTTTCAAAGCACCGAGTTTTAACCTCATTTGCTTTATTTGATCAGTGTACAAACCTGTTCACATTACCTTGAATCCGTTCTATCCTCTTTGCGCGTTTTCTTTCCCATGCATCAATAGGATCTGCTTTATCCCAGGCTTTGAACATTTTACGGTTTTTCCTGCTTATGATACCCCGACCAGGATATGCATCATCCATATAAAAATAGATCCTGGCAATATCACCCCTGATCTCTGGCATTGGCTCAGCTTTTCTACTTCTAATTTCCATATCACAAGCACCAAATTGCCTTTGTTCACCTGGAATAATCGCATAACTATAATTAGATCTCAGTGCATTGACCTGTCCATTTGCAGGTACGAGATTATAGAGATCTGCCTGCATATATCGGTATTTCATGTTTACTTTTTCTGCACATTTTCTACCTTTAAAGGATCTACCTTTCCTATTCACACATTTAGGATCTCCCTTTCGCCATTCTTTAAACGATTGACCAAAGCTGTGAGCAGGAACAACATGTTCCCATTCTACTCTACGGGATCTCTTGAAATGCTTTGTGGATGGTGAAAAATTGTTAGATTTAATAATGGTCTTATTCTTTCGGTATGGGCATTTACAATAAAACGTTACTCTATGGTCGTGATAAACTTTCTTCTGAAGTATCTTTTTAGCCTTAGAAAAAGAACTAATAGTTGTGTTCCCTCCAGCCTGAAGAGCAGCAGGTGTTATTAACAGGCAAAAAATGGAGATAATGATTTTATTAAATTTCATGGGTACCAACTTTCTATGAGTTTGCAAAAGGAATAATAGACTGTCCTAAAATATGTAAAAATACATTTAATAGCAAACATATTTTAAAGACATGACCGCCCAAAATTGATCACTGCGAAGAGGAAAAGAACGTCCCTATTATTTTTTGCGACAAATACAAGCTATGGAAATCTTTACGAATTATTAAAAAATACTTTTATTATTCTTAAATTTAAATTATATTACAATTTGTGTAATACACAATTAAAAATTTATGGGAGAAAAAATGAAAAGAACTAATTATGTTAAGTTGGTATTGGTTGTAGCTGTGCTTTTAATGCTTGTTAGTTGTGCATCAAAATTCGATACTCTAAAAAAAGAAGCAGACGCTGGTGATCCGGTTAAACAATATGAAGTTGCAGATCATTATTTAAAAACAAAAGATTTAGTAAATGCTGAAAAATATGCAATGAAATCTGCTGATCAGGGGAATTTTGCAGCAAACAGAATTCTAGGTAGAATTTACATCTCAAGAAAAGAAGTAAAAAAGGGAGTTGCTCTTGTTTTGGGAGCAGCTGAAAAAGGAGATCCTAAATCACAACATGATATGGGATCCTTTTATGGAATTGGTAAATATCTTAAAAGAGATTTAAAAGAAGCAGTAAAATGGTATAAAAAAGCATACAAAAATGGCCTACTGTTAGCAGGATTTGATCTTGCTTCTGTATATAGGTATGAGAAAAAACTTAATGAAGCAAAAGATCTTTATTATAAAGTTATAAATGCAAGTGAAGAACAGATTGAAGAGAAATTCAAAGTTTTATCTTTTTTTTATATTGCTGAAACAGAGTATGCCATGAACAATAAAGTTGATGCTTTTGCATGGTACTGTACATCAGCAGCTTCCAATGTTTTTCAATATTCAAATAATCTTGGTTATGTTGCTCAAAAAATGAACAAGGTAAGAAAAGAACTAAAGCCAGGTGAGCTTGAAAAAGCTAGTAGACTTTCTTTGGAATTGCACCATAAATATTTTGTTCAATTTAATAGTCAAATAAAAAGAGAATCGAGTAAAATTCTATACAAAAATACTTACTTTGTTGATAGTGACACTCTATTAAGGATGTATTCATTTGCAACTATATTTGGTGCAAGAAGAGACAAAGATAATTCTAAAATGGGTATAGCTGTTTCAAAGTTATCTGAAGCGAATTATATGTTAGCACAAGGTTCTATTAAGAACTTTTATTTTCTATCTGTAAAGAAACTTCTTGAAGCTTTTGGAACTATTAAACCATTAAATGATAAAAACGCAAAGTTCTTGAAATTCGTAATATGGTCTCAAGCTCAATGTATAAGAGGTATGGCAGTAGAGCAGGCAAAAATTGTAGATGAGTACAAGAAAAATATGAAAAATAAAGGTTAGATTTTTATGGGTGAGAAGATTCTTCTCACCCATTAAAAGTAAAAAATTTGAGGGTATGGCACAAAGGTCAATGATGTTCAAAGTTATAAAATGGGCGTGGGATCAAATCTTCATTTTACCTTTGATTAAATATGGGGGCAAATCCCTTTTCGAGTGATTGTTAACCATGTTTGAGCACCAAATTTTGTTTATATCCCGACTCTTTTATGCTTTTAGGATAATTTCGAGCATCTAACATCTGGTGCAAACTAACCGAATAGCTTGCTTCTTCGTAACGCACTTGACATGAAGCTGATTCAAAGAAAGCTCGCAGACCAGTTCTTACACTAAAAAGCAATTTTTCTTCACAACTGATTCCCAAGTTTACAATATTCATTTGGTCGCTCATTCCATGATATAAATCGATTGCAAATAAATTGCTACTGTTAGTATCTGGTTGAAATAGAAAAACGTCACCTGTTCCAACAGCTTCATCAAAAAAAGTATTATAAAGTTCGGTCAAACTTAATTCTATACCCAACAATTCAATAACAGATCTGAGCTCAGGATTTTCTATACACTCTTCTTCATCTACTACAGACCATGAAACGAGATCGCTCATAGAAACAGCCATGTAAAAATTTTTAACATTTATCAAAGTCATATGGTTAACCTGATCTAAGTATTGTATTATCCATTTTTAATCCACTTTCAGTTATCAATTTTTAGTTGACAACACAATAATTATTCTTTACTGATACTTAACACACAAAATTATTGTTTTACCACATTCAAATCATGCTCATTCTCGGAGAAAAACCGAAATGAGTTTTTTGCGTTTAGGGGAAAACATAAAATCAAATCTCCTTAAGCACCTATCCACAGGTGTTTTCATTCCCTTTATCAAAATATGCATGCTCAAATTCTTCGACCTTTGTTTCCCCTGCTTCAATCGAAGGAACTTAAATCATGAAAAATCTTGAAGTTAGTGAAAAACTCGAAATTCTTGCTAAGGCTATTGTTTTAGAAGATCAAAATGATTACAGAGAAAAAACATTCAAGGATTACTACAAAGAGATAGTAACTCTGATATCTGAAGATCAGCAATCCAAAGTAACTTTTCAAATTACAAATTTTGAGAACATTGATGAAAAATATTTAGGAGTTTTTCAGAAGCACCTTGAAAATGTAATTAAAGAAAGTGAATTGCAGAAACATTCAGGAAATTAATTAAACTGGGTGTCAGTCCTTGCTCTAACAAGGACTGACGGTATAATTAAAAATTCTTAGCGAAAGGGGAATTTAATTATGAATAAAACTATATCACAAGAGGTTCCATTGAATCAAGCACAGTTAAAATACTTAACCCGACATTTGTCTGATGTTAATTCAAAGCCATTACTTCAGAAGAGGTCTTTTTGTAAATCAATTATAACTTTCTATCAGAGGCCAATTGTAAACGGTCTCATGTTTATAGCCTGTAATTTACTCTTATGCGGTTTAATTGGGTTAATTGCTGTAGCCATAGCTCTGAATATATCACTAAAATAAGGAGGTCGACAAAATATATGGGCAAAGCATTGGAGCATTTAAGTCCTGAGAAACGAAAAGAGATTGCAGAATCGCTTTTTCAGGTAACGGAAGTAAAAAAAGATGAAGTAAGGGGTTTGTGTCCGTTTCATGATGAGAAGAACTCAAGTTATGGATACAACTATGTGAAGGATTTGGGAGGGTGTTTTACGTGTGGCAAGAGATCTCAAGGGGATCTTGTAATGCTGTATACACAGGTTAAAGGCTTAAGCCAGAAAGAGGGTTACATGGCTTTCATGGATGAATATGTTAAGAAAGAGGCTCCTGTGGTAGTTAAAAATGGAGATGATCTTGAGTATTCACTTTCAAAGCTTCCTCCCCTTTCCCCTTCCTGGATTAAAAAATTTAAAGAGAAACGAGGCTGGTCTGAGGATATTATTAAATCTTTAGATATTCGGCTTCAGACATATTTCAGGCATCCTAAAACCTCAAAGCTCATTGAGATTAAAGATCCAAAAAAAATTGCTATTCCGGTTAGAGATGAAAAAGGTGTTCTTAAAAATATCAAAGTATATGCACCAAAGCCAAAGCCCGGAGAAGAGAAGTTTAAGATAATGCCCTGGATGGCTAATCTTGGAACATCACTTTTCCCCTCCCCCCAGGAGGTTGATAAAAGTGAGCTTATCTGGATCTGTGAAGGAGAGCCGGATTGTATCTGTGCCCGGTCCCATGGATTAAATGCTATTTCTCAAACTCACGGTGTTAACAACTGGAGCAAGGAGTTCACAAAGCAGCTTAAAGGCTGTGATGTGGTTATTGCCTATGATGATGACATTCCGGGTTTTGAAGGTGCTGAGATGGTTGCTGAAAAACTTGTTAAATCAGTAAAAAGTGTAAGGATGATACGCTGGCCTGATTTTATGCATGACTACAAGAAAAAGCTTCCAGATAAACATGGGAATGATTTGACTGATTTTTTTATGAAGTTTGGCAAATCTGTATCTGACCTTGAGGATCTTCTCTCTGAAGCAAGGCATTTTGAAGTTCATGAGATGCATGAAAGCACAAGACGCTTTTTTAATGGGAAGAGTTTTAAACCGGCACGACTGGCAAAAGAGATTATGAGTAATATCAGCCTTGTTTCCGAGCCAGCCACAGGGCTTTTATATCGGTGGAATTTTAAATATTGGGAGACATACGATCCGCAGCATCTAAGAAAACAAGCCCATAATCTTTTGGGTGAAGAAACAAGAACCTCTTTTGTTTCGGATGCTGTTACTCAGGTTCAGGACAGATCTACTCTGGATTTTGGTGTTGAGATGGATGATAACGAAGATATTGTCTGTCTTGGAAATGGCATGTTTGACCTGAAAACCTTTGAATTAAAAGCCCACGACAAGAAGTATTATTCAAGCTATGCTCTTGACGTTATTTACGACAGGAACGCAGCTTGTGAGCGTTGGATCAGGTTTTTAAAAGAGACTATTCAGGATGAGGACACGATAAAAGTTGTCCAGGAGTTTTTCGGTTACTGCCTGACCAGAGAAGTAAAACACGAAAAAAGTTTACATCTTCTTGGCCCTGGGTCCGATGGTAAATCAACTCTTTTAAGTATTCTTCAGGCTGTTGTTGGTGTAAATAACTGTGCTGCAATAAACATGGAATCCTTAGAGAAAGAGTTCCACAGGGCAACGCTTTATAAAAAACTGTTAAACACTGCTGCTGAGGTTGAAGGTAAGGCCTTTGAATCCGGATGGTTTAAAACAATTGTTTCGGGTGATCTGATCACAGCAGCATTTAAAAACAAAGATGTTTTTGAGTTCAAGCCCTTTTGTAAGCTGGCTTTTGCTTATAATCGTTTTCCTAAAGTTCTTGATAACACAGACGGCCTGTTCAGGCGTATTCTTCTAATTCCCTTTAAAAAACAGTTCTTTGGTAAAGACAAAGATATTGACCTTGTGGACAAACTTATGACTGAGCTTGATGGCATTTTCAAGTGGTCCCTTGATGGTCTGCAAAGGCTTAGAGATCAGGGAGAATTTACCGAAGCTAAGGGCGTTAATGAGACCTTAAGGAAGTATAAGAAGTCAAATAATCCGGTTATGTCATTCTCTGATGAGATGTGTATCACTGAGAACGAAGGTGATAGCATGAACCCGATCTCTGTATCACTTGAAGATCTGTATGGAGAGTACAAAAAGTACTGCACCAGATATGGATTTCATCCGCTGAATTCGAATCATTTCGGTAGAGAGATCAGATCCATACACAGAAGTATTACAAGTGGGCGTAGATCGGTAAATGGTAAACGTTTAATGTATTATAACGGCCTTGGACTGAGGGTATAATTATGTTTTTGTGCCCCTCCCCCCTTGTAAATAAAAAATTGCATTATCGTAACATGAAAATGAATCATGAACTGATTTTGCATACCACAAAAAAGCTAATGAATAAGGTATGTTATACCTGTATGGATTCATGGGACGCATGGATTTTTTCAGCCGCGCACACACACGCGCGCGTATTTATATATATACTTTTTATCATGACCATGAATCCAGAAAGGAATAACAGTCTGATTTTAATAATAAAAAGTGTGGCTCATAAAAGCCAGATAAAGCCACACAGACCTTACAAAGATTCTTTTTAAGGGGAAAAAATTATGAAACAAACTGTAAAAGCTTTATCAGAGCATCTTAAATCAAAACCTTTCTTTGGTGTTTTATTAGTACAAAAGCAGGGAATGTTTACAATTCACTTTGATCCAATACTCGGTCCAAAAGATCTGCCTCGAACCAAGTTTGCTGAAGAAGCAATCAGATTACTGATGGTGGCCAAAGAAGATTTAAGAGAGATGGTGAATACTGGTGATATCAAGATAAGATCAATGGTTTAGTTAGCGGAGGAAACACCTGATGTTAGACGGATTAAGTTTAAATAATTTAGAAGAATATCAAATCCAAATGCTTTTGGCTGAAAGAACAAATCACCTGAATGGACCTGTTAATGATCTTGCTGTTGTTGATTATACAGAAGCTATTCTCTGTGGAATTCTTTGTGAGCTGATAACACTTGGAAAAATAAAGTGGCGCAAAGAATTTGATTATAGATTTCGAATCAAAGAGTTGTAACGGGTCCTTCTGAAAAAAAGATTCCATACGCTGCTAAGAAGCGCAAGTTATGCACGTACTGAATTTTGAAAAACGGAACGGAAAACGGAAGATTTTTAGCAATAGTCATGATTTTGACGTTTTGAGGTAGAGATTGGAAAAGTCAGAAAAAAAATTCAAAACTTTGATGGATGTGCTCAGGCATCTGCAAAATGCCGGATACAAGATTGAAAAAACAAAATTGTACCAGGACAAAGCTGAAGGTTTGATTAAAGTAAAAAAAGGCAAACCCATTTCTGAAACAGAAGTGCTTGCTTATATTGTCAGGGCTGAGCTTGAAAAAATTGAAGAATCAAATCCCGAAGCTGTGGACAAAGACAAAGCAGAAAAAAGAACTTTAGAGATTGAAAACTTCAGGATCAAAAACAAAAGGCTCAGGTTTGATTTTGAGAAGGATCAAAAGAAATATATCAAAATTACTGAGTCAAATCTTAACCAGGTTAATCTTCTGGTTGTTCTGGATCTGAACTTCAGGCAGATGGTTGAAGAGATTATGCCGGATATTTGCAGCCTGCTTACCGGGAACATGACCAAAGTCAATGAAGCAAAGAATCTTGCTGAAGAAAAATGGACAGATCTGCTTCATGATCTCACAAGGGTTGATAGCTACACAATAAATTGCAGTGAGGAGAATAACAGAGATGATAGTTAATGTTAAAAAATTTCCGAAGTGGATGCCGAAGAGCTACATTCAGCTCATTTTAGATAATGGACCAGTTCATACTTTCAGTTTTTCTTCAGCAGAAAAGAAGATGATGAGGAAGAAGACGATGGTTCGTCCGTCTGTTTGGCAGGAAAAATACAGGGTTCTTCCAGATAGTTCAGATCTTGCAGGACCAATGAAAAACCTGTTCACTCCGTACATGGTCGGAATTATTGATGCTGCTGATTTTCCGGGAGTTGAAACCACAATCCTTTGCAAATGTGTTCAATCCGGTGGCACAGAAAATTTTCACAGCTTAATGGGTTGTATGGCTGACAGAGGACCCGGTAACATACTTTATGTATACCCAAACAAGGATGCAGGTAAAAAGCAGCTTAAAACGAGAATTCTGCCCATGTTTAAGGCAAGTTCCAACCTGAAAAAATACCTCACTGGTAGTGTGAACGATGAAAACAATCTGGGAATCAGGCTGAAACATCTGGATATTGATATTGCATGGGCTCATTCTCCCGCTTCTCTTGCATCCGCAGCGTACAGATATGTTGTTTTTGATGAAACAGACAAGTATCCACAGACCGCAGCTAAGAACGAGACAGATACAATCTCTCTGGGAGAAAAGAGAACAACAACTTTTAAGAGACGTAACAGAGCAAAAATAATAAAACTTTCCACACCAACAACAGAAACAGGCTTCATCTGGGAAGCTTTGACTGTTGAGGCTCAGGTTATCTTTGACTACTTTGCTAAATGTCCTTTTTGTGAGGATTATCAGGTCATGTCAATTGATAATTGCAGATGGGAAGGCGGTTTAAAGGCTGACTATAGAAAGATTGAATCTGAATATCTGGCACATTATGAATGCAGGTTTTGTGAAAGTGCGTGGAATGATGATGTTAGAAACAAAGCTGTTCGGGCTGGTGAATGGAGATCCCGGGGAAAAGAGATTGAACTCTTTACATATCTTAAGAGCTTCAAACCAAAGAAAATCGGCTTTCATGTTCCTTCCTGGATATCTTTCTTTGTTCCCATCTCTGAAACAGTTGCAAGATACATCAAAGCGGAAAACGGAGGACCTGAAGAAAAGCAGGATTACGCAAACAACTATGAAGCAAAGCCCTATAAACAGATCATAGTAACCTCAGACAATGTGACTATTCTTAAAGCAAAAACACCTCTTCCACCACAAACTATTCCACAGGAAGCGGTTGCAGTCACTGCTGCGGTTGATGTTCAGAAAAGAGGTTTCTGGTATCTGGTGAGGGCATGGGCTCCAAATTATCACTCCTGGTTGATAGATTATGGAGATCTTGGAACCTGGGGAGATGTGGAAAACCTGTTTTTTGATACTGCTTATCCCGTTCAGGATTCAAAAGAGATGCTTCCGATCTGGCGCGGAGGGGTTGATACAGGTGGTGGTAGATATGATTCCGGTCAATCCATGACAGAAGCAACACTGCTTTGGCTTCAAAAGGTTAAGGGCTGGAATGGTCCCCGAATCTGGGGAATGAAAGGGGCTTCAAGACCACAGGAAAAGAAAGTTAAAAGAGGGGCTGAGCTGAAATCAACTCCAAGCGGCAAGCCCTTGAAAAACGGGTTTCGCCTGTACTTCCTGGACACAAACAGATTTAAAGATATTGTCTATGATCGTCTGGGAAACGCTGTGAAACAAGAGGGGATAGCAGCTTACCTTCATTCGAAAGTTGACGATGATTATGCAAAGCAGATCCTTGCAGAGGAAAAACAGCTTCAGAAAAACGGTGCTGAAGAGTGGGTTCAGCTCAAAAGAGATAACCATTACCTCGATTGTGAGTGCATGAACGCAGCTCTCTCAGACTGGGAATGGCCCGGTGGTGGGGTTAACCTCTTAAAACCAAGAATTAAAAAGGCATCTACAAAGAAAAAGATAAACACGGTACGTTCTAAATTTATGGGAGGGTGAAGGGGTGGCTAAAAAAAGAGTAAATAAATATCTACAGGTTTCTAAAGTTGCAGAATCTCTTGATGTGTCTGAAGATTTCGTGCGGAATCTCATTAGAGATGGACATTTAAAGGCTATTAAGATAGGTAAAAGGTCGTTAAGGATCTCTGAGAAGTCGTTTCATAAATATCTGGATAGTGTGAAGATTCAGGCAGAGATGGAAGGATAAATATTAATTTTGACATAAAATGTTTTTTATGATTTTATGCACACATTTTTTCCGCTTTTATGTGGAAATAATACAATAAATGCAAACTGTTATGAATTACGAAAGGAAAAGAATTTTGGTTAGATTTTTTACAATTATTATAGTTCTTATAAATTTATTTATAATCCAATCTTGGATGGCAACGAGTATATATCTTTTCGGTTTTATAGAAAAAGTAATTTCTTTTAAAGCTGTTACATATATTGGTATTGGGTTAATTCTTTGTTTTGTCATATTCTTCATAATTCATTCATTTAGGTTTGTATTTTACAATGAATCTGCTAGAAAAATTCAACAAGCTATTTGCATTATTGATCCTTTCATCAGATTGATAGGGGCTATAGTAATTATAAATTTTGAAACTGAGTTTAAGCTACCTATTGACTCTGCTGTTACCATGATATCAATATTCACAATAATAGATATTATGATATTTATGTATCTACGAAGGCAAAAAACTATTGATGTATTTAAAGCTGCTGAGGATCTAAGAGATCAAAAGTTTAGAATGAAACTAATGAAAAAGTAAAATTCATGACAAAACAGTTTCGTAGTCAACTATAGCTGGTTACCACAAACGTAATGGAAGAAAAGGTAAAAATGTATTTTTGGAAAGTAGATAATTTAGTAGAAGATTTAAAAACTGGAAAAGTTGATCAAAAAGAAGAATTTAAATATATGTTATTCTTTACTGTATTAATAGTACTAACTTCAGACCCTTATGTAAATATAGGTCTGAAATATAACATTTATAATGCTTTAAATACTATTATGTTTTTTGTTATATCTATAATTGAACTATATTTTTGTTACAGAATAAACTCTTCAGGTGATAATAAAGATTTTATTAAAAGAATTATATGCCTTGGATTACCAATTTCAATTAGAACATTTGTTTTTAGTATTCCATTATTTATCTTAGGTGGAATGACTGAAGGTATTATTGAAACGAGTACCTCCATTAAATTTGGTTCAGAGACTACTATAATTTTTTTTATAGTGATGTCTATTATTTCAGTAATATTATTTTTTTATATGTGCAAAAAAATAAAGAAGGTTTCAGAAATTGTTTGAATCAATAAATGCAACTTACAAACTATATAGCTTATAAAAGAGAGGATTAATGAAAGAGAATAAATTAATGATTTCAGGGTTTGTATCTTATGCATTATTTCAAATGCTTGGTATGTTGTTTACTTTGTTTACTGGGCGGCTTAATACACTACCTTTTGAATTTACATTGGAAAAGTTTATTAGATTATTTATTACATTTTCAATTCTTGTAGGTATTTTAGGTATAATAGTTGGGCATTTTTTTGGCAGAATACAAAATAGAATCCCATTTGAAAACATTTATGCGAAAAGCATTTCCTACAACATGGCAATTCTATTAATATTATCTTTGTTCAAAGGATTTTCATATTTAACATCAATTGATTTTGTGATTGCATCTGTATCCACAGTATTTATCGGTTGGTTTTTTATTTGGTTTTACAAGTTAATAGGTGGTTCTACAAGCGACAATCCAGAAGCTTCGTAGAGTGCAAAGGTCAAAAGCAGACTTGACCCCATATTTTTCAATATACCAAGACAAAAAAAATGGAATTAACAAGAAATTCGAATTTGAGGGTGATAGAGAAGCCTTGAAAAGTGCTATAAAAAAACTAGATCTGAATAAGTTTATGGAATAGGTATGTTTTTAAACTCAAATATCATAAATAAATATGAACAACTCAAGAACCGTTTAATTAATGTAATTGATCAAATTAATAGTGGCTTAACGGAAATGGCTTCTAAGTCTCTTGTTTCAATAATTGATGAACTTAAGGTTTTAACAAGTAATATTAATATTACTAATGAAGAACTTGACGAGTTATTTGTATTCAAATCATATATATCCTTTTTACTTGAGTATAATCTTACTTGGAAAATGATAAGGGAAAATAGGTTTAGTAAATCATGGAACCATTTGCAAAATTCCATGGATTATCTCAGAGCAGTTAAGAAATTTTCAAAAACTACAGATAATTCGAAGTTTATACCATTTTTTGAAGATCAACTTATAAACTTAGAAAGTCTATACCCTTATAAAGTCTTTTTTAGCATTGGATGCATTACTGAAAAATGTACTTGCAGTATTTGTGGGGAAAATATTGATTCACTTGAATGCCCTCATATAAAAGGTGAACTATATGGAGGAGTTATGGCATGTGCCATTATTGAAAAAAGTGAAATAAATCATGTTGCAATGGTGAAGAACCCTAAAGATAAACGTTGTGTTGTTCAATACGATGACCAAAGTGAACAATTTAAACTTATTCGGTATTTGAGCAACCTACTTGATAGTAAAAAAATTACACCTTTGGGGTTTGGAAAATTAAAATATTCATCAAAAATACTTCCAAATCCAGATTATAAAAAAATTGGAAGAAACCAAAAATGCTTTTGTGGAAGTAATAAAAAATTCAAAAATTGTTGCATTGAAAGTTTAACTATTGAATGCAAACATGTTGATATAGTCTCAGATCCAAAAACTGCAGAATCAATAATGACCTAACAAGCTCTTTAACTGTGGCGACTACACCAAAATCAATGGGTCATAATGGATATAAAACCACCCTGCTTATTATGCAGGATGGTTCGATGAAAAAGATGGTGTAACTTATAGTTACGTCATCTACAGGACCATGAAATTAGGTCGGCTGAATTTTCAGCTCTCCTCAATTTTGAGGTGAATCCAATTTTGGATTGAGCTATTTTAACCAGCTCAATTTTAAGCTGATTAACAAAAACTAACATTTATAAACAAAATCATAGACAAATAGCATAAAAAAGTGCATCTTTGAAATGTACTGGCAAATTCCAGTGCCGGGATTTAGCACCCCGAATAATCAAGGCCTAAAGTGCCTTCTTTTTTTGATGCACTTTTTTTGTGTCCTTATGGCGGACTGGGCGGGGCCAACTTCGGTTGGGCCGTTTCCTTGATACGGTAGTGCTAACCCTGTTCAGTCTGTCACCCATCAGCTTTAGCACCTGTGAGTGGCGGTTAATAATTTAATCAAGGGGGCCACAAATGGACCAAAGTTCTGTTGTACCTTTCCACAATCCCATCAAAGAATTAGTTCGATTACTTAAGCAGCAAGAAGAGATCACAGGAAAACTAAATTATTTTTTTGAAAGTATGTCAGAAAATGACTGGAAAATAGGCTTTGATATTATCTATGATATTTTTTCAAAAATTGATGATGATTCCATAAAAATTCGGAGTAAACTTGTTCCTGTTCTTAAGCAAAGGGAAGAGGAAGAAGCTGAACAAAAAGACCTGATAATTTTAGATGATAATGAAAAACCAGTTACAACTTCTAAGATTATATCTGAGGTTTTTGGGAAAAAGCATAAAAATGTTTTACAATCTATTGAAACCCTTGACTGTAGCGAAGAATTTAACGGGCTGAATTTTCAGCCCGTTGATTATGAAGATAAAAAAGGTGAATTAAGAAAGTGTTATGAAGTCACCAGAGATGGATTCTTCTTTCTTGTCATGGGCTTCACAGGGAAAAAGGCTGCACAATTTAAAGAAACCTTCATCAAAGCCTTTAACGCAATGGAACAAGAACTGATGTACCGAAATGAACTAAATGACCTGATGAATGAACCTGAAAAACCCAAAAACCCTGAAAAACTGGACTCCAGTGTTGTTGAACTTTGCAAAATTGCAGATAAATCCCTGAAAGGAAAAGCTTCCCTCAGAATCCTTGGACATCTGACAGGAGCTCCAGTCGAGGATCTGGCTAATGAGCTGGATAAAACCGAAACAAAACAACACCCAGACATCCCGGAAACAATTACTTCCTTTGTTGAAAACTGCTGCTTAACAGAGCCAAAAAGAATGGTCGAAAAATCAAAACTGTATAGCCACTATAAAGATTACTGCTATAATAAAGGCTATCTCTTTGAATCAAACAGTTTCTTTTTCAAGAATCTCTATAAAATGGGTGAATTTACAACTAAGAAATTAAGATCAGCAGACAGCAGACCCTATATAATTACCGGAATTGGTTTGAAATGATTCTAAAAGCTGCCTTTCTGAGGCAGCTTTTTTTAGCAGAATTTATTAAGTCTGTTATTTTACTAAATCTAAATATCGAACCATTTCTTTCTGATTAAGTATGAATCCGTCTTCTTCTAATTTCCCTTCTATTTCTTTTGCTTTTAAATTTATAAATAATTGAGCATAGATAAGAACTCCACCTTGTGTAAAAGTAGTATTATGAACATCATTTTTATCTATAGGAGGGGATTTTTTTTCATAGGCAGAAATGGCATCTATTGTTTTTGATAATAGATCATCAACTTTTTTCAAAGTATTATATCCAGTATTGATGAGAATTTCTGAAATTCCAACAGCATGATCCATTGTTATTTTATTTCTTTCTGGAAATTTATATTCAAGGTAAGCAATTAAATTATCGATCGTTATTTCTTTTTCGAGTGATATTTCAGGATTGTTTTCAATTTCTAACTTCATAGTTCTATGGTACTCAACTCGGGCAGTTCTAATATTTTCAAACTGGTCATCAGCTATTTCAAATAAACCTGATAATGCATTTAACTTTCGACGAAGTTGTGGAGGTACATCAGATTCTTGTTTATAACTTAAGTGGTGAGCGACTAAAGACCATGCATCCTGTAGTATTGTTTTTACTTGAATTTCACATACAAGATCTTTTATTTCATCATACCTTGCACCTGAATGATTATTTTTTATTTTTATTAAGTAATGTAAAGCTCCATAACCAAATTTATCTATATTATTACCAGAAATTTTGTCTTCTTTATCAATAATTTCGAATTCAGCTTCAATAATTTCTTCAATTTTTTTTCTATCTTTTGAATATAGAAAGACAATCCTTACACCTGCAAAATCAGTTATTTCCTTAAAAGGATCATCATAATTTTTCCTACGAATTTTTTCACAAAAACTTGGTTTTGATTTTGGTCTAGAAGTTATGGCTGATATTTGTGTTTCGTTATCATTTATTTGTTTGTTAAGAATGTATTCAACTTCTTCACATAAGGATTTATAATTATTAAAATTTAAATCAAATTTTTCAATATATTCAGGATGATTTTCTATTACATAATTTAAGTGCTCACTCATGGTAACCTCAATTGTTAATTCTTACTTTATTAATCCAAGAGCGCGTTTTTGTTTTGTAATGCACCACAACGTTCTGAAGGTTTGATCCTTTATTCATAGCACTTCAACAGTTGCTTTCTTAGATTTTATCTATAGCTCTTGCCATTTTATATCCAAGTTCCCATATTTCTTGGAAACATTCTCTGAGCTATTTTGCTGTCAAATTCACTTTTATTTCTATAAAAAGAATTTGAAACTTTTTTTCCTTTTGTATCTTCATCTACCATATTGTTCCAAGAAATTAATTGCTCAGAATGTAGAGCTTGATAAATTTCAACCCAACCTTCTTCAGATAATGAATTAATACATTCTTTACATCCATAAAGATAATGGTAAATATCATTTTCATCTTTATGTAACATTGCCATTGATTCACGAATAAAAATTGGCATTAGAATGTCTTTTCCACATTTTAAACAATTTAATGGCCGATAATCATCTTCATCAGTATTTAAAACATAAGAGTTACCGGATGGTTTTCTACCATATTTCTGAGTTATAGTGCTACTTAAATCAGGTATTATTTGTGCAATATTCATTCTGTTGTAAGTTATAATTTTGTATTGTTGAGAAATTCCTTGAAGCCTATTTTTAAAAGATTCTGTAATATAAGTTGAATAGAATCCTATAAATCCATTTGCATTATGTTCCATAATTCTATCAACAATATTATTTTCAATAGATGTTCCTATATCCTTACTATAATGTTTACAACTTACAATGAAAATATCATTATCCTTTTGAACTATTAGATCTTTCCCACCATCTTGACCAGATGCTGGTCCTTCTAATATTATGAATCCTATATAAGCAAGAACGTCTTCAGCAAAGTATTCCCATTCTTGTGGAGAAATATTATTTATAAATTCGTCGTAAACACTCATTTTTTTCCTCATTTGTTGTTGTAAAGTTTTAATAAAAATAAACACTTTAAATGAATTATGCAAATCATATTTAAAGATTACCGCTGGAGCCTGATTAAGCCCGAATAAGCCGATTAAGGATTTGGTTTGAAAAAAATAAATACTGTAATGCCCTTCTCCTAAAGACATTAAAGCGATTTTAACCAAAATATTAATAAAAATTAAGCCGCCTGGTACGATTTAAGGCCGAATAAGACAGTTTAAGACAGTTTAAGCCCCTATATTTTTTAAAATCCTGCCTGTATCCTTTGGAAAAAAACAAAAGGGATGCAGGATACAATGTATACACAAACCGACTTAGAGAATATTCAGGAAGCCATTATAGAACTTGCCCAGGGAGCAAGGGTTGTAAAATTTATTACCCAGGGCAAAACCACTGAATATTCAGAGACAGATCTTGCAAGCCTTAAGAAACTTCGTGATGAAATCAGCCGTGAATTAAGAGTTTCCACAAAATCTTTTATTAGAACAAGAACCAGAAAGGGGCTTTAATGAAAGCAAGAACCCTTAAGATTCTTGATCATAATGGAAATAAGATTCAGGCCCATGAAGGTGCATCCACTGGCAGGCGTCTTCATACCTGGGGAATGAGTAGTGCCGGTCCCAACAATGTTTTACATAACTCCCTTTCAAGTCTCAGGAACCGATCCAGAGAATTAACGCGAAACAACCCCCTCGCAGATGGTGGCGTGGACTCCTTTGTTGCAAATTTGATTGGGACCGGCATAACTCCCCGTTGGCAGATTAAAGATGATGCAAAGAAAGAAGAGGTTCAGGAGCTCTGGAGTGATTGTGTTGATGAGTTTGATTTTGAAGGGCTGGATGATTTCTATGGCCTTCAGGGTCTTGTAACAAGATCTTTAATTGAGGCCGGAGAGGTTTTTGTTTTAAAGCACTACGTTAATGATTTAAACCTGATTGTTCCTTTTCAGATCCAGATTCTTGAAAGTGATTTTTGTGATGCTTCTTATAATGCTGTTGCACCCAATGGCAACAAGATCAGAATGGGGATTGAATATTCCAAAAAGAATAAAAGACTCGCTTACTGGATGTTTAAAGAACACCCGGGAGAAGCTTTTTTAAATGGAGCTGATTTTGGTGAGCGAATCAGAATTCCTGCTGACAGGATTTGTCACATTTTTAAACGCCTTCGTCCTGGTCAGCAACGTGGTCGCCCCTGGTTATCATCCATAATAGTAAAGTTGCACGAGATTGACCAGTGCTCTGATGCTGAGCTTGTTCGAAGAAAAACAACTGCAATGTTTGGTGGGTTCATAACAAAACCGCCAAATGACGAGCAGAGAGTTTTAGGTGATGAAGAAGAGAATGGAATTGTTGCTCTTGAACCGGGGACTTTTTCAGAACTTCCTGAAGGTTATGAGGTCACTTTTTCAAATCCGAAAGATGTTGGTGGTAATTACATCGCCTGGATGGAGCATGAGATCCGTGCTGTTGCAAAGGGAATTGGAATTACCTATGAGCAGCTCACAGGAGATCTCTCCAAAGTAAATTTTTCTTCCATTCGGGCTGGTCTTCTTGAGTTCCAGAGAAGATGCGTTCTGATTCAGAAAAACCAGATTATATTTCAGTTCTGTAGACCAATATCAAACGACTGGCTCAAAGTTGCAGTCATCTCAGGAGCTATTTCAGTTCCCGATTTCAATAAGAAAATTCGTGAATACAAAAGAATTCAGTGGAGGCCTGACGGTTGGAAGTACGTTAATCCTCTTCAGGATGTGAAGGCTGAACTGATTGCAATTCGATCCGGTCTAAAATCCCGTGATCAGTCAATTGCTGAGCTTGGCTACGATATTGAAAAGGTTGATAGGGAGATTAAAAGAGATAATCAGCGAGTGGATCAATTAAAAATTATTCTGGATAGTGATCCGCGAAGAACAACAATCAGCGGTGTTTACCAGTCTGCTGATGACTATGAGGAAGAAGAGGAATCTAATGAATAAACAGTTGCTTCAATTACTTGCAAACAGACCATTAATGATGCTTCCGGGTGCTGTTGAATTTCTTGCTTCCATGAGTCCGGAAATTATGGGTGAAGGTGCAGAAATTCCATCTCCTGAAATGATCAGTTCCAATAATCTGAACAGTGGAGCTCCATTAACTGCTGCAATTATTCCGATTTCCGGTGCATTGAGACACAAAAGCTCTGGTTTTTTAAGCTGGCTCTACAGCTCAATGTCTTATGACCGCATACGCAAGATGTTTTCTGAAGCTCTGATGGATGAAAGTATTGATGCAATCATCTTTGATATTGATAGTCCTGGTGGTGATGTTGCGGGGTGTTTTGATCTGGTTGATGAAATTCATGAGGCACGGGGAAAAAAACCAGTTTGTGCCATTGCAAATGAGTTTATTTTCTCGGCTGCATACGCAATTGCCTCTGCCACCGATTCTATTTATATCCCTCGAACAGGTCAGGTCGGCTCAATTGGCGTTATCTCAGTTCACATCGATGAAAGCAAAAGAGATGAGATGGAAGGTGTTTCATATACTTCTATTTTTGCCGGAGAAAGAAAGAACGATTTTTCAAGACATTCAAAACTATCTGAAGAGGCTCATGCAAGGGCTCAGGATAGCGTTGATAAAACCTACAGTTTATTCGTTGAAAGTGTTTCACGAAATCGTGGTGCTTCCATCGATAAAATTTCAGGAACTGAAGCTGGAATTTTCACAGGACAGGATGCGGTTGATAATGGTCTGGCAGATTATGTGATGTCCAGGAAGGAAGCAATTAACCATATTTTAGTAAATTTAAACAAGAAAAAGAATAAGGGGGGCCTGATGGGTCTAAAGGAAGATTTAGGAAAACTGTTGTCGGGTGATGGGGGTGTTCAGGCCCTTAAAGATCTCGGATTTGAAAAGAAAGCTGAAGAGGAACCGGTTCCGCAGGAGGCAGCAACACAGCCAACTGTGACAACTGCAACCACTGACGTTTCGAATGGACCAAGTTATGAAGATGCTCTTGAGATTACGGAACTTTGTGAACTTGCTGGTTGTCCTCAAATGGTTTCAGGACTTCTTGAGAAAAAAGTTGGGGTTGATGAGGCAAGAAAACTCATAATCAAAGCTAAAGCTGATGGTGATTTTGTTGTTAATTCCACAGTAAGTCCGACAACAACTGGTGAAGTAAATCCTTTTATTGCTGCATGTTCCGAGATCGCAGGAAGTGGAGGGAACTAAATGGGCAAAGTACTGATTGAAAAACTGAGATTGTCTGATGTTTTGAAAGGGGAGATGGAAGCTCCAACTTTCTTTTCAAGGGAAAAGGTAACAATTGAATCTCTTCAGGAGTTACTGCCGGGTTCTGTGGTTGGTAAAAAGCTTTTGGAAACAACCGAAAACGGCAGTGTTAATTCTGCCGGAGATATGACATGCACTGAAGTTTCAATGTCTGAATTAACAATTGTTGGGGACTACATCGCAACATGTATTGATGCTTCTGTTTCAGGATCTGAAGTTTTTGATGTTCAGACTCCAGATGGTTTCATTGTTGGCAAGGCTACGGTTGGCGTTCCTTTTGTGAGTAAGCACATCAACTTTACTTTGAATGATGGCGGGGCTGATGCTGCTGTTAATGACACGGCAACAATTACAGTAACTGAAGGATCTGGCGAGGTAGTAGAAATTAACTTTGCTGCGGTTGATGGATCTCAAAAAGCCGTTGGTTTTTCCTATGGTGAGTATGACTGCACGAGTGGTTCTGTGGATGGAGTTATCATTTGTCGAAACGCCTATTGCTTTTATTCAAACCTGCAGTGGCCGGAAACAGTAACTGAGGAGCAAAAAACAAAAGCGCTTGCTGAGCTTAATGCCCTCGGAATTTTAAATAACGAGGAGGCGTAAGAGTATGCCTATTTTAAGTCCATATGGAGAAAATATGTTTGATCTTGTGTCCATGACAACAGGTATAAACCTTATACCTAATGATTATGGTCGTTTGCATCAAATGGGTTTGTTTGTAGATACACCAATATATTCAGACACTCTTTTGATTGAAGAGAAACATGGCGTTTTAAACTTGCTTGATATTGAACCTGAAGGTTCTCCAGCTCCAAAGGGAAAAGAACCAAAAAGAAAAGGCAGGACGTTCCAGATTCCTAATATCCCTTATGATGATATTCTCATGGCGAAAGCTTTTGCAAATGTTCGTAAGTTTGGAACTGAATCTGAAACGTATAATGAAGCTGAAGTATTTGCAGAAAAGTGTAAAGTGATGCGACTTAAGCATGCAATAACCAAAGAATATTTAAAATGGGGAGCTCTTAAAGGGATTGTTTTATCTCCAAAGGGTAAGGTTGTTTACAATTTCTTTGATGAGTTTGAAGTCACGCAAAAAGTAATAGATTTCGAGCTTGATAATCCAGATACAAATATTGCTAAAAAGTGCAGGGAAGTAAAACGTCACATTGAGCAAAACATGATGGGTGAAGTGTCAAACGGCAAGATCCACTGTTTTTGTGATGAAAAATTCTTTGATGACTTTATTGAACATCCAAATGTTGAGAAGTATTACCTTAATCATGCTCAGGCTCTTAACCTTGTAGGTAAAGGTGGTGACTCCAGAAAAGGTTTTGTTTTTGAAGGAATTACCTTTGAAGAGCACAGTGGAAACGCACCTGATGCAAGAGGTGTTGTAAGGTCTTTTATTGAAGAAGGTAATGCACATTTCTTCCCTCTTGGAACCAGGGATACTTTTAAAACCTATCTTGCACCTGCCAGTTTTCTGGAGTCTGTAAATACTAAAGGTAAAGAGCTTTACGCAAAACAGGTGGAAGAAAAATTCGGGAGATGGATAGATCTTCATACCCAAAGTAATGTTTTACCAATGTCACGAAGACCAGCTCTTTTAGTTAAAGGTGAAACAACTGTTAGTAGTGAATAATTAAATTATTAAACTTTAGGATCTAATTTTAAAATGAGACTTGAAACAGTAATCAATGATTCTCCCGTAGAGATGTTAAAGCGTCTTGGGCATGATGTTCAGGTTTCTGTTTCAGGTTCTGAGCCTAAACCTTTAAGAGCAATCGTTGACCGTGATGTTCTTGTTATGGAAGAACACCACGGAATAAATGAAAATGACATGTTTATATCTTTCTTAAGAGCTGACTTTGACTTTGAAATTAATCTTGGTCAGGAAATAACAATCGACAGCAAAAATTATTCTGTAGAAAAACTTGATCCGAATGGTGCATGGCTCGATTTTGAACTTCTACGAAGGAGTGGATATGCCTGATTGGGCATTAATTAAAACGTTTCTTGATTTGTTTACTAAGTATGACTTGTACCAGGTTATTCTTGTTTTAATCGTCTGGTATCTGGTTAAGAAAATTCTCAATAAGCATAAGAGATTTAAAAAAGATCTTCCCGGGAAAATTGCAGTGGATCTGAAGGTTAATAATGCTCTTGAAAGCTTAATCGTTTCAACCCAGTGCTCTCGGGCTTCTCTTTATCAATATCATAATGGTGATGTGAATACAGAAGGTGTTCATATGGGTAAATGTTCGAATACCCATGAAAGGGTTCAGGTGGGCGTAAAGTCAATAATTGGTGGTCTTCAGAATATGCCAAATTCACTTTATGCTGGTTGGAACTCAACACTTCTAAAAGAGAAAGAGATCTGTTGTGCTGATGCAAATGAGCTTAAAGAGAAAGATATATCCATGTATTCAACAATTCATTCCCAGGGTGTTGAATCGTTTTATGTGGTTGGATTGTTTTCAATAGATATGCTTCCCATTGGCTTTGTAAGAATAGATTACTGCTACAAACCAAGAAAACTATCTGAGTATGAGTTGCAGATATTCAGGGCAACTTCTCTTAAGATTTGCGGTCTCATCATGTCCCGAAGGGTTAAAGCATGACTAATTTTAAACAGATAGAATTAATGATTGATGAAGTATTGAAAAAAGAGGGTGGCTTTGTTGATCACAAGAGTGACAGGGGTGGACCAACTAATTTTGGGATTACCCGAAAAACTCTTTCAAAGTGGTTTGGTAGAGATGCTTCTGTTTTTGATGTGAGAAATCTGAAAGTAGATATTGCAAAAGAGATTTACAGACAGAATTACTATTATGTTCCTCAAATTAATGAGCTTCCTTTTGATATTCAACCCATTGTTTTTGATTCTGCAATCAATCATGGACCACGGAGAGCAGTCAGGTTTATGCAAAATGTTTTAAGTAAGGCTGGTTTTAAATCCGGAAGTATTGATGGAATTATTGGAGCAAAGACACGAATTGCTGCTTTCACAGCTGAAACTGAAATGGGTGAATATTTCAATAATGCTGTTGTTGATGAAAGAATCAATTTTTATAAATTGATCGTTTCAAATGACAAAACACAGGAAGTATTCATTAAGGGATGGCTTGCAAGAGCTGAATCTTTCAGGAAAGAGGTGTAGAGATGTTTGGATTTGATATATTCGGAAAAGCTGTAAAATCTGTTTCTGATGGAGTTAATAGCGTTGTCCAGACTTTTACAGGAAGCAAGAAAGAAAGAGATCTATATAAGCATGATGAGTATGTGAATAATCAAAAAAGTTTTAGTTCTGAATTTCATAATAGAAACAACAGAACATCATGGGATTCCTTTTGGGATGGATTAAACAGGATGCCCAGACCGCTTTTTGTTGTTCTGATTGTCGCTTATTTTATCCTTTCATATGCAAATCCGGAGGAATTTCAAATCTTAAATCTGGGACTTTCAACTGTTCCTGAACGCATGTGGTATGTGCTTTCTGCAATTATCGGTTTTTACTTCTGTGCAAGAGAGCTCCACAAAATTCGGGAAACAAAAGGGATGGTTATAGATCCTGATAAGTTTAATGAGATGCAAAGTCATATTTATGAGCTGAGAAAACAGAAACAGGATGAGAAGGATCTCGAACTGTTCAGGGAAGAATCCGGTGAGTTTCTGGATAATATTGATAATCCATCAATCAAAGCGTGGATGAAGAAAAAAAATGAATCTTAATATCGATACAGATGGTCTTAAAAATGCCCGGTTATTTTTTGAAGTAATTGGAGATAAAGCAAACGGTGCTTTAGCCCGTTCTGTAAATCGCACAATTCAGGGCGTTAAAACAGACAGCGTGAGAAGTGTCAGAGAAAATTACAATGTGAAAGCTGCTTCTGTTCGTAAAGGTTTCAGTTTTAAAAAAGCTAACAGAAGAAGTTCAAATGCATCTGCATTGGTTAGAGGTTCAAGGATTAGCCTTAGAGAGTTTGGAGTCAGACCCAATTCTTTAAGGTCAAGGCCTAAAGTTGGTCTTTCTGTTCGTGTTGGAAGGCAGAGAAAAACAATTCGTAGTTCTTTTTTCTCAAAAGGAAAACATATCTACAGAAGAGTTGAAAAATCAAGACTACCTGTTGAAAAGCTACTGGGGCCATCAATACCTCAGATGATGAATAATGAGGAAGTTGTAAACAATGTTGAAAAATCTGCTGTTGAAAGGTTTGAGAAGAATTTTAAACATGAGATGGGTCGTGAGATTCAAAGGAGTCTTAAGTAATGGAATTTTTACTTTTAAAAGGATTGCAGGGACTTCTTTATGAAGGATTGAGTGATAAGAAATTCAGGGTTGAGAATAGCGGTGAGAAGTATTCGGATGTGAAAATTTTAATTGGAGAGTTGCCTTCAAAAGATAAAGGAAATGAAGATTATCCATGCATTATCCTGCAGGCTTTTGAAGGCTTCAATGATGAGTCTCAGGGAGCTGCGCACTCTGTTGTAAATGTGAAATTAATATGTGGTGTTTATAGTGCTGAAAGTGAAGAAGCTGGAGTAAATGATGTTTTAAACCTTGCCTGGGTTTGTAGAAAAATAATCCTGAGCAAAGGTGTTTGTGGGGATTCTTTTAATCTGGAAAAACCAGTGAAATGGACATCCGGAGATCCTGCAGCAAGACATTATCAACCTCAACCTTTTAGTGAATGTGAAATTATAACTAAATGGAGTTATCCGGGCATAGCAAGGGAGGATAGTTATCTATGAAAAAAAAGGTAAAGAAAAAGGAAGAACCGAAAGTTGCGGGTCCACAGATTTACATTGGTCCCAATATCAGTACTCCTGTTTCATTGAGTCAATTCACAACTTTTAAAGGTGGGTTGCCTGTGGAAATTAAGGGGTTTGTTGAGCAAAAACATTTGAGTATTAAGAAACTGTTTGTTCCTGTTTCTGATCTTCAAAAGGCTATGAATGAGCTTAATAAACCTGCATCTCTTCTTTCTCAAACAGTCAGAAGAGTTTTAAAAGAGTTGGAGGTTAATTAAATGACATACAAACACGGGGTTTATAGTTCAGAAGTTCCAACAGGTTTACTGCCACCAGTTAGTGTTGATTCTGCAGTTCCTTTTGTTGTTGGTACTGCTCCTGTTCATATGCTTGAGGACGGAATCGGGCCTGTTGAAGAGGTTACTTTGATTTCAAGTTATTCAGAAGCTGTCAGCACTTTTGGATATTCAGATGACTGGGAAAAGTATTCTCTTTGTGAGTTTGTTAAATCTCACTTTGCTCTTTTTGCGGTCTGTCCGATTTTGTTTGTGAATGTTTTTGATCCTTCTGTTCATCAAACAGAAGTTGGTGCAGCTGATTTTAAATTCAGTTCAGATGAGGTTGAGCTTTCTCCTGGTATTATTGACGGATCGGTTGAGATCAAAAGCAAAGATGTTACTCCGGTTACTTTTGTTATGGGTGAAGATTATGATGTTGATCTTATCAATGGAAAAATAATCAGAATTTCAACAGGAAGTATTGTTTCTGATGCAGATGTTTCAATTGCTTTTACAGTGGGAGATCCATCTAAAGTAACTGAATTTGATATTATTGGTGGAGTTGATTCAGAAAGCGGAAAACTTAAGGGTCTTGAGCTTGTAAATGGTACTTATCCAAAATACAGGACCTTACCTGGTTTAATCGTTTCTCCTGGCTGGTCTCATAAACCCGCTGTTGCTGCTGTTATGACTGCAAAAGCAAAATCCATTAATCAGATCTTCAGTTGCCTTGCTCTAATTGACCTTGATGATTCGGTTGTTAAAAAATATTCCGATGCACCAGCGGAGAAGAATTCAAAAAACTTCATGGATCCGGCTCAGATTGTTTGCTGGCCAAAGGTAAAATTAGGTTCAGAAACCTTTCATCTATCAACGCAAATCGCAGGTTTGATTGCAAGAACAGATTCTGAAAATTCGGGTGTACCATACGTTTCTCCAAGTAATCATAATTTACAGATAGATAGTTGTGTAGCTGATGGTGAAACAGTTTGGCTTCAGCTTGAACAGGCAAATTATCTTAATGGCCAGGGTATTGTAACTGCTCTGAATTTTTCTGGTGGCTGGAAATTATGGGGAAACAGAACTGCTTGTTATCCGGCAAATACTGACCCGAAAGATGCATGGATTTGCACTCGAAGAATGTTTAAATGGATTGGTAATACTCTGATTTTAACCTTTTGGTCAAAGATCGATGCTCCTGCAAACAGGCGATTAATTGAAACAATTCTTGGATCTGCTCAGATGTGGCTTGATGGATTGGTTGCAAGGCAATTTCTACTTGGTGCAACAGTTGAGTTCAGATCTGATGAAAATAGCGTTCTTGATCTGATGGATGGGGTTCAAAAGTTCCATGTTTTAATGACTCCACCAAGCCCGGCAAGAGATATTGAATTTATCCAGGAATATGATCCTGCAAACTTTGAGGCGGTTTTTAAGTAGGCTAACAGCTTAATTTAAGGAGTTTTTAAATGATAATACCAGAAGTAGTTGCCGGATATAAAGTTTTCTACGGTGAAGGCTCAGAGGACATGTTAGGGGTTGCAGATGTTACTCTACCTGATATCGAACCTCAAAAAGTAGAACTTGGTGGAGTGGGTCTTTTGGGAAAAACTGAGATCCCTCTTATTGGTCACATTGGTGCTTTGAATATGACCATAAAATTCAGAACAATCACAAATAAAATGAATGTTTTTGCAAAACCAGTTGCTCACATAGTGTCTTTGAGAGGTGGGATTCAGGTTACAAATTCTCAAAACGGGATCAGATCTATCCAGGACATTCGTATTGATGTTGTTGGAAGTGCAATGAAAACATCATTAGGTAAGTTTTTGATTGGTGAAGGAACTGATTCAAGTGTTGATCTAAGTTTAACAAAAATAAAGGTTCTGGTTGATAGTTTTGAATTTTTGGAAATTGATAAATTTAACAATATCTACAAGGTCGATGGTGTAAGCGTCCTTGATGATATCAACAGAGCAATGGGAGTGTAAAGAAAATGGGTAAAATCGTTTTGAAAAACAAAATTAAAGTTAATGAAAAAGATGTGAAAGTTCTCAATCTTAAACTAATTGATTTGAAAGTTATGGATTTAGTTAGTGCTGAAAGAGACTATCATTTAAATGGTGGTACTCCAACTGCTCCACTTTCACTGAATTTTAGTTATTGTCTCTGTGTTGCTGCAAAAGCTTCTGGTTATGAATATGGTGATTTAGCTGAGTTGTCTGCCCTTGATGGTTGTGAAGTAGTTGAGGAAGTGCAGCGTTTTTTGCTCGGTATGGAGCAAACTCACAAGAAATTAGAAAACTAATTCTTGATTGTGGAAGAGCTACAAGAACCGGAATTGATTTTTATTACCATATGGCTCTTGTAGATCTTTATGAGTGGGTTGAAACAATAAACAGGAATATTGAATAGATGGGACAAGAACATAAAGTTAGGTTCAGTATTGTTGGTTTGGTCGCTAATACCTTCCGAAGTGCAGTAGGAATGGCTACTTCGAGTTTGGGTGATCTGAACAAAAAAGTGAAGGGGTTAGAATCCAAACAAAAGAATGTTAATAAATTCTCAGGCTTAAGAAATGATATAAAAAAGACAGCTAATGAGTTTCATGAAGCTCAGGCTAAATGTAAGAAATTAAAACTTGAGATGGATTCAACTTCAAAACCCACTGCAGCACTTAAGAGAGAGTTTGCTTCAGCAAAAAGTAAATCTGCAAAATTAAAAAATAGTTTAAACAGGCAGGTAACAGGTCTAAAGAAGTTAAAAGGTTCCTTAAAATCTGCCGGAATAAATACAAAAAATCTTTCTGCAGAAAGTAGAAAACTTGCAAGTGATATCGACAGGGCAAGGAAAGCAGAAGAGAAGCTTCAAAAAAGAGTTTTAAGAAGAAAAAAAGGTAAACAGTTTCGTGAGAATGTTCGGGGTAAAGCTGTTGCTGTGGGAGGAGCTGCTCTTGCTCTTGCAGGAATGGGGGCAAGTCATGCAAAAGTTGCATCAGCTCAGGGTGAAGTTGCAAGTTTAGGAATAGATGCTGAAGGGATTAAGAAAATATCCGCTGAAGCAACAAAGTTTTCTGATACCTGGAGTGGAACGTCAGCACCTGATTTTATTCGTGCAAGTTATGATATTAAAAGTGGTGTTTCAAGTCTTTCAGATCTGTCTGTTGCAAAATTTACAAGTATGGCAGCTCTGACCGGTAAAGCAACAAAAGCAACAACAGGTGAGATGACAACACTTTTTGCAAAAGGTTATGGTGTTTATAGTAAAGAGTTTGGAAAGTTTGGGAGTAAAGTAATAAAGGGTTGGAATACCTTATCACAGGAAGAGAAGGATCTTAAGTTTGGAGAGGCTTTTTCTGCCGGAATAGCAACATCTGTACAGTTGTTCAGAACAGATGGTTCTCAAATGTCTCAGGCAATATCCTCTCTTGGATCTGCTGCAACTTCTGCAGGGTATAGCATGCAGGAGCAATTTGCTGTTTTAGGCAAATTACAGCAAACATTTTCCGGTTCAGAATCCGCTACAAAATTAAGGGCTTTTATTAAGGGAGCCAATAAAGCTGGTAAAGAACTGAATCTTGATTTCACAGATCCAGATACAGGCAAATTAAAATCTATTCCTGAAATTCTTGAAGAGATTAAAGGTAAATATGGTGAGCTCGATGCTGATGAAGCTGATTCATTAACTAAGGCATTTGGATCCGATGAAGCTTCCAGTTTTATCTCTTCACTTATTAATAATACTGATGATTTGAAAAGTAACACGGATGCTATTGCTAAAAATATGTCAGGCGGTCTTGGCCCAACAAAAGCAATGGCTCAGGCAATGAACAAAGGCCCTGGAGAAAGATGGGGAGTTGCTGCTCAATCTGTGGAAAATCTTACAGCATCCATTGGGCAGGGATTCGCTCCAGTTTCAATAGTTTTAGCTGATGCTATTGGAAGTGTTGCAAGTAACCTCAGAGTTTTTATTGATGCAAACCCGACTCTAACGGCTGGCGTTATGGGAGTTGGTGCAGTTGTTGTTGGAGCCACAGGAGCTCTTCTTGCTTTGGGTTATGCAATGAGTTTTAGCAGTCACATAGGAACCGGCTATGGTTTGGTCGTAAAAGGTTTAACCCTTGCAAAGAAAGCCTTAAGCTTAACAACTATGGTTTCAACTGCAAGATTATGGATTCACGCAGCAGCGGTTAGAGGCGTTGCTGTGGCACAAAGAGCTTTTGCAATCGGTACGAAATTAGCTACAGCTGCACAATGGTTATTGAATGCAGCTTTAACTGCAAATCCAATTGGATTAGTAGTGGTAGGTGTTGCTGCATTAATAGGGCTTGCAGTTTTACTGTATAAAAAATTCAAACCCTTCCGGGATCTTGTTAATTTTGTCTGGGCTAAAATCAAAAAAATAATTAAATATGGTGCGCGTTTGTTAGGGTTTGCAGGTAAGACTACGCCAAAAGTAACTTCTGCAGATCCGGCTAAGACAAGAAAAATAGTTTCTCCTCCATATGTTGAGCATCGACGCTTTCCGCAAGTCCGAAAAGAAGCCGTTGAAGCTGGTTCATATAACAATAAAGTTAATTATAGTCCAAAAATTATTGTGAATGCACCAGGTGCTGATGTGGGTGAAATTGAGAGAAGGACAAATAAAGCGGTTCAGTTATCTGCTGAAGAGTTCAAGAAAACTCAGGATGAGATAAATGCAAATGAGGATAGAATCAGAATATGAAGTATATAACTAAACAGGGTGATATGTGGGATAGTATCGCTTTTAATGAGCTTGGAAGTGAATCTTTAGCTTCTGAAATTCTTAAATTAAATCCTCAGATTCAGGAGATTGTTTTTTTTGGTGCAGGAATTGAAATTGAGTTGCCGGAAATAGATAAAAACAGTCAGTTCCTCGAAACAAAGCCTCCATGGGAGTAATATGAAAGTTACTATTGATATAAGTTATAATGATAAAGATATCTCTGAAAGCATTAATCAATATCTTGAGTCTCTCTCATATACCGATTTTGCCCATGGTAAAAAAGATGACCTTCATATTACTCTGGATAATAAAAGTGGAAAATGGACTAATGGATGGTTTCCACATAAAGGGGCAAAACTGAAGTTTAATATTATTTTTAATGAAACTAAATTGAACCCCGGGATATTTACAATTGATGATGTATCAGCATCTGAACCACCGGCAATTTTTAAGATGAAAGCAGTCAGTTCTGTTGATTCATCCGGCAAAAAAGATCCGGCAAAGATAAATGGATTAAATACCAGGCAGAAAAGAACATATGAAAATATATCATTAGGTGAGGTTGTTAGTAGTATTGCAAAGTACCATGGACTTAAACATGTTTATTCGGTGGATGAAGAGATTCTTATTGAAAGAGTGTCACAGGATGAAAGTGATCTGACTTTTCTTAAGAATATTACAAATGAATATGGTTTAAAGTTAAAATTACAATCCGAAAAAATAGTAGTTTATTCCGGAAAAAAATATGAAGAAAAACCACCGACACTGGTTATTGAGAAAGGTGTTTCAAATATTGAATCGTGTAGTTTTAATTCAAAAGCACATGATACCTATTCTGCTGTAATTCTTCTTTATCAGAATATTGAAGATAAAAGTCCGGAAAAATTCAGGTGGTCTCCTCCTGGTGCTGATGTTTTTGATGAGGTTCTGGCCCTTGATCGAGGCTCAATGACAAAAGTAAAAGCTGAAGAGCTGGCCAAAAACGCATTAAGAAAAAAGAATGAATCCGGTGATACAGGAAACATGAAACTCCTTGGAAATCCTCTTCTTCGTGCTGGTATTAATCTTGATTTGATAGGCTTTGGAGTTTTTTCAGGTAAATATTTTATAGAAGAAGCAAAGCATGACATTGGCTCTTCATATGTCACTTCCATAAAAATCAGAAAGGTACTTGAATATTGATTGTAGAACTTAAAAGAAGAGTTGAAGAGCTTGAAACTAAACTCGATAAGCTTATTCGAGTCGGGATTATTTCTGAAGTGAAAGGTGGTAACGTAAGAGTTATGATTAATGATGTTTCTACTCACGAGCTACCAGTGCTTTTCCCGAAAACCCAGGATGATAAGTTTCAGTTTATGCCGGATATTGGAGAACAGGTTTTATGTGTTTTTCTTCCATTTGATGTAACCCAGGGTTTTGTTATTGGAAGTATGTTTTCTGGTGTTGATTCTGCCCCTGTTGAGGGATCTTCAAAAGCTCATATCAAATTTAAAGATAATGCAATTCTTGAGTATGATAGAGATTCTCATAAACTAACTATCGATATTCTAAGTGCTGCAGGTGATATTGAAGTCAAATGTAAAAATCTTAATGCGGTGGTTGCCGAAAACACAGTGATTACTACAAAGAATTCAAATATAAATGTTTCTGAGACAGCTGAAATTATTGCAAAGAATTTAAAAGCTGTTGTTTCTGAAAAAGCAGAAATAACTTCTGAAATTGAGGTAATTGTTAAAAGCCCGAAAATTTTAATGGGAGAAAACCCTTCTGTAAATTGTGTGCATTCGGGTAATCCTTGTCCTTTAGGTCTTACTCATTCAGGAACAGAAACGTTAAAGGTAACGCCATAATGGCAAATAAAGAAAGTTTATCACTAAAGATTCAAACTAAATTAAAAGCTAAATCTCTTGGAAGTGATCAACCGGTTTTCATAACCTGGTGCGATGCTATCGCTGAGGCAATCGTTGAAGAATATAGCCAGAGTAATACCAAGGTTAAGATTACGGTCGATGGCAATGATCTTGAAGGGTATATTGACTAAAAATGATAGTAGGAACATTTGGAAATATTGTTTTTGAAGTGAGCGATCAGGTTGTTCACACAATCTTAGGTCTTAAGAGAACTGTGAAAGCTAGATATGCAAAGCATACTATCATTTCAAAAAAACCTGTTCTTGAATTTCTTGGTCCGGATCTTTCTGATCTGAATTTTGAGATTCATTTGCATGCTGGATTAGGAATAAACCCGAGGGACTATATGTTAATTATGTATCACGTTGTTCATTCCGGTAAGGCTTATAGACTTAATCTGGGTGAACATCGCTTTGGTGAATACGTATTGGAAGAGGTTTCTGAGGACTGGGAAAAATTCACCACAGAAGGCAATCTTATATATTTAAAATGCTCTGTAAAATTAAGGGAGTATAGCTGATGATTATAGGGCTTGATGACACAAAAATTGTTATTGGTGCTACAGGTGCCGGGCGAATTATCCAGCAAATAAGAACAGTTCTTAAATCTGTTAAATGTTCAGTTCCTTTTGATAGAGGATTTGGCATTGATTTTTCTTTCATTGATAAACCTCTTCCAGTTGCAAAAGTTTTAGCAATATCAAATGTAATTGATGAAGTTGAAAAACAGGTACCAGGTGTAAAAGTAAAAAACGTCTCATTTAAAAATGATAATGAGCTTATTGAAGGTATTTTAAAACCAATAGTGGAGATAGAAATTGAATCTTGATTCTTTAAAAGAAGTAAGTTTTGTTGATGATGATACAGAAAACGTCAGACAAAATATAATAACTACATATGAAGGTATTACAGGTCGTTCTCTTGCTCCGGCAGATCCTGAAAGGCTTTTTCTTGAATCTCTAGCAGTTATCATTGGACAGCAAAAAGTATTAATAAATAAGACTGGAAAACAAAACTTACTTGCATATGCAGAGAATGAAAACCTTGATCATTTGGGAGCTCTTGTTGAAACAGAACGACTTCCGGAACAACCGGCAAAAACAACAATGCGTTTTTCACTGGCACAGGCTTACACAGAAGTAATTTCAATTCTGCAAGGAACAAGGGTTTCTCCTGATGGGAAACTGTTTTTTTCTGCTGATGAAGACTATCAAATTGATGTTGGTAATACTTCTGTTGAAGTTCCTGTTACATGTCAAACACCAGGTGAAATTGGAAATAATTATTTACCAGGGCAAATAATAAAGCTTGTTGATACTATTTCATTTGTAAAAGAAGTTTCAAATATCACAACAACTTCAGGTGGTGCAGATACGGAATCAGATAGTGCTTATCGGTTAAGAATCAATGAAGCACCTTCAAGATTTAGTACAGCTGGGCCGGAAGTAGCATATGAATATTTTGTAAGATCTGCTCACCAGGATATTTCTGATGTTACGATTTCAAGTCCAAATCCTGGAGAGGTTGAGATCTGTGTTTTAGAAAAAGGAGGAAAGGTCCCTTCTCAGGAAATTAAAGATGCTGTCAATTCAATTGTTTCAGATAAAACAGTAAGGCCTCTTACGGATAAAGTATCTGTTATTGATCCGGAAGTTATAAATTATGATCTGAATGTTCAGTACTATATAAAAAATTCTGATTTATCTAATGCTGAAAGCGTTAAAGCGAGTATTCAAACAGCAAAAGATAATTTCATAACCTGGCAAAAAGAAAAACTGGGACGTGACAGAAGCCCGGATATCTTGAATCAATTGTTGATTACAGCAGGTGCTAAAAGAGTTGTAATTAATTCTCCTGATTATCTTAAATTAACATCAACTCAAATATCTATTGAAAATGAGAATATAACCTTTACATATATGGGGGCTGAAGATGAGTAAAGCTCTTGATAAAATAAGTTTCGTTGATCTTCTTCCAGACTCTGTTGCAGAGGATGAAACAATCAAAGCTGCTGCAACTTCCCTTGATACTGAGCTTCAAAATGTAAATTCAGGTATTAACGAACTTCTTATCTATTCCAGGATCGAAGAACTTGAGAATGAAGATCTCCTTTCTCATCTTGCCTGGGCTTTTAAAACACCGTTTTGGGATGAAGAGTTTTCAATTGAGAAAAAAAGAGAGCTCGTTAAACAATCAATTGCCTGGCATAAGCGACGCGGAACGCCTTCAGCTGTGGAAGATGTAATTACAACGGTTTTTGGTGAAGGCACTCTTCTTGAGTGGTGGGAATATGGAGGAGATCCATATCATTTTAAGATTTCAACGGAGAGCATATTAAAGAAAACTTCTGATTATCAAACATTATTTGAGGGAGTTGAATCTGTAAAAAACAAAAGAAGTGTTCTCGAGGATATTGTCACTCAAAATAATAGAAACTCTGTTCTATCTGTTGGGATTGTAAAGAAAGTATATTCAATCAAAAAAAGAGGAAGGTTATGATTATAACGACAAAGGGGCTTAATGTCCTTGCTCTTATGGATGTAAATATTGAATTTGTTAGGGCTGAAATTGGAAATGGTGAGCTTTCTGGAGATCCGTTAACATTCACGGAATTAATTTCGTACAAAATGGACGTTCAAATAAATAACAGAGAGTTTGTTGATAATGAAACCTTATGTATCACTATTTCGTATAGAAATGATGATGTAACAGAGGGTTTTTATGTTCATGAAACAGGGCTTTATATTAAAGATCCAGAGGTCGAAACCAAAGAGATTCTTTTTTGTTATGATCATGAAGCTGATTCAAATTTTCTTCCGGATAAAACTGTACCAACTGGAATAGAACAGGTTGAAAAGCTATACATAAAGATAGGGAATACAGAGAACATAAGTATTACTCTTCCATCTGAAGGAAATATTTTACGAGCTGACTTTGGTGAAAATACAATATTTAAATCTGACATTGCTGAACAACCGCACACGCTGACTATCAATGAGGATTCTGTTATTGGTCGGCCTAATGGTGGTAGCATAAAATCACTAACGCCTAATGAATTCAGGGAGATTGCAAACAAGGCGACTAATAAATCGGTTCTAACCGGGGGAGTTCAGGTTTCTAATTTAACCGATGGTCTCATCCAATCTGATTCTGAAGGCAATATTAGTTCAATACCTGTTTCAACATTCGGATTTATGCCAGTTGGTTCCATTATTATTTGGCCGCTTGAGGTAAAACCACCTGGTTTCCTTGAATGTAATGGGGCGTCTCTTTTAAGAGCTACTTACTCAAATTTATACGATGTTATTGAAACATTTTATGGTTATAGCTCAGATGAATATTTTTATATACCCGATTACAGAGGTATGTTTTTGAGGGGTTGGGCTAATGGTTCAGTAAACGATCCGAACCGAGATTCTCGTTTGTATCGGTTAGGTACCTCAATAACTGGTGATTATGTAGGAACAAGGCAGTTATCTCAAAACAAAAGCCACAGGCATAAAAAAGTTCTTTCACCTTATAGTCCTATGGCTGGAAATGGTACGCCTCAAGGTACTACAACGGGTCAGACCGTACGAAATAATTATGGTGATTATTCAGGGGGAAACCAAGCGAACCCTATAAATATTAACGTGCAATTTTTAATCAAATATTAGAGAGATTATGAATACAACTTATACTTATGATGAAAAAACAGGTGTTTTAAATGGAACCGGAGCATATGAAATCGGCATTGACGATAAAAAAATAATTGCAGCTTTTGAAACATTAGATATACCTCCAGAGTTCCAGAAAGGAAAAATAGCACGATTCCTTACTGAAGAGGGTAGTGTTCCGATACATTGTACTGAGGGTGGTTCTTGGGTGGTGCATGATGATCTCAGGGGGACAAGTTACTATAAAAAAGATGGTACCAAGGTTGAAATAACGGCAATAGGTGAGCTTGTTCCTGAAGAAGTAATGGATACAGTACCGCCAGATTTTTCGAATGAGCATAACGGTACCTCATGGATTATAGATTATGATTCCATGCGTGAATCTAAATTAAGTGAAGCCAAATCAGCTCGTAAAATTTATGAAATATCGGGAGTTTCAGTGGTCGGGTTATCTTGTGTTGACTTTAACCTGGAAACAGATGATACGGGTCAAACTAAAATTTTTGGGGCTTTTCTCATTGCTGCACAGGATCTTGAAAATTCAGTAACAACAAAATGGAAAACGTTATCAGGCTGGCGTGATGTTACCAACTCAGACATTATTAAAATGGGACTTGCTGTTAGAAATCACATAAATAATTCATTTGCAAGGCTTGAAGAGATTGAGGACGAAATTAACGAGCTTCCTGATTCAGAAGTTGAAAACTACAAAATTGAATTTGATATGGCTTAATAAAGAGACCATACGAATTATTTTATGAATGACCGTTAATTAAATAGTTTCTTCTTTGAACCCTGCTTTTAATAATTAAGAGGCGTAAATAAAAAATTGTGCCTAAATTGTGCCCTATGAAATTAAAAGTTTTTAAAAATTTTTAAAAGTTTCTAAAAGCAAATTCTAAAACGCCCAGAATACTAACGTTTACGATATCTATGTTTGTATTAGTTTTTATAGTAGGTCTTCGAATCCGCAGGTCGCAGGTTCGAATCCTGCCGGGCGCACCAAGACTGAAAATCTTTTACAAAAATCTAACAGTAAAATATTAACCTTGGTTCGATTCTTAATATGGTGGGTGTAGCTCAGTTGGTAGAGCACTAGGTTGTGATCCTGGTGGCCGAGGGTTCAAGCCCCTTCACTCACCCCATTTTTTCCCTCTTCAGTTTTAATCTATTAAAATTTAGGTTAAATAATTATTTAAACCTTAATTTTACAGATTTAAGTTTTTTATGAACAATATTTTGCACCTGCTCTCAAAACAACAGTCTCAACATCTGGATATTTAGCCCCAACCATATCTTTAAATTTTTCTGGATCCTGCCCTATCGCATCAAATGTGCCGTAATGTACCGGGATTATTTTTTTGGGGTTTAGAAAACCAACTGCTTTTAAAGCATCTGAAGGTCCCATTGTAAAGTTATCTCCAATAGGAAGTATCGCAAGATCAAGCTCCTCCTCACCAATAAGCTTCATATCCAGAAAAAGTCCGGTGTCACCTGCAAAATAAACTTTAAAATTTTCAAAATAAAAGATCAGACCAGAAGGGTTTCCACCATATGAACCATCGGGAAGTATTGAACTATGATGAGCAATTGTCTGTTTCAATTTTCCAAATGGAAATTCAAAACTCCCTCCAATGTTCATTGGATGCGTATTTGAAACACCATTACCATTTAACCAGTTGCTGATCTCAAAATTTGCAACTACTTTCGCACCAGACCTTTTTGCAATTTCTATGGTATCACCAATATGATCGCCATGACCATGTGTGATAACAATATAGTCAGGATTTAAAACATCTGGTTTTATAGTACTTTTAGGATTTTCGTTTATAAAGGGATCTATAAGGATCTTATATTTCCCTGTATCAAATAGAAGTGCTGAATGCCCTAACGATATAATATTGAGTTCCATAAATGAATATCCTTTTAAACAACCTTCAAATTTATTATTACAATTTTCTTTAAAAAGTATATTATTTTGAAATATTCTAAATTAATAAAATTCCTCTGTCAATATCAGTAGAAACAATAGAAATTAAATTATCAAATTATTAATAATAATGAAAAAGTGGAATAATACATAAATAAAGTGTGTTTAAATTTTGAATAATACATTTTTATATTGTAATATTTATGAATTACATGTATTTTGAAAAGTTTCGTAAAATAATTTTGATTAAAATCAAATGTAACATTTAATAACATGAAAGAGAATCGATGGATTTTAGTGAATTAAATTTAAATAGTCAAATAATAAAAGCTGTTGAAAAAATTGGCTTTGTTAACCCAACACCTATTCAGGAAGAAGCTATTCCTGCAATAATTGAAGGTGAAAATGATCTTGTGGGTTTAGCACAGACCGGCACAGGTAAAACAGCTGCATTTGGCCTTCCAATGATGGAACTGATTGATTTTGATCAAAAACATGTACAGGGATTAGTTATTTGTCCAACAAGAGAGTTGTGCCTACAGATCACAGAAGATTTTAAGAACTATTCTAAATACATTAAAGGTGCAAAATTAGTAGCTGTATATGGTGGTGCCAGTATAGAAAAACAGATATCACAGATAAGACGAGGCGTTCAGATAATTGTTGCAACACCTGGAAGACTTTTTGATCTGATGAAAAGGAAAGTTATCAAGCTTAACAAAGTATCTTACGTGGTTTTAGATGAAGCTGATGAGATGCTCAATATGGGTTTTAAAGAAGATATTGATGCGATCCTGGACAAAACACCAAAGGATAAACGAACATGGCTTTTCTCTGCAACAATGCCAAAATTAGTGGCAAAAATTGCAGAAAATTATATGACAGACCCTGTTAAGATAAGTGTAAGCAAGAAGAATGCTGGGGCAGATAATATCGACCACCTGAACTATGTTGTCATTGAGAAAGACAGATATGCTGCTGTAAAAAGACTGATAGATTTTAATCCAAATGTCTTTGGACTTGTTTTCTGTAGAACCAGAATGGAAACCCAGCAGATAGCTGAAAAACTTATTAAAGATGGCTATGAAGCAGCTCCCCTCCATGGAGACTTATCTCAAAGTCAAAGAGATAATGTAATGAAGAGATTTCGTGAAAAATCAATCAGACTTCTTGTAGCAACGGATGTTGCTGCCCGTGGTATTGATGTTGATGATATAACACATGTCATTAACTACAGACTTCCAGATGAAGTTGAGAGTTATACACACAGAAGTGGAAGAACTGGAAGAGCCGGGAAACATGGAGTTTCAATTGCTCTAATGAACCAAAGGGAAAATAGAAAATTAGCTGATATTGAAAGAGCCAGTGGAGTAAAATTTACACGTGCAAAAGTACCTACGGGTTCAGCGATTTGTGAAAAACAGCTTTTTTCAATGGTTGATAAATTAGTTTCTGTAAAAGTTGATGAGGAAGAGATCGGGAAATTCCTTGAACCTGTTTATGAGACTCTTGCTGATGTCTCTAAAGAGGAATTAATAAAAAGATTTGTATCTACAGAATTCAACCGCTTTTTATCATATTACAAAAATTCATCTGATATCAATGTTACAGCTAAATCAAGAGAGAAAAATAAAAGAGACAAGGTAAAAGCCAACGGTAAAGAAGTTAGAAGAAATCTTAAGGATGGAAAATCCACACGCTTCTTTATAAATATTGGAAAGATGGATGATATAAGAGCCGGGGCAATAATAAGACTCCTTTGTGACAATACCAAAATAAAAGCTTCCCAAATAGGTCGGGTTGAACTTAAAAGAGAGTTTTCTTTCTTCGAAGTAGATTCAAGTGTAGCAGAAAAAGTTCTGACAAAAATGAAAAAAGCTCAACTTGAAGGTAGAAAAATTCGGGTTGAACTATCTGAAAGAAAGAGATCTTCTTCTTCACGGAGTACATCAAAAAGAAGACGCCGATAGAAAATTTTCAAATTGCGATTTCCAGAATCAACCTAATTAAGGCGGGTACCATAACCCGCTTTTACGAAAAATCCCTCAACTAAAAAGATAAACATTTTTATAAATACATATTTTAATTATTTAAAGATTAGTGTAGTGTATTTTTCTTATGCTATTTACACTAAAAATAAAACACATAAATGGTTTTACATTTTTAGAGCTTCTAATAATCATATCTATTACAGGCATTATATCTTTAATATCATACCCATATTTAAACACGCTTAAAAAAGATTACATACTATACAAAGAAACTTCTGACCTTTTAATGAGACTTCAAAATGCAAGGGATATTGCCATTAGAGATAACTGTGTAATCAATGCTGTGTTTAAAACTTCTGAATCAAAATATATAATTTTTGAAGATACTAATAATGACAATTCTTTTAATACAGGAGACAGGAAAATCATCGAACACATACTTCATAGTGATGCATATATGTATGAAGCCAGTTTTGGTACCGGCCAAAATCAGACGAAGTTCGATCAAAGAGGTAGTAGCTCACATTTAGGACATGTCTATTTCAAAAATTCAGGTTGTAAATATAAAGGGATTGTTGTCAGAAGCCTTGCTGGAAACATTGTAATTAAAAGCAGTCATGATGGTAAAACCTGGAACTAAACATGCATAAAGGATTTACAATAATTGAACTCCTTATATCTATACTGATATCATCTATTATTATGGGTTTAGTTTACACGCTTTTTATATCATTACAAAAAAACCATATGGAAATAGTTAAAATTTCAGATATGTATCAAAATACCAGATCAGCAATGGATGCAATAACAAGAGATCTTAAAATTACCGGAGCTGATCCTCAACTGAAAATTTTTTCCAACACAAATCCTCCCATAAAAACAGCTGGAACAGATGAAATACATATTGAGATGGATATAACTGATTTAGATGATTCAGGAAATCCTGATGGTATTATATCAGGAACAAAAGAGAGCGTTATATATTCACTTTACGATTCTGGTAATGATGAAGATTCAGACCTTGGCAGAAAGAGGGAGGGAGGAAATAATATAGCTGTTTCAGAAAATATAGAACTTCTTCGCTTCTATTATTTTGATAAAGACCTGAATCTTCTTGATGATTCCACAGGAAAAATAACTACTCCGGATAATATAAGAACTATTCAGGTTGTTGTTTTAGGTAGAGTTGAACGTGAAGACAGATCTTATAAAAACAACAAGATATATGAGGTTACTTTAGCCTCCGGTAATAAAACAACAGTTTTCAAGGCAACAGGAGATGGATATAAGAGATACCTTTTGTCATCTATCGTTCATTTACAAAATTTGAATTATTAATGATATGATTAAAAATGGTGGTTTTTCAATAATAGAGGTTATTGTAGCGATATCAATTTTTTCTATTGGCGTGCTTGCAATAGCTTCCATGCAATTTATTTCAGTTAAAAACCTCGCATTCTCAGGTAAAAACTGTTTTGGATACTATTCTCTGATCTCAGAAATTAATTTATTATATCAAAAGGATTACAATTCTAACGAACTATCCTTCGGCAAGCATAAAAAAGAATATAAAAACCATGAAATAGAGTGGGAGGTGAAAAAAGCTTCTATTAACAATAATATGAAAGAGATAACTTTTTTTTACTCCTATTTGAATGGTAAAAACAGGAAAACCTTAACAATCTATAAATCGAAATGATTATGAATAAGAGAGAAAGTGGCAATATTATTATTGTGGTTTTAGTTATACTTTTACTTATATCGATAATTGCAGCATCTTCCTTAAACAGAGGTTTTTTTGATCTTCAAAAAACAAAAAACCTGTTTAAGAGCAATTTATATGAAATCACAGCCTACTCTGCTATCGAACATGGAAAAACTGATATCTCAGATAGATTAAATAAAAAAACCACTGAAAATTTTACCTTTTTGCTGAATGGATCAGAAAGTGATCTGAATATTGCAACAATTGATAATCCGGTTGAATTAATCAAAAATGGCAACATTAATAATTTGTCCTACAAAGTTTTTATTACAAATAATACAGAGGAGCTGAAAAAAGATCTTTTTTCAGAGGATCAGGATAATATCATTATGTTAAAAGCTCTTGTTTCTAATGAAAAAAGACTGTTATATACTTTATATTCATATTTTTTCCTGGACAAAAATGAACAAAAAGTTAAAATAATTGCGACACATAGAGTAGTTTCTCAATAAAATTACATCATTTGCATAGTTGAACATACCTAATTTTATGATTGGGATTCCCAATAGATATTTTGATTAAAAAAATTGTATAAATGACTAAAGGGAATCTCTAAAAACTGCTCTTTATCCGAAATACTGTGTTGAAAGAAAAAGAAGAAGCCTAAAGACATTGGTTATTGTTTCCTCTCGCCTTGTATTTCATAATAAATTTCTAGTTTTTAGAGGTTCCCTAAACCTGTCTAATTTAGTATTATTCTATTAATTTAAACCTCAAACAAATGGGAGAGATGATGGAAAAAGACTGTTTATTCTGTAAAATCGCTAATGAAGAGATACCAACAGAATTTATATACAAAAATGATAATCTTGTTGTTTTTAGAGATATAAATCCACAGGCTCCGGTACACCTTTTGATAGTTCCAATCAGACATATCCGAAGCATAAATGACATCACACAAAACGATAATGATATTATTTCTGAACTAATAAGTGTTGCAAAGGAGATGGCCAAAAAAGAGGGAGTTGATAAATCCGGATATAAAATTTTTTTTAACGTTGAAAAGGGTGGTGGTCAGGTTATTTTTCATATCCATCTACATCTTATTGGTGGCTGGGAAAAATAAATATTTTACCATTCCTACCTAATTTTTTTTGGTGGGAATGATAAAATAACGTCAATAAGTTAATGAACCATTTTTGTAAATACAATGTATTCATTATATTATTAATCTCTAATCACTATATCTGTATCTTCTAACTATGCCTTGATGCTGAAGGATTTTATTCTGTATAAATCTTAAGGAAGTGCTTTATAATTAGTAATATAACTCAAATTTTGAAATTGTATCTAAATATTCAATATAACACAACATGTGGAAACTCTTGACGTAATTATTCTTTTTCCCTAAAACAGTTCCATAAATTATATTTGGAAAAGCTTACCAAATTTTAAACGCTTATAGAGATTTGCATAGTTGCTTTAAGAACCTCACAAAGGATTTTTCATTTGCCACCTTGCATTTGTCATAAATAGTACATAGAGCTTTGCTAATGTTTTAATTAGGAGAAACTTCATGATAGTTGCTGAAAGAAAACCTTTTGATGAAATAAAATCAATGGTCAAAGACTGTAAGAAAGTTTTTACAGTTGGATGTAGTACATGTGTTGCTGTTTGTTTAGCAGGTGGTGAGAAAGAAGTTGGCATTCTTAATTCTGAACTTGAAATTGCAAGAAATGCTGATGGTAATCCTATTGAGATAGGAACAGCTACTCTTCAAAGGCAGTGTGATACAGAGTTTTTATTAGAACTTAAAGGAAAGATTGAGGATTATGATGCTATTATTTCAATGGCATGTGGAGCAGGAATACAATTCCTTGCTGAACATTATCCTGACATTCCTGTTTTCCCGGCAGTAGATACAACTTCCATTGGTATTAACAAGGATGTTGGTGTGTATGAGGAAAGATGTAGAGCATGTGGAACTTGTGTTCTTGGTATGACAGGAGGTATCTGCCCTGTGACAATGTGTGCAAAAGGTTTATATAATGGACCTTGTGGTGGAACAAATCTTGGTAGTTGTGAAATCAATAAAGATCAGGCATGTGCATGGTTCAAAATTCATGAGAGATTGGTAAAACAGGATCGTCTTCAAAATATAATGGATGTTACACCTCCTAATGACTGGAGAAATCAGATTCCAAGAACGACTATTCAACCTGCTTACAAAGAGAGATGTGAAGAGCAGAAGGCTTAAGTTAAAAACGTTAAAAGATTAATAGAAGGGGTAGTCAAATGAAATCAGGAAGTAATCTCGAAAAAGTCTTAACAAACGGTCATTTTGCATTCACAGGAGAGCTTGGACCACCCAGAGGTGCGAATATTGAGGCAATTAAGGAGAAGGCCAAATTCCTTAAAGGTAACGTAGATATGGTTAATATCACAGACAACCAGACTGCAATGGTTAGAATGTCAAGCTGGGCTGCTGCAATGATAGTTCAGGAACTTGGGATTGAGCCGAATTACCAGATGGTTTGTCGTGATAGAAACAGACTTGCTATGCAGGCTGATATATTAGGTGCTTATGCACATGGATTAAGAAATATTCTTTGTTTGTCAGGTGACCATCAGCAGTTTGGTGATCATCCACAGGCTAAAGGTGTTTATGATATCGATTCCATGCAACTAATTGGTATGGTTAAAAAAATGCGTGATGAGGGTAAATTTCTGGGTGGAGCTGAGATAGATACTCCTCCTAAGTTCTTTATTGGTGGTGCCGCAAACCCTTTTGCAGAGCCAATTGAGTGGAGAGTTCACAGATTAGCCAAAAAAGTTGCAGCTGGTGTTGACTTTATCCAGACTCAATGTGTTTTTAATATGGACACAATGCGCAAGTGGGTACATATGGCCAATGACATGGGCCTTACCGATAAAGTATACATCCTGCCAGGTGTTACTCCAATGAAAAGTGTAGGTATGGCAAAATACATGAAGAGCAAGGTTCCTGGAATGGATGTTCCAGATGAAATTATCAAGCGTCTTCAGGGTGTTGATAAGAAGAAAGTTGCCGATGAAGGTATTAAGATTGCCTGTGAGCAGATCGAGGAATTCAAAGAGATGAAGGGTATCCCAGGTGTTCACTTAATGGCAATCGAGTGGGAACATATGGTTCCTGAAATAGCAGAACGTGCTGGTGTTCTTCCACGACCTGTTCTTTAGTTAAAATACTTTTCATGAGGAGTTTAACATGAATGAACTAAAAAAAGTCATGGTCATTGGAGGAGGGATTGCAGGACTAACAACTGCATATGAACTATCCCTGTTTGGTGTCCATGTGGATTTGATTGAAAAAAGCTGCTTTTTAGGTGGTCATGCTATAGGATATTCCTGTAAAGCTGCTGAAGAATGTGTACAATGCGGAGCTTGCTCTGTTGAAGATATGCTTAAAAAAGTTGTTGAACAAGACAATATAGATGTTCACCTCTCAACCGAAATCACCTCCGTTCAAAATGGAAAAACTCACAAAGTTACTCTTTCAAAAAGCGAACTAAGTGAAGATGACAAAGAATCAGCACTTCTCAGGGGTTTTTCCATCAACAATAAACCTCTAAATGTAATCATTAATAAGGAAACCTGTGGTTCTATTCCAGAAGGTTCAGTTGATTATAGTGAACTCGGTTTTGAGGGTGAGATTGAAGTTGATGCAGTTGTTCTTGCAACTGGCTTTTCAGCTTTTGATGCATCAATAAAATCACAACTTTCTTATAAAGAATTTGATAATGTAATAAATGGTCTTGAACTTGAGCAGATAAAAAGAGAAACCGGAAAACTTTTAAGACCATCCGATGGTAAACAGGCAAAAAAGATCGCTTTTATTCAGTGTGTTGGAAGTCGTGATGAAAGACTTGGAAACCTTTGGTGCTCTCAGGTTTGTTGTTCATATGCCCTTAAAACTGCAAGGTCTTTAAAATATAAGGATCAGGAACTGGATGTTACAGTTTTTTATATGGACATTCAGAACACTGGCAGGGATTTCCCGGTTTTCTATGAAAAATGTAAAGATGATATAAAATTTCTTCGAACAATTCCTGCTGATATCTATCCAGCTGAAAATGATGACCTTTTAATTAGATACATGGTTGAGGAAGATGGTAACCCTGCTAATGAAACCTATGATTTAGTAGCTCTTTCTGTGGGTATTATGCCAGGTGATGACAATGAAAAGATATCGAAGCTTTTAGGCACTGGATTGGATTCTGATGGTTTTATTACTAATGGTGGAGCGGGTACTGATCAGGAAGGTGTTTTTGTCACCGGAACCGCTACAGGACCAGCTAACATCTCTACAGTAATTGCCCAGTCGGATCAGGCGGCCTGTGAAGTATTGAAATATCTGGGGGTATCGTAATGACTGAAATAACTATTAATACAGATGTTCTTGTTGTTGGAGCTACTTCCATTGGTCTTAAAGTCGCTGAAGAGGTTAAAAATTTAGATTACAATGTTGAAGTGCTTAAATCTCCTCAGGATCTTAAAGGATTAAAAGGTTTTGCAGGTGATTTTACAGCAACCCTTGATAGTGGTGAAAAGAAATTTGGTGCGATTGTTACAGCTACAGATTTCATAACAAAACCACTTTTTGAAAGCTATAATCTAAGTCCAAATGATAAAATTATATCCCAGTCTGATTTTGAAAAGCTCACTGAAAGCGACTCCTTAAATGGAACTAAGAGTGTTGTTTTTCTTGCAGGTTTTGGTCAGGAGGGAAATCCCCTTGTGATGAAAAGAGTTTTCAAGAGTGTTCTTGATCTTTGTGAACTTGAAGATGTGAATCCTTATGTTTTTGTTAACAACCTGAAGGTAGCATCAAAAGGTCTTGAAAGATTATATAAAGAAGGTAGAGATAAAGGTGCTATCTACTTTAAACTACTTGAGAAACCTGAAATTTCTGAAGATGGTTCAAAACTTGTGTATATGGATCAGGTTATGAGAAGTGAAATGGAACTATATCCTGACCTTGTTGTTGTGGAAGAGGAATATGTTCCATGTATTGACAACACAAATCTTGCATGTGATCTGAATATCAAAATTGCTAAAGATGGTCTTCTTCAAATGGACAATGTTCACAGATTTCCTGTGGATACTGCAAGAAAAGGTATTTTTGTAGCGGGTACTGCAAGAAGACTTATGAATGAGGATGATATAGCAACTGATTCAAAAGTTGTTGCCCTGAAAATAAAAGAGTTTTTAGGTAATGGAACAATAGAAGTACCTCAAAATGTTGCTGTTATTGATGGTGATAAATGTGCTATCTGTCTGACTTGTTATAGATGCTGCCCCCACGGAGCAATTTACTGGCAACAGGATGAAGCTGTTGTTTCAGCACTTGATTGTCAGGCATGTGGAAACTGTGCAAGTGAGTGCCCACAGGATGCAATACAGTTAGAAGATTATAAGGACTCATCAATTAACTCTGAAATTGAAAAGTGCTTTGCTGACGAGAAAGCTCCTGTTGTTGCTTTTTGTTGCCAGAATTCTGCCTATGAAGCTCTTTCCATGGCAAGTGAGTTTGATTTTGAGATTCCTGAAAGTTTTAAACCTATCAAGGTACCATGTGCAGGAAAAGTTGATGCGGATTACATTCTAAAAGCGTTTTCTAAAGGCGCTGCTGGTGTTGCAGTTCTTGCATGTCACCCTGGAAACTGCAAATCTGAACATGGAAATACATATGCAAAGTGGAGAGTGGAAGATATTAAGAGCAAACTTGAAGTAATTGGAGTTGATAAAGAAAGAGTTCTTTTTTCAACCGTTGCATCAAATATGGCTTCTGCTCTTTATGGTACTGTTAAAGATTTTGTTAATAAAGTAAAATAATGTGGCAAACTTAAGATAAGGTTCATTGAACCGATGAAGCCGGGTTTTGATTTAACCCGGCTTTTTTATTTTAAGAGAACCTCTAAGAAACTTTTTTTGATCTACCATCACTATTGAGTGTTTCTATCCCTAACTTTTTCATCTTTCTCCATAGTGTGGATGTATGTATATTCATATATTTTGCTGTTAATGACCTGTTCCAACCATTTTTTTTCAAATTTGCAAGAATTATATCTTTTTCTGCTGAGGCAAGCCCTTTTACTTCTTTCTTTTGCAATCCCTTATGTTTCTTAATATAGTCAGGAAGGTTATCCATCGTAATATAGTCACCTTTACAAACCAGCATAGCGTATTCAATTATATTTTTAAGTTCTCTGATATTACCTGTAAATCTGTAATTCATAAGAAACGAGATAACATCATCAGATAATGCTTTTACACTTTTATCTTCAATGTGATTAAACTGCTTAATAAAATGATCTGAAAGAACAGGAACATCATCCATACGATTTCTCAGTGAAGGAAGATATAATTTTGCCACATTAATTCTATAATAAAGATCCTCTCTGAAAGTTCCTTTTCTGGTCATTTTCTCAAGGTTCTTATTTGTTGCCGTAATAACTCTGGTATCGGATTTCTCAGTTTTTGTACTTCCAAGTGGTTCAAACTCTTTTTCCTGTAGAAACCTTAATAATTTAGCCTGTACAGAAAGATCAAGTTCACCTATCTCATCAAGAAATAATGTTCCACCATCAGCTAAAGCTATTTTTCCCATTCTGTCTTTCTTTGCATCAGTAAAAGCGCCTTTTTTGTAACCGAATAGCTCTGATTCCAGTAAAGAGTTTGGTATGGATGCGCAGTTAACAGTGATTAACTGTTTTTCTTTTCTACTACTAAGAGAATGAATAGCTTTAGCAAAAAGTTCTTTTCCTGTCCCACTTTCCCCCTCAAGGAGTACACTGGTCATACTGTCGGAAATCATCTCTACTATATTGAAAAGCCTCTTCATTTCACTGTTTCGACTTACAATATCAAAAAAAGTGTGACTGTTTTCAAGCTCTTTTCGAAGGCTTGTTATCACAGTAAGATCACGAAATGATTCTACCCCTCCAATAATTGCACCATCTTCATCTCTTAAAGCAGCAGTCGATATACTAATTGGAATTCTTTCACCATCTGAATTTACTATATATATGGATCTGGTTACAGAAGATTTCCCTGATTCAACTGTTTTTTTCAGTTCACAGTCACTATTGCAAATACTCGCTTTAAATATTTCCCAACAATGTTTGCCTATAGCCAAATCTCTTTTAATTCCAGTTATTTTTTCTGCAGATTTGTTGAAAGAGGTAATGCGCCATTTTGAGTCAACTGTAAAAACGCCATCTGCTATACTGTCCAAAATAATATCAGTATTTTTTATTAGAAAATCATGCATATTTACTAATACCGTTTTAAATATTTTTTAGCAATTTAATATTGCATAAATGCAATGGTAAAACGCATTGTATATTTGCATTATTGCAATACAAAAAGTTTTTAATACATAATACATTTCTAAATACCTATATTTAGGGGTTCAAGCATCAGCTAATAACGGCATACAACTTGCTATATATTTATTCGGAAGCCTAAAAATTGTTTTGGATTGGAAAAAAGTTTTATTAATTTTAGATTTATCTGGATGTTATTATGAAGATCGCTGTTACAACAAATGGAACAGACCTTAACTCTCAACTCGTTCCGAATTTTGGTAGGGGTATGTATTTTGTTATCATCAATACAAATACACAAAAACTTGAAATACATGAAAATGAAAACAGTAACTTAGGTAATATTGCTGCAGTTAAATCAGCTCAGTTTTTAAAGGCTATTGGAGCAGATATTGTTATAGCTGATAAGTGTGAACCAAAGGCTATTAAATTATTTCAACATGAAGGTATTGAAATACATAATGGAATAAAAGGTTCCCTTGAGAATGTTCTCAATAAGTATAGGGTAACCTCTTAAAACTATAATTTTTTAATGAAATAGAACGTTTCTAAAAGCTTTTAGTTTTATAAAACCTCTGAGTGACAAAAAATAACGAAACGATTCGTTTGTAAAAAGGTTTTTATTTTATAAAGTTTACAGTTTTTTATTGTTATAAATTATGTTGTTTTGCTTTTTTAAAACAACTTAAGTATTTCAGAAAAAGAGCAGTTTTAGAGATTCTCTATAGTTGAATAAAAATATTAGAAAATTAAAGAATCACAATGGCTTTTGTAAATATACTGCATGATAAAGATCTAATTCAATGTATTAGATCTTCAAATTAGATAACAAAAGAGTTGTACTTTTGTGTATACACACTTCTTAACAAGAAGTGGTATAAATCAGTTACAATTTAAACCTATAAGAGATAAAATTAACAACTTATTTAAATTGAAAATTTGACTTTTTATACTATTTATTTTAACTAAATAGTTAGTTTAAAAATTAATAGGGATATAAATAAGATGGATTTCAAAAATAAAATTATAAGTGATTGTTGTGGGAAAGTCCACGAAGAACAATGCTCCAGATGTTCTAAAAAAGAGATAACCACTAGAAAAATTCTCGATGCTGCTTCAAAAATTTTCGCAGAGGTTGGTTTTGAAGGGGCAAGAGTTGATGAAATTGCAAAAGTTGCAGGTGTAAACAAAGCAACTCTTTATTATAACATTGGTGACAAAGAGACTCTTTATGCTGCTGTAATTCATGATGTCATTAGAGAATCAGCCAAAAATCTTATTGATCAAATGGTGAAACTTGAAAATCCTGAAGAGAAACTCAGTTTTTTTATAAGTAGGCTTGTTCAAAGGATGTATGAGAACCCATACCTCCCAAAAATTCTTATGCGAGAGAATGCCGGAGGAGGCAAGAATTTTCCTGCAATTGTTGGAAATGATTTTAAACTGATTGTTGGTCTTCTGATAGATATTCTTGATGAAGGTAAAGAAAAAGGTATTTTTAGAAATGTTCACCCACTGATACTTCATATGATGGTCATAGGGGGCATCTCTTTTTTACAAACAACAGAACCTATCAGAAAAAAATTTAATTTATTTGCTGATAAAGATAATCTGTCAGTTGAAACGATACAAAAAGAATTTTTGAATATTCTACTAACTGCAGTCAGAAAAGATTAGAGGGCTTATTATGTCAGGTTTAAGAAGCAAAATGGAAGATTGGTTTGGTCGTTTCACAGAATTTGTTTTTGATAACAGTAAATGATTCAAAAGTTTATGCATAATTTTTTTATATATCATAATTTAAATGTGTGTATTTTCTACCCATATGTAACCAGCAATATGTATAGAAAATATACATTTAAATATTTCAAAGTCTTTTTCATAAAGCCTAAAAACCTTTTAAGGTGTGATTTGACAGTGTTTGCATTAAGTATTTCTCTGTTGGCATACGCCTTGCGATTAGTGAATTTTAAAGTTTTAAAAGGATGGTGATTGAGGCATCTCTTTTTTGCAACAACAGAACCTATCAATAAAATTTAATGTATTTGCAGATAAAGATAATCTGTCAGTTGAAACGATACAAAAAGAATTTTTGAATATTCTACTAACTGCAGTCAGAAAAGATTAGAGGGCTTATTATGTCAGGTTTAAGAAACAAAATGGAAGATTGGTTTGGTCGTTTCACAGAATTCATTTTTGATAACAGATATAAAACATTAATATTTATGATTTGTCTTGTATTACTGTTCATCTCACAACTTCCAAAAACAACTATAGACACTTCAACAGAAGGCTTTATCCATGAAGATTCACAGGTTTTAAAAGATTATGATGAGTTTAGAAGGCAATTCGGAAGAGATGAATTAATCATCATAGCACTAAATCCTAAAGAAGTTTTTGATTTTGACTTTTTAAAAACCCTCAAATCAATTCATGAAGAGCTAAGGGAAAAGGTCCCATATGTAAAAGATATTACGAGTCTGATTAATGCAAGAAATACAATTGGTAAAGATGATGAGATCATTGTTGAAGATCTTTTAGAAGTGTTTCCAAAAAATGAGAAAGATCTTTCAGAAATTAAAAAAACTGTTCTTGCTAATCCACTTTTTAAAAATCTTATAATATCTGAAAACAGTAAATTCACAACAATTGTTATAAAAACACAGAATTTCACTTCAGAAGACAACAGTGATGATGAGAATCTTGATATTGGTGACGATTTTGGTGATGATGAAGTTGAAACTGTCGATAATTCAGAGATAAGCTACCTTTCTGTTTCTGAAAACAGTGAAGTGATTGATGCCGTATATTCAGTCATAGAAAAATACAGAAGTAAGGACTTGCCAATACATATTGCTGGTTCATCAGCAACTATCCACATGCTAAAGACTTCAATGTTAGGAGATATGAGAAAGTTCTTTGGTCTTGCAATAGCTTTTATATCAGTATTTCTGTTCATAATGTTTAGAAGAATGTCAGGAGTTATTCTTCCTCTTGTTGTGGTAATTCTATCTCTCCTATCAACCCTTGGCCTGATGGCTTTTTTTGGAACCCCTTTAAAACTTCCAACACAAATTCTCCCCTCTTTCATACTTGCTGTTGGTGTGGGAGATTCCGTTCATGTCCTTGTGATCTTTTTCAGAAGATTTGCCAAAACAGATGATAAGAAAGAAGCTATTAGCTATGCAATGAGTCACTCAGGTCTTGCTATTCTTATGACCAGCATGACTACCGCAGGTGGATTACTGTCTTTTTCTACTGCAGAAATAGCACCAGTTGCAGATCTTGGAGTTTTTGCAGCTTTTGGTGTTTTAATAGCTTTTGTTTATACCATTGTCCTTCTTCCAGCTTTAATATCTATTCTACCTTTAAAATCAATGAAGGAGAAAGATATGAATAAAAATACTTTGGTTGACAGGTTCATTAATTTTTGTGGTAATATTTCCACTGAAAAACCAGTTCATGTTCTTATAATTTCAGGTTTTCTTCTGATTTTTGCTTTTGTGGGTATTTTAAAGGTTGAGTTCCATCACAATGTTCTTGGATGGTTTCCCAAGGATTCTGCAATAAGGGTTGCCACTGAGAAAATTGATAAGGAACTTAAAGGAACCGTTACCATGGAGATTATCATTGATAGCGGGAAAGTAAATGGTTTTTATGACCCTGGTATCCTTAACAGGTTAGAGGAGAGTGTTAAATTTGTTGAGAATCTTGAGGACAACAAAATTAAAACAGGAAAAGCATGGGCTGTTACATCTCTTATAAAAGAGATCAATAAAGCACTCCATGAAGGAAAAGATGAATATTATTCTATCCCAAAAACAAGGGGGGTCATAACAGATGAATTTACTATGTTCGGAAACTCTTCTTCTGATGACAGAGAAGACTTCATAGATGAAAATTATCAAAAAGCCCGTTTTTCCATAAGAGTACCATTTAAAGATGTAATAACCTATGTTGATTATATTCAATCTGTAACTGATCATCTTATGAAAAAATACCCGGATGCAAAAGTAATTATGACAGGAAGTCTTGTTTTAATGTCTCAAACCCTTTTTGCTGCTATAAAATCCATGGCAAAAAGTTATATATATGCTTGTGTAATAATATCTTTTTTAATGGTTCTGTTAATTGGAAAATTTAGAATAGGTCTTTTAAGTATGATCCCAAATCTTTTTCCAATAGTTTTTATGATCGGCATAATGGGTTGGTTCAATATGGATATGGATCTTTTTACAATGTTGGTTGGTAGTATTGCCCTTGGTCTTGCTGTGGATGATACAATTCACTTTTTGCATAACTTCAGGAGATATTTTGAAGAAAATGGTGATGCTAAAGATGCTGTAATGAGAACTCTAAACACTGCTGGCAGAGCAATGATAGTGACAACCTGTGTACTGTCCATGGGATTTTATATATTCATGTTTGCATCTATGAATAACTATTTTAACTTTGGTGTTCTAACTGGTTCTGCTATAGTACTTGCACTTTTATCAGACTTTTTTATAGCACCAGCTCTTATGGTACTTGTTAACAGAAAATAATTAAAAATTGTTCCTATCGTATAGGTAATATAAATGTAAACGAATAAAGGAACCTCTAAGGAGTAAAACATGAAAAGATCTCTATCTGTTCTACTAATATTAATGTTTGGTCTGACTTTTTTATCTTCAACTTCTTTAGGCAAAGATGAGCCTGAAGCAAGGGCAATAATGGAAAAGGTTGATGACAGAGAAGATGGTGATAATGCCATAAGTGATATGACAATGATTCTGATCGACAAAAATAACAATAGAAGAATCAGACAGATAAAAAGTTATACAAAAGATTTTGGTGTGGATACACATCGAATCATGTTTTTTCAATCCCCTGCTGATGTTCGAAATACCGGATTTTTAACCTACGATTACGATACATCAAAAAAAGATGATGACCAGTGGTTATACTTACCAGCTCTCAAAAAGACAAAGAGAATTGCATCATCGGACAAAAGTGGTAGTTTTATGGGTTCTGATTTCAACTATTCAGATATGAACTCTATGGATCTTGAAGATTTTGATTACTCTATAAAAAAAGAGACTAAAGTAAAAGGCCACAAAGTATGGATAATTCAGGCAACTCCAAGATCAAAAGATGTGATGGAAGAAACTGGTTATAAAAAAGGTTACGTGTATGTAAGACAGGATATATTCTTTGTAATTGGTTTTAAAAAGTGGACATATGATGGTAATTACACAAAAACCATGCTTGTAAAGTCCTTAAAAAAGATAGATGGAATATGGACTACCCAGGAGATGCATGTGAAGAAAAAACTTGGGAGAAAAGTTCTTCACCAGACTGTTATGAAATTCAAAAATACAAGATATAATCAGAAGCTTAAAAAGAATATGTTCACTATCAGGAGGCTTGAAAAGGGACTTTAATTATGAAGAAAATTCTTTATATAGTACTTTTTACCTGTTTTTTACTTCTTGTATCAGGAAACCTTTTTGCTGAAGATACTCCTAAAAATGAAGTTATTACTGAGGATGATGATTTTTCAATAGATGAAGACTTTGAAGATGATGAGGATATCTCATCTGATGAAAATGTAGATAAAGGATCAGAGGAAAAATCAATACGTATCGGTGGACATTTAAAACTACACACTTCATATAATTTTGCACATGAGAGCACGTCCGAATATGATGGCCTTTCATCCCTTAAAAGTGAAGCAATGCTCGAAATTGATGCTAAACTATTTGGAAACTGGAAGTTTTATGTAAATGGATCAGCATTTTATGACGTTGCATATGATATCAATGGAGATAATAAATATACAGATGAAGTATTAGATGATTATGAAGATGATGGCGAACTTAAAGAGGCATACATCTCAGGAAGCCTTACAGACTGGATGGATTTAAAAACAGGAAGGCAGATTGTTGTATGGGGAAAATCAGATTATATTCGCGTAACAGATGTTTTAAATCCTCTGAATCTTCAGGAACCAGGACTAACAGATATCAAAGACCTGAGACTTCCTGTTGCGATGACAAAACTTGGTTTCTTCTTTGGTGATTTCTCTCTCTACGCAATAGCGGTTCATGAACACAGGTACAATAAAATGCCTTCCTACGGAAGTGATTTTTATATGTACCCATACAATGTCCCAAATGAGGAGTTTCCTGAAAATACTCTGGAAAATAATGAGTATGCTTTTTCTCTTGAAGGCAATTTCACTGGCTGGGATTTGGCATTTTACTACTTTGATGGTTATGATGATACTTTCTATGTTGAAAGCTTTATAAAAAAACATGCAAGAATTAAAATGTACGGTGCAACCATCAATGCTGCCTTTGGTAACTTTCTGTATAAAGCAGAATCAGCCTATTTTGAGGATTTGAAATATACCAATTCAACTGAAACATACTCAAGAAATGATAACTTAATAGGGTTTGAATATTCAGGTATTACTGATACTACTGTTTCTCTTGAAGTTATGAATAAATTTATTATAGATTTTGATGATAGTATAAAAACAGGTGGACAGGACGAAAATATCGTTCAATCGGTATTTAGAATATCCCGGGATTTCTTTAATGAAAAACTTAACCTTGCTTTTATTGCTCTAACACTTGGCGATGGTGATGAAGGTGCTTATCAGCGTTTTACTGCCGAATATGAATGGACAGACTCAATCAAGCTTTACGGAGGTGTTATATTCTACAAAACCGGTACTAACACAATGTTTAGTGACATAGGAAATAATGACAGGTTTTTTCTTGATATCACCTATACATTCTAATTTATTCTAGTTTTTACAATATAGAAGTATAGTAAAATTTCAACTTATTTTGGAATAAATTTTTTCAGTAAAATAATTTCACAAAGAAAAAACCTTCTGCCGAAAGCTAAACTTTTGAAAAGTTTGATAAACATATTATGGGAATCTCTAATACAAAAAACTAAGATTAGTCATTCCCGAGAATATTTTTCTAAATTTTTTTAGTGAAATATGAATCGGGAATCAATAGTTTGAAAAAACAATATTATAAATCATAGTTAGGCATATCAATTGATTTTGTATTCATATCAGGTTATTATTAAGTTAATTATTTTAGGAAATCTCTAAAAACTGCTCTTTGACTGAACTACTTATGTTGTTAAAAAAACAAAACAACAGAATTATTCGAAATAAAAAACTGTAAACTTTATAAAATAAATGCTTTTTATAAACGAATCGGCTCATTATTTATTTCTCATCCTTGTATTTCAATCAAATTTATAGTTTTTAGAGGTTCCCTTTATTTAACGAAAAGTATTGATTCTCTTCATTTGTAAATATCTGTATTTCAGTTTAAATGATTCAATTTTTATTGATATCGAACCTTAAAGTTTAAACGGTGCATAAGATGATAAAAAACTACTTAAAAATTCTGGTTATACTTTTTATTCTAAGTCTGATGTTTGGTTTAGAAGTTATATTTGCTGGGGAACAAAAGGTATTGATAATACACAGCTACAGCAGGAAAGCTCGATTTGAATGGGTTAATGACATGTCAAACGGCGTAAAAAAAATACTGAAAGAACCTTATTACCGATTCTATGAATTTGAAATGCATACCAAATTAATTCCACAAAGCGATTTTGAAAAAAAAGCGGATGAAGCTCTGGCATATTGTAAAACTGTTAACCCAGACATTGTCATTATCAGTGATGATAATGGACTGAACCTGATGGTTCCACGTATCGGTAAGAAAACACCAATTGTTTTTATGGGGATAAATGCAAATATCAGGCTTTCATACCCCTGGCTGCTTGAGTATAGAAATGTTACAGGTATACTTGAACGTCCACTGATAAAACTGACAATTATTAAAATGGCAAAATTAGTAACCCTTGATGTAAGAAAAGCTCTCATTCTTCTTGGAGACAGCCCAACTGCGCGCGCTTTTTTTCAGAATGATCTGCTCGGAAAAACAGAATTCAAAATATTAAATATTCAGGCGAATGTGAAGATGACCGGAAATTTTACAGAATGGAAAAAACACATACGTGAAAGCAAACAAAAAAAATATGACATACTTCTTGTAGCCGGAAACCTGGCAATGCGTGGTAAGGGCGGTAGGTATATAAAACCTGAGAAAATTGCAGAGTGGATTTCTAAGAATTCGCCCATTCCGGCATTTACAGTACATGAAAATCAGATAGGAAAGAATCAGCTTATCGGAGGAATGGTTATCAGTGGCAAGGTCATGGGTGAAGATGCAGCAAAACTTGTAAAAATAATAATAGAAAAAAATAGAAAACCCGGGACTATATTGTACAAAACTCAGAAGAAGGGGAGATTGATATTCTGCAAGAGTCAGTTAGCCAGATGGAACCTTAAAGTTATTCCTAACAACTCCTTTAAAGTCATATTCAAGGAATAATTTAAGGGAATCTCTAATAATTAAAATTTTGGATAAAATACAAAGTATTTTGCCAAAAGAACAGTTATTAGAGATTCCCTATAAAAGCTTTAGTTTTATTTCTTCTTCTGATTTTTATTAACTAATCCATAGTT
>JAAELO010000335.1 GCA_024226555.1 Desulfobacterales bacterium | reverse complement strand
CAACAAAAACACAAAACAAAACACCAACAACAGAACCTACACTTTTCTTTTCCTTCTTCCCAAACTCTAGATCTTCCAAATAAAGCAAAAAAAAAAACAAAAAATATTTTCATTTTCCACAAAAATACCTTTTCTTATCTTCCATAAAATTTTTTACACCCATTTCTGGACGCAGAGCGTCCTATATATCCTCTTCTTTATATTAATAATTCATTTCAATTGTCGCTTTCTTGAGAAAGCGCACTTCCCACAAAAAGAGAGAAGGCGCAAAAAAATAAGGGGTGCGGACACGCATTCCCCCAATTCCAATCCCAACATATTGAACAGCATTTCAAGAGGGCTGGGATGGACCCTCACTAATCCCCTCATCTCATCTTCCTCCTTCTTTGTTGTTGGACTCCCAATGCGCCTGTTTTTTGGAAAGGGGGCTAGCGTGAGATGAGTGTACGGTGCACTCGACTCTCCTACCCACACGTCGCCATACCTTTCTTATGGCTCACACGTATTGAAAACTATTCATGCTGTGACACTCACAGCATCAACAACAACAATGTTTGAGGGTCGCTTTTCAATACGTGTGAGT
>JAAELO010000334.1 GCA_024226555.1 Desulfobacterales bacterium | reverse complement strand
TAAAAAAACACAAAATGAATCATAAAGGAAAATCCAATGCCCCGAATGTCGAGAATGATCATACCGGATGAAAAGACTGTGTATCACGTAATGTCCAGAACAGCTCTGGATAAGTTCCCTTTTGGTGATAGTGAAAAAGACGAGTTTGTTAAAATAATTCAGCAATTCAAATTGATATACTTTGTTGAGATTCTTGGTTTTTGTATCATGGAAAAGCATTTCCATTTATTAGTAAAAATGTTTCCGGATCATTATTATTCAGACGAAGAAATAAAAAAACGGTTTATACGATTTTACGGAAAAGATAGGGATTTCTCCAATGACTGGATACCTGGTTTCCGAAAGAAGTGGTCCCGTCTTTCTGAATTTATTAAGGAAATTAAACAGACTTTTTCACGATATTATAATAAAAAACATGACCGTAGGGGAACCCTGTGGGGGGAACGGTTTAAAAGTGTTATTGTCGAAAACGGTGACACCCTGATTAACTGCCTGGCTTATATTGATTTGAACCCGGTTCGTGCCGGTCTTGTGGATCGACCTGAAGTGTATCGCTGGAATTCTCTGGGTTATCATATTCAGACGGAAAACAAATACCGATTTTTATCACTGGATCTGGGACTCAAAGAATTTGGGGAAATGAGTGCATCAGAAAGGCTGAGGCGCTACCGGCGATATGTTTATGAGGCTGGTGGGGTTAAATCGTCTGGAAAGATCCATTCAAGTGGAATTGACACAAGGATACTTACAAAGGAACGAAAAAATAATTTTGAAATCAGCCGAATAGATCGGTTTCTGTATCGTACCCGGTATTTTTCAGATTCAGGTATCATTGGTACAAAGGAGTTTGTCTCAGCAAATTATCAACGATTTAAAAAGATGTTTCAATCCAGGCACGAAAAGATACCACGACCTATAAAAGGTCTTGAAGGGATTTATTCTTTGAAACGACTTAGGGAAATATAAAAAGTAGTAAAAAATAATCTCAATCTAATCCTCACAGTATACCGACATGTTTATATCTGCAACTGCCACTCCATTTTATATCTGATAGCTTAAACTCATAAAAATACAGTCGCTAAATTCCTCTGATCATTTTTTTTGGGGAGAGTGAATGCCCCTTTCGTATAACTTCTGTATAACTTCTGTATAAATTATAATAAAAAATATTGAAATTACATTATTTGCCTGTTATATATACTTATATCAATTGGTTATAATTCG
>JAAELO010000333.1 GCA_024226555.1 Desulfobacterales bacterium | reverse complement strand
GCCGGAGGTAGACGCGGGGCCAGACCTGGCTTCTGACGAGGGCGTTGAGGTTGCCCTGACCGGCTCCTTCAGCGATCCTGACGAGGGAGATACACATACCATCGCCTGGGATTTGGGCGATGGAACGACGGTCAGTGGCACGCTGACACCGTCGCACACTTACGACGATGATGACGTTTACACTGTCACTCTCATCGTCACCGATGGCGAGGGTGAGACGGATAGCGACACGCTGCTGGTCAGCGTGGGCAATGTCGTGCCGACAGTTGACGCCGGGCCGAACCAGGCCAGCGACGAGGGCGACGAGGTTGCCTTCGCGGGCAGTTTCACCGATCCCGGTGTGCTGGATACGCACACCGTTGAGTGGGACTTTGGCGATGGCGGTACGGCCAGCGATACGCTCACGCCGACGCACACTTACGCCGACGATGGCCCCCCCGCCAACGGCGGGGCCTACACTGCCACGCTCACCGTGACGGACGACGATGGCGGAGTAGGCGGCGACACACTGCTGGTCAGCGTGGGCAACGTCGCGCCGACGGTTGACGCTGGGCCGGACCAGGCCAGCGACGAGGGCGACGAGCTTGTCTTTGCAGGCAGCTTTACCGATCCCGGTGTGCTGGATACGCACACCATCGAGTGGGATTTTGGCGATGGTGGTACGGCCAGCGGCACGCTGACGCCGACGCACGCCTACGGCGATGATGACGTTTACACTGTCACACTCAGCGTCAGCGACGGCACGGACACGATCAGTGACACGCTGCTGGTCAGCGTGGGCAACATCGCGCCGACGGTTGACGCCGGGCCGGACCAGAGCAGCGATGAGGGCGACGAGGTTTCCTTCGCGGGCAGCTTTGCCGATCCCGGTGTGCTGGATACGCACACCGTCGAGTGGGACTTTGGCGATGGCGGTACGGCCAGCG
>JAAELO010000332.1 GCA_024226555.1 Desulfobacterales bacterium | reverse complement strand
TGATAAACCTTATTGAAATACTGCTTGAGAAAAAGAAACTATTAAACAAAAATGGTTTAGCTTTGTTTATATTTCATTTTCGAAGAACATTGTAGTCGGCTATTATTAAAGGTTAACACCTCAACCAGATGAATTAAAACAGCTTAAAAAAGTACCAGATTCTGCACTATAAAAGCTTATGCAGCAGTTTAAGCTTAATCCTATCAATTTAGTTTGTTTTTGGTGTAAAATCTGCCCGGTGTGAAAGAGGCGTTGACGGAACTTATGTATTCCTATAAAACGTATGTTAGCCATGGCTCTTTGTGTCCTTTATCGACTAAGAGTTAGTGGTTAGAGTCGGGATTGAGGGTGCGACCTCTTTCCGGCTCGCTTCTGATTTAAAAAACATCTTGCTTTGTGTTTCTTCTAAAAACTCTATCGTTTTCACAATGATGATACAAGAAAATAATTAATTATTTTTTTAACATAATTAAATCTTTTCTCTTTTTTTAAAAAATCAAATCGATATTTCAGAAGTAAAATTATTTCAAAATACATATATCTTTATGAATACAACTATATCAATGTCTAATCCTGATATAGATAAATATTTGTTACAGTTTTATTTACTGAAATTAATAAATATTATGCTTTTTTACTGTGTAAGATATTGTTCAGATATGACATTATTGGTTATATATTCAACTATATAAAAATATTAATTTTATTTAGGGAGATAATTTAATAACATTAGTTACAGGGACAATGCTAATTGATAATAAAAAACTGACAACCTATTTCTTTGTTCTTGTCTTTATCATTTTTTTTCACTAACTTTGAATATTAATAATTATATTTTCTATCTTAACGGTTTTAATATAAAAATTAGGTGGAAAATTAAGATTTTAACTTTAACAAATTCAAGTGGAAAAAATTCATTATATAAGGTTAATATATGGAAATATTTCCACCTATTAACATTGTTAGCTCACAAGGATATATGGCAGATTATAAATACAGTAGCGATTTATTTATAGATAGTGATTTTAACAGTAAAATTCCAATACCAATTTTAGAACAATATCAATATGTGGAATTGATTGCCAGAGTACATTATGGTTCACTAAATAGAATATCAATAAAACTTCTTTGGGACGATGATTATGGTAAAGATAGTGTTAAAGTTCGTACTCCTACAGTGGCTTAGTACATAACGAATAAGGATAGATCGCATTAACTCTTTGCTCAGACTGAGCGGGTTTTGAGAAGGTAAGTTTCTCCTGTGACAGGTTAAGTAACGTTATAAGCAATAGGAAAAATTATGATACGCCGTAGAAACAATGAATTTCATGCATTCTCAGACTATGATGGGTTTTCAATAATTGAGAGTCAGAAACAACGTATTGTTTCAGCAATAAGATCCCAGACAGATGACTACATATTGAACGTCAATAGGGAAGAATACATTCAGCATTTAATTTCAGAATTTTCGATAATTCCACTTGAAATAAATAAAGATCAGTTATCAGTGTCTACTTATGAGGCGCAGATACCAGCTGGGTCTCACCCTGGCACTTACCATGTTCGTTCTGGTCAATCTTATTCTAAAGACGTTATTAAGTATCATTTGCCATTTACTGGTGACCCAGAATTGTTAAAGGTGCGTGCAAGCTCATACACCCTTACGTCACCTATAATAAATGTGGAAGAAGGTTGTATATGCTTTGAAATAGTTAATTTTAATTTGGCTCCAGAACGAATAAAACAAGAAGCGGACTCAACCATTAACAGCATTGAAAGTCAAAATTCGCGCTTAACAAAAGACTTGATAGCTTTTAATAATCAGATAGAAGGGATAGCAAATCAAGCTTTCGATTCTCGAAAACAACAATTACTGAGTAAAAATGACCTTATGTCGTCTCTTGGTGTTCCTGTTCGTAAAGCAGATGACACACCTTCAACGTTTTCAGTACCTACAAGACGTACCAAGGTAATACCTTCGAAAAGTAAGCCCGTTGTCGCTGAAAAAGGGTACAAACCCGAACCATCAATAGATGATTCAATCTATCTGCAAATTCTCTCAATTATACATGATGTCGGTAATCAATTTGAGAGGCTTCCCAGCACCTACGCTGGAAAGGATGAAGAAAGTCTTAGGGATCACATACTATTGATTTTGGAACCAAATTTTGAAGGATCGGCTACAGGTGAAACGTTTAACAAGTCTGGAAAAACCGATATTTTGTTAAGGCATGAAGGAAAAAACGTTTTCATTGCAGAACTGAAGTTTTGGCGAGGGAGAAAATCATATTTAGATACTATCAACCAGCTTTTAGGTTATTTAACATGGCGTGACTCAAAAGCCGCTATTGTTATGTTTGTGAAAAATAAAGAACTTTCACCGGTCCTTGATATAGTGAAATCAGCAACACCTGAACATGAAAATTACTTGGGTTTTGTTTCGGAGCAGGAGGAAGGGTGGTGTCATTACAGATTTCATATCAATGATGACAAAAATAGAGAAGTTAAGTTGTCGGTAATGTTATTTCATCTACCCGAATAGCTTCGCAGCTTCGTAGTTCTGTAGGGTGCATTCTATGCACATTTACAAGGTTCAAAGGAATATAAAGCCGATTGGAGAAATCACAATTGTCTTTTGTGTTGACCGAATTGCGGTATTGTTATTGGTGCATAAAATGCACCCTACGAAACTAACAAAATTATCAACAAGATATCGATATAATCTATATTATCAATACTTACAGTCATGATGGGTGTGTTAACGACTTATCAACGTACATTTACGAGACTATATCAATAATGAAAGTTGCCTAAAAATTTAAATAATTATTTTTAAATGGTTGGTTTTATTTTACTTCTATATTATATCTAAAATGGTTGTTGTCGGTGCGTTAGGAAACAAAAAAGCACACTACGTACTGAGCAGCTTATAGAAGGAAAGCAAATAGTGCGATCCGTTATTAAAACGTCAGCAAGGATGGAAAAATGAAAAATTATGTAATTCTGTTTTTAGTTATTTTTAGTTTAGCAAGTTGTAATACACTCTCAAGCGAAAGTTATGTTAAATATGATTTATCGACACCTGATAATACATTCGAATCATTTGTTAATGCTTCAAAAACAGGTGATCTTGTTGAATTGGATAAAATGCTGGCACCAAGGATTAAGAAAATGCTGTCACAAGGCGAATTCACTATTAAACAGTATGCAAAAATATGGTCAAAATATCCTATTAAGGAGAAGAGTAAGGCAAAGCTATTCAAGTCACAATTAGCATCTATTGATATTGTTATCATAGTTAATGGCAAAGAACACAAAACCCATGTGTCATTAATCGAAATTAATGGTAAATGGCTGTGGAATGAAAAATAGCTGACTATGAAATATCTTATCAACAATTTTCTGGGAATTTTATTTTTCTACTAATTGATAGCTTCACGGGTTGATTTTATGCACCTTCACAGAGACTAAAGAAATAAAAGGCAGGAAGGAGACCCGACAGCTTTTTATAATGATCGAATTTCTATATCGCAATAAATGTGCATAGAATGTACTTTGCACAATAATAAAAAAACTGATAATCTATTTCTTTGATCTTGTATTTATCATTTTTTTACACTAACTTAATCTCTATATTCTATCTTAACGGTTTTAACATAAACAGTGTCTGGTGTGGAAACACGAACTCTTAATTGGTAATAAGCAAAAACATAAACAGTAAATGAACTGGATCGCATTAACTCTTCGCTCAGCCTGCACAGTAGCCGAAAAAGTAAGTAAATCCTGCGATTTGTTATTAAGACGTTGGCATTTCCACATTCTCAGGAACTAATTATTGTAAGGGGTAATGGCGATTACAGTTCTTATGAGAAAGAAGAAAAAGGTGTGTTTTCAGGGTTGTTTCAAGTAATTTAAATGTTTCAATAGTTTTTAAAAGTTACCCTTGGAAAAGGGCTGTTTATATGATGAAAACGGGTGAAGCAGAGGCTATTACTTATATTGGTAAAAACGCTAAAAGGAACAATTCACGATTTTCACTCCGGGGAACGAATTATCATATCGGTTTTTCCAGACATAGAGGACTCGAATCTCTTTCGAAAAAATTTGCTGAAGCAATGAGAAAATATAAGAAAACTCAACAATTTATAGAACTTCAAAAAAAATATGGGCTAATATATTAACGTTTGGAAAGAGGATTAAACCGATTTGGATGAATACACTTAAAGGGGGTTATATGAATACTATAAAAATAATAATAGGACTTTTTATATTATTTATATCATTTAACAGCAGCTTGATTGCTAAGAATTTTACTGTGCTGGGAACTAATGATCCACCTCTAAAATATTTTGAAGGTAGTAGAAGCAATGTAAAAGGAATTGCAGTTGATATTCTAAAAGAAGCTTTAGGAGAAATGGGCTTAAATCCGGTATTTCATATTGTTGACTCAGATTTAAGAATCCAGCAAGAGCTTAAAATAGGTAGAGCACAGATGGCAATGCTGTACTCACATAGAAAACATAGAGAAAAATATTTTATCTATCCCACTGAATCAATTATTAGATTAAGCTGGCATTTTTTTTATCGAACTGAAGATTTAAATAAAATACACTATAATTCATTTAATGATTTTAAAAACCTCCGCGTTGGAGTTATTAACGGGATTACATATACAGATAAATTTATGAAATCGGGGCTTACTTTTCATAATCTGCCTAAAAAAGGTTCTGAATTGGAAATGCTTAACTCAAAAAGATTTGATTTAATTGCACTACCCACATTTATTACTCTTACTCAAATTAACAAGAAAGGTTTTAAAAACAAAATAACTTTTTTAAAAAAACCATTAAAAAGCAGATTGTATTACAATGTTTTTGGAAATAATACTGATCATATATGATATGAACAAACTCATTTCAATTTATGATAATATAATTAGAAAGATGAAAGATAACGGAAGAATTAAGGAAATATTCAAAAAACATATTGGAGCAGATATTGATTTAGATGTTCTTTTAAATTAGTAATCTCTGGGTCAGGGGCATTACAACTGGGATAAAAACAAGGCTAAAAATGAATACCCTAAAGAGACAAAGGAACTTGAAATGCGTCTTAGTGTCTGGCGAAAAAGATTACGAATGAATATTCCCTAAAAAACAGGTATAGTAGAGGACATGGATTTATACCTGCCCTCTACCCTTATCTTTTTTAATTATATAATTCAGTTTTGCGGTATGACATGAAGGTCTCCATAGGGAGCCCCTCTAAAACCACAGTTTCCATAACCTCGAACTATGATTCTATCTGTGACATTTCTTACATCTTTATTTCCGGTATGAATAAATTTAGAAATATCAACATTAATAGTAATATCTTCCGGTTTATAACCATTACCATTGCAATGTATACAGGGTCTGATTGCAATTTCTCCATATCCATTACATTCTGGACAGCTTTGAGAGACAGTAAACATACCACTTGTTTTTTTTATTTCTGAGGTTCCATGACATTGCGGGCATGGTTCTATAATTCCTCCCTGAGATAGCCCACTGCCCTTGCAGTTATTGCATAAAACATTTCTATTGTAAGTTATATCTACTTGTTTTTCAGCAAAAGAATTGTCTAAATCAAGTTGTAACCTGTACAGAAGGTCTTCTCCTCTTCTTGATTTAATTTTTAAAATAGAAGTATTATTCTGTTCATAGGAAGAAAAATTTGATCCCATAAATAAATTCATCTCCTTTATATTTGCTATTTAAAACTGTGTTGACGAACTGTTTTTAGAGGTTCTCAATAATCAATAAGAAGTCTGTTTTGACTTATTCTTTACTGCCTTTTTCACTTTATTTATGAATTTTATATCTTCATAGGCCTCAATGCATGAATAACTATAACGTCTTCCTTTTACAGAAGAAAGAAAAAGAATCATTTTATTTTTTGATTCAATAGATGAGCTATAGCGATCAAAAATTGGAGACTTGGTTACATTTTCGCCGTAAAAACGAATATAAAGTTCAAACATCGTTTCATCATCAGCACCAACAACCTCAATAGTATCACCTGTATTTATTGTTTTTTGAGAATATAAAACCTCATCTATTTTATAGTGATAAACTTTTCGTTTGTATGGAACTGCAAAACAACCACGAGGAATCCGTACCTTTTCAATGGTGTATTCCGGTTTAAGAGTATGGGCTATAACAATACAGTTTGAACGCTGTATCATATCTTCAAAAGTAACAGGTTGAAAATGTATTTGACTTGCCATTGTAGTTACTCCCATACATGAAATTATTAAAGCTGCTATCCAGAATAAACCAATTTTTATATGTTTCAAAACTCCTCCTTTAATTTAAAACAGAGAAACAATTATTTTATATTAATAAGGCTCAAAAGCAAGTACCACACATCGGTATTGTCCACTTTGTTTTTATTGTCTTCATAATTTATTTCTCATAACTATATGTAGTATAATGGGCATCTCTTTCATTACCCTGAGCGTCGATTTTCACTATTGTTCTTTTGATCAGATTTTTTTTGGAGTCATATTCAAACCTGGTATAATGCATCAACTTTCCCTTTGATCTTAAACTGCCTAATTCATGAACAGAGATCCTGACTAGTTTGCCTTTCATATTATAGTCATAGTGATGAGATTCTTCCCCTTCGTTATAAGCCATAAGAAAATAAGCCTTGATCCTGCCCTGGCTATCATATTCATAACCCTCAGACCATCTTCCATCCCGAACTTCAGGTGGAGCATATTCCTGATGATAAGTCATCTTGCCATTGGCATTATAGGCATAAACAGAAGACTTAAAAGGTTTTCCATGATGATAGAAATACTTTATTCTGGTCATTACGGGTTCTTTAGTCTGATAATGATAAATGAAATAGGATAGCAAACGATTATTAGTGTCACGAAATTCTTCTTTATGTAACTTCTTTTGATTATACTTTTGATTATAAAGCCTTTTTTTATACCAAATCAGCTTCTTTTTCATATTAAAATGTGAGGTTTTGATTAAATCGCCATTGGAGTTATAAAGTCTTTTTTCAAAATTGATCAACTCATCTTTCGTATTAAAATGTGAGGTTTTGATTAAATTACCAGTGGAGTCATATTGAAACTGATGATATTGATAAAGACCATGTTTTTTTGTATGGTGCACCTTCTTAACTAACTGTCCTTGTTGATTATAGTCAAAAATCAGTTTATAAGACATTTCTCCTTTAGAGGAATAAGAAGCTTTAATAATTACATTTCCCCGTTTATCTTTTTTAACTATTTCATAATGACTAAGTTTATTTTTGGGCCCATAATAAGAGGTTTTAATTCTCTTAGTATTTCCAAACAGAGGTTGTACCAGAAAAACAAACAGTAAAAAAAGCACTGTTTTGATTAAATAATGTTTCATTCTTTTTGACCTTATTGTTTTCCACATTTGTACTTCGGTGGATATTTACGAATCTTTGCGTCTATCTGTTTGATGTCTTTATACCTTCTATTAGAAATCTCGTCTCTTTTTGAAGACTCTTTTAATTTCATTTCTTACAAACCTTTATCTTAAATTTAAGACACAACAAATCATAAAAAATTATGGTTTTTTTGTCCGCAGTATATACCACCAACCCTAGGGCTGTTGCTTCTCTTCTATCAGTATCGACTTTTATGATATAATCTATTGGCGCATGTTAACCAGAGGGTACAAAACTTGTCAGTGAAATATATCACACTCTAAAAAAAATGGCTCCTCTCACAAATGAGTACATATTTTGATTAAAATTCAAGCTTAGTAGCTGTGCATGATTTGGTGGAGACGAATTTGTTGTGGTTTTATCGGAAACAAATAAAGAGAAGGGCGATGTATTGGCAGAACGATTGCGAAAGGAAGTGGAGGAACGACATTTTCCTATTGATGGGGGTTTAATACTGTACACTTAGCATTGGTGTAACTGAGTGGAAAGAAGGTGAAGAGTTAGAGTCAACGATTGCCCGTGCAGATGAATCTCTTTACCGTGAAAAAAATGAAGGGCGAAACAGGATTGTCGCATCATGAACTTAAAGCAATGCTGTCAAAAACATTTCACCTTATTCTCAATTTCTGGATGTACTTACATAATAAAAAAGACAACAGACAACCTATTTATTCTTGTCTTTATTATTTTTTTCCAATAACTGTGAATACCATGAATAGAAAAGCAATAATTTCAATATATACGATTGTAATTCTTTTTTTTACCCAATCAAACTCACATAGTGCAGAATGGGCTGGAGAATATATTTTAAAACATCACCAAACTCATATCAGTAACGTATACACCTGTGGTAGCTGGAAGAATGATGAGCTTTCAGGGTTCTATAGAATTATTCAATACGATTTTTTATTTGGTTGTTCGTGGTTGTATATTCAGTGGATGAAAGATTATAAATATGATGGTACAACAAAAGTACTTCATACACTTTCTATATATACGAATGATCATCATGAAAATACTTTTGAAGTTCCTAAATACAAAGTAACATCAACTGGAATAAGATTATTTTATGAAGCAACAAATGGTCATAGTAATAAAAAGTACAATATCGAAATCGATATTTATAATGTATTTGGAAAATACAAATTGATTAAGAATGAGAAAAAATTCTCTAACAATTAAAACCAGCTATATAATGTGCATTTTATGCATCTTCGCTATGATAATCTATAAAGGCAAGGCTATTACTGATTAGACCTTTTTTATTTGTTGAACTTGTTTTTCCACTGATTCATAATCTCTGCAAGTTCTTCCGGACTCTTGCCAAAGTTTTCAATCAGGAAACCTTTCTTTTCTCCGATTTTAAAAATGTTTTTTTTAGTATTTTTATTCTGCTTTATATAATTTGAAGTAAAGTAGTAGGAAACCATTTTTGAACCTACATTTTTCTCAGGCATGAATTTATCAATATCTGTCCACTTAATTAAATGATCTTTTTTTGCAAAGTGCATATTGAAGCCTTTTTTATTCAATTCAAGAAAACTACCCCCCTTGATATTTTCTTTTACAATAGATATAAGCCCCAAAAAAGATATTGTAATAATTCCCCAACCTTCTTTTGCACCAAAAGAAGCTAAGAATATTCCTGATAAAAGCGCTGTGGATGCTAAAGTAACTAAAAGATATGATCTTTTTTTTCCTGGATAAAAAATTTCCTTTTCCTGATTTTCCATAATATTTCTCCTCTTTTATGCAACTTATGTCTTTTATAGTATTGATATGTCCTCCATAGATGATCTTCACCACGATCAAAAAAGGGTAACATGAGTTGTTTTGAAAAAAACTATCACATACTATGGCTTGTCAATATCATATTGTATGGATTTAAAAATTTTTTTTTGAATTATAACAGTAAAAGAGGTAATGAAGTCAACCTCTGTATTTTTGAAGCCATTTTGCAAAAGCATACCTGAATTCACTTACAGCTCATCCACATTTTTTAGACCTTGCTCCAATACTTTTTATGTCCCTTGAAAGGAATAGCTCTTTTGAACAACTTTTTGAGTTTAAAAAATTAGCAAATCATCAACTTTATCAAATTTCATTAGAGATAAATAGAGTTTATCCAGAAATGAACGAAGAATGGGCATTTAAGCTTTTAAGTTTTAGTCATGCCGCTAACAAGTAGTTTTGGACACAAACTGCACAAAATGATGTGCTGAAAAAAATCTATAAGGACAACCTATTTATTTGTTCTTGTCTTTATCATTTTTTTTCATTAACGTTTGGCGTTAATTAATTTCCGTCTTCATGTTTTAATATAATAGATGGAAATGAAGATTTTAATTTGAAATTAAATAAGTGGAAAATCAAAGTTATTTTTTTCCATTTTTAGCCTTAATCTCAGTAAGAGGAAATATTAATTAAACTGTTATGTGACACAACATTAGTATTAGGAGGTAAATATGCTTAGTCTTTTTATGGACTTTAATGCATTGGTAGTTTTTTTTGTAATAATAATAGTCTCTTTCTTCATATATTTCAAAGAAGAACAGAAACTAAATCAATTTGATAAAATGACAGAGTTAAGTTTTTATTTAGCTTTAACCACATCTCTGGTTTGGACCGTTGCTTTTTTATCTGATCTTTCCGATCCAAAAAGTATTGGCCCTAAAATTTCTTTTTCGATAATGCTAATGGTTTATGTGACAGTACTGCGAGTACTTAGCATATTATTATTGAGAACAAAACGAAATCGATAGCATGAGGTGTGTTAGAATACAAAAGCGCACCCTGTGAAGCTGAAGGTTTTGGGTTAGATAGATTCCTTAAGTGTTAGATTTAGTTAGGGTATGAAAGAGTTACAATAAGTAACTAAACAGGAAGTTAATATGATTGAAATTATTGTAGTTATGGTTTTGGGAATGATAATCGGAAATATGTTAAAACAGAAGAAAAAAATTCTTCAATATGTCGACAATATCGTAATGCTTGTGATTTTTTTCCTGCTTTTTTTCTTAGGTTTATCAGTGGGTATGAATGAAGTTATTGTAAAGAATATACATATAATTGGGTTTAAAGCACTTATCATAACACTTAGCTCTGTTTTTGGAAGTGTCATACTCTCATGGGCAGCATATCACTTCTTTTTCAGAAGGAGGGATTGGACATGAAAAGTAGTCTGATTATTTTAGCTTTTTTTGTGATTGGTGTTTTTACCGGACTATTTGCAGATTTTCCCTCATTCTTAGTTAATTCTGACATTACAATGTATATAGTTTATGTTCTTGTCTTCTTTGTGGGTGTAAGTATTGGTAGTGATAATGTGATGACTGTATTCAAGCAAGTCGGTTTAAAAATTATTATAGTACCTGTATGTGTTGTTGTTGGTTCACTTGCCGGGTCGGCAGCTATTTCACTATTTTTAAACGATGTTCCAATAAAAGAGGCAATGGCAATTGGTAGTGGTTTTGGATATTATAGCCTTTCGAGTATTTACATAACAAAACTGAGTGGTGAGACATTTGGAACAATAGCACTTCTTTCTAATTTAATGCGGGAGGTTTTAACGATACTTGCAGCGCCACTTCTTGTAAAATATTTTGGGAACCTATCTTTAATAGCATCAGGTGGAGCAACTTCTATGGATACAACCCTTCCGATTGTAAGTATTTACTCCGGTAAAAAATATGCTATCTATGCTCTTTTTAATGGAGTTGTGTTAACAATACTTGTTCCTATTCTGGTTACTTTTATATTAACATAAGGGAACCTCTAATAATTAGAATTTTTGATGAAAAACAAGGAATAACAAAAAATAACGAGTTGATTTTACTACGTTTTTTTTTGTTATATCTGTTTCGCAAAAAGATCAGTTTCGTAGGGTGTGTTAATGGTTTATCAACGCACCTTTACACGAATATAGTCTAAATTATGGCAACTGAAAAACTTCGGTTCCCTTTTTCTAAATATCGTTCTTCATTCTTTTTAAATTCTATTCAACACCATTGTTGACGGTGCGTTTGGAAGATCATAAACACACCCTACGGAGATAATGGCAAATTTTATCATTCATAAAAAGTTTGCCGTCGGAGACTTGTTCAATATTTTTCTCTTAAAAAAACCTTAAAAATGCAAGTGTAACACCTTCACAAAGACTAAAGAAATAAAAGGCAGGAAGGAGAAGTCCCGACTGCTTTTCTAATGAACGAATTTCTATCTCACAATTACTATGCATAGAATCCATCCTACAAAAGAAAAATCAAATCAACTGTGAATTCTAATCAATTTCTGATAAACTGTTTGTTAAACATTTAAAAAAAATTCTTTTTGTTTTCTTTATGAGTTTGCATATTCAAATATGGGGCAAGCTTCGTAGGGATGAATTTTATGCACCTTAACAAAGACTAAAGAAATAAAAAGCACAAGAAGAAATCCCGACCACATAACAAGACTTTTGCAGCGGAGCGTAAAAAAAAAACGCTCCTGCTGAAAAATAAGGGAATCTCTAAAAACTGCTCTTTGACTGAACTACAGCGTTGTTCGAAATAAAAAACTGTTGTAAAATCGCCTCGTTATTTATTTCTTACCCTTGTATTTCAATCAAATTTCTAGTTTTTATAGGTTCCCTTAAGTTAGAAGGAATTAATAATGAATGCCTTAAAAGGGATATTAGAGTTTTTTTCTTCTTATATAGTAATGGTTGGTCTTATTTTTATTGTTCACTATATAAGTAAGCGTAAGATCAAACAATTCTCAATTGTTATATGCGCTTTTGCTTTCTTAATGATAGGTACTAATCCTGCATGGGCTGTACAGTCTCATGGTGGCGTGGAAGGTTTAGTATCTCATCAGATAGGCCACATACTGTTTTTAATAGGATTGGGATATTTGCTGTTCCATCTGTATCAAATACAGAAGAAAGATCCTGGCTGGCTTGAATTTAAAATTTTTCTTTGGCTAATCATAGCATGGAATGTCGTTACCTTTTCCGGACATTTGATAAATGAGTTTGTGGCACCTGAAAAGTTCGTTAAAGATAGTGGAACTGTTGTAGCTTATTATATTGAAGATTTTACAGATGTAATTTTTTATTTAACAAGACTGGATCATTTACTTCTTGTCCCTTCTTTGGTTTTCTTACTGCTTGCTTTACGAAAGTGGAGGATGCTGGAATGAATCTTTCATGGAAACCTATCATATTTGTAGATGTTTCAGGATCATTATTGATACTTGTTATCGCTTTTATGTGTGTAAAAGTATGTTGGAAATGGGCACAAAGAAACAGCAAAGATATTTTCAGGCATTACATTTTCATGCTGACTATTGCCATTGCAATTTTTGCCGTCTCCCGTGCGATTGGTCACTTAGTAAAACAATTACTGCTTTATAGTAATATGAGTGGACTTTGGCTACAGATTGCACCATTTAGCGGGGCTATTAATACCGCAATATTTATCATAATTTTTGCACTTGGAATATTTTTCCACCGCATTCATAAAGTACATTTGGAGATGGAGAAAAACAGGGAGAAGCTCAAACATCTTGCCAATATTGACGGATTGACCTGTCTTGCTAACCGTCGTCATTTCGATGAAATCCTGGACAAAGAATGGCGGCGTTTGGAAAGGAGTAAGAAACCTTTGTCATTGATAATGTGCGATCTTGATTATTTTAAATTGTACAATGATAGATATGGTCATCAAAGCGGTGATAGTGTTTTAACACAGATTTCTGTAATATTAAAAGGCATTGCAGAACGGCCGGGTGATATGGCTGCCCGCTACGGCGGAGAGGAATTTATAATTATTCTGCCTGAGACAGATGAAAATGCATGGTTTTTGGGAAACAGGCTCCGGGACGAAATAGAGGCGCTTGGAATTGAACATAAAGGATCAGAAGCGTTTAAAGTCGTAACTGTAAGTGTGGGAATCGCTACAGTCATTCCAAATCAGAAATCATCACCAGACAAACTGATTGCCGAAGCCGATAAAGCGCTATATCATGCGAAGATGACTGGCCGTAACAAAGTTTGTGTCTAAAGTTACGGAGCTTCGTGGTAAGTTATAAGAAGGGAGCCGATAATAACTCAGCTCCCTCTGGTTTATTCTAATTTTTACTTCTTCTAAAACACTTTAAACTTTGAACGTTTCAACAATACTACGAAGTTTGTCTGCAAGATTTGCCAACTCTTCAGATTTGGAGTGAACTTTTCTGCTACCTTCATTCATATCCTCGGCATTCTCACAAACTCCAGCTATATCTCCTGATATGCCAGTTACTACATTTGAGCTTCTGGCAACACGGGAATTTATATCCTGAATACCTACTGATGCCTGAGATATATTTTCAGCAATTTCAGTAGTTGCTGAAGACTGTTCTTCTACAGCAGTTGCAATACCAGAAATAATTCCATTTACTTCTGAAATAACACTGGAAATATTAAGTATTTCAGAAACAGTTCCTTCAGTTACTCCCTGAATCCCATCAATTTTATTCTGGATTTCAGTTGTAGCCGTGGCAGTTTGTAATGCAAGTTCCTTAATTTCACTTGCAACCACTGCAAAACCCCGACCAGCTTCACCAGCTCTTGCTGCTTCAATCGTTGCATTTAGTGCTAACAAATTTGTTTGATCTGAAATATCACTGATTGTTGCTGTCACATCACCCACATCTTTTGCAGCTTTTCCAAGATCTTCCATTTTCTTGGAAGCACCTTTTGCGATGACAACTGCATTCTCTGAAATACCTCTCGCTTTTTCTGCATTAACAGCAATCTCTCCAATTGTAGAGGTCATCTCTTCAGCAGCAGTTGCAACCATATCGGTATTATTAGAAGCCTGTTCCATAGTTGCTGCAATATTAATAATTCCGGAAGATACCTCTTCTGTTGCTTTGGTAACTGCATTTGATTTTTCTGATGTATCTTCAGCACCTGTAGAGAGATTTCCGGCTATTAAAAGCAGATCGTTTGACGAACTACCAACTTCACGGGAGTTTTCAGCAAGATTGATTATTATGTGCTGAAGTTTATCAAGAAACGTATTGAACCATCCTGAAAGAGAACCTATCTCATCCTTCGATTTTACAGGAAGTCTTCTTGTCAGATCCCCATCCCCTTCTGCAATATCTTTGATGCTTTCAACAAGTTGATTTACAGGTTGAATAACAACTTTTTCAGAAATAAACCAGACAACAATAAACAGTAGAATAAAAGCAATAGTTCCTATGATAATACCTGAATTTCTTAAATTAGTTGCATCCTGCATAATTTTTTTAACAGGAGCAACAATTCCAATACTCCATGGAGTATCAGTTTTTCCAATGGAAATAGGTACAAATACCTGATAAGTATCCTGCTCTTCTTTCTCTGATTTTCCGACTATTTTATAAATTTTTCCATTTTTTATAGATTCTTTTAGTGGTTTTGATTCCTCTATACTCATAACATCATCAATAAGTTTTCCCGCTCTTTCTTTAACAGGATGGGCTACAATAAAACCATTATTAGCAATCAGGTATCCATAACCCACATCAAATGGTTTTATACCTGAAATCATTTCAGAAAATGTTTCAAGGGAGATATCGATGGCAACAATTCCAACAAACTTTTCTCCCTTTTTAATTGGAGCAACCACAGTAGCCATTAAAACATCTTTTCCACCAACCGGATAAACATATGGATCAGTAAAAATTTCTTTACCCGTCCTCCTTGGTTCCTGATACCATGCTTCAGTATCAAAATTAACAAGGGGCTCAACCTTAATTATACCATTTTCTCTGTACCAGTATGGAACAAAGCGTCCTGTTGAATCATGTCCAGGCTGTTTTATAAATTCACTGTCTTTTCCGTCTAATGCATTCGGCTCCCAGCAGGTATCAATTGCAATGATATGAGGATTTTTTATTAGTACCTGTTTTAGAATTTTGTTCAGATCAGAACGTTTTGGTGGATTGTCTGAATTTATTAACCCCTCAAAAACAAAAGCTATAGTTCTGACGGTATCCATGGCATTGTCAATTTCTGACTTAACTTTGCCGCCATATTTATACGCAATCTCTTCTGCGATCTCTTCTGCTTCTCTTTTAGCAGTCTCTGAAGCTTTGATAGTAACCCAACTTATAGTTGCAACATATGACACCAGAACAATACTGCATATTGCAAGAAGCATTTTCGAACGCAAACCAGCATGCTTAAACATTATTACTCCTTCTCGAATTGTTACGATATTTTGGTTCTGCTAAGAAGTTAAACCTAAAAAAAGGGTGAGAACCGGATAATTCAGCTTCCCACCCTCTTTGTTATAATAATATCATTTTCTGATATTTTACCTAATGTTGCAAAAGTTGAGGTTGGTTCTTTCACAAGGCATCAAAGGTGAAGATGTAGTATTTTACCTCAATCCTTTGATACTTAAAGAGATTCCTCTTTCATCATATTTTTTATGCAACATAAGGGTTTAGTTTTTTATGCACCTTCAAGAGCTGGTTCAGCACCAGCAGTTTCGATTTTATCATTTTCTTCAGCTTCAAGTAATCTTGCAGCAGGAACTGAAAGAAGATATGCGAGACCAAATCCAGCACAACCGCCAAGAAGTTTTCCACTCATAACAGGTAGAATTAAATTTGGCTGGAAGTTAGCTGTAAATGAAAGGTGATCACCGAAAGTAAAAGCTGCACATACAGAAAATGCTATACACAGAACCTTGTCTTTGGATCTCATGTCTTCAATTAGACGGAACATTGCAAGAATGTTTGCAGCAGCAGCTAAAATACCTGCGGAACCTGTGCTTTCCAGTCCAACTTTTGAGCCAATAATATCCATTGGTTTTGCAAGATATTTTTTAATAAGGTATACCATTGGGAAAGCACCGCAAAGCATGATTCCAATGTATCCTGCAATCTCAAGAGCTCTGAACTGATCTTTTTCATCTGCAATAATCGGATCGAATCCCCAATTTCCAAATACAGCTGAGAACACTCCTGTGAAGTATTCAACAATTGAGAATACAAGTACAAGTGTAAGGCCGATACTCATTGTTCGTCCAAAGAAAAGGAAACCTTTGATCATCGCTTTTGGAACCAGTTTAAGTCCAACAGCCAGACTAACACAGAATATAGTCAGCGGAAGCAGATTTAGAAAAATTGACTTAAAGGAAAGTCCTAAAACAAGTGCTGAATCGACATTTGTAGAAATTATTCCCCTCACAGCAAGATCGGAAATCGAAATGAAACTGCAACTGATAAAAACACCGATTGGAATACTAAGCAGTCCTGCCATCATTCCAAGTGCCATATACTTATGGTCTTTTTTCTTAAGCATTGTAAGTCCAACAGGAATTGAAAAAACAATTGTTGCGCCAGACATATAACCAACAACCATAGCCATGATCCAGCCTTCTCTTGACTGAGCAAGAACATCTGCAAGCTGATATCCCCCCATATCAACAGCAATGATTGTTGTTGCAGCAATTGCCGGATCTGCACCTAATGCTGTGAAGAAAGGTCCACAAACTGATTTAACAAATACTGAAAGGTATGGAAGTGATGCAAGAATACCAGCAGTTGGAACAAAAATTGGTCCAATACTGTAAAGTCCTTCAATAAACTCTTTTCCAAGTGGACTCTCTTCATCTTTTAGATATGCAAAAACCCCTAACACTGCACATCCCATAATAATATAAATAATAAAATTTCCTATAGCAGCCATTCAAATATCCTCTTCGTCATTCCAGGGAATCTCTAATAAATGCTCTTTTGGCGAAATACTTAAGTTGTTTTAAAAAATCAAAACAAAACAACAGAGTCTATTTCCAAAAAAAACTGTTATAATGTTTATAAATAAAATGCTTTTTATAAACGAATCAGCTCGTTATTTTTAGAAATGCCTTGTATTTCATCCAAAATTCTAATTATTAGAGGTTTCCCTCTATTAAAATCACCGGCAAATTGCCGGATAAGACGAGATACTACACTTTTTATCAAATTTATTTAAAAATCAGTGCAGATTTATCTCCCCCTCCATATTAAATTTATCAATATAAAACAAGTATTGAATTGTAAGATTTAGTTTAATAATCCCATACAACTTCAGATACTTATAAACCTGATTTATTAAAGTAACTTTTGCTTCAAATCATCACTTGGGGACGGGATCACAACTTTACTCAGAACCGGTCCTGATTCCCCAACCCCTTCAACACCTGCCTGAACAGATGCTTCAACTGAACCAACATCACCTGTCATGGTAACGTATGATTTTCCCGCAAGACCAGTTGCAAAACGAATCTCTATAAGATCAACCTGTCCTGCCTTTGCAGCAGCATCTGCAGCAAGAATACATGAAGCACTGGAACAGGTTTCAATTACTCCAAGAGCATTAATGGATAAAACATCTACAGTTCCGCTAAGAGCTGGTACAACCATTGGATGAATGCTTGGAAGAACAAACCAGTCAATTATCATTGATCCACCGATCTCCCTGCCAGTCTCAACAGAACTTTTTACAGATCCTGTATCCCCCGAAACCATTACAAGGTATCTACCAGGGCATGTTGGTCTCGCTACAATCAGATCCACATTTGCAGCTTTAACCATCTCATCTGCTGCATGCATACCTATTGCAATACTGTTAAGTTCTATACAACCAACTGTTTTAAAACTCATTTTGATCCTTCTTTACCTCTGAATACTTAAAAAGATTAAAATCAGAGATTATTTTTAATAGGGAATCTTTAATAATTCCTCTTTTGAGAAATGCTTTCTATTTCATCAAAATACTAATTATTAGAGGTTCCCAATAGTAACGGAACCGTTTTCAATAGATTCAACTTGCCCGTCAATACTTGCATGAATTCGTGCACCCAGAGCGTTTTCAGGAATTTCACCAATAAGATCCCCTTTATTAACGGTATCTCCAACAGAAACTACTGCAAAAGATGGTGCTCCTATATGCTGGTTAAGCGAAATGACAACACGATCTGGAGAGACTTCACCTTCAAAAACCGGATGTGTATCGTATTTGATAACATCAAGCCTCTGCATTAATCGTTTAGTAGGAATATAACGATCTTCTCTGAAGGGATGATTTATCGGTTTTTCCCCTGTGGAGTCCCATCTAATTCCATCTGCTGCAAGTTCTTTTTTAATCTGTGCATTTACTTCTCTTGGGGATATCATCATAGGACATGCAAATTTTTCACAAATTCCACATTCAGAACATAGGAGAGCTTCTTTTTTTGATTCTACACCAGATTGTGTGAAATCAAATGCTCTCATAAGTTTATGTGGGTGCAAGGCATGACCAAGCAAATTTCTCGGGCACAGATCAGTACATTGAGAACACTGACAACAAGTCATGTTGGTTATTCGCCTTACTTTTGCAGGTTCCATTATTTTTCGGGCAACAACATTATGTTCAGGTGGAAGTACAATAAGGCCACTGGTTGTTTTAGTGACGGGAACATTTAGATTTTCAAGTACACGCCCCATCATTGGACCACCATCAACAACTCTGTAATCCGAAATTAAAGGTCCACCTGCATAACCGATAACAACATCAGCACTTGTTCCAACCGGCACTTTTACTATCATCGGCTTTCTGACTTCACCTGTTACTGTTACATAACGATCTGTTACAGGTTTATCTTCAAGAGCAAGTGCAATGTTTAGAAGTGATTCAACATTACTGACAACAACACCGACCTGGAGTGGAATACCAGCCTCCGGTACAGTTTTTCCTAATACTTCCCGGACAAGAACCTGTTCGTCTCCTGCAGGATAAAAATCCTTAAGTTCAAACATCTTAATTTTTCCGGTTTTATCTTTTGCAATGGCTTGTGCAACAGCTTCCATTGCTTTGCTGTGTTTTCCTTTAAGACAGATAATACCTGATTTTGCTCCGGTACACTCAACAACTGCTTCAAGGCCTCTAACAACCAGTTCCGTTTCATCTTCCAGAAGATAAGGATCACTCATCAGTAAAGGTTCGCAGGATGCTCCGTTCACAAGTACTGTTTCAACATCTGCATTAACCTTAACATGCGTTGGAAAACCGGCACCCCCGGCTCCCACAACACCAGCACTTTTTACTTTTTCTACTATATGATCTCTCATGTCAGTCTCCGCTGAATTTAAAGAAGCAGCTTTTTTATTAGAGGTTCTATCTTTTTCCTACTGAGAATCTTTTATAACTGTCTTTTGACCGAACTACAGCGTTTTTGAAAAAAATAATTGTAGTAAAATCAACTCGTTATTTTTTCCTCAGCCTTGTATTTCAATCAAAATCCTAATTATTAGAGGTTCCCTATTGTGATTCCCAGTCTGCGGGATAAGTCACATACATAAATCTTGCAAATTCAGGAACACTGAAATTAATTGCAGTATTTTTTGGAATAAGAATTATATCACCTTTATTTCCAGTGATTTTCCTTCCGTCTATGATGATTTCAAGAGTTCCATCGATTATGTAATCAATTTCATCATATTTTAGAGTCCAGTCGAAAGCAGATTTATTCATCTCCATGATTCCGCAACCTAACCTTGGGCTCTCTTCAAGATTCAGAACATCCTTCAGATAAACTTCATCACCCTCTTTTCCGGTATCAAATTTTTCTGGTTTAACAGTTGATGTTTTGATGGATATTACTCCACTTTTTTTATCAACATCTTTTACTATGCCGTCAGTTCCACCACTGAGACTTTCTGCAACTACTTTTCGAATCAGCTCTTCGAGCATTTTTTCATTTACTTCCATTGGTAACTCCATCATTTTAAGCTTATAATCTATGGGTTGTACGATTGTTATGCACAACCCTGAATCCAAATCATTGCTAATTACTCAGCAGAACGCTTTGGAAGAATTGCTTCAACTTCGCTGTGAGGACGAGGGATCACGTGAACACTAACAAGCTCACCAACTCGTTCTGCTGCTGCGGCTCCTGCGTCTGTTGCTGCTTTAACTGCTCCAACATCACCACGTACAATTACAGTAACAAGTCCGCTTCCTACTTGCTCTCTTCCAACAAGTTCAACGTTTGCAGCTTTTACCATAGCGTCTGCTGCTTCAATTGCTCCTACAAGACCTTTAGTTTCTACTAATCCAAGTGCGCTCATAATTTTATTATTCCTTTATTAGTTAATTATTGTTTATCAATTTAATAACCTGACTGCATATCCTGACGACCTTTTCGGTGTCAGTAATACAGAAATCATTCTTTAGTATTTTAACTATCTGGACTACAAGTTGATCAATTTTTGAAGCATCTGAAGTTGAACAGATCTCTGACTTCTGCGCATTGGGTTTCGGACCATACACAATCCTGATTCCTTTGTTCCTCAGTAAGTCCTTTGCTCCCGGTGCAAGAATAATACTTCCATCAACATAAATACTTCCAGTTTCGATGCAAATATATTCATCCACACAATTTGCTCTGACCAGTTTTTTTCCCATAATTTATTCCTCTATTTCTGTCAGCTTAATTGCTATCAAGGCATTTGAGAAGATCACTATAGCCTTAAAAAACATGTTTATTCTTCTCTTCACCCATTACTTCAACTTCATCAATAATTCCAACGATAGCAGCATCTACAGGTGAATTGGGCTGATCCATAGATATTCGGGCTGAACTACCGGTGGTAACAAGAACTTTATCTCCAATTCCGGCACCTACAAAATCTACAGCTACAAAGCTTTCATTTTCGGAACTGCCGTATGAATCAACTCTTTTAACGATCATTAACTTTAAACCGTTAAGCGATTCCTCTTTTTTTGTTGCCCAGATATTTCCAACCACATCTCCTATAATCATTGGATTCCCTTTATTTTTTCAAAAGTTCCACATTAAGATCCCGCGCACATTCAACTGCAAGGGGAGTAATAATTGCTGTTGCAGGTACCTTAAGAACTCTGGCACCATTTTCGTTAGCCGTGATTATATCTTTTTCAGAAACAAGAACTTTTCGGATGCATATTGTCTCGTTTATTTCTTCAATTACAGTCAGTCCGTAAAGTGCCAGTTTCTCTTCATAAGACTCGTATAATCTGACTAATTCTTCAGCTGCAGTCTCTTTATACCGGCAGTATTCAAACTGAAAAACTTCAATTTTATTTCCGTAAAGCAGATCTTTAAGTACATTCCTCATGACAGGGTCAACAGCTTTACCGGCAGCAAGATCAGCCATCTGATTACAGGTTATAAAAGGGATAATACGGCGCTTAAAAACTTCATCTTCTTTTTTATCTTCAGCCCATACTATCGAGGTCTTATCTCCCAGATATTTAAGCACCTGATCAGCACCTGAACACCCTTTCTTTGCATAAATAAGAACCCTGTTTTCATTTGAAGAAGTTCCAAGCTTTTCGATAACTTCTTTTACGATAAGCTTTACAAGTTCATTTGTTTCCATATTAATTCCTGTGTTCTGCAATTAAGGAGTCTCTAATAACTGTCTATTGACCGAACTACTCCATTTAAATTTCGATCAATTATCCAATTATTTAGTGATTTCAAATTCCATTATACTTTACTGCACCTTTTACAATTTTTCCGGTAACTCCGTTTTTCCAGGCACTGCCATTACCTTCATCAAAATCTATATGCATAGCCAGTTTAAAGTCATCACTTATCCGAACAAGAACATTTTCCATAATCACAGGCCTTTCAGTATCAAGATGAACAGAGACCATCTCTTTGTCTTTAACATCAAATCTTCTGGCATCTGATGTGGGCATATGAATATGACGTCCTGCAACAAGAACTCCTTCTTCAAGACCTACTATTGAGTCAGTTGAAGCCATTATTATTCCAGGAGTACCTTCAATTTCACCGGATTGGCCAACAGGAGCTGCAACACCTAAGAGTTTTGCATCTGTAAGAGAAATTTCAACCTGAGAAGAAGGCCTTGACGGTCCAAGCACAGCGACATTATTAATGACACTCTTTGGACCAATAAGGCGTAGTCTCTGCTTACTAAGAAACTGACCTGGCTGGGATAACTCTTTTTTGAAAACCAGAGGTTCTCCGAATAACTCCTGGATATGTTCTTCTGATAAATGAACATGTCTTGCAGATAGTTCAACCGGAATGGAATTAATTGTATCATCACAATCGCAGGCAGCCTTAATATTAACATTTCCCGTGAACTCTTCAATTACTTTAATGATGATATCTTCCACTATTGCTTCATTCATTATTTACTCCTACTCAGATATTTTCCTGATTTTTCCTTAAGCATCATGATATAAATTGCACTGCTCATTCTGTTCAGGGTCTGAATAATGTAAGGTTTTGATATTTGAAAATCATGCTTCAAAGCTGCGACAGACGCAATTTCAACTTCCCGAACCATGCTTCTCAAAGAGTTTAATCCAAGTATTATCCCTCCCATTTCAAAAGATGGAAGAAGGTGACCTGTCCCAAAATACTTCTTAGGATTATGAGAATGTTCTCTCAGTTCAGGATCTGTCAAACCGATCATTGTAGAGCTTTCAATTTTCCAGTCAGTTACTTCAGCCCTCATGACATCTCTTGATCGCTGAAGTATTTCGTAAAGATCATCGACCAGTTTTTGCCTGTTTCCTTCACTTGCTTTATGCTGTTGCAAGAGTACTGCTGATTGGAAGCTATCAAGTTTTCCACGGAAAACGATTACAGAGTGATCTTTTGAAACAAGTCTGTTTCCATGTAGCTGGGTCATGTGTTCAGGCTTTGATTCATAAAAACCTCCATCCACTGCGGAAACATATTTGGTCTCTTTCCGGTATTCAGGAATATTTTCTTTTTCTGGAGAAGATTCTGATGAAATTTCATGAACCTTGATCCTTTCAACCATTACGACCTTAACTCTCTTTTCGTTAAGAAACTGAGAGGCAGAAGGTGTAACTATCTGCTCCTCCGCAACTTCAAAAGTTTTGGGGATTTCTTTTCTGAACTGCTGTCTCAGAAAGGATTCCGTTATAACTTTCATTTATCGTTACCCTTCCTGGTTTGGAAGAATAGATTCAACTTCACCATGGGGACGAGGAATAACATGCACACTAACAAGTTCTCCTACTCTCTCAGCTGCTGCAGCGCCTGCATCAGTAGCTGCCTTTACAGCTCCCACATCTCCTCTGACCATAACAGTTACAAGACCGGCACCGATTTGTGTACGTCCGATAAGAGTAACGTTAGCTGCTTTCACCATTGCATCTGCTGCCTCAACAGCTCCAACAAGTCCTTTGGTTTCAACCATTCCAAGTGCACTTAATGATGACATCATGTTTCTCCTTTTTGAAATTCCGCTTTAAGCGTTGTGCTTTCACGGAAGTTTTATTCAATAAAACTATTTATGCTACAGTTATATTTTTAAGCTGATTTATGATCAGTTCTGTAACAAGTTTGATATCAACATCTGATGACCCTGTGATCTTTGGAGCTGCACATGATTTGTTATTAAGGTCATAGGCAACTCTTCTGATATTAAAAAGATGCTGAGGTCCAACATTATCCGAAGTTGCACTTCCACCAACAGTGCCGCAACCAAGAGTAAAAGATGGTGCAAGCCCGGTTGTGATACCCACAGCACCATGTGTTGATGGAGTATTCACAAGCATTCTTGAAACAGGCTTTTTAAGTCCAAATTCTCTGATAACTTCTTCGTTGTTGGAATGTATTACAAGTGAGTGGCCGATGCCTCCGTTCTTCAGAAGATCAAAACACATTTCACAGCCTTCTTCCCAGTTTTCTACTGTATAGAAACCGATAAGGGCTGTTAGCTTCTCTTTTGAAAATGGAAAACGAGGTCCCACACCTTCTTCATCACTCACAAGAAGACGGGTGCCATATGGAATTTCAATACCTGCTTTAGCTGCTATAAATCCAGCATCACGGCCAACAATATCAGGATTCATTGCTCCGTTTGGTCGCTCCATTACAGCTTTTACCCGGTTTAGTTTCTCACCTTCAAGGAAATATACACCTTTGGAAATAAGAGAAGCTCTTACTTTTTCTTCTATAACTCTTTCAGTGATAATAGCCTGCTCCGAAGCACAAACAGTTCCGTTATCGAAAGTTTTGCTTACAAGAATTTTATCAATTGCAGAATCAACATCTGCACTTCTTTCTATAAAAGCCGGAACGTTTCCAGCACCAACTCCTAAAGCCGGGGTTCCTGAAGAATATGCCGCTTTAACCATTGCCGGTCCACCTGTAGCAAGGATAAGATCTGATTCTTTCATTAACTCGTCTGTTCCTTCAATTGAAGGAAAACTCATCACAGAAACAAGTTCTTCCGGGGCTCCCTGACTTTTCAGAGCGGATCTTATAATTTCAACGGTTTTCCCAATACACTTTTTTGCACTTGGATGGGGACTGAAAACTACGGCATTACCTGATTTCAACGAGATCATCGCTTTATAAATAGTCGTAGATGTTGGATTTGTAGAGGGAATTAATGCTGCTATTACTCCTGCCGGAGTAGCAATCTCAATAATTTTCTTTTCCTTATCCTCATTGATGACACCAATAGTTTTCATATCTTTGATATGGTGATACAGCTTCTCACTGGCAAGCATGTTTTTAGCTTTCTTATCCTGCCATTTACCAAACCCTGTTTCTTCAACTGCCATTTTTGCAAGATCTTCTGCATTACTAACAGCTGCATCTGTGATTGCTTTTATAATTGAATCTACTTTTTCCTGTCCTATATCTGAAAAGTATGTCAGGGCTTCACGGGCACTTCTAATTAAAGCTCTTGCTTCCTGAATCGACAATAGGTCTTTATCTACCATCATAGTTTCTCCTGTTTCTGATGAGCTTTAAAAATAGCTTCTATCAGTTCCTTTTTTCGGGCTGATTTAATATCTTTCCGGCTGATTGAAATGCCTTCTGTTTTTCGGGCAAGTTCTCTAAGCTTGGTTACATTCATTTTCTTCAGTGCTGATTTTCCTGGGATTTTGATTTTAGAACTAATTTCCCTTTCCATCTGGTCTGCAAGATCCACATCTTCAACAGTTATATCCTTAAAATCAATTTGTGATTCTTCAACTTCCAGAATAGTATCTGTTACTTCATCAGAAGCATCACTTGATTTTTCAAGAGCATCGGTACTATTTTTTACATCAGAAAGATCATTACTGGTCGATCCTTTTTCAGGGTCAGGTAAAACTGATTCAAGACCTTCACCTGTTCTTGCAATAACGTGAGCAGAAATTACTTCCCCAACTCGTTCAGCTGCACATCTCCCTGCATCAACAGATGCCTGAACAGAACTTACATCACCCCGTATAAGAATTGTCACCAGACCAGCACCAATCATACGGAAACCCTCAAGTTCAACAGAAGCAGATTTAACAGCTGTATCTGCTGCCTCAACGGCAGGAATCAAACCAATTGTTTCGATTAAACCAAGAGCTTTTTCATCCATATTAGTACCTCAAAGGTTCAGCAGCTACCTGACAAACTGCATCAGCAAAAGCATCACAGGCTGCCTTACATGCAGACTGACTACCGGTTAGAAGACCACCACCAAAGTTTGTTTCAGAAGGGGGTCCAAAGAAAGAGACCATTTCTACATCAGCAGCTTTCATTGCAACATCCAAAGCATAGATGGATTCAATTGGCGGAGCGATAAGGTAAGCAATTGCTTCACCTTCTTTGATACCTGCTGTTTCTGACAGGTGCGATCCGGTACGTGATACACAATGGGCGTAGTATGCAATAGAATCATCTTCGTTTGCGCTGTAAAATGCTGCATCATTTTCAGCAAATTCAATTGTTGCATCCAGTCCGCTTTTTACTTCTGCCGGTGTTGGTCCTGACAGGATTCCAATAAATTCACCTGCAAGTTTTGAGTTTGCGTTATCGGCACCGCCATAAAAAGATTTTGCATATGCAACTTTTACTTCTGCTTTTTTAGTTGCTTCATCGATAGCCGTATACCCTACATCATCACAATCCATAGTAATCATCCCTATGCTTTTGTGAGCAGGGTCAAGGTTAAGCTCCTTGATTAAGGACGGAGTAACATTTGGAATCATTTTAACACTGAGAACAGATGCTCTTAATGCGTCACCTTTCATTGCTTTTTCTCCTGTTATTTAAGGTCTATACCGCTGGTTTTTTGTTCAAGAATTTTAACAACGATATCTGCAATGTGCGCTCCTGCCTCTACAGAAGGAGTACCCATTTGGTGAATATTTGATACTACAGTTCTTGCAGACTCAGGAATAGATGTAGATGCTTTGTAAGCTATATAACAACTCAGGCTTTCTGATGTTGCAAGTCCTGGTCTTTCACCTACAAGAGCAACTGTTACTTCAGGCTGCAGAACTTCAGATACGGAATCCATTGAAGGAACTCTTCCGTTTCTGATGAAAAAGGGAGTGCCACCTTCAATTCCGTGACCTTTAAGGCCCTGGGTCAGTGACTCAAATGTGTCACGTGCATTTACTTCAATCGCTGTGGAACTCAGACCTTCAACAATTACAATTTGTACTTTTGGTTTGTTCACACAGTTTTTTCGCAGTATTTCAGCAGTTTCATCATTAATTTGTCTGCCAAGATCGGGTCTTGTGAGAAACTCATCCTTGTCTTTACATTTTGAACTAACCTCAAGGATTCCCCACTCTTTGATGAACTCTTCAGATACACTATTGAAAACGGCATCCTGTGCACTTGCGTGGTCCGCACGAAATCTTAGCTGAGTTTGCGTCATATACCTTGGACCTGCTCTCCAGATACCAAGTCTTGCCGGAGTTGTTTCTTTTAGCTTTAAGTATGCTTCTTCGTTTGCAGAGTTTGGAACCAGCAACTGCTTTCTAAGGTCTGTTGCACCAAAATCTACAATATCATCATCAGATACTGTTGCTTCCCGGGTTCTCAGATCAGTAGAAATTTCTCCTGAACCCATTTCTCTGAGTACATTTTCGATAATACCTTTGATTCTATCTTCAGAAATCATGTTTATTCTCCTGGTTCCTTATCTACTTAATAAAAATGGATGCATCACCGGCTCTTTTACTTAATTTGCCGTTTTCATAGATACCCATTTTTTCAAGCCAAATTTCAAATTCACGGATTGGTTTTCTGTTTAGTGTTTCCCTTAAACTTGGAACTTCGTGATAACCTGTACATTGGTAATTAAGCATGATGTCATCGCCATGGGGGATTGACATGAAGTAGTTACAACCTGCCGCAGTAAGTAGAACAGAAAGATTTTCAATATCATTTTGATCAGCTTTCATATGGTTTGTATAACAGGCATCAACCCCCATTGATATTCCTGTCAGCTTGCCCATGAAGTGATCTTCAAGTCCGGCACGAATAACCTGCTTACTGTCATAGAGGTATTCAGGCCCTATAAACCCAACAACTGTGTTTACAATGTATGGTTTGTACTTTTTTGCGAATCCATAACATCTTGCTTCCATTGTAAGCTGATCAACTCCATGATGAGCTTCAGATGAGAGTTCTGACCCCTGACCTGTTTCAAAGTACATTACATTTGGTCCTTCGCAGGTTCCCTCTTTAAGCATCAAATCTCTTGCTTCACTCAGGACAGATGCATTTAAACCAAATGCAGTATTTCCTTTTTCACTTCCTGCAATACTCTGGAATATGAGATCTGCAGGAGCTCCCTGTTTAATAGCATCCATTTGAGTTGTTACATGTGCAAGAACACAGGTCTGAGTTGGTATTTCAAATTTCTCTTTTATTTCATGAAACATTCTTAAGACGTTTGAAACAGGCTCAACAGTGTCGTATACAGGATTAAGCCCAAGTACTGCATCTCCTGCTCCATATGAAAGGCCTTCAAACAGAGAAAGTCTGATACCATCAACATCATCTGTGGTATGGTTTGGTTGAAGTCTGAAAGCAAGAACTCCGTCTTCACCGATTGTTGTATTACAATGGGCTGTAATTTTTATCTTTGAAGCACCATAAATAAGATCAAGGTTAGACATAAGCTTCGTAACGGCTGCTACCATTTCGGAAGTAATTCCCCTTGATGCTCTTCTAAGGTCTGCGCCTGTAGTCTCATGACTTAGAATCCACTCACGAAACTCTGCAACTGTGAAATTCTTCAGCTCATTGTATATTTTTTCATTTACACCATCCTGAATAATACGTGTAACTTCATCATCTTCATAAGGAACCGCAGGGTTGTTTCTCAGATCTGCAAGGGTGATGTTACTCAGGACTTCCTTTGCAGCTGTCATTTCACTGACTGTTGCTGCTGCAATTCCGGCAAGTTTATCTCCGGACTTTTCCTCATTGGCTTTTGCCATAACATCATTGAGATCCTTAAACTCATAAAGAGTTCCGAACAGTTTTGTTTTCAATCTCATTTATCAATCCTCTTTTTTTTTGTGGAATCTCTAACAACTGGCTATAAAACAAAAGGTTTTATAATCTGTATTTCAATCAAAATTCTAATTGTTAGAGGTTCCCTTTCAATAATTGAAAAGAAGTGTTTTCACGATCACCGGAACAACCTTACTTTCTGATAGCTCCCGGCCAATATCGATATAATCACCGTTTTCAACCTTTACTGTATCAATACAGATAACGTCTCTATTAAAATCAAGTCTTACTTTCAGTGTCTGTCCAAGAGCTTTTGCCAGATCATTTTCTACAACAATGATCAGTGGGCTATCATCTTCAGAACCATTTTCAAGTCCGTAAATTATGCTGTCCGCCAAAACCTGAATCTGACTGAAACTAATATTTCTTCGACCTTTGAATGCAAGGGCCAGTTTCTGCTGCTCATTTTCAAGGCGGTACCACTTAACCTTTCGTTTTATAACTTCCCCCCATTTTTCTACTGGAAGATCTTCATCGTCTGAAGTCAACTTAAGAACAGGAATATTTTGTATGGGAAGAGCTGATCCTGTAACGGTTATTGTACTTCCGCTAATATCTGTTGTGTGGGAACCAGCACCCACAACTGTGGCTCTTATTGTCTCTATGGATTTGAGGACATCTCTTTTAACTGAAAGATCTGAGTCTGCAATAGCATGGCCAAGTAGTATTCCGATATCTCCGTAAGTATAATCGTCTAAACTTCTATCAGCCTTTTCGATACAATCAGCAACACCACCTGAAAAAGTTACATAATCTATTTGATAATCCCTTCTAAGATCACAATCTGTTATAAGAAGGTCTAAATCTTTTGATGGGGTTTTTACTCCGATCACTTCTTCAAGTACACATGCCATCTTTGCAGAGACTCTTTTGGCATCTGCATGGCTTAAAATGTCTCCTTCACAAATGTTGATATTCATTTTTGAAAGAAGTATTTTTATCTTGTCAGAGAGATAGGCAACATTCCGTTTCGAATCAGTGAATCTGATTAATCTGCCACCAATATCAAGACATGCAGTATCAATCACTTCACCATTACGAAAAACAGCTATATTTGTTGTACCTCCACCAACATCAAGATTTGCAACAACAGCTCCTTTTTCCCTTGAATAGAGATCCGCTCCGGCACCTTTGCCAGCAATAATTCCCTCAAGGGATGGTCCTGCAGTTGCTACAACAAAATCTCCGGCAAGATCTGACAAATTTTTCAGAACTTCAGAAGCATTTTCTTTTCTGGCAGTGTCACCAGTGATAATTACAGCACCAGTCTGGAGATCAGAAGGCCTGATCCCGGCTTTGTTATATTCACCTTCGATCAGTTTTCTGATCTCATCACCATCAATTTCAGTTCTTGACTTAAGTGGCGTAAAATGGATGTCACTTCTGTAAATCACCTCTTTATCAACAATACTCATCCTCGGTACTGAGACCATAGATGCAGTATTTTCGATAGTGATTCTACTAAAAACCAGTTGTGTTGTAGATGTGCCAATATCTATTCCGGCACTCAGAACGGACTCTTTCATTTCCGTCTTCTCCTTCACCTGTTTTACGCCAAAAAAAAAGCCTGAAAATCCGTTAAAATATAACGAATATTCAGGCTTCATTGCCATTACTCACACACGACGCTGTGTGTGAGTATAAATTTTCTTACCGAAGTAAGTTATAACCTATTAATCAGATGTTTTTGTATCTTTCGTAATAATTATCTTTTCTGTGTGGAAAATCAAAAAATACTCTGGTCCCTTCACATCCTGAATCAGTTGTGAGGTTACCATGCAGTTTATCTTCAACAATACTTACAATTATTTTAGTACCAAGACTTCCTTTTCTTGGTGATTCCACTTTAAAGCCTGCTCCATCATCAGTTATTGAGATATTTGAAAACACATCTCCTTTCTGTATAACAATTTTGATTGTACCTTCATCTCTATCTGCAAACGCGTGTTTAATACAGTTTTGCATAATTTCATTTACTACAAGAGCAATTGATGAGGCTTTATCAGAATCAACCATGAAAGTATCTCCTTTTATGGAGATATCAACCTTTTTGTTTGCAGAAAATCCATTATCAATAATACTATCATTAATTCTTTGGAGCATGGTTTTGATATCAACATCATCAACACCATCTTCAGCAAGAATTTCATGGGTAGCTGCTATACTTAAGACACGACTGATACTTTCACTGAAAGCCGTTTTTACTGAATCATTTTCAATCCGTCTGGACTGGAGTCTTAGAAGACTTGCAATTGTTTGAAGATTGTTTTTCACTCTATGGTGAATTTCACTCATTGCAACTGATTTCAGGATCAGCTCTTTCTCTTTATTCCTTACATCTGTCACATCGCTGATTAGCATTGCAACTCCGGTTAATTTCAAATCTTTATTTTTTAAAACTGCATATTTGATGCGCAGTGTCAGTTTTCCGGCTTCAATATCGTAAGTATTAAGATTCTTTTTTTCAAGAATGTCATGAAAGGAGATTTCATCAAGAGCAAGGTTGGAAAACTTGATTCCTTCTAGTTTATCCATATATCCAAGTTTTTTATATAATTCTTTTGCAACAGGGTTTGAAGATATACAAACCCCAACACTGTTAAACATGACAATGCCATCAGTTACATGATATGGAAGACTATTATTTTTCTGTTTTGGAGTCATTAGTGTTTCCATAAGGTGTTCAGTGGTCTCGGCAAGGACTGTAAGGTTCTTTTCTGTTTCAAGATGATCGGTAACATCTTTTTCTGCAATTAATACACCGATTACTTTTCCGTCATCATTTTTTATAGGAGATACATTTTGTTTAACATTCTTGTTTTCCTGAGTCTGAGCGAGCATATCAGTGGTTGGAATACCAACCTCAAGAGTTCTAAGCACAGCCGGTTCATTTTTTCTGTAAGCTAATTCCCCAATGACCGAGCCTTCGTAAAGAGATTTAGAATTGGATGGTCTTGCCTGAGCTACAACTATTGCAGCATCAGACGCATGTGTTTTACAATCAATGAAGATATCTGCTCCCATGAGATCAGCAGTTGTATTTATACTGCGTGCAACTTCCTTAATCTTTATTATATCTAAAGAGTTAAGTATAGTATGTCGTTTTAAAATATCTTCTATCATCCAGGTTCTCCGTTAACCGTTTAAAATGATTACCTTTGCAATATCCTTCATGGAACATCTTTTATCCATGCTCAGTTTTTGAATCATGTGGTATGCTTCTTCTTCACTGATTTTGTCCCTTTCCATCATAATTCCCTTGGCACGTTCTATTATTTTTCTATCTTCAAGCTGAGTCTTTGTTTTTTCTGCATCAGCCTCAATACGGCTAATTTCATTGGATTGAGATATGGCAATTTCAATCATTGGTAAAAGAGAATCTTCACTGATTGGTTTTACAAGATATCCTGCAACTCCGATATCTTTTGCCTGACTCACAAATTCCTTGCCGCTGTATGCAGTTAAAAGTAGTATTCCACCGGAAAGTTTTTCGCTTTTAATAATTTTGGCTGCTTTTAATCCATCTAATAAAGGCATTTTTATATCCATAAGCACAAGATCCGGCTTATGCTTCCTGCACATTTCAACTGCATCAAATCCATCTGAAGCTTCTCCTACAACATCGTAGCCTGTATCTTCAAGGATCTCCCTGATATCAAGTCTTGTAATAGGCTCATCATCGGCTATTACTATTTTGGTCTTCATTTTAATTCTCCAAAATCAGGTATTTTCTAAGTGTATCAATACCTATGTTCATCATTGAACTTGACTCTACAATTTCATTTGCTCCTGCCCAGTGCAGAAATTTTTCAGCACGGGAAAGGTTCCCGCCTTCAATATCGGTTTTTGTTATAATACCAATAACCTTTTTTTTAAAAAGTGATGCAAACTTAGGAGGAAAGATGCTGTTTTGAGCTGTTGCATCCTGTACCAGGGCAATTAGATCACATTTGCTGGATGACGATATAAGCGCATTGTAATAGCGCCTGTTTTCAATATATTCACCGGGTGTATCAACAATGGAATCACAATAACTGATTGCCTGGGTCTTTTTGTAGGTCAGTTCTTCCCCAAGTATTGCCTGGGTTAGTGTTGTTTTTCCACATCCGGTTTTTCCAACAAGCATCATCTTTACCATAATTTAAGCCTATGACCTTGTGATTTCAACTGTTGCAAAGTGAAGAGTTTCTTCCACAAAGCTGATAACATTACTTACAGAAGCTTCAACGCTTGCCACATCTCCGGTAACTACAAGAGAGCCACCAAACCGATCAAGAAATCCAATTTCGACATTTCCGGCTTTAGTTGCAATATCTGCCGCAATTATAACAGCTTCGCCAGGAGTTATAGTAAGGATGCCTATTGCATCTCCCGCGCTATCATCTAAACCTAAATTTCGGTAAATAGTATTTTGTGGACTTGCGATTACGTGAGCAAGTGTTAGCTGTTTACCCGGTACATATTCCTGAATCACCCGTTGTTTTTGTTCTTCAAACATTGATACCACCTGTTTTTCCCAAAAAAAAAGCCCGCAACAGAGGTGTGTCCCCTATGGCAAGCATCATTGCATTAATCATACGCCGTTGTATGACCTTAAAAAACTCCTAACACAGTTCAAATGAAAATAACAAGCTCTTTTTTTTACATAAAAAAATCAAAACGTTATCTTGTTGTTTGCTAAATCAGCACCTGGCTATGATTTTATAATCAAATGTAACCTTTATCTGTAAAACATTATTTTTCGAACTGTCAAAAGGCTGGCAACAATTGTTCTTTTGGCTATAACAAAGTAGTAAGAGATCTTCTAATACTATTGAGAAAAATACCTTGAAACAGCTTTGTGGGTATATATTTTATGCACTCAAACAAAGAAGAAAGAAATAAAAGGCTGAAAGTAGAAATCCCGATCACATAAAAAGACATTTGCAACAGAACTTAAAAAAAACTAAAATGAATTGCAGAACGGCCAGGAGATCTGGCTGCCCGCTACGGTGGAGAGGAATTTATAGTTAATCTGTCTGAAACAGATAAAAATGCGTTGTTTTGGGAAATTGATTCCGGACTGAAATAGAGGCCCCTGGAATTGAACATAAAGGATCTGAAGTGTTTAAAATCGTAACCATAAGTGTGGGAATCGCTACAGATAAGAAATTATCACCAGAATAATTGATTGCCGATGCTGATAAAGGCCTTTATGATGAGAAGATGAATGGGCGTAAAAAAGATTGTGTCCAAAGGACGGAGTTAAACTCAATACTTAAGATTGTGCAATTTGTTTATATGTTTAAATAAAAAACAAAATGACCCAGGGATTATGATTAATCAATTTATAAAACAAAAATTATATCAACCATTGCAGATGTCAATCAGGCCAAGTGAATATTTGAAAGCCGTTTACAGGGAATATATACCTGTCCACCCTTTGCAAAATTATGTTTATTGCTATTGGATGATACAGACAAAGAAACATGATTCTGAACCTTTTCTTTATCGTATTATGACAGATGGCTGTGTTGATCTATTGTTGAATTGTTCGAATGAAGATCCTCTGATACTTGCCGGAACAGCAGAAAAAGCAGATTCTGTCTCAATCAAAGAACATACTGAATATTTCGGAATTCGATTTTTCCCTGGTTGTATTCATTATTTTTTTCAGGTATCAGCAAAAGAGATTGCTAATCAGGAGATCCCCTGTAAAGATATTTGGGGTAATCAATTTGAATATATTGAAGGACAGTTAAGAGATGCAGATTCGGTAGATCAGCGCATTACCATCACCAATACTTTTTTACTGAATTTTTTAAAAACCTGTAAAAGTGAACCAGATCAACGTTTGTTAAACGCTCTGGATATTATTTATCAGAGAAAAGGCCATTTATCAGTCGAAAAAGATGTCTCAATCGGTATTAGCCCACGGCATATGCGCAGAATATTTAATCAGTATATTGGAACAAGTCCAAAAAAATTTTCTAAAATTATAAGATTTCAGTATGTCTTAAGGAATATGATGGTAAACCCCAAAAATCTTTCAAAAGGTGCATATCTCGATTTTGGCTATTATGACCAACCACACTTTATTAAAGAATTTAAAGCGCTCTCCGGTGTTACACCTAATTTTCTAAAATAGCATTTGACCGCATACAATTTTTGTTAAGATTTTCCTGTGTATTAGAATTCAAAACCAAATATTCTATATTTTCCATTTGTCCGATTTCTACAATCTTTTTTCCCGGCCATATATTATTGAATAATCAAATCGTTAAGCCTGATGATTAATATCAGGATTTGAAACAGGTAAAAAGAAGAAAGTAATGAATTCAGAACAGGTAAAAGATGTTTGATATCATGTGCAGGAACTTCATTCCTGAAGACATGGTAGCATTTTCAGTTCCTTCAAATCGTTTTATTGAAATGGCAAATAATATTGAGGGTAGTTTTCTTGACAAAAATTTTAAAAACCTGACAAGTTTATGATCTTATTGAGGTAGAATATGAATAATATTTTGAAAATTACTAAAAATCAATTGGTAAACGAATTAATAGAACTTGGTTTATCAGAAGGTCAAACTGTAATGCTGCATGCTTCGGTAAAAAGAATTGGTAATATCGAAGGAGGACCGCAAACTATAATTGAAGCTTTACTAGAGGTTTTAACTTCAAGTGGTACATTGATGATGTTGGTAGGATGGGAAGATAATCCTTATAATATTTCTGGTGCTTCTTTTCAGGATAATATTGACAATTTGCCTGAAAAAAAGCGCCGGGCATTTTATAATAGTACTTCTTTTGATCCAGAGTACTCACGCTCAGATAGAAAGGTAATGGGAATTCTGCCTGAATACCTTCGTACTTATCCCGGGAGCATTCGCAGCCGGCATCCACTAGGATATGCTGCTGTGGGAAAAATGGCACAGTCTGTTTTAAATGATCAACAGTGGCAATATCGTGAAGGATCAGGTTCTCCTCTTGAAAAATTATGTGAAGTTGGAGGAAAAGTATTGCTCCTTGGATCTCCAACTGGAAACGTGACACTCCTTCATTTTGCGGAAAACCTTGCAGATATTCCAAATAAAAAAATTGTTCATTATAAAATGCCAATTATCCAAAACGGTAACAGAGTATGGAAAGATTTTGAGGAATATGATTTTATAAACGGGATTGTCCCATGGTCTGAAGATTATTTTAAAAACATTGTTGATGAATATATTGAAAAAGGCAACGGGGTTCAAGGTAAAGTTGGAATGGCCGAATGTCATTTGTTTAATGCAAAAAATTTAAACAAATTTGGTATAAATTGGATGGAACGTAATTTCTGTTGTTTGTAAGGTTTATATCTATAATTATCAGACTTTTCAAAACTACCTTGAAACAGTCATCATAACTTCTGTAACAAATTGTGAAGTGGATCTTGTTGTCCAGTAATCAGTAACATATCTTTCAAAAGATTCATCACCGGTTTTATAGTTGTGATTGATAGCCCAGTTTTTTATTTTTCTGTATGTTTCATCGATTGTTTCATGGGGACCAATATGGTAGCAGGAAATCATCATCTGTCCCCCAAATATCATTTTTTCATCATCTTTGCACTCTTTTAAGGTTTTCTGCATGATGATGACATTTTGAGTTTTATTTTCAATTCGATCTTGTACGGAAGAGAAATTTATTAGGACAGGACCTGTTATTTCATTATCTACTTTTTCAACGTAATTTGTGAATTCTATATTAATAATTGATTCCATAATATTATTGAATGTTTGATTCTGGAAGAGATAATCCGAAGATTCAATGTATTTGACAGCAACTTCCTGGATGTTATTTTCAATAACCATTTCAGCTTCTACAATTAAATCGTGCCAGTCTTTAACAGAGACATACATCCGACGAGTCTCTTCCTGAATTTTTTTTAGCTCGTCAATTTTGGTGGTAAAAGATCTTTTTATTGCACTATAGGCATTACCCTCGATGAATCCACGCATCTCATCAAGTTTAAAACCCATCTGTTTATAATATTTTATAACCGGTACAGCCAGTAAGGATTCATTGGAATAATATCTGTAATTGTTATTGCTTGTTCTTTCAGAGTTGATCAGACCAATTTTGTCATAGTATCGAAGTGCCTTTTTCGAAATGTTGCAAATCTTACTAACTTCACCAATGGAATATCTGTCTTTATACTTCATAATTACCTTTTGCCATAAAATTGAAATCTTTAATAATATTTCAGGAAATCTTTTATCTATTATATAGTAATAATTAATAAAAATGTAGTCATAAAAAAAATCCGAGTCAATAAAAAAAAGATACAGTTAATTTCTGATTCTATGCTGACTGCTCTCAAATAGGCAAACAAAATGATATTGTAATAGGAAAGAAAAGTAAAAATATGAAATAGCTCACATTTTTTAATAATATTGCATTGACCTTCCCCTTAGGGGCAAAGATATATTCCAAAAAGGGAAAAAAATTAATTAATGAGGTTTTCAATAATTTAGTAAAAGAGAGGAAAAGTTTTATTATGGATAAAGCATTGGCTGCTAAGATGAAACTGTCTTCAGACTTTAAGTCTAAAGGTATAAAAATTGCCTTACTTTCAGGTCTTTTGTACGGTTTATATTGTGCATTTTTATATGTGGGGATGTCTAAAGGTGCTTGGGCAACCTGGTATGACAAAGAATTTGGATTATCTGGTTTTGTAACTACTTATTTTTTAGCGGCCCTTGGAGCGGCTATAAATGATCTTTCAAGTGCTGGATGGGCTTTAGGATCTGGAACACTAAGGGGCAAAGTCGGCGACTTCTTCAAGTGTATTAAGACCAAGCCTGGTATGGTAATGGCTGCTGCTGCAGTTATTGGTGGTCCTATTGCATCTACAGCATTTGTTATTGGTCTTACGAAAGCTGGCCCTATTGCCGGACCAATTAGTGCTCTTTGTCCTGCCGTTGGTGCAATTCTTGGTAGAATATGGTTCAAGCAGGAACTTAGTCCACGTATGATACTTGGTATTGCAATATGTGTATCTGCAAGCTTTTTGATCGGAACAGTCAACCTTACAGGAGAAGTTCCTGAAGGTATGGTTATTGGTATTCTCTTTGCTTTTATTGCTGCTCTTGCATGGGGTTTTGAAGGTTGTGTTTGTGGTTATGGTACATCAATGATCGATTCTGAAATTGGAATAACAATTCGTCAGGTAACTTCTGGTCTTACTAATATTATTATTCTTATTCCGATTTTGGGTTATATGTCAGGAACTATAGATACTGTTGATTTTGTGAGTAAAGCTTTTACAGATTCTTCAATGATCTTTTTTGCAATAAGTGGTCTTTGTGCTTACCTTTCTTTTATGTTCTGGTACAAAGGTAATAGTATGTGTGGTGCTGCTCTTGGTATGTCATGTAATGGTACCTTTTCATTCTGGGTTCCATTCTGCTACTGGTTAGTAGTAGTTGTAATATTTCAGATGGATACACTAACTCTCAAACCAATAGAGTGGTTTGGAGCAATTATAATGGTTGTGGGTATATTTATAATTGCAATTAACCCTCTGGAATATCTTAAAAAGAGTCGTAAGAAGTTAAAGCCACTCAACTATTCAATTCTAAAACATTTTACTACTGTTGGAGAAGCATCAGTGGATGATGTTATGAATTTTCTGGGTGAAGATTACTTTGAATATAGTGCATTTAATAAGGAGTCTGTGATTTCTGCTATTCTGACTGCAGAAGCAAACGGACTTCTTGAAGAAACAAAGTTTGATATGGACTCAAATAATGAATTAAGAGTTTATTACAGAGCTTCTGAAGAAGGTGCCGATACAATTAATCAATACATTAAAGATTGATAGATGTAACGATTTTATAGTTTAGTAATAAATAGCCTCCGCTTGAATTTGAAGTGGGGGCTTTTTTTTAGGTAACAATTCAGGATTTAGAAAAAATTTCCTCCCACTGATTATTATCATATGCATGCAGCTTTCTGATTATTTATTAAAAGCCATCACAAAAATGCTACTTTAATATTTTCTTATATAAAGAATATAGGTTCCTGACTCATATTTTATAAAAAGCCATTGTAAAATAATCTCAGAAAAGCAAAGAAAATTAAAGGGTTTATCTTTTAGGGACAACCAATTGTAGATTGCTGTAAATTTTTAAAATGAAGATAAAAAATCATTGGGCACAAATTAATAATAAAGCATAAACCCTATGAATTCCCGACTCAGATTTTGAAATAAAACAATCCAAACTACCAAGGCTGTCACAAATAGATATTAAAAGCAAAAACCTCTGGATTTGATTATAAAATCGGATGATGAAATAAAATTAAAGCCTTTTATTTCTTAAAGATTATATAAAATGCAAAACCAATCATACAAACGTGAGTTTCAGGGCTTTTATCCTCAGTATTTTAATGGAATTCACATATGCAGGTAATTCTTACTAATTAAGCCTTTCTATTAATTTCTCCGGATCAGTATTTTTTAAAAATAAATGAGCCAAACCCATTGATATTTTAAATGTTTTTTCTGATTGCTAATTTAGATCAAAAAAAATATTAAAAATTCACATTTTAAGAAAAATCAATTTATAAAATTACTAATTAAAAAAAATAAAAGCAAGTCAATAGGCAGTAAATGCAGGCAGATACGGCTGAGTCAATATTTATTTTTAAAAAATATATTGACTTTCCCCCTTAGGGAAAGGGTTAGGGTGTGGATAGTTAAAGGGCTAAAATTAAACATAAAAGAACTGAAGCTAAGAAAGGGATTTTAATGCGTTATTATGGAGAAGAAGCATTAGGACTCATTGAGACATTGGGGATGGTTCCTGCACTTTATGCAGCGGACAAAATGTTGAAAGCAGCAAATGTTGAGTTGATATCATACGAAAATATTGGATCTACTCTTGTAGCTGTAATGATTAAAGGTGATGTAGGTGCTGTTAAGGCTGCTGTAGAAGCAGGCGCAGAAGCAGCAGCTGAAATAGGTACATTGACTGCACAGAACGTTATGCCACGACCAATTAAAGGTGTTGGTGATATTGTTTCTGTTCACGATGTAGATGTTGAGTAAGCTTAGGAGAAATGTAAATGACCAAAGCAAGAGCACTGGGATTAATAGAAACATTTGGGATAGTTTTTGTACTTGAAGCTGCAGATGCAATGCTGAAAACAGCAGATGTAGAATTAACAGGTTATGAAAACACAGCTTCAGGATATATTTCTGTATTGATTCAGGGAGATGTTGGAGCATGTCAGGCAGCTGTAGAAGCTGGAGTAAAAGCAGTTGAAGATATGGGTGCTGAAGTACATAGCTCTGTTGTGATACCAACACCACATGTGGATTTAGCTAAGATCACCGGACGATATGATCTTAATAAGTTATTGCCACAGGGAAACTCTAATAATTAGAATTTTGATTGAAATACAAGGCATTAGAAAAAATAACGAGCCGATTTTACTACAGTTCTTTTTTCGTAATAACGATGTAGTTTGGTCAAAAGGCAGTTATTAGAGATTCACAACAATAAGAGATATTAAATAGTGAAAGCTACTATAATGCAAAGGAGAGGAGAAGCATAAATGACTATTGTTGATAACGATTTGCTCTCCATTCAGGAAGCCCGGATTCTGGCCGAAAATGCCTTTGAATCACAGAAAAAACTCGCAACATTTTCCCAGGAGAAACTGGATGAGATTGTTGAGAGCATGGCTGATTCTGTTGAAAAACATATCCAGACACTTGCTGTTATGTCTAATGAGGAAACTGATTATGGCAAACAGCAGGATAAATGCTTAAAGAATCAATTCGTATGTGGTTATGCCCGCAAACAGTTAAGAGGTATGCGTTGTGTAGGCATTATTAGTGAAGATAAGCAGAATAAAATGATGGATATCGGTGTGCCTGTAGGTGTTATCGTTGCATTATGTCCAGCTACAAGTCCGGTTTCAACAACTATATATAAAACCCTGATTTCAATAAAATCGGGTAATTCCATAATTTTTTCACCACATCCAAGAGCAAAAAATACTATCACCAAAGTACTTGATATCATGAAAGAGGTAGCGGAATCGAAAGGTTTACCTGAGGGTAGTCTTGCGTATTTAAATACTGTTACTAAAAGCGGAACCTGTGAATTGATGGGTCATTATGCAACATCCCTGATTATGAATACAGGAGTTTCGAATTTACTAAAAGCTGCTTATAAATCCGGAAAACCAGTTATATACGGTGGAACCGGAAACGGGCCGGCTTTTATTGAACGAACAGCTGATATCAAGCAGGCAGTGAAAGATATTATAAATAGCAAAACCTTTGATAATGGAATTGTTCCATCAGCAGAACAATCCATTGTTGTTGATGGACCAATTGCAGATAAAGTAAGACAGGAATTACTAGAAAATGGTGCATATTTCATGTCTGAAAATGAGTCTGTTAAATTAGCATCACATTTTTTTTCTGACGGAAAGTCAAAATCTGAGTGTGTTGGGGTTGCGGCCATAACGTTAGCTCAAAGAGCAGGGTTTTCTGTACCGGAAAATACATCTGTTTTACTGGTTGAAAGGAAATACGTTTCTGAAAATGATCCTTATTCAAAGGAGATGTTATGTCCGGTTTTGACATATTATGTTGAAGATGACTGGATGGATGCATGTGAAAAATGTATTGAATTACTTCTAAGTAAAAGAAACGGACATACCCTTGTAATACACTCAAATGATCAGGAAGTTATTCGTCTGTTTGCCCTGAAAAAACCTGTGGGAAGAATGCTTGTAAATACACCTGCAACCCTTGGTGGAATCGGTGCAACAACCAATCTTTTCCCTTCTATGACACTTGGAAGTGGATCAGCTGGAGATGGAATAACATCTGATAATGTCTCTCCTATGAATCTGATTTATATCCGTAAAATTGGGTATGGTGTAAGAAACTTTGATTCTATCAGAGGCGAAATTAAAGAAAAAAAGAAACCTTCCCTGGAAAGTAAATTTCAGAAGGAAGATGAAAATATAGGTAACATACAAACAATACAAAGTATCTTAAATGAAGTTATCCAGGCAATGGATAAATAGGGAGCCTGTAAATGATTAGAGTTTTGATTGAAATACAAGGCATGAAAAAAAATAGCCTACGCTTTAAAGTCTATTTTTCAGAAAAACGCAGTAGTTCGGTCAAAAAGCAATTATTTGAGGCTCGCAGCAAGATATGATTGAAGTTTATCAGTTAATAGGGAGGAAATAAGTTTGGATCTTCAAAATTTTTCAAATAAACTTGCAGAAGCAACAAAAGGTCTGACTCCGAAAGATCGTGAGGCGCTAAAAAAGATCTTTGAAGGTGTTTCTGCTGAAATAATAAAAAAGAAATCATCAGATAAAAATACTATTCCATCAGATGGCATTAGTATTCCTGATGGACCAACAGAACGTCATGTAAAGCTTAAGGAAAACTTTCTTAAGCAAACCCCAAGTTTGACTATTCACCGTGCTCGAGCAATTACCAAAATTGCAAAAGAAAACCCTGGTATGCCAAAGTTAGTACTTCGCGGTAAGTGCTTTAAATACTGCTGTGAAACTGCTCCGCTTGTTATTCAGGAGAATGAACTTATCGTTGGTTCGCCAAATGGAGCGCCAAGAGCTGGAGCATTTTCACCGGATATTGCCTGGCGTTGGGTTTCTGAAGAACTTGATACTATGGGAACACGTCCTCAGGACCCTTTCTATGTTTCAGAAGATGATAAAAAAGTCATGCGTGAAGAGCTTTTTCCATTCTGGGAAGGCCAGTCTGTAGATGAATATTGTGAGCAGCAGTATCGTGAAGCTGGTATATGGGAGATGTCTGGTGAGTCTTATGTTTCAGATTGTTCTTACCATGCTGTAAATGGTGGTGGTGATTCAAACCCTGGTTATGATGTTATCCTTATGAAAAAGGGTATGCTTGATATTCAGCAGGAAGCAAAAGATCATCTTGAAAAACTGGATTATGAAAATCCTGATGATATTGACAAAATATACTATTATAAATCCCTTATAGACACAACAGAAGGGGTTATGATCTATGCTAAAAGACTTTCAGATTATGCATGCGAACTTGCAGCAAAAGAGACAGATCCAAAGCGAAAAGCAGAGCTTGAAAAGATTTCTGCAGTAAATGCAAGAGTTCCTGCTCATAAACCAGAAACTTACTGGGAGGCTATTCAGTCTGTATGGACAATAGAATCTCTTCTTGTTGTTGAAGAAAATCAGACTGGTATGTCTATTGGTCGTGTGGATCAGTACATGTATCCATTTTATAAAGCAGATCTTGAAGCAGGTCGAATGACTGATTATGAAGCATTTGATCTTTCAGGTTGTATGCTTGTAAAAATGTCAGAGATGATGTGGCTTTTGTCTGAAGAAGGTGCTAAATATTTTGCAGGATACCAGCCATTTGTTAATATGTGTGTTGGTGGTGTTACGCGTGATGGTCTTGATGCAACAAACGATCTGACATACCTTTTAATGGATGCAGTAAGACACGTAAAAATTTACCAGCCATCTCTTGCAACACGTGTACACAATAAATCTCCTCAGAAATATCTTAAAAAAATTGTTGAAGTAATACGCGCCGGAATGGGTTTTCCTGCGATTCACTTTGACGATACCCACATCAAAATGATGCTGGCAAAGGGCGTTTCCATTGAAGATGCTCGTGATTACTGTCTTATGGGATGTGTTGAACCTCAGAAATCAGGTCGTCTATATCAGTGGACTTCAACAGCTTACACACAGTGGCCAATCTGTATTGAACTTGTTCTAAATCAGGGTGTTCCGGTTTGGTATAAAAAGCAGGTTACTCCAGACTTAGGTGAAATCGGTTCCTTCGATACTTACGAGAAATTCGAAACTGCTGTTAAAGAGCAGATCAAATGGATAACAAAATGGTCAAGTGTTGGTACTGTAATTTCTCAGAGAGTTCATAAAGATCTTGCGCCAAAGCCTCTTATGTCGAGTATGTATGAAGGTTGCATGGAAACAGGAAAAGATGTTTCAGCAGGTGGAGCAATGTACAACTTCGGACCAGGTGTTATATGGAGTGGTCTTGCAACTTATGTTGATTCAATGGCTGCAATTAAAAAACTGGTTTATGACGATAAAAAATATACACTTGCACAGATGAATGAAGCACTTATAGCTGAATTTGTCGGATATGACCAGATCAAAGCAGATTGCCTTGCAGCACCTAAATACGGAAATGATGATGATTATGCTGACCTAATTGCAGCAGATCTTGTTAACTTTACAGAAACAGAGCACAGAAAATTCAAAACGCTTTACTCTGTACTTAGTCATGGCACACTATCTATTTCAAACAACACTCCTTTTGGTCAGCTCTTAGGAGCTTCTGCAAACGGTCGTGATGCATGGATGCCACTTTCAGATGGTATTAGTCCAACTCAGGGTGCTGACTTTAAGGGACCAACAGCAATTATCAAGTCAATTTCCAAAATGTCCAACGACAATATGAACATTGGTATGGTTCACAACTTCAAATTGATGGCAGGGCTTCTTGATACACCAGAAGGTGAAAACGGAGTTATCACTCTTATCAGAACAGCTTGTATGCTTGGTAATGGTGAAATGCAGTTTAATTACCTTGATAACGATACTCTTCTTGATGCTCAGAAACATCCTGAAAAATATCGTGACCTTGTTGTGCGTGTTGCCGGTTACAGTGCTTTCTTTGTTGAGCTTTGTAAGGATGTTCAGGATGAGATTATTAGTAGAACCATGATTCATGAATTATAGAAAAGGAACCTCAAAATAACTAGATTTTTGATTGAAATATAGCGTTTATAAAACTTTTAGTTTTATAGGCAGTTATTAGAGATTCCTTTGAAGTAATAAATAGATGAGATGAGATGAGAACGGGAATTTGAGCACTATGAGCGACATGATTGAAAGAAAAGCACTGATATTCAACATACAAAAGTACAACATGTATGATGGGCCTGGAGTGAGAACTATTGTTTTCTTCAAAGGGTGTCCACTTCGTTGCAAATGGTGCTCAAATCCTGAAAGTCAGAAGAAGAAACATCAGGTGATGTACAAAGAGAGTCAGTGCGTTGATTGCGGTGCATGTGTTTCTGTTTGTCCCACAGGAGTACATAAGCTTTCACCAATAAATGAGAAGCATGAGTTTGTTGATGGAAGTGAATGTATAGGTTGCAGAAAATGTGAAGAGGTATGCACAGCAAAAGCTTTATCCGTTGTTGGCGAAGTGAAAACAATCTCAGAAATAATGGAGATTGTTGAAGAGGATAGAGCCTTTTATGAGATGTCAGAAGGCGGATTAACACTGGGTGGTGGTGAAGCTTTAATGCAGCCTGAAGCAGTGGTTAACCTACTTAATGTATGCAAGCAGCGAGGCATAAATACCGCCGTGGAAACATGCGGTTATGCAAAGCCTGAGGCATTGATGAAAGTTGCTGAATTTACGGATCTCTTTCTCTTTGACATAAAACATATGGATTCAGAAATACATTATAAACTCACAGGAGTTCGTAATGAATCTATTTTGAGAAACCTGAAATTACTTCTTCAAAACAGAAAAAATGTGAGAATAAGAGTACCACTGTTAAAAAATGTGAATGACAGTGAGAATGATATTAAAAAACTAATTGATTTTCTGGAACCATTCCGTGAATACAAAGGTTTTAAAGGAGTGGATCTTCTTCCTTATCATAAACTGGGAGTAAATAAGTACAAACAACTGGGGTGGAATTATCCACTGAATAATGATCCTGGTTTGACAGAAGAAGAACTGATGAAAATTGAAAGTAATATAAAAAAATATAACTTTCCGGTTTCAGTTATCAGGCATTAGGGCGTTATCTAAACGATAATCTGGAAATTCGGTTTTAATAGGAACCTCAAATTATTTTGAGGTTCCATTAAAGCGTAAAGGATGTGGAAATGAAAAAATTAATTTGTGCAGACGACATTAAGAAAATTTTAAAACAGGGTCAAAAAACACTTTGTATTAACGCTAATACAATTATGACCCCATCTGCAAAAGATGCAGTAAAAGCTGCAGGGTTAGAGATTTTTATTGGAAGTAAAGAAAACATGCCTTCCTGTGAAGATGCTTCATGTAAGAATGAAATCAGCAGCTATATGATAGATACTGCACTTGAAATGATGCAAAGTAAAGGTCTTCTAAATGAGATATCTGAAAAGTCCTGTGAAGCATTTGCAGAAGCTATTCAGAAAATAGCAGAAAACCCAGCGAGGTATTAAAATGAACGGCAAAGCTCTGGGAATAATTGAGACAATTGGTCTTGTACCAGCTATAGAAGCTGCAGATACTGCGGTTAAATCAGCAGAAGTTGAACTTTTGGAATATCAGTTTCTGGGCGCAGGACTGGTTTCAATCCTGATGACAGGTGATGTCAGCTCTGTAAATGCTTCTGTTGAAGCAGGAAAGGTTGCTGCTGAGAGATTAGGAACAGTTCACTCTGTTACAGTTATAGCTAAAACCGCTGATGGATTGGAAGATATTCTTAAAGAATCATCTGAATTGTCGGATATTGAACCGGAGATGGTCGAACAAACTGAATCCGAGGTCATTGAAGAAGAGACTGGTTTGATTGACGAGAAATCTGAAATTGACAAACAAGATTCAGAGGGTAAAAAAGATAGTGGAAAGGGAATTCAATCTGAAAGTTCCCGATATGAGATCTCTAAGTTGAAAAAAATGAGTGTTAGTAAGCTTAGGCAAATTGCAAGAACTTTTGAAGGGTTTTCAGTTGCTCGTAAAAAGATCAATGTAACCCGAAAGAAAGAATTGATTGAGGCTATTAAAAAAGCTTACAGAGATAAAGAGGAGTAAACCATGGTAGATAAGGACTTATTGTCAATTCAGGAAGCACGTGCCCTTGTAAGAAGTGCTAAAAAAGCTCAGGCAGATTTTGCAGAGCTTGGACAGGATAAAGTAGATGCTATAACCAAAGCGATCGCAGATACAGCAACGGAACATGCACAATCATTGGCTGAGTTAGCTGTAAACGAGACAGGTTTTGGAAAAGTTGAAGATAAAAAAGCAAAAAACATACTTGCTAGTGAGAAACTTTACGAAGCAATAAAAGATATGAAGACAATTGGTGTTCTTAATGATGATAAAGAAGGTAAAATCATCGAAATTGCTACACCAATGGGAGTTATTGCAGGTATTATCCCTTCAACTAACCCAACTTCAACAACTATATACAAATCAATGATCTCACTAAAGTCTGGAAATGCGATTGTGTTTACACCGCACCCAAGTGCTCAAAAGTGCATCTGGGAAACAGTTGAGATGATTAGAGGTGTTCTGCATAAATGTGGAGTATCTAAAGATCTTGTTAACGTTATGAGATTACCTTCAATTGAAGGTAGTGTTGAGTTGATGAAAGTTGCAGATCTGATTCTGGCAACAGGTGGCCCTGGAATGGTTAAAGCTGCATACAGCTCAGGAACTCCTGCTCTTGGTGTAGGTGCTGGTAATGTACCTGCTTTCATTGAAAGAAGTGCTGATGTTGAAGATGCTGTAAGTAAGATTTTTAAGAGTAAGACCTTTGATAACGGAACTGTATGTGCTTCAGAACAGTCAATTATTGCTGAGTCAGTTATTGCAGATAAAGTTAAGAAATCTTTAATAGCTAATGGTGGTTATTTCCTTGAGGGTGAGAAACTTGAAAAAGTGAAAAGAGTTATGGAACGGCCTAATGGTGATATGAACCCTAAAATAGTTGGTCGTGATGCTAAATATATAGCTGATCTTGCTGGTATTGAGATACCAGATGGCACACGTCTGATGATCTGTGAAGAGGAAGGTGTTGGTCCAAAATATCCTTTCTCAAAAGAGAAACTAACTTCTTTGATCGGTTTCTACACAGTAAGTGACTGGAAAGAAGGTTGTGAGCTTTGCTTTAAGATTCTTAAAAATGGTGGAATTGGTCACTCTCTTGTTATTCACTCAAAAAATGAGGAAGTAATTCGTGAATTTGGTATGAAGAAACCAGTTTCAAGAATGCTTGTAAATACACCTTCAACCCATGGAGCTGTTGGAATAACAACAAATCTGTTCCCTTCATTTACTCTTGGATGCGGAACAATCGGTGGTAGTGCTACCTCAGATAACGTTACTCCATTAAATCTTATGAACATAAGACGTGTTGCTTATGATCTTGGAAATGAGATGTGTGAAGATACGCAGTCTAAAGTTGAAATTTCTGAAACAGATATTAGTGCAGTTACGGCACTTATAATAGAACAATTAAAAAAAATGGCTTAAGCTCAGGTTTAAGAATAAGTAAAAACAATAAGGAGATAATAAAATGTCATCACAAAGTGCATTAGGAATGGTTGAAACAAAAGGATTAGTTGGAGCTATTGAAGCTGCTGATTCCATGGTAAAAGCTGCAAATGTAACTCTTATTGGTCGTACTCAGATTGGTGCTGGTCTTGTTACCGTTATGGTTCGTGGAGATGTTGGTGCTGTTAAAGCTGCAACAGATGCAGGAGCTGCGGCTGCGGATAGATTAGGTGAACTTGTAAGTGTTCATGTAATTCCTCGTCCTCACAGCGAAGTAGAACAGATTTTAACAAATATAGAATAGAGTATTAATCGGAAAACAAGGAATCTTTGGAGATTCCCAGTAGTGAGTTTGCGGAGCATTTAATGAACGAGAAAATTGTAGAAGATATTATAAATAAAGTGATGAATCAGCTTGTGAATGAGGCGCCAACCTCCCTGGTTGATTCAAAAGAAAGTATTGCCATTCCGGTAGAACTTTCAGCACGACATGTTCATCTAAGCGAGCAAGACGCTATCGCTCTTTTTGGTGGTCCTCTAACTCACGTGAGGGAACTGTCCCAACCTGGACAGTTTCTGTGTAAAGAGAGGGTTCGATTAATTGGCCCAAAAGGTGTCATAGATAATGTAGCAATTCTTGGTCCATCAAGAGATTTCTCTCAGGTTGAGATCTCAAAAACTGATGCAAGAATACTTGGTACAGAGACTCCTGTAAAGCATTCCGGAGATATTGATGGAACTCCTGGAATTATTTTAGCGTCACATAAAGGCATAGTAGGTCTTGAAAAAGGCTTGATTGTAGCAGGACGTCACATACATATGACACCAGGTGAAGCTCTTAAAATGGGTGTTTCAGATAAAGACCTTGTAAGTGTTCACATCGATGGTGACAGACCAGCTATTCTTGAGGATGTTTGTGTTCGAACAAATGAAAACTTCAGACTTTCAATGCATATAGATCTGGATGAGGGAAATGGTGCGGGCTGGAATAAAAATGTTTCTGGCAGAATTGTTGGTAAACATAAGGAGACAAGTCGTGGACTTCACATTCATTGATCAACAAATAAGAGACCTTGAGAGTTGTCTTGATGAAACAGCATCTATCTTACCTGACGAAAAGCTTTATGTTGGGGTGGATCTTGGAACAGCTTATATAGTTGTTGTTGTTTTAAATAGTCAGAAAAAGCCTGTTGCATGTGCAATGGAGTTTGCACAGGTAATTAAGGATGGTCTTGTTGTTGATTATATTGGTGCAACCAGAATAGTTAGAAAACTTGTTGAAGATCTTGAAAAAAGGCTTGGACGTTCTTTAGAAAAGGCAGCGATTGCTGTACCACCGGAAACTGGTAATAAGGATTGTAAAACTCATAGTTACGTTGTTGAAGGTGCAGGACTTGAAGTAACTAAAGTTCTTGATGAACCAACAGCAGCCAATGCAGTTCTTGATGTAAAAAATGGCGTTATAGTTGATATTGGCGGAGGAACAACAGGACTATCTGTTATTGAAGATGGTAAAGTTGTTTATGTTGCTGATGAAGCGACCGGAGGAACTCATTTCTCACTGGTAGTATCCGGAAGTTACAAAATCAGTTTCGAAGAAGCTGAGAATCTGAAGAAAAAGAAAGATAAACAGAGAGAAATACTGCCGGTTGTAATACCAGTAATCCAGAAAATTTCTTCAATCATAAACAATCATATTAAAGGACGTGATATTTCAGCGATATATCTTGTAGGTGGAACATGTTGTCTTTCTAAGATTGAGGAAGTGATTGAAAAGGAAACAGGCATTCCTGTTTATAAACCTGCAAATCCATTTCTTGTAACACCCATGGGTATTGCAATGAATTGTTTTGATTAGGAGGGTATATGGATTTAAATGAAATAATCAGAACCATAACCCAGGAGGTTCTTAAAAATATAAACGGGGAAAAGGAAAAAGATTGTGTATTTGTTCTTGAGAACAGAGGTTGTGATCTTGTTTTTCCTGTTCTTGAGTATCTTGGGGATGAAGTCGAAATCTTATTCCTTGATGATGATTTAGGAAGTAAAAAACCTTCTCGTTATGTTCTTCCTACTCTGTCTTGCGGCAGAATGGCTGATATAGCTCTTGGAAGAACTTCTGAACCCCTTGTTGAAAAAGTTGTAAAACTTCTTCTATCAGGAGTTAAGGTCGAGACGCTTGAATTTGAGTATAAATCATATTTAAAAACAGCACCCGAATCTTTGTATAAACTTTATGAGTCATATGAAGAGAGTTTAGCTGCGTTTGGACTAACGATGATTGAAGAAAAGACTGAATCATTGAAAGTAAAAAAAGGCCTTATTACTGAAAAAGACATTGTTAAGGCTGTGCAGGATGGTGTTTTAGCTCTTGAAGTGTCAAAAAAAGCGATTATAACACCTCTTGCAGTGGAAATTGCCAGAGAAAAAAATGTTAAACTTTTGAAAAGTTAAGGATTAACAGAAAAATGATTATATGTGAAGTTATCGGAAATGTTTGGGCTACTAAAAAAGAGGATTCTCTTAGTGGTCTGAAGCTGATGATAGTTAAAAGAATTGGGAGTTCCAAAACAGACGAAACATTTGTGGCTGTTGATATTGCAAGCGCTGGTATTGGTGATCAAGTACTTGTTACAACAGGTAGTTCAGCCAGAAAAGCCTTAAAAAATCAGGAAGCTCCGGTTGATGCGGCTATTGTCGGAATAATTGATGAGATCGTAGAGGCATAAGTAAATGGATACACTTGGAATAGTTGAAAGCAGAAGTATTGCAGCAGGAGTAGAGCTTGCAGATATCATGATGAAAGGTGCTGATGTTGAACTTGTTCGTGCTTCAACAATTTGCTCCGGAAGATACATGATTTTTGTATCCGGCAATAGAGCTTCTGTGCAAACATCTGTTGAACTTGCCCGGGAATCAAACCGTTCTCTTGCCGGTAGCTTTATTCTTTCCAATGTATCAGGACAAGTAATGACAGCTCTTAAAAAAGCAACTATGGCTGAAGAGGGAGCAATCGGTATTATAGAGTGCAGAAAAGCATCATTTGGAGTTGCTGCGGCTGATTGCGCTGTTAAACAGGCATCAGTTAATATAATACGTCTTGTTACTGGTCAGGGAATTAATGGAAAATCATATTTTGTTATAAATGGTGATATTGCATCTGTTACAGAAGCAACAGACGCAGCAAAAAAAATGCTTGGAAAAAGTCTGATTGATGCTGTTGTTCTACCATCACCAAATGATTCGGTTTTAAAAGCAATAACTAATAGGAATCTATAATAATTCTGTTGTTTAGTTTTTTAAACAACTTAAGTAGTTCGGTGAAAAGACAGTTATTAGAGATTCCATAATAATAGATTGTAAATAGATAGATTTTATTAAAAAAGTAAGGAGAAAACAATGAACAACGCACTAGGAATGATTGAAACAAAAGGACTTGTTGGCGCAGTTGAAGCAGCTGATGCAATGGTAAAAGCAGCTAATGTTGAGCTTGTAGGTCGTGAGCAAATTGGAAGTGGACTTGTAACTGTAATGGTTCGTGGAGATGTTGGTGCTGTAAAAGCTGCAACAGATGCCGGTTCTGCAGCAGCAGAACGTGTTGGTGAACTTGTAAGTGTACACGTTATTCCAAGACCACACAGTGAAGTAGAACTAATTTTACCAGTAAAAAAAGCAGAGTAAAATTGTCAAAGTTAAAGTTGCACTTGTAATGACAGGTTTTTTAACAAGTGCGACTTAGCTTACCTATAAAGAATAAAAAAATGGAATTTAATAATTCCTGACAGATATAAAAATGTTGTAAGGATAGAAATGACGCAGTTTAATGGAAGAACAAAGATCTGTTATGGTACCGATGCCATGGAAGTACTTGAGAATATAAAAGCAAAGAGTGCTTTTATAGTAACTGACCCTTTTATGGTAAAATCCGGTTTTATAAGTCGGATTATAAGTCATCTGGACCGTGCTGGAATTTGTCATTTTGTTTTTGACAAAGTAGAACCAGATCCCTCACTTGAAACGATCAAGAAGGGAACAGTTGATCTTCTAAACCACAAAGCAGACCTTGTAATTGCTCTTGGTGGTGGTTCTGCAATAGATGCAGCAAAAGCAATCATGTATTTTGGTTGTAAAGCCTTAAATGATGAAAAAAAACCAACTCTTGTAGCTATCCCGACAACAAGTGGAACCGGATCTGAAGTAACAGCAATTTCAGTAGTGACTGATAAAGAGAATGAGATCAAAATTCCTCTTGTTGATGAGTTAATGATTCCGGATATGGCAATACTTGATGCAAGGTTTACACGAACTGTTCCACCACAGGTTACAGCTGCAACAGGCATGGATGTTTTGACACATGCTATTGAAGCTTATACTTCAAGGGGTTCAAACGCTTTTACCAATATATATTCTGAATATGCAATTAAATATGTTTTCAGGTTTCTGATGCGCGCATATAAAAACGGTGATGATATGGAAGCCCGGGAAAATATGCTTTTAGCATCCTGTATGGCTGGTATGGCATTTAATAATAGTGGTCTTGGAATAACTCACAGCATAGCACACAGTTTGGGTGGAATGTACCATATTCCACATGGTAAGGCGAATTCCATGATGCTACCTTATGTTATCAGGTTCAACAGTTTTGATGTTGGAGAAAAATACAGGCTTATTGCTGAAATGGTTGGTTATCAAGGTTCATCAGTTGAAGATGGAACAGAGTTTTTAATTCAGTCAATATACAACTTAAATAAAGAGATGGGAATTCCGGTTAAAATAAGTGAAGCCGGAGTCAATGAAAAAGATTTTAAGGAAGACCTTTCAATAATTTCTAAACATGCTGTTGATGATGCATGCACAAAAGGTAATCCAAGGCAACCTTCAGAAGGTGATATAACAAACATCTTATTAAAAGCATATTGAATGTCGTATTATAGTTAAGGGAATTGAAATGAGAGAACAAGTTGTCGAGAAGATAAAAAATGCCGGAATTGTTGGAGCCGGTGGAGCGGGGTTTCCCACCCATATTAAAGTAAATGCTGATGTGGATACTGTTTTAGTTAATGGAGCTTCGTGTGAACCTCTTTTAATGAGTGATCCATATCTAATGGAAAAAGAGATCGATACTGTAGTAGAAGGTCTCAATACTATACTTGACTGTACAGGAGCAAAAAAAGGCTATATTTGTCTTAAAGGTAAGCATGCTAAGGCTATGAAGTCTGTACAGGACGCTGTCGATAAAGATAGTACAGGACGCATTACACTTTTTGAACTGAAAGATTTTTATCCATCCGGTGATGAGCAGGTTCTTGTAAAAGAAGTTACAGGAAGAACTGTACCTGAAGCTGGAATACCACTTCAGGTAGGTGTTGTAGTTAGTAATGTTGAGTCCTTATTCAATATTGCAAAAGCTATGAAAGATATCCCGCTTACTGAAAGATATGTAACTGTTACTGGCGAAGTTGGTCAGGATATGGTTGTTAAGGTTCCTGTGGGAACAATAGTGTCAGACCTTCTCGAATTTGCAGGTGGATCAAAGATCGCTGATTACCGTGTTGTTGATGGTGGTCCTATGATGGGAAGGGTTCTTACAGATATTGATCAGCCGGTAACCAAGGTAACAAGCGGGTTGATTGTGCTTCCACCAGATCATAATGTGGTTTCTCAAAAAGTGATGGACCCTGCTAAGATCAGGAAAATTACAGGGACTGTGTGCTGTCAATGCACACACTGTTCAGAACTATGTCCAAGAAAGCTTTTGGGACATAGTATAAATCCACACAAAATTATGCGGTCTCTTTCATTTGGTGACATAGATAATAAAGCTCGACTAGAAGCACTACTATGCTGTGAATGCGGTGCTTGTGAGAAATTTGCTTGTCCCATGGGAATCTCTCCACGAGAAGTAAATGCACTGATCAAAAAAGACTTAATGAAAGATGGAATAAGATGGGAGGGAACAGGTGAAGAACCAAAAAATCATCCCTTCAGAAATACCAGATATATCCCGACTAAACGATTAATGCAAAGGCTGAATATTACTAAATACGATACCCATCCTACTCTGGTTGAGGGTTTTGTTCCGGATATGGTTAAAATACCACTTACTCAACATATTGGAGCACCAGCAGTTTGTAAGGTTAACGTTGGAGATCATGTTATTAAGGGTGATCTCATTGGTGAAATTCCTGAAAATGCTCTTGGTGCACGTATCCATGCTTCAATTGATGGATTGGTAGAAAACATAGAAGCTGGTGTTGTAACGATCAGAAAGGTTTAAAGGTTTATATAATGAGTTTTAAAACAATAGGCTGTATTGAATTAAACAGTATCGCAATAGGAATTAAGACTGCAGATGAGATGATTAAGGCTGCAAATGTTGAACTATTATTTGCAAGGCCAACATGTCCGGGACGTTATCTAATAATGGTAGCCGGTGATACAGGATCAGTAAAAAGTTCTGTTGAAACAGGACGGGAAATTGGTGAGGAGCTTATCATCGACTGGTTTGTTCTGGCTAATGTGCATGAGACAGTTGCTCCCGCCCTTAGTGGAACAACAGAAGCATCAGAAATTAATGCACTAGGAGTAATAGAAACAAGCACAACTGTGGCAAGTATTCTTGCAGCAGATGCAGCAGCAAAAGCAGGACAGATTACATTACTTGAGATTCGTTTTGCAGCAGGCATGGCAGGTAAATCATTTGTCACATTTACAGGTGATGTTGGATCAGTTGAGGCTTCTGTAAGTGCTGGTGTTGAAGGTGTTGGTGAGTCAGGACCGGTTTTAACTCATGTGGTCATTCCATCACCAAGCGAAGAACTGAAAAGTACGTTATTATAAAAAAATAAATAAATTAACAGGGAACCTCTAAAACTGCTCTTTTTGCGAAATACTTTTTCTGCAGAGGTTTTATAAAATTGAAAGCTTTTATAAACGCAGTATTTTATAAACGATTCAAATCATTAGAGATTCCCAATAGTTAAATAAGAAGTATTTCAAAAATTTAATTATATCCATTAATTCCCAATTAGGTTTAGCTTATGGGAACCTCTAATAATAAAAATTTTGGATGAAATACAAGGCAGTTCAAAAAATAACGAACCGATTTTATTACAGTTTATTTTGGAAATAACAAAGTATTTCGCCAAAAGAGAGTTTATTAGAGATTCCCTTATATCAAAGTAAAATCTAACTTGGGAATTCTTATTTTTACTGTAAATAAATATAATTCAATTTTTTGAGATCTCTTCAAATAATAATTTTATTTAAGGAGTTATAATGTTCAAGAATAAAAGTTTATTAATGAAAATGCTTTTATCAGTAGGTTTGGTAGTTTTTTTATCATACATAGTAACAATAGTTTTTATAACAACGACTGTATCAAAACATTCAAAAGAAGAAGCTCTTAAACTTGCTGAAGAGATGGGCTATAGATATGGTGGTGAAATTAAATCTAAAATTGAAGATGCTACTGATAAAGCACTTGCTCTTGCAACAGTTATGGGAACACTGAAAGAGAACAATGAAAGTATCGACCGGGAAAGCATGTCCCAGGTTCTGAAAAGAACACTTACTGAAAACCCTGCTTATTTTGGAGTATGGACAGGTTGGGAACCAGATGCGTTTGATGGTAATGATGAGAAATTTGTGAATACAAAAGGTACTGATGCAAAAGGTCTTGAAAAAGGTCATGATAAAACCGGAAGATTTATTCCATATTGGAACCGTCTTGGTGGGATTCACCTTGAAAGCATTATCAGCTATGAAGGAGGGCCTGATAGTCAGTATTATAGCATTCCTTTAAATACTGGAAAACTTTATATAACTGAGCCTACTTCTTACAAAGTAAATGGCAAAGACGTTATGATGATAAGTATTTGTGCTCCTATTGTTTCAAATGGAAAAGCAGTAGGTATTCTGGGAATAGATCTGTCAATTAACTGGTTTGCAGAAGTAATTCGCTCTATACGTCCTTTTAAAGAAGGGTACGGTTTCATTGTCTCAAACAATGCTTTTTGTGTTTCACATCTGAATAAAGAACTGATTGGTGCCACAGCTGATAAAATGAAATTTACGACAGAAGATATACGATTTATTAAGGATGGTAAACCTTTCAAAAGATTTGGAAAAGCAGCGGGATCAGATTCAGATGCATGGACAGTTTATACTCCAATTAAGATAAAAAATACTGACAATCCATTAACGCTGGGAATTAGTATTCCAGAGTATGTTATTTTCAGTCAGGCCAATAACCTTAGAAACTTATGTATAATAATTGGAGTTATCTCAATACTTCTTCTTCTTTTTGTAGTTTACAGAATCTCTGTTAATGTAATTGTGAAACCAGTAAAAACCGTGGTTTCATCACTTGAGAACATTGCAAAAGGTGAAGGTGATTTAACAATAAGAATTCCTGTGGTTTCAAAAGACGAGCTTGGTGAATTAGCTGTCTGGTTTAATCTTTTTCTCGATCGCTTGCAAGGTATGATACGAAAAATCTCCAATAATTCAGAGAAGGTTAAAGGATCTTCTTCAGAACTGGCTATAATTGCAGGAGAGATGGCAGGTAATGCAGGAGAAACTCTTGATCTGTCAAATAACGTTTCATCTGCAGCTGAAGAGATGAGCTCAAACCTTAATGCAGTTGCAGCAGCAATGGAGCAGTCTTCAACGAATACAACAATGGTTGCATCTTCAGTTGAGGAGATGACTGTAACAATTTCTGAAATAGCCAAGGAAACTGACAAAGCTAAGGGTGTTGCAGGAAGTGCAGTTGACCAGTCAGAAAATGCCGGTAAAATGATGAAAGAACTTGGAATTGCGGCCCAGGCTATTGGAAAAGTAACCGAAACTATCTCTGATATATCAGAACAAACTAATCTACTTGCTTTAAATGCAACAATTGAAGCTGCTAGAGCAGGTGAGGCAGGAAAGGGATTTGCTGTGGTTGCAAGTGAAATTAAGGATCTTTCAAAGCAAACAGCAGAAGCCACCCTTGATATAAGAAATAGAATATCTGTTGTTCAGGATACAACAGATATATCTGTTAAAGAGATTAACAAGGTAGCTGATACAATTTTAAATATTAATAATATTGTGGATAAAATATCCCAATCAGTTGATGAACAATCATCTGCAACAAATGAGATAGCTGCTAACGTAACACAACTATCAAGTGGTATTAATGAAGTAAATGCAAATGTTGGTCAGAGCTCAACAGTAGCATCAGAAATCAGTAAAGATATTACACATGTTAATATGGCATCATCCGATGTCTCAACAAGTAGTGATCAGATTAAAAACAGTGTTGAGGATTTTCAGGAGATGGCAACAGAACTGAGTAAAATAGTTGGTGGTTTTGTAATAGATAAAGATAAAAATAAAAAATAATGAAAAAACCTGACTATATCATATAGTCAGTTTCACTTAAAACAATTGAAGACAGTGATAAATGTATGTTGAAGCTGTCTTTGATTGTTACCTGATTTTTTTAGTTTACATCTAAATTTAAAAAAAAAGATGAAAACCTCCCGTTGGAAGCTAAATTTTTGAGCAACCCCACATAAAAAACTCCAAAAGCATAAGTTTTTATTCAAGGTTTAACAAACTGATTATGAAGAGAATTAAGATGGATTAAAGGGCACTGCTTGTATGCGCCCATTTGCGGTTCTAAATATAATTACATGCTTAGCGAATTTAGCTAAAACGGTCGTCATTCCAGAACATGATTAAAGCTTGTTCTTAATCAGGTATCAGGAATCCAGAGTTTTTTACTTATTTTTCTTATTAATGACACAACCTCGCGTATCAGAAATCCATGGTAAATATAATGAATCAAATTATTTAGTAGTACAACTTACATATGTCTATTGTAATTTATAGATAAATAAAATTTTCAACTAAGTTTCAAATTCTAATTGAATAAATACAAAAAATAAAGAATATGCAATAGGTAATAAAAGGTAATATTAAGCCTTGATAATTTCTTAATATTGTTATAATTTGTCCTAAAAGGAGATAGATATGTTCAAAGTTGATAAAGTATCAGAAATTTTAAATGTTCATACTAAAACAGTTAGAAGGTACATTAAGGAAGGGAAACTTAATGCTAAAAAGGCCGGTGGGCAGTGGAGAATCAGCGAAGATGACATTCTTGATTTTCTTGGAGAAAGACCTTCATATGAGAAAAAAGATGAAATAATTGATAGCAATATAAAAAAGATGACTATGCAGGTTTCATCTATTGTGGATATAGATTCCTGTACTAAAGAAGAAGCAGACAGAATAACAGCAACTGTTTGTGCTGCAATGAACAGTAAGATACCTGAAAATAAGAAAGCAAGGTGTGATTCCGTTTATAAAAAGAAAGAAAAAAGGTTGAGAATTATGCTTTGGGGGTCTTCTAAATTCATTGGTAACATGCTGGAAATGATATCGGAAATTATGAAATAAGGTGTAAAAGGTAACAATATGGCACAATCTATATATAAAACAAAAGATGGTAAGAATAAAATACTTAATTCCTATGATGAATTTCTGAATAAATGGCCGGTTCCCTTCGATTCTGAATACATTGAAACATCCTATGGTAGAACTCATCTGTTAAAATGTGGAGAAACAGAAAAACCTCCCTTGTTTCTTTTGCATGGAACAGGAACTAATCTGTTGATGTGGATGGGTGATATTGAAAATTACTGTAAAAAATTCAGAGTCTGCCTGGTTGATATTATTGGTGAACCTGGAAGGAGTGATGAAACAAGATTATCCTTAAAAGATGGTTCTCATGGGTTATGGCTAAAAGAAATAATAAAAAAATCAGGATATGAGAAAGTAAATATTGCAGGTTATTCGATAGGCGGATGGATGGCATTAAATTTTGCTGTTAATTTTCCTGAAATGGTTAACAAATTAGTATTGTTTGCACCATCAGGAATTTATAAGCCAAAGGTTATATTTATCTTTAAAGCTATGTTTTACATGTTCCTTGGAAAATATGGCCAGAAAAAAATTAATCAGACCTTAACTAACAATAGAGAGATGGATTATGAAAGCTTTGAGTTTGGGTTATTAGTTTCAAAATATTTCAGATGGAGGCTTGATCAAATACCAGTATATACAGATACGCAATTAGGGAATCTTAACATGCCTGTTTTATATATTGGTGGAGAAAAAGATTCTTTATTGTATAGCACTGAATCTGCAAAAAGACTTCAGTCTATTTTACCAGAATCCAGGGTAAGAATTGTAGCAAATGGAGGACATGTTCTTTTTGATCTTTACAATAAATGTTCAGAGTTTATCTCTCTCTGAGTTAAGGGCATCTATTGATTACTTTTCTCATTTAATTTCGAATTGATATTATGATTTTGAGATATTATTTTTTGTTTATATAGTTTCCAATATTTTGTTTCATGTCCTTTTGGTATTAAATGGTTTTCAATGATTCTCCTGAACTTTTTATCTTTACGTAATTTAAATACAACTTGATTTATTTCACTTATAATTTTTTTTCCCCACATGTTGTCTGATACAGAAAAAGATGCTCCATGAAAAGTATCCTTATTTTCATAAATAGATATAATTTCAAAATCGTTTAAGTTAAAACCAATATCGTTAATAATAGTTTTAAAGGAGCTGTAGTAATTGATAATATAATCTGTACGGCCTAGTTTTACCATCTTTAGAAGACCACTATATCCATCAGATGATGCTCTTACATGGATATTTTTTGAACTTTTATTTTTTTTTAGGATATTATCTATAATTGGTCCCAGGGACCAGTTTTTTTGAACAGTTAGTCTTAAATTTGTATTTTTTAGAAGATAATCAAGTTTGACAATTTTTTTATCATTAAAAAGATGTCTTTTACTTTTCAGAATAAGAATTTGATGTGGATATTGTAATAAATATGGGATGCCGATAAGCATACCGTTTTTGACAGCATAATGTTTGCTGTATATAGCAGCGCCGTAACAAGAATGTCTTCCATTTTTAATATTAAATTTAAGCCTTGCCAGTGGGAAAACCTTGATTTTATGGTTATAATTTTTGAGTTCATCAATAATCATTTTTTGAGTTAAATCTACAAATCCCCTTCCTTTGTCTGGTCCGGAAATTATATACCCAGGAGGCCAGTCGAATGTAGCCCACTCAATTGTATCTTTTGATAAAACATCTGCGAAAATAAAATTAGGGAAAAAAATTAACAAGTAAGATAAATATGAAATGAAAATAGCATTATAATATTTGTTTTTTAAAATAACTATTATCTTCATTAATTAGCCTATAATTATGTTGAAGGTAGGTGTTTGAAATATCACTAAATATAACATGGGGTTTATTTATTCACAATGGTAATATGTTTCTAAGTTTTAAAAAAAATGTATAAAAATTAAGTTATCAATTATTATTATGTTGTTTCGGTATTATCAAATTCTATGTGTAAATAAACTATTTTTTAAAAGTTATTTATAATTTGAGATAAAAATATAAAAAATATTTAAGTTCGATATAGCGGAACAGTGTTCAGGAGGTTCGATGGTTTTTAAGTTTCATAAAAGATAAAAATAATTCAAATAAATGTAAATACCTAATTTATAAGAAATTGTAGTGATTTGTTTTTACAGAGAGTGATGATGATGATAGCTTTATTTCAATTATATAATTTGATTTTGTACAAAAAAACCTGGCACTTAAGGGAACCTCTAATAATTAGAATTTTGGATAAAATACAAGGCATTTCAAAAAATAACGAGCCGATTTTATTACAGTTTTTTTTGGAAATAACAAAGCATTTTGCCAAAAGAACAGTTATTAGAGATTCCCTTAAGTTTTAATAGAAATCTTTTAAAGTTTTCACTGATTCTGAAAATGGGGGAAATATGTACGTAAGAATTATTCTTAAGATCGTTTTATCTGTATCTGCTCTGATTATTATAATTATGTTTACACCTGATATTTTTGCTGGTGAATCAGGAGAAACTATCTATAAAGAACTCTCCATGATCTCAAGGACTGGTAAAAATCCCTCCATGTTTTATCAATTGAATAACAGATCAGTAAATATAGACTGGTCAGAAGCAAATAATATAGAATTTGATGGTAATCTAAGGATTTTAGCATTAAAAGGTAGCGAAGTTGCAAATGAAAAGAATACAATATACCTTTTAAGGGAATTAACAGGTGAAATTTACACCCTGTCAGTACCAAATAAAGAAAATCCTTTTTATCAGAATCTTAAGAAAATGTCTGAAAACAAGATGCATTTTAAAGTAAAAATAACTGAATCTTTTGTAAATGGTAAAAGATATTCATTTGCACAGTTTACTGAAAAACCCGTACAGCCTATGTTTGACAGGGTTTTTAAGATTAGCATCATAGCAATGCTTTTCCTTGTTATGGTAGGTATGGGAATGACTCTAACAATCAAAGAGTTTGCAATTGTTTTTAAAAATCCACTCGGAATTTTTATTGGTGAAGTACTTCAGTTTGGTTTAATTCCTATCATCGCAGTAGTTCTTGGTTATCTCGGAGGTTTCTATTATGATTATCCATATATATATGTTGGATTTATCCTGATTGCTGTTAGCCCTGGAGGCGTTGTTTCTAACCTTATGACACACTATGCAAAAGGAGATCTTGCTCTTTCAATCTCAATAACATCTTTCTCAACTTTTTTAGCTCTGTTTTTTACTCCTTTTCTACTTAATGTATACTGTCAAAATGTACCTCAAATAACAATACCTGTAAAAATGGTAGTATTAACAGTTACAGTTCTTGTAGTAATACCACTAATAATAGGAATGTTTATAAAAGGTATGTGGAGTAAATTTGCAGATAAAGCCACACCATTTTTTTCAGCCCTTGGCATGATAGCAGTTGTATTTATAATGGTTGCCGGAGTTATAAGTAATCTTGATAAATTTGCTGATTTTAGCAGATATGGTTTAAAGTTTTATGCAATGATTTTTATTCTTACAATGTCTGGAATGATATTAGGTGGAATTATACCTAAGACATTTAAAATCAACAACTATCAGGCAAGAGCAATATCTCTTGAAACAGGTCTAAGAAACTCTGCGCTTGCCATGACAATTTCTCTGCTCATCCAGGACCAGATGGGAGACTTTCACAGCTCAATGTTCACAGTTTCTGGAATATTCGGTCTAATGATGTTTATATCAGGATTAATCTCAATTTTCTCGTTTAAAAGAGTATTACCTCTTAAAGACGATTTAAATAAGAATGAGGCTGAAAAAAATGTCGTGATGGAAGAAGTTTAGAAAAATTGAAACAAAATGTTTTAATGGAAAGATTTAATGAATTGGCGGTGATTTACACCGCCCAACTTGAATATTAGGGAATCTCTAATAACTGTTCCTTTAGCAAAATGCTTTGTTATTTCCAAAAAAAACTGTAATAAAATCGGCTCGTTATTTTTTGAAATGCCTTGTATTTTATCCAAAATTCTAATTATTAGAGGTTCCCATTATCTATTAAAATT
>JAAELO010000331.1 GCA_024226555.1 Desulfobacterales bacterium | reverse complement strand
TGCTCCCAGTTTATCTCTTAGTAGGTGTTGTGTTAACTCATAAAGAGTCTGGTAAGCAGGTATTATTTTATGTACAATATCATCATATTCATTGGATAGATCACCGCTAAAATCAATTTTAGTTTCTACACAATTTTTATTATTCTCCATGGTTGCAAGGTTATTCATTTTTTTTATTCCTTTCTATTTATAAGTTTAAGAAGGTATTTTATAATCCTGCTAAATTTATTCAGATATGCTAAAGACTCTTTACGCATCTTCCTGAAATGCAAGAGGTTTATTTGAGTTTTTAATAATCGAAAGATAAGTCATCATTACTGGAAATTGAATAAACGGCCCCATAACTGCAATCAATAAGGCTACCTCTGAACCAAAGGCTGCATATCCAAGGGTTAGAGAAATTGAAATATTTTTTGCAGTAGTAGAAAAGGATAGAGCAATTCTATTTTCCTTTGACTCCCCTTTTACCTTGGAATAAATATTTACGCATATCAGAAGAACTATTAAAAAAAGTAAAGTAGGTACAACTAATTCCAGTAAAAGAGAAGGTTTTGCAAGAATCATCTTCCCATTTAAAATAAAAATTATAAACTGAAGTATAATAACTCCTACGCCAGATAAATGTTTCAAATTTACTTTTACTCTATCAAATATAACTTCATCATATTTTTTAACGACAATTATTTTTGTTAGACCAGCTAAAATCCATGGAACTAATATTATTAAAATAAGTTGTTTCATAATAAGTCCTATAGGAACAGGAACTATAGCTCCTAACAGAACATTTGTTAAAAGAGGCACTAATGCTATACTTAAAATCAGACTGACTACCATAATAGTAACTGATTGATTTGCATTCCCCTTTGCCATACTTGTATAAGCCGGAGCCATGCTTCCACAAGGAATTATACCAAATAAAATAAGGCTTACATAAATAGATGAAGCAGAGTTTGAAAGAAACATAACACTAAGTACATATATGAGAATCGGAGCAAAAATAAAGTTGAAAACAAGTGATGTTACTAATAGTTTTGGATTGAATAGATTTTTTTTAACTTCCTTATAATTTACATCTAACATTACCGGGTACAACATCATGAAAATTATAAATGGTATAAATGATTTTAGTATTTCTGGTCTGCTATAAAACCCGACAATTGTTCCAGCTGCCATTGCAAGTATAGAACTCAGCCACAAATGACCTGTAATTGTGACAACTATTTTTTTTATAATTATTATGAACATAATGAAAATTATCCTGATTAATAGATTTATGAGATATGATTAATGGGAACCTTTAATAATTAGAATTTTTGATGAAAAACAAGGCATAACAAAAAATAACGGGTTGATTTTACTACAGTTATATTTTTGATATAACGATGTGTTTCGCAAAAAGATCAGTTATTAGAGGTTCCCTAATAATAATCTCTTAATTATGATTCCAGGCGCTCAACGAACTTAAGATTCCATTTACCTTATTTTCTATATATAAAAGATCTGCTTCATTGGGCCGATCTTCAATATTGCCTAATCTTCCATTTTTATTTATTTCCGGATTTTTGTTGTGTTTACCTACCACAAGCCACTGATCCAATGTGGTATATCCAAGGTGCTGAAGAAATGAGTTGAGCCACATCGTCATAGGTGATGCTTCGTTTTCACCAATATGTGGGCCGGCAAAGGTTCCAAAACTTATTCCGAATTTTCCAGGTATTATTGGGGACGAAGGTTTTATTAATCCCATACTATTGTATTCTTTCATTTTTCTTTTAACAAAACTCATCAATGTATTGGTGGGCAACCAGTCAATGACTGGAGAGCCCATGAAGATGAGGTCATATTCAAACAGGTCGATTGAAAGCTCTTTTTCAACCTTTATCATTTGACACGACATTGATTTTAGCAGTGAACGTTCAATTGTATCTGCAACCTTAACTGTGTTTCCGCCCAATGAATCGTATAGTATAAGTGATTTCATAATTGTTTCCTTTATTTTTAGAATTTTTTTGTTATATTTTCTATCTCAATATAGCAATGGGTATGCCATTGTAGCTATGGTATCTGTAACCTATTGTATTTTAATGGATATGTTTTTGTGTTGATGTAAAAATGAAATATGAAATGGAATTGGGTTAACGTTTTATTGGTGTTTCAAAAACGTTAACCGTTAACCTGTATTTGTAAATAACTTTAAAAAGTTATTATAGTTGTAAAATAGATAATGTTATGTAACGCTCAGATTAACGTTTTTTAATGTTGTAAATGAGGAATTACCAGTGAAAAGTTTAATCAGTGAAATTAACGGGCACCCACTTTTAGGGCAGGTCCTTGATACCATAGCGGACGGTGTATTTACTTTGGATAATAAGGGTAAAATTACGTTTTGGAGTAAATCCCTGGAGAAGATAACCGGCTTTACGTCCGAGGAGGCTATTGGTAAAACATGCAGTCTTCTGAAGGCTTGTAAGGTTGTCGGAACAAAAGGTGTTCGTAACCCTACTATATGCGGGGTTTTACAAGGTAACGCAACCGGTTCCAGAGAATGTTTCATCCGGCATAGAAAAGGTTATGATATACCTGTAATAAAAAACGCAACACCTGTTAAAAATGAAGCAGGGAAGGTTATCGGTGTAATCGAGGCAATAACAGACCTAACAGAGCTTGAAAAAGCCCGGTTAACTATTGAGGAAGCAGCCCTTCGTCTTGGAGAGAAACACAGGATGGATGGTATCATCGGGAAGAGCAATAGTATGCACGCTGTATTTACAGCTATTAAAGCAACATCTGTAAGTAATGCAACAATACTGATTCAGGGGGAAAGTGGAACCGGAAAAGAGCTGGTTGCAGGGGCAATTCATTACAACTCCGAACGGTCGAAAAAACCTTTCATTATTGTTAATTGTTCAGCATTATCAGAATCATTGCTTGAAAGTGAGCTCTTCGGTCATACAAAGGGAGCATTTACCGGAGCTTCTTCAGGCCGCACAGGGAGACTTGAAGAGGCGGATCACGGCACAATATTTCTGGATGAAATCGGGGAACTAAGCCCCATTGTTCAGGTGAAACTCTTAAGAGTTCTTCAGGAAAGAACCATTGAGCGCCTTGGAGAATCAAGACAACGAAAGCTTGATATAAGAATTATTGCGGCTACACACCGGGATCTATATACTCTTGTCAGGGAAGGAAAATTCAGGGAAGATCTTTACTATCGTCTTAAAGTTTTTCCTATCAGAGTACCATCACTGAGGGAGAGAAAAACTGATATACCTCTGTTAGTTCGTCATTTCTGTGAACAGCTTAACACTGAAACAGGAAAAAATATTCAAAAGGTTTCCCCAAAGGCGATGCAACTACTTCTGGATAATGGATGGCCCGGTAACGTTAGGGAACTTGAAAATGCAATTGAACATGCTTTTGTTCTATGCGTTGGAAACACCATTCAGCCCGATCACTTACCCCTTGAGATAAGAGAGATGAGATATCCATCCATAGTCACACAATCAGAAAATTTATCGAACATATCAGAGGAAATGCCACTAACTCAGGAGTTGTTGATTGCTAAGCTCCATGAATCAGGTTGGAACAAAGCTGAAGCTGCAAGACGACTTGGAATAAGTAGAACTGCCGTATGGAAACGCATGAAGCAGTGGGATATTCCATTAAAAAAACCTTCTGGAATATGATATTAATTCTACAGGAAAACTAATTTCCAAACTTTTAAGTGAAAAGATTGAGTACTATTCGATAGTCTTAAAATGTGTAACCAACGGGCTCTGATGAAAATTCAAGTCCATAAGAAACGGAACCATCAGGTTGCCTTTCTGCCCATATAAGCTTTGCAACAACATGAATTTCTGCTTTCGAATACTCATGACTTTTTTTGAGTCCGAAATCACTATACGCTTTTAGAAATTCCCTAAAAATAATATACACTCATTGTAGGGAATCTCTAATAACTGTTCTTTTGGCAAAATACTTTGTTATTTCCAAAAAAAACTGTAATAAAACCGGCTCGTTATTTTTTGAAATGCCTTGTATTTTATCCAAAATTCTAATTATTAGAGGTTCCCTGTACAAAAAACAAAAGTATAAAGGCAAAGAAAAAAACATCTATGTATCCGAATATATTAGCTGAATGGTTCTCTTTTTTGTTTTTGACAAATGTAAATATGCAAAGTAAAAGGTGTAACAGAATTACAGTGGCAAAATAGATATAGTAGTGTTAATGTATCCGCACAATTTAGTTTTCTTGAATCTACAGCTGCTAAACAGGCGGATAAGATATATGTTTATACAAACAGGAATTACAGTTTTTAGCGCTATTTTTCAATTGCTCCTCATTTCCCTGGTTGCAGGTATTTTGGTAAGAAAAAATGTTGTCTCAAAACCACAGATAAAAATTCTATCAACAGTTACAATCAATGTTTTTCTACCGTGTCTTATCATTGCAAAAACATTGATACGGTTTCAACCTGAAAACTTCACAAACTGGTGGATTTTGCCTGTATCAGGAATTTTAGTTGTCCTAATCGGTCTTTTGTTCAGTTCTCTCCTTTTTAAATTTAAACTTGATAAAAATCCACTGATTGCACTTTCAAGCATACAGAATGGAATTTATATTGTTTTACCTATTGGACAGATTCTTTTTACAGATCAGTTTGATCTTTTTTCATTGAATTGTTTTCTTCTTGTACTCGGTTTAAATCCACTTATGTGGAGTGTTGGAAAGGTGTTAATTTCAGGAAAAAAAGATAGCCGGATTCATTGGAAAGATTTTATCACACCTCCACTTGTCGCAATCTTTATTTCAGTTATTGCAGTTCTTACTCATCTTTCCTCTTTTATACCAAATCCTGTTATTGCATCCATGGATTTGCTGGGTCAGGCAACAGTGCCTCTTGCCGTTTTTATTCTGGGAGCAACTATAGGGTCTATTTCATTGAAAAATATGCCCTCAATACAAGATATTTTGACTGTCGCAACAGTAAAATATATTCTGGTTCCAACAACTGTTTTTGCGATTCTCTATTACTGGGATTTTCATATATCAATGCCTTTATTTTGCAGCTTTATGATGATACAGGCGGCAGCACCTCCAGCAACAAATCTTATTCTAATAGTGGAAAACTATGGAGGGGATACTCAATCCATTAGCAGTATGATGTTAATACAATACCTGATCTGTATAATTGCCTTGCCATTATGGATTGCTGCCTGGCAAAGTGTTGTGGGTTAAAAAAAAGTAGGGGAATTTACATGAAAATTCTAACAATTAATATTATAATCTCTATCATTTTGATTTTAATCACAAACTCTTTAGCAAAATCAAATAACATTAAGGGCATCTCTAATTATTAGAGATTCCCTTTAATTATCAATCCCTTCCCTTGTTCGATTTATCGAATCACGAAGTACAAAAAATGATTTTTCCAGTTTTTGATGCAGTATTCCTGATTTTTCTAAATTATTACTACTTTCAATTTCACAGGCGATATTCATAAAATCTTCAGCTCCGATATTTGCAGCCGCGCCTTTTAAACTATGAGCCTGTTGTTGTATCCTCTTAATGTCTGATTTACTCAGAATAGTGGTGTGGAGTTTTTCCAGTTGTTCAGGCCATGTATTCAGAACCTGTTCAAGTATATCCTCAATTAGTTCCTGTTCATCTCCCAATCGATTTGCAAAATACTCCCTATCCAGATTTTATTTGTTTCCATCTCTTTCTATGTCGTACCAGTTCTGTTAGTTTCACTTTTTTCTGACCCATCTGAATCAGGGAGGTATTTATCCAGAGTTTCTGCAAGCTTTTCAAAAGAGATTGGTTTAGAGATATAACCATTCATGCCAGCTTCAAGGCATTTATCCCGGTCTCCCTGCATTGCATTGGCTGTCATGGCAACTACAGGGACATGATGGTTCATAACAGATGACCCTGGATCTCTGATGATTCTCACCGTAGTATACCCATTCATAATCGGCATTTGAATATCCATAAATACAAAATCGTAAGGAATTGTTGTTAGAGATTGTAAGGCTTCTTCTCCGTTGGAAACAGCGTCTGCAGACAGTTTGAAACGTTGTAACATTCCAAGGGCAACCCGCTGGTTTATGACATTGTCATCAACCAGAAGAATTCTTGAATTACGCCCCTGAAAAAGTAGTGAATTTTCCTGGGTCGAATGGCGAGTTATAATGACATTCGAATCTAAATCTTTATTCCCAAGAACCGCTAAAATTACTGATTTAAGCTCCATTATTCTTACTGGTTTTGTCAGATAGCCCTCAAATCCTGAAGACTCAAATCGTTTTGCATCTCCCCTGACACCAATTGAAGTAAGTAAAATAAGCCTGGTGTTTTTCAACTTTGAATTACTGTTAATCATTTTGCCAAGAGTTTCTCCATTCATGCCTGGCATTTGAAAATCAATCACACCAACAGTAAAGGGGTCATTATCTTCAATTGCATCATAAAGAACTTGAAGAGCTTTCGGTCCGGAATTCGCAGTATGTGTACGCATGCCCCACGATTCTAAACGGATATTTAACAGTTCCCTGTTTGTATTATTATCATCCACGATAAGTACTTTGACACCCTTGAGGTTAACTGAGGCAGCTTCCTGAACAGGCTTTTCCTGTTGTTTTTCAAAAACAACTTTAAAGCGGAAATCTGATCCAACTCCTTTTTTACTTTTAACACTAATTCCCCCCCCCATTACCTCACTAAGCTGCTTTGAAATTGCAAGGCCAAGCCCTGTCCCACCAAATTCTCTTGTTATGGATGCATCTGCCTGACTAAACTTTTCAAAAAGATGCCCGATTTTTTCTTCAGGAATGCCGATTCCGGTGTCACGAATGGAAAACATAAGAGTCACATCGTTGTCAGTTTCATGGGCAATATTACACGTGACAACAATTTCTCCTGATTTTGTAAATTTTATTGCATTTCCTACAAGATTAACAAGAATCTGACGCAATCGACCCGGATCGCCTGTCAGGTATAAAGGAACATCAGGGGATAGAGCACAGAATAATTCCAGTCCCTTATCATGTGCCTGAATAGCAACTGATGCTGCAAAATCTTCACATGTTGTCTCAAGACAAAAATCAATTACTTCCAGTTCAAGCTTTCCGGCCTCAATCTTGGAATAATCCAGAATATCGTTAACCAGTGACAAAAGAGAGTCACCACTTGAACGAATCGTTTCAGCATAACTACGCTGTTCACGGTTCAACGAGGTATCCAGCAGAAGTCCTGTCATTCCGATTACGCCATTCATCGGAGTCCTGATCTCATGGCTCATATTGGCCAGGAATTCACTTTTCAATATATTTGCTTCTTCAGCTTCTTCTTTGGCTTTAATTAATTCAATCTCAGCTTCTTTACGGACAGATATATCAAAGTTGATTCCAATTATGCGTTTGGGATTTCCTTTATCATCATGCACAACAATGGCGGTTGCTTTTATATGTTTTATATTGCCATCAGGCAAAACAATCCGGAACTCAGTGTTAAGATCCTTTTCTCCTGCAATAGCTGATTTAATTTCTTCTATGGAGCGTTGCTTATCATCAGGGTGCATCCCTTTATGCCATATTTCGTAAGCTCCTCCAGATTTTGCTCCGTATAGCTGGAACATCAAGTCATCCCATATCAATTCCTTATTAATCAGGTCCAGGTCCCATACACCAATTTTAGCAGATTCGGCAGCCAGGCGTGTTCGTTTACGGATCAGCAGTAGTTCAGCATTTTTGGATACAAGTTTATCAAGCATAGAATTAAAATGATGGGCTAACTCTCCAATCTCATCTTTTGTCTGAATTGTTGCACGTTTATTTAAATCCCCATCAATAATCTTTTGAGCTGTTCTAACAAGGACTCTTACTGGTGATGAGATTGAATTTGCGATTTTCAAGCCAAAGATCGAAGATATTAGAAACGACAGTAACATCACAAATATCAGTATCAAAAAAGTATTCTTTGATAATTTTTCATTTGCCATTTTTATTTTATTTATGATTAACTCATTATTTTTCTTAAGTTTATAAATAGTTTCTTTCAGATCTTTAAATACTATGGGTTTTTCAGTTTGAATTTCATTTTTTTTTAAAATGATTCTTTTCTGGTCATTTGCTAATTGATTATATACCTTTATATCAGTTAATAATTTTCTTTTTTTAAAAGGTGTTATTGAACTGTCTTTAATAGATTTTTTTAAGCCCCCAATATAACCTATCCATTTGTCTAAATTTGCTCTGGTTTGTTTCTTATAAAGACTTACTGCTGAGAAATAACGCATATTTGCGAAATTTTTTAATATAGTTGTATTTTTTATAGTAAAAATATCTACACGTAAATCACTCCTTAATTTGTTTTCATAAATGCATTTCTCTACATATTCATTATTTTTTGCAAGATATCGCTTATGAAGAGCTATAACTCTGTTTGATATTTCTGCAAGCAGGTCGGAACCTTTGTTAAAACTATTAATATCAACCCCTACATTTGTTGTAACGATTTCATTTTTAAGCTTTTTCAATGATACATCAATTTCTGATCTTGTAGTATCAATATTCTTTTTTTCCGTAATGAAATGTCTGAAATTATCAGTCTTGGTCAATGATAATAATTTAATTAATGAATTATCAACGAGAATGGTAAAATTATACAGTTTTCTCGTAATTTTGACATTTTTCTGAATTTTATTGTGCGAGAATAAACTAAAGATACCGACCAATAAGACGAAAAAGGCTAAAGCTATAAATCCGATTATTAATTTGTTTTGGATTTTCATTGGAACCTGCCTGTATTTTTTATTTATTTCCGGACAATCTTTTTAGCATCTTTTAAAATTAATTGTGATATCTTTAAATCTATTTTCTCCGAAGTCTTTGTATTAATAATTATATAATCTTCTACAGGAGATTCAGTTAGCAAAGAAGATGGCATGGCACCGTTTAAGATCAGACCGGCTTTTGTCCCGGACATTTTTCCTATTGTATAAAAATCAGCAACATTACCTGCAAGAGCTCCTTTTAAAACACCATCTTTATTTCCTGAAAAACTGATTTTATTATTTTTATTACAAAAAGCGATTACAACTTCCTCACCACCTGACTGGATAAGAGTATCATTGGTTGAATAAACTGCATCTATTTTTTCTTTATTAAGTTCCAGTTGGTTATGTATATCTGCTTTATCAGTTCCGGCTATATCTATTACATCTATATCATTGGCATTTAATAGTTTTTTGAATTCGTTATATTGAATTGTTGAATTTGGTTCGCCTTTTCTATGTACAATAGCAATAGTTTTTACATCCGGACTTATTTTTCTAAATAGTAAAAATTGTCTTGAAGGTTGTATATAATTTCTGGTTCCAACCAGATTATTGTTTGATCGGGTCAGGGATTCAATTACTCCTGCTTCAACAGGATAAGTAACAATAGAAAAAACTATAGGTATTTTATTTGTCAGGGATTTAGCAATTAGTGTTCCCGGTGTGGTTAGGGAGTAAATCAGATCAACTTTTAATTCAATAAATTCATTTATTATTTCATGTTGCTTTTCTTTATCAGCTTTTGGATTGCGAATAACAAACTCAATATTTTTTCCTTCAATATAACCTTTTTCAGCTAATCCTTCTTTAAAACCTTGTAAATTATTACCAAATTCCGGGTTTGAAACCCAATGGGAAATACCAATACTGATTTTTTTTTCCTCTTTCTGTTGTGAACAACTCATAAACAGTATTTGAAATAAAATGATAAGTAATAGATAAATCCCAAACCTGATATAAAAACCATTTTGTGTTATCATATAATTTTCTTTCATATGGGAACTCCCTAAGTAACAGATTATAAAACAAAAGGCTTTAGTTTGTTTTGACCGAATTACTGTGTGGAATCTCTAATAACTGATCTTTTTGCGAAACACATCGTTATAACAAAAATAAAACTGTAGTAAAATCAACCCTTTGTTTTTTGTTATGCCTTGTTTTTTATCAAAAATTCTAATTATTAGAGGTCCCTTATACAAAAAAGAGATCTATGAGTTAGCACAAGATACAATCCAAAAATCATAAATAAACCTGAACCACATTTTATTTTTACTTCCGGTAACTTTATATCCTGAATTTAATTCTACACTGGCGTTAATAAACACCTGTCAAGCAAGCTAAAATAACTGTAATATTTATGGTCAGGCAAGATATTGATATTAACGAGCATTGTACAAAGATATTTCCATTTTGTAAATAGGTTATTTACACAATATTAATACTGGAACGATATTCAAATTTATCATAAACATGTTATATCAAACAAAACATTCGGTTATGCTGATAATTGTATACGGAATGATATTATGAGGCGTATTAAAATAAGAGGTGCAGTAAATCCATTCGACCCATCATGAAGAGAAGATTAATAAAGAAAGAATTGAATTATTAAACTTCTTAAACGATAAAAAATTATATCTTATTGACTGGTGCCGTGTTAAAAAATTAATGATTTACTGTCTTTGACAGATTATTATAATAACTAAACCAACAACAAAAAAACAAGGGAACACAAAAATATGTATAGAAAAATTGCATTATTAATAACTATTTTTACTCTATTATCGTCAATTGCATTTGCAAATGATCGTAAACCTAAAGAAGGTAGTGAAGGAATATATTATTTAGATTATCATTCTTATCAGAAATTAGTATATATTGTAGATACAATTTGTGAGCAGTGTTATGCAGGATCGCTTTACAGAAAATTTGGGGGTGGCCTGGTCTCAATTTCCTGTGAAAAACTTGCAAAAAGACCTGAATGGAAACCAGTAATTAAATGGATAAAAAAGAATTCAACAAAAACAAAAGAATTTAAAAAAAACTAGAGGTTCTCTTGAATTAAATTTGCAGGATCTTCCAATCAGATAATTCCTAATTATTCAACCAAAATTGAGTTTTTTTCAGAGCTCTCATTATTGACTAAAATGAATTTAATCAATACATTAATATAATGTTTAATATACAAACAGAAAATTTAAGTGTAGAACCTACTAAAGTTGTTGATAAATTTAAAGAGATAATTATTGCAAACAACCATCCCACCTCCTATGGGAAGTTTATGAAACATGCATGTGTCTTTATGCTTTTATGTGATGTTGATGATAATCCTTCTATTCTTTCTATTTTAAAAGCCGACAACAAAGGTTATCCCTGGGCAAATCAGGTGGCTCTTCCTGGTGGGCATGTTGACAAGGAGGATAATGGTCCTCTGGATACTGCTTATAGAGAGCTTAATGAAGAGATGGGGATTATAGAATCAAACGTTGAATATATTGGAAATATGGGTTTCTTTCAGACCATTAACAGTACCGAAATTCAGGTTTTCACAGGTATCTGGAATGGAACGGATGAAATTAATTTTGACAGTTCAGAGATTGCAAAAGTTCTTAAAATACCTGTTGCAGATGTTTTAAAGACCCATGTTGATAAAAAGCTATATGGCAGAATCCCAGGATATGAAGAACTTCTGTACCCACATGAAGATGTGGTTGTATGGGGAGCAACAGCAAGAATTTTTCATTATTTTACTGAATATATGTTTTTTGAAAGTTCTAAAATTTATGCATAATTATAAGGTCGTTCTTTAGCTCTTCAACACCTTTTACCTCTGATGCGATATTATGGATAGCCTCTTTTTCCGTTGAAGATTTTACAAATCCTGTAATGATTACCTGACCATTTTTAAAACATTCAACATTGAAAAAAGAAGGTTCGCTACTTGCTTTAATGATTGAAGCCTCTACTAATTTAGCTGTTGAAAGAGCCTTAAACCTATCACCCTGATGGGCGAATTTGTCATCTATAAATGTTGCCTGATTAACAACAATATCTTTTATCATCTGCTTATTGAATTTATTGGTATTGAAAACTATGTCATAAAATGATGGGTCCTCGATATCTTCGTTGAAAAGGTATTTTATAAATCCTTTTTTCTCTTCATCATTGGCATTCATAAGTTTAATGGCGAGCCTTTCATCTATCTGTTCCTTCTCAGATATCTTTGTAATCCTGTTTTTAGCGGGTGCTATCACTCTTATATTTAATACATTTGAGTATTCGTTCAGAATATATTGACCACAACGGCCTTTTATAACAACACTTCCTTTACTTGCGATGTCATAAATAATGGAGGTCATAAGGCAATTATAGATCTTTGAATTATTGAAGAAATAATCAAAGATACCGGTTTCTTTCTCATCTATAGAAGCTATTACAGATTCAAAATCATCCCTTCCATTTTTCACATAGCTATTAATAGAATTTTTATCAAAAAGAGTATAACCCAGTTCATCTGCAACTTCATCTGCAACTTCACCACCACAACTACCTATTTGCCTGGAAACGTTGATAATAGCCATCGAATGAAATACCCTCCCCACCTTTTAAAAAAGACTTATAATTTACTTCTCTACTATATCAAGCTTATCCAGAAAGCCCATGAATGTTTGCCATTCCTCAATAGTAAAGAGCGAAGTAAAAGTTGAGTTCACTCCTTCAAATATTTTTAAAATCTCTTCTTTAAATTGCTGTGCTTTTGCAGAAAGATGAATACCAAGAGTTCTTCTGTCTCTGTTAGAAGGTTTTCTTTCAATCCATCCATCTCTTTCGAGGCGATCTATTAACCCTGTTGTTGTTGCTCTGTCCTGACATGTTTTTTCAGCTAAGACACTTGGTAATACACCATCATCTTCATATAATGCAATAAGCATAAAAAACTGTCCATGGGTTAAATCAAGATCTGAAATCTTTTCTCTGTATTTTCTGGTTATTTTTTTTTGTGTCTTTCCCAGTTGAAAACAAATACAATTTTTAAAAGTCATATAAATTTCCAGAAATATTATTAAGTTTTCTTTAAAAGATAATTGGATTTATAATATTTAAGTAAACAACTCTTTTCAATTCTTATTTTAAAAAACACCAACTTTCTTTTTAATAAAATCACTCCTGCGGCTTTCTTAAAAGTCCATTTTCTCCTATAAAATCAAATCCTTCGTACCATTTTTGCAGTTTATTACTATCCATAGCTTTATCTTTTCCATTTGGCATAAAAACAGCACTAACAGAAAGAGATATTTTATATTGATCAGCATAAAAGCAAAGCTCTTTTAGTATTTTGTGTCCATCTCCACGCTTAGTTTTGAACGAACCTATATGGTATATGTTTACTATTTTACTCTCTGCTGAAAGAACTCCTAAGGCAACAATACCAATGGGTTTCCCATCTGCCTCAAAAACAAAAGGGTATATTTCTGTTAAATCCTGATTGTAACCAACCCCTAAAGAGACTCTTCCGCTATACTTTTCATAAAAATAATCAACATACTCTTTTTCTTTGCTCTGTTCGTTATCCATGTTTTCTCCTGATTAGATCATTCCAAGTGAGATCCACTTTACCAACTATACAGATAGAACCTTTTTAAGGTCTATTCCATATTTCCTCATTCGATTCCAGACTGTTACACGATTTATATTCAGAAGTTCAGCTGCTTTGGTCTGGTTTCCTCCTGTTCTCTTTAAAGCATTGATAAGTTCACTTTTCTCATCAACGTACACATTCTCATTTGATTCCAGAAAGTCTGAATCTGCTTTGAGTTTTAAATTACTTGTTACCTTTCTGGGCAGATGTTCAAGTTCAATAACAGAGTTGCCAGCGGTTACAAACGCATATTCAAGAGCATTTTTCAATTCCCGGACATTACCAGGCCAGTTGTAGTCCATAAAAAGCTCCATGGCACTGTTACTTAGACCTTTAATCTGTTTACCTGTCTCTTTTTTCAGGTGCTGAATGAAATGAGAGGTTAAAAGGGGGATATCTTCCTTTCTTTCTCTTAGTGATGGCAGGTTTATTGGAATAACATTGATTCTGAAAAAAAGATCCTGCCTGAAAGCACCATTTTCTATGAGTTCTTCCAGATTCTTATTTGTAGCAGTTATTATTCTAACATCAACTTTGATAGGAGTTATATCACCAACCCTTTCAAACTGGCCGGATTCAAGCACCCTTAAAAGTTTTGTTTGTATTGATAAAGGTATATCTCCAATCTCATCAAGAAAGAAGTCTCCATGGTTTGCTGCTTCAAATCTTCCTATTCTATGGCTGTACGCTCCTGTAAAAGCACCTTTAACATGACCAAACAACTCGCTTTCAAGAACAGTTTCATTCAAAGCTGCACAGTTTAATTGAATAAAAGGGCCTTTTTTTCTGGAACCATGAAGATGCAGAGCACCGGCAACAAGTTCTTTACCCGTTCCACTTTCTCCTAAAATCATCACAGGTGCATTGCTTTCTCCTGCTTTTCTGATCATGTCGAATACACTCTTCATCTTTTCAGAACTACCGATAAGATTTGAAAACCCATCACTGCTTTGCTTGGAAAAAATATGAACTTTTTCATCAAGCATGGCAAGTTCAGACAGATCTGTTAAGGTTTCAACAACCCCAACAAGTTTATTATCATCACGAAGTATGGAAGCTGTTTTAAGAACAGGAATAAAACTGCCATCTTTTCGCTTCATTCTGCATCTGTTTTTTCTGATCTCGTTATGTTCAATCTCGAACATCTTACACCAGATCTTCTTATTCTTCGTTCTTCTGGCTGTTTCACAAATATCACAGCCTAAAATTTTACAGGATTCACCAATGATTTCCTCTGCTGAATAGCCTGTGAGAGTTTCAAAAGCTCTGTTGACCATTTTTATGGTGCCATCTGGGTTGATCAACATCAAACCATCATTTATTGTATTTACAATCTTTTCCCAATATGCGTTTTTATCCATCTCACACCAATATTTAAACAACTGTTTAGATTTATATCAATATATTAAACATATGTTTAAATACTATTGTTTATCTTATTAAGCAATTAAATTTTTAGATTATGGAAGACTCAATTATAACTGTACCTTAGATCATGTTTAAGCTATAATTCAGAGATTCAATTATAAATGGTATGACTATTGCTCTTAAGTTTTCTGATATTGTTTAATACTTTTAAATCTCAGAGAGGTATCATGAATATAAGCAGGAGAAAATTCCTTAAAGGTGGTGTGGTCGCAGCTGGAACGATTGCAGCAACAGCAGTTCCAAAAACCTTAAAAGCTTCAGAAAGCAATACAGATGAAACTCTTGTCACGCTTATTGACATAAGTAAGTGCATTGGTTGTGAAGCCTGTGTTGAGGGTTGTAAAGATGTAAATTCAGGTAAGTATCCAAAGCCAAAAAAACCATTTCCAAAGATGTACCCAAACAGAGTTCCTGTGATGGATTGGTCTGATAAACAGGATGTAAATGACAGATTAACGCCATATAACTGGGTTTATATACAATCAGCAGATGTTGAAGTTGCAGGTGAGGAAAAAGAACTTTTTATTCCAAGAAGATGTATGCACTGTAAAAACCCTCCATGTGTAAAACTATGCCCCTGGGGTGCTGCAAGGCAACAGGATAACGGTATTTCAAGATTTGACCCGGATCTTTGTATGGGTGGATCAAAATGTAAAGGTGTATGCCCCTGGAAAATTCCTGAGAGACAAACAGGAGTCGGAATCTATCTGGATGTTATGCCAGCTCTTGCAGGTAACGGTGTAATGTTTAAATGTGACAGATGCTATAACAGAATTGCAAAGGGTGAAATGCCTGCCTGTATTGAGGAGTGTCCAAATGATGTTCAAAAAATAGGTAAAGCTTCAGATATAATTAAAGAAGCAAAAGAGATAGCTAAAAAAACAGGTGGTTATCTTTATGGTCTTGAAGAAAACGGTGGAACAAACACTATCTATATTTCACCTGTTCCCTTTGAAGAATTAAACAGTAAAATAGAAAAGGGAAAAGGGAAACCTCACTTTAAAAAAGTTGGTGATGCTATGGAAAATGGAAACAATATTGCCCTTGCTATGATAGTCGCCCCCCTTGCAGGAATTGCAGCAGCATTTGGAAAATTTTATAAGGGTATGAAGGCAGATGGAGGAAGCGATGAATAATAAATTTATGAAATATTACTATAATATTGTGATCTTTTTTCTAATTTTAACAGGCTTTGGACAGATGCCGATCTTTAAAAGGTTCTATATTGCTGACATTCCGGGGCTTGGGTGGCTTGCAGAATTTTATAAAACCTTTTTTATACACAATTTGGCTGCAACTCTTCTAATCGTGTTTATCTTCTATCTGTTAACGACTTTTTTGCTGAATAAGAAAAGGGTTAAACTAACAATGACTGGAATTGTATGGGTTGCAAGCTTAACGGGTCTTTTATTAACAGGAATTTTACTTACGATAAAGAATTTTCCAATAAATCCCTATCCACCGGGTTTCGTTGTTTTTCTTTACCTTAGTCATATAGCTCTTGTTATGGCATTTTGTATGACAGCGCTATACAGCAAAATATTAAAAAAAGAGTACATTATAAAATAAGGAAGAGAGGCAATATGATGAAATCACTGGTCGCAGCAATTGTATTTTTCGGAGTATATTTCTTTCTCCAGATATACCTTCTTCCCAGGTTGGGTTTCAACACGTGAGCAAGGAATGCCTGCCAGGTGGCAGATAAAAAAGATGATGATAAATTAGATATTACTAACAAAAAAAATTGAAGGTATAACTAAATGGGTTTAAAATTAGTAATCATTGGAGGTGTTGCCGGTGGAGCAACAGCTGCAGCAAGAGCGAGAAGGCTGAATGAAGATGCAGAAATCATTTTGTTTGAAAGGGGTGAATTTATCTCCTTTGCAAACTGTGGTCTTCCATACTACGTGAGTGGGATCATTGAAAAAAAAGATCAGCTTTTAGTAACAACAAAAGAGAGTTTTGAAGCTCGTTACAATATTAATATCAGACATTTAAGTGAAGTGACATCTATCAACAGAGATGAAAAATATGTGGAAGTAAATGATTCTGGTCAAGGAGAAGTTTACAAAGAAACATATGACAGAATAATTCTTACCCCTGGAGCAGAACCTATCAAGCCACCTATTCCCGGAATAGATGACGCAAAAGTCTATACGGTAAGGAATATTCCTGATTCAGAGACTATCAAAGCGCTGATAGATTCAGGAAAGGTTAAGAAGGCAATAGTCGCTGGTGGTGGTTTTATAGGCATAGAGATGGCCGAAAACCTTGCCCATAAAGGTGTTGATGTCACAATAGTAGAGATGGCCGATCAGGTTATGGCTCCCCTTGATTCTGAAATAGCTGAAACGGTACATTACTACTTAAAAGAGAAAGGTATAAAACTTTTACTGTCAGAAGCAATTACCTCCTTTGAGCAAGAGGGAGACAGTAATTTTATCATCACCAGTAAAGGTTCCAGAATTGACTTCGATATGGTTATTCTATCTGTAGGAGTAAAACCTGAAAAGAACCTTGCAATAGAATCCGGTCTTGAAACAGGTATCACAGGAGCTATTGCTGTAAATGGACATATGCAGACCTCTGATCCTGATATCTATGCTGTTGGAGATGCAGTAGAAGTAAAAGATTTTGTAACAGGTATGCCTGTTATTATTCCACTTGCAGGTCCGGCTAACAAACAGGGTAGAATAGCTGCAAATAATGTCTTTGGTGGAAAAGACATATATAAAGGAACACAGGGGACAGCAATAGTCAAAGTGTTTGATATGACAATTGCCTCAACCGGAGCTAACGAGAAAACTCTAAGCAGACAAAATGCAGAATTCCTTGTAAGCTATACAAATTCATATTCCCATGCAACATACTATCCTGGTGCAGCAAGTATGATTATAAAACTTCTTTTTACACCGGAAAATGGTAAAATATTAGGAGCTCAAATCACCGGCTTTGGTGGGGTTGATAAGAGAATTGATGTTATTGCAACAGCAATACGCGCAGGTATGACGGTTTTTGACCTTGAGGATCTTGAATTAGCATATGCTCCCCCGTACTCCTCTGCCAAAGACCCTGTAAATATTGCAGGATTTGTAGCTTCAAATATAATCAAGGGTGATAGTAAAGCTTTCGTATGGGAAAAAGGATTTAAACTTAAAGAGAATGAAGTTCTTATCGATCTGAGAGATAAGTTTGAGTTTAGGTTTACTCCTATGATTGAAGGGTCAATCAATATTCCACTAAACGATTTAAGATATAAACTTGATGGCCTTGATAAAAACAAGAAATATTATCTGTATTGTGCTATTGGATTAAGAGGATACCTTGGTTACAGAGTCATGTCCCAATATGGATTTGATGCTGTAAATGTTAGCGGTGGTGTTAGCATGATTAATCTTATGGAAGCAAAAGGGGAATGATTTAATGATCATAGACCATGTTGATAATATGAGCCTTTATAAAGGTTTGTCGAAGTCTTTGGATAAAGCTCTGGAGTATATAAAAAACACTGATTTTTCTGATATGAGCGGAGAGTATGAGATTGAGGGCAGAGAGATATTTGCCATCGTTAATCGATACAAAACCAAAGATCAGATTGAATGCAAGTTAGAAGGACATAGAAAATATATAGATGTACAGTATATGGTTTCCGGTAAAGAAGGAATGGGATACGCCCCCCTTGCCGATCAGGAAGTAGCAACTTCTTATGATGATGATAAAGACCTGATCTTTTTTGAGGGAGATGCATCATTTACAAGATTCGAAAAAAATATGTTTACAATTCTTCATCCCAATGATCTTCACATGCCTGGAGTTGGAGCAGGTGAAGAGGTACTGAAGGTTGTTGTAAAAGTTAAAGCCACTTAATAGTAAAATGATAAAAAGCAGAAAGATTTTCATCAGGACTTTTTCACTTTTTTTATATTAGTTTGACATCTTAACCCTGCAAGGGAAATTTCCTTGCAGGCTTTTTTTGAACTGTAATGTAAAAATACACAATTTAGATATAGCAAATACATTCTTGTCGATTTTTAATTCTCTAAAAAAACATCTAAGGAATCTCTAATAATTAGAATTTATGATGAAAAACAAGGCATAACAAAAAACAACAGGTTGATTTTATTACAGTTTTATTTTTGTTATAATGATGAGTTTCGCAAAAAGATCAGTTATTTGAGATTCCCCTAAAGAATTCCTCTACATTACCGATAGTTATTATAAAGATCTTTTAAGTTTGTTCTTTTTTGTAAAAGGAAAAGAGGTTTTTAATCAAAATCAACAGGGAGGTTGATTATGATAATTTATGCACCACCAATAGTATGGTTTTTGGTATTAGGCGGCTTTGTGTTTGGAATAGCATGGGGATTGTACAAGATGTTTATTTCTAACTATAAGACTCAATTTTAAAACTCTAACTGATTGGGAAAAAGATGATACAACCCAAATTTAAATAGCCTGAAAAGGGATCTTTCAGGCTATTTAATCTATCTTTTCGGAACTTAATGAATCAAACCCCAAGTTTCAAGGGAAAGTAATCTGAGTTTTTCTTTATGCTATCAAGATTTATACTTTTATTATTGTAGTTAATTGCTTCAAACATAACTTCAAAGACACTCTTTGAAACCTTATAACCATAATGGCGAAAGGAATCACTACCACCTCGTCTTGACTCTTCATACAAAGCAATGCCTTGAAAATCGCAATTTAAACAGTTGATAGACTGCAGAGATCTCTCATCACTTTGATCGTCCGGGCCCAGCTCCATAGATTTACTAATTACGATGGATTTATCGTTACACTCATTACATATGAATTTGCCAGCCATATTTCTCCTTCCCTGAAATATTAAAAATTATTTATGGGACTCCTAATCATAAGAATCTTGAATTTTATCAAAACTTTCTATTATTATAGGTTCCCTTTATATTAATTTTCAAGTCTCAATTAAGGGAACTCTCAAATTTACCAATTGATAAACACTATAGTTGCATAACTATGGATTGAAATTAACAATTGGATCAATGTAAATAAAAGCTCTATAAATTGTTGGTTATGAAAGAAAGAAGAGTAACATATTTTATAGATCTATTATTAAGAATAATAATTGGAATAGCTTTTATATATTCCGGTGGTATTAAGTTATTGGATCTTGAATCATTTGCAGCAACTATAGAAGCATTTGGTTTAGTTCCCGAGCTATTCTCATACCCTCTTGGCATTATGCTTCCATTGATTGAAGTTATTGCAGGAACAGGTTTGATAGTTGGTAACAAAGAATCTCTATATACTATAACTTCATTACTTTTTTTATTTTTATGTGTTCTGATATATGGAATTTTAAAAGGAATTGATGTTGATTGTGGCTGTTATGGCCCAAATGATCCGGTATCAACATCATTATCGAGTCTTAAAACTTCATTGGTTAGAGATTTAATAATGATCTCTTGTATATTGTTTATGTTTTATTACAGATTTTCGGAAAAAAGAGAATTTATGAAAATTTTAAAAGAGGAAAAAAATGAATAAAAATCTTATTATTATAGGTATTGTTGGAATCATTCTGGCAGCTGGCTTTGTTTTCTACACATCTTCTGCTCCGGGTAAATTTGAAAAAGAAGTTATTAAGGAAACCGCTGCTGTTAAGCTTGTTAGAGAAGTTCAAAGAGGTGGTTATGATATTATTAAAACTTCAGAGTTAAAAAAGATGATGGATGATGGGAAAAACGTGGTTATTGTTGATACCATGCCATATGAGGGAAGCTATAAAAAAGCACATATTCCGGGAGCTAAACAATTCCTTTTTCCAATTCCAGAGATGACAAAGTGGGATAATACAAAAACAGATGGTAAATCAGAGGAAGATTTCAAAACACTTCTTGGAAGTGATTTGAACAAAACAATTATTATCTATTGTGGATTTGTTAAATGTACAAGAAGTCATAACGGAGCTATGTGGGCTAAAAAGCTTGGTTATAAAAATGTTTTAAGACATTCCGGTGGAATATTCGCATGGAAAGGCGCAAAATATAATGTTGCTTCTATGAAATAGAAGAGCAATTAAAAGGCAGGATTTAAAGCCTGCCTTTTTCTTTTCACATCTTTTAAACTTTCAAGAACTCTTTTAATCCCAGGATAGTACCTTAAAACTGACTCATAATCTCCCTTTGCAAGGACATATTTCTTTTGCATAAAGAAACATCCGGCACGTTGCTCAAGCAGTGTTGCGTATAGGTGGTTAGATATATCCGGAACATCAAGTTGCTCGTTTAAAAAATCAATAGCTTCAGCAATTTGCCTTTTCATAATAAATTGTCCAACAGTATTTATATGAGGGAATCTCTAATAATTAGAATTTTTGATGAAATACAAGGCTGAGAAAAAAACAATGGGTTGATTTTACTACAGTTGTTTTTTTTGAAAAAGCAGTATTTCGCAAAAAGATCAGTTATTAGAGGTTCCCT
>JAAELO010000330.1 GCA_024226555.1 Desulfobacterales bacterium | reverse complement strand
TTATTAAATAAAAAAAGCTTAAATTTTATTTCAAGTTTTTTTATGTGCCTCTTTATTCAAGTTAGACTTCATAACGTCTTAAATAAAACTAATCATGTTTTTTGGATTAGTTTTATGAGGGCTTATTAAATAAAAAAAGCTTAAATTTTATTTCAAGTTTTTTTATGTGCCTCTTTATTCAAGTTAGACTTCATAACGTCTTAAATTAAATTAATCATGTTTTTTGGATTAGTTTTATGAGGGCTTATTAAATAAAAAAAGCTTAAATTTTATTTCAAGTTTTTTTATGTGCCTCTTTATTCAAGTTAGACTTCATAACGTCTTAAATAAAACTAATCATGTTTTTTGGATTAGTTTTATGAGTGCTTCTAAAATAAAAGGATCTTTTGTCCGATTTTACTGATCTAATTTTATTATCTCTTCTGGAGTGACCTCAGCGGTGTAGTAATCATCTCTGATTTTCTTTGGTTTATATCCTTTTAATTTGAACCTTCTGAATAGTTGCTTAACAAATGCAACCTGTGAAGAAAGTTCTTCAACAGCAGATGCTGTCTCCACCGCATTTGAGGTACTTTGCTGGGTTATTTGACCTATCATAGCTAATCTGTCATTTATTTGAATAATTCCCTGGGCCTGTTCATTACTTGATACTGCTATTTCATCCATTAGCGATACTACTTTTGAGATATGATCAAAGATATTCCCCAAAGCCTCTTCAGTACTTTTCGCATTTTCACTACCAAATTCAACACTGTTAAAGGACTCCTGAATAAGATCCTCAGTATGGCTTGCAGCTTCAGAGCACCTTGTCGCAAGTTGCCTCACTTCCTGGGCAACCACAGCAAAGCCTTTGCCATGCTTACCGGCCCTTGCAGCTTCAACAGAGGCATTTAAAGCGAGAAGGTTAGTTTGGAAAGCAATTGCATCAATAGTGTTAATAATTTTAGCGATGGATTTACTTGATTTTGAGATACCCTCCATGGCAGATAACATTTTTTGCATCTGTCTTGTACCATCTTCAGCAGCAAGTTTTGCAAGCTCTGTTTCTTTGTTAGCCTCAGATGCATTTTCAGCAGCTTTTTTTGTCTGGGAACTGAAATCTATCATCTTGGAAGTTATCTCCTGAAGGGATGATGCTTGCTGGGTCGCCCCCTGGGAGAGCTCGCTACTTGAATTTGAAATTTGGGCGGCTCCTGCATTAACCTGTGATACAGCTTCATAAACTTCTGATATAACTTTGTTTAAACTTATTATCATATCAGTAAGTGAAAGCCCTAAAATATCTTTACCTGAGAATGTCTCAACTTCCTGCATAAGGTTACCATCAGCTATTTTGGCAGCGATATTTGCTTTTTTGTTAAGGCCTTCAGCCATCTCCTTAAGCTCGTAACTCATCCGTTCAAGTTCATTTAAATCTTTGTTGTCATCAAGTATATTTCTAAACTTTCCCACTTTAAGGTCAGCAGACAGTTCTCCCTCTTTCAATCTGCTTATATATTCAGAAATTTTACCTATTGGAACGATCAAAAGAATTCTAATAATAAAGAACATTGTAAACATCAGACTCAAATCTGTAACAAATAAAAGTGTAATATCGTAAAACAGAAGATTCTGGAGATTTTCTTTGATGAATTTTGTAGTGATATATATATTTACCTGGCCAATAATTTTATTTTCTTTTTTGATATCACCGGTTTTTATAATATAATCACCTTTGATATCTTTAATATTGTTGATAATCCCCCATTTATCATCACGAATTTTGCCTATTGAAACATTTTTCTGACCTTTTTCAAGAATCATTATGGCGTATATTGAGCGATCACTCATTGCAGATACAAGTGTTTTATCAATCTGTTTCTCATTGAATTCCCATATGGGAATAACCAAGCTCTGTGTTAGCTGTTTAAGAGTTATTTCGGCAAATCTGTTTATGTCCAGATACATTTTATCTTTTGTTACCGAGTAGCTTAGGTATGAAAAGCAAGAAAGAACAAGCGTTAACATTATAATGATATATAAGCTTAATCTTATTTGGATACTGTTTTTAAGTTTTATAGCGAAAAGATTTTTATTCATTAATTACTCTGAGCTAAAAATTAATAAATTATTGTAAAGATTAGTAAAAAATTAGGATTTTTCGGTATGTTTCTTAAGTATAATATTAAAAAAAACAGGAAATGTCAAAAAATAGATGTTTATTGAAGATATGTAATTATGATTTATTTAAAATTAGCTTTGACTTTTGATATGCATTTATATATCAAAAATAGAAACAAGAGTTATGTAATAGGCTTAAGCCACCCAGGCTCTTCAAAATAATATTCTATTATTGAGGGAGAGGTATGGCCAAGCTGCTTGTTATCGATAATTATGACTCTTTTACCTATAATCTAGTTCAGATGTTTAAACTCTACGACCTTTCAATTCATGTAAAGAGAAGTGACGACTTAACTCTTGATGATGCCAAAAAAATAGATCCTGATTATATTCTTATTAGCCCCGGACCTAAATCTCCAACCCATTCAGGAATATCTGTCCCCCTGATTTTAGAATTTTATAAGAAAATTCCGGTATTGGGAGTATGTCTAGGTATGCAGTGCATTAATGAGGCTTTTGGAGGAAGGACCATTAAAGCTGAGATCCCTGTTCACGGGAAAATAAGTGAGGTAAGACACACTGGAAATGGTATTTTTGAAAATATCCCGGAATCTTTTAATGCTGCCAGGTATCACTCCCTTGTTGTTGAAAGAAAAAATGGAGATCTTGTTGAAACTGCCCATACGGGTTCTATAGTTATGGGATTTCAGCATAAAACGGAAACACTTTATGGCGTTCAGTTTCACCCTGAGAGCTTTATGACTGAATATGGGGAAAAGATAATTGAAAACTTCTTAAATAAAGGTGTTCTAAAAGCATAATGTTAAAATTATCAGAAATACTTGAAAAAACAGGGGAAATAACAATTGAAAAAGAGGCGTTTAATCTACCTTGTTCATTTATAGATTTTGCAGGAATGTTTGCTGAAACAACAGGAACAACTGTACTGCTTAGTGGTAGTGAGAATGATAGTTCACGCTATGATATAATTTCATCGAACCCTTTTTTTTATATTAAATCCAGATACGAAGAGATTGAGGTTTCCATAGATGATACAACATATCAAATAAAGAGCGACCCCTTTGAAACTCTGAAAATAATTACACAGCATTTTAAAACTTTTAAGGACGGGCTTCCTGTTATATCAGGCCTCTTTGGTTATCTCTCATACGATTTGAAAGATATGATTGAAAAATTGCCAAGAACATCAGTTGATGAACTTGAACTACCCCATATGCTTTTTAACATCCCAACTATCCTCTTTATCCATGATAAAAAAGGAGACCATACAACTCTTGTCAAAATTAAAAGAGATGGAAAAATATCCGGTACTGAATTTGATCTCAAAGAGTTCTATGAAAACAGAAAGAAAGATAGACAAAAAAGTTTTAGTGCAGGTTTAAAAGGTCTGAAATCGAATTTTTCAAGGAATGAATATGTTCAAAAAGTAGATAAGATAAAGGAGTATATTAAGGAGGGGCATGTTTATCAGGTCAATATGTCACAGAGATTTAAAACCGATTTTTCAGGTAATCCATTTAGCTTATTCAAAAAATTATATGAGAAAAACCCCGCTCCTTTCTTTTCATATTTAAATTGTAATGATCATTATATAGTATCCACATCACCGGAAAGATTTGTTACACAAAATGGAAGTTTTGTCGAAACAAGGCCCATTAAGGGGACCAGACCAAGGGGAAAAACTCAGACTGAAGATCAAAGCTTAAGAAATGATCTTTTAAAATCTAAAAAAGATGATGCAGAACTTTCAATGATTGTTGATCTTTTAAGAAATGATATCGGAAAAGTTTGTGATGGCGGAACTGTAGGAGTAAAAGAACACAAGAAAGTAGAGGCTTACCAGAATGTATATCACCTTGTTTCAATCGTAGAGGGAGAGCTTGCAAAGGACAAAGATTCTACGGACCTCATTAAGGCAACATTTCCGGGTGGATCTATAACAGGGTGTCCTAAAATCAGATCCATGGAGATAATTGATGAATTAGAGTCGGTAAGGCGACATATTTATACTGGATCAATTGGCTATATCAGTTTTCATGATACTATGGATTTTTCCATAGCAATCAGAACAGCAACAATTATAAATGATTCTGTTTTTTTCTCAGTGGGAGGAGGTATTGTTTATGACTCAGATCCGGATGATGAATATGAAGAAACACTTCATAAGGGCAGAACTTTTTTTGAAGCAATATCCGGTGAAAAAGATATTGAATTCGAATATATATGGTTAAATGGGAAATTGGTTAAATCTGAGAATGCGACTATTCCTGTAACAACAACAGGTTTCCAATATGGACATGGTTTTTTTGAAACAATCCTTACAAAAAATGGACATATATACTATCTGGATGAACACATCGAAAGGTTAAACAGAGCAGCTCTTAAGTTTCTCGGTAGAATTCCGGATATTACATGGATCGATGTAATTGGGTCAGTTCTTGAAAAGAATGATCTTTTAAGTGAAACATGCGCGATAAAAATTGCTGTTTCTAAAGGTTCTTCTGACAGTAAGCCCTATGATGACAATTTTATTGTTACTGCCCGAAAATATACCCACAGACTTAAGCTCTTGAATAAGGAATCTCTGGATATTGGCGTTTTTGAATTTCCAAGACATAATTACTTGTCAGATTTCAAGACTATGAACTATATGTATTATTATGAGGCGGAAAAATGGGCCAAAAAAAACGGATTTGATGAAGCAGTTATTTTAAATACCGATGGGTCTGTTTCAGAGACCAATACAGCAAATATAATATTGTTAAAAGACAATGAATTTGTAACACCTGTTTCAGAACATCAGCTTTTTGGAACAATTGTTAAAAAAATTATAGAATGTCTTCTAAAAATGGGATTTAAGCATAAAAATGAAAAAATATTTCTTAGGGATATCTCAAGTGATTGTGGCTTAATCCTTACAAATTCACTTATGGGAGTTGTACCCGTTTCCTCAGTTAACAGAAAAAGAGTTTTAACCTCATCAAACCTTTGCATGGAGTTGAACAATATGATAGAAAATAAAGCATAAAAGATTCAATAAATTTCACGATGTTAATTTCTGTGAGTTAACATTTGCTTGTTTAACGGGTAAAGAGCAAGTACTATGTTTTCCATAACTCTTGGGAACTGTTGTGCAAATTTAAGTTCAATTTTTAAAGATATAATTTAAAACTCAAAATCAGGGGGATGATGATGAAGACAAAATTACTATGGATTCTTGCATTTTGTATAGCAGCAGGGATTGTTTTGATAGGTTGTGGTGAAAGTAAAGTTGAAAAAAAGGTTAAAGTTAAAAATAAGGATACTTTTGTTTTAGTTGAATATGGAACTCTTCGTTCGCTGGATCCATCAGTATGCTATGATAATGTTGGAAGGCAAAGGTTGATGAATCTTTATGAACCTTTAATTTACTTTGCTGGATCAGCCACAGATAAATTTAAGCCAATGATTGCCTCTGAGGTACCAACAGTTGAAAATGGCGGAATTTCAAAAGATGGTAAAACATACACTTTTAAAATCAGAAAAGGTGTGAAATATCATCAGGGCGGTGAAGTTACACCTGAAGATGTTGTTTACTCTTTTAAACGTAATATGATCGCAGATTCTGCCGGTGGTCCAATGTGGATGCTCCTTGAAGCTCTTACAGGATCTGGAGTAACAAGAAAAAATGAAAAAATAATCCCAGGAATTTTTGAAAAAATAGACAAATGTGTTGAAGCAAAAGGTGATACAGTGGTTTTTCATCTTCCCACAGCATATCCTCCTTTTATGAGTATTCTAACATATACATCATCAATTATTTTAAGTAAAAAATGGGCAATTGCAAATAAATGCTGGGATGGCAATATTGCAAATGCATCAAAATTTAATGACCCTAAACCAGGTTATGAACCCCTGAAAAAAATAGCAAACGGAACAGGTGCTTATTCACTAAAAAGCTGGGAGCCAGGTAAACAGTTTGTTTTTGAAAGATTTGATACTTACTGGGGTGGAAAACCACAAATAAAAACAGCAATTTTTAAGAATGTTTCCGAGTGGAGTACCAGAAAGCTAATGCTTCACAATGGTGATGCAGATCGTGCCCAGGTAGATACAAACTATCTATCAGAAGTTAAAGCTATGAAGGGTGTTAAAACATATGATGTACCACTTCTTTCAGTAACAATGGCTTTTTTCTGCCAGAACGTTGATCCAAGAGGAAACACAAGTATTGGTAGTGGTAAGCTGGATGGAAATGGTATCCCGCCAACTTTTTTTAAAGATATAAATGTTCGAAAAGCGTTTTTGCATGCAATGGACAGACAAACATATAAAAAAGATGTTTTCAGTGGAATGGTGGTACTTCCAACCAGTCCAAACATTAAAGGTCTTCCATACCACAGAGAAAATCTTCCATTTTATGCTTTTGATCTTGAAAAATCAAAAGAGTATATGAAAAAAGCCTGGGGCGGAAAAGTCTGGGAAAAAGGATTTAAAATGGTTATTACCCATAATACTGGTAATGACATGAGAAAAGCTGCTGCAATGATGCTTGCTGAAAACGTATCCTCTCTAAATCCAAAATTTAAAATTGAAGTAAGAACAGTGGACTGGAAAGATTACACTATTCAATACAGAGCATATAAGTTCCCAATGTTTTTGATTGGCTGGGGTGCTGATTATGCAGATCCTCACAACTTCGTATATACCATGATGCACTCTGAAGGTGTTTATGGAAGATACATGGCATACAAAAATGCCCGTGTTGATAAGCTTGCGACTCTTGGAATTCAGACTACTGAACCTTCTAAAAGAAAAGTTATCTACCATAATCTTCAGGATCTTTGGTATAAAGAAGCTTTAGCAGTTCCACTATACCAGCAGATCGTAACCCGTGCTTACAGAGATAATGTAATGGGTTTTGTTCCAAACTCAATTGATACAGATGCTGCTGAAGATCTAAAGGCAATTTCTAAAAAGTAATCAGCACCTTAAAAGGATATTTTTCTTAAGGTAATTTGATATAACAAGTGCGGGCAATGCCCGCACCTTAAATTGTGGTGCTGAATAACTTGAAGTTCTTTTTTACCTGTTAATTATTTTAATGGATCTAAAAGACCTGCAAAATGCTCAGTACCCATAAATTGGTAAATATTTTGCAAGCATATATTATAAGAAGATTATTTTTTTTGTTTTTTGTCATTTTTGGTGTTTCGCTACTCGTTTTCACAATTCAATATTCTTACGGTCCTGACAGAAGGGCAATGCTCTATGTTGATTCTCCCCAGCAGGCTAAAGATATTCCAGAGTTGAAAAAAAAATATGGTTTAAATGATCCATATCCTGTTCAGTATGTAAGATATCTCAAAGAGATAGCAATGGGTAATTTTGGATATTCAATTGTTGCTGCAAGGCCTGTATGGGATGCATTTTTACATTATCTGCCCATAACCATTGAGCTCAACCTTTTTGTGGTTCCTCTTTTTATAATAATAGGGATATGGCTTGGTAAACAGGCAGGAATCAAAAGAAATACCACTTACGACCACGTCACAAGAATCCTGGCAATTATAGGATGGTCTCTTCCTACATTTCTTTTTGCCCTTATTTTGTTGATGATTTTTTATGGTAAGTTCGGTTTGTTTGAACCAGCTATGCTAAGTGCCAATATTGAAGCTTTTATACTGGATAATCCGGATAAGTATATAAAATATACAGGTATGTATACGATTGATGGTATTTTGAATGGAGAGTTTGGTATTACTTGGGATGCTATTAAACATCTTTTTCTTCCGGTTTTAACGCAGGTTATTGTAATTGTTGCTATTCTTATGAGAGTCATGAGATCAAGCATGGTTGAGGAGATCTCAAAGGATTATGTTATCACTGCACAGGCAAAGGGTGTGGACAGTAAAACAATATTCAATAAACATGTAAAAAGAAATGCTCTTATTCCAGTAATTACTATCGCAGGACAACTGGCAGCACTATCTATGGAAGGTAGTATTGCTGTGGAGATGATTTTCAACAGGCACGGGATCGGTAACTGGCTGGCTCATGCAGCTCTGAAACTTGATACCAGTGTCATTATGTTTATGTGTCTTTTTATGGCAGTTATTTTTGTAGTAACAAATCTGATAATTGACCTTCTTTACGCATACATAGATCCTAGAATAAGGCTAACTTAAGTATTGAGATTATAATTATGATAAAGAACCATCCAAAAATTAAAGAATTAAAATTTACACTTAACAGGATTTTTACAAATCCTTCAGCAATAATTGGGTTTTCTCTTCTGCTGTTTTTTATAGTTGTTGCAATTTTTGCACCTCAGCTTGCACCTCCAAACACTAAATCCCATAATCCCTATATTGTGCCACATGAAGGTTTTTCTGCAACACCTAAACAACCTTCAGCAGAACATCTCATGGGAACGACATCGGGGCAATATGATATTTTTTATGGTGTTGTTTGGGGGACCCGAACAGCATTTAAAGTTGGGCTTTTCGTTGTTTCAATAGCCGCATTAATTGGTGTCATGCTTGGAGTTATAGCAGGTTTTTACGGGGGGCTTGTGGATGAAATAATCATGAGGTTTGTGGATATTGTTTTTTCTGTTCCCCTTCTGGTGCTTGCTATGGCAATTGTAGTTGCTTTTGAAAGGGACATTAAATATGTGATTATTGCACTCATAATGGTGGAGTGGAGGAACTATGTTCGCGTTATGCGAGCCTCAATTCTAACACTTCGTGATCAGGATTTCATTCACGCTGCTAAAGTTATGGGTGTGTCTGATATAAAGATTATGCTCAGACATATAATACCTAACGGAATTTATCCGGTTATGGTTATTGCCTTTATGGATATAGGGTCTCTGGTTATTACAGCCTCCTTTCTGAGTTTTTTAGGATTGGGAGCTCCCACAGGCTATGCAGATTGGGGATCAATGGTTGCCCAGGCAAGAAACTATATTGTTGGTCCAACAGGAGAGATGTTTAAGTACTGGCACACGATAATATTTCCAGGTGGTTGTATAATACTGTTTGTATTGGCTTGGAATCTTATTGGTGATGCATTAAGAGACGCTTTTGATCCAAAAATGAGAAGACAATAATAATGAAAAAAATAATAGAAACAGAAAACCTTAGAACAAATTTTTATACATACGAAGGGGTTGTTAAAGCTCTTAATGATGTTTGTATCACTGTAAATCATGGAGAGACGTTTGGTCTGGTTGGTGAATCAGGTTGTGGTAAAAGCGTTACTGTGCGCTCAATGATGAGAATTATACAATCTCCGGGAAAGGTTGAGAGTGGAAAAGTCCTTCTTTTTCTGGATGAAAATGGCGAACAGGAAGCGGTTGATCTATTACAGCAATCTGAATCCTACATGCAAAGCTGTTGTGGTGACCAGATATCTATGATTTTCCAGGAACCAAATGCCGCATTAAACCCAATTATGTCCATAGGTGAACAGGTTGCTGAAAGCTTCCTGTTTCACAGAAAAAAGTCCTTAAGCGAAGCTTCCCTTGAAAGACTAAATGCACAGGATTGTAAAGTTCCTTTTAAGGGAATATTTAAGAATCTGTATAAGAAATATCATGAAGATGAAAATGCTTTTGTTTTCAAACTTCTTAGTCATATTCCACTTTTAAACAGATGGGATTTTCTAATCAGACAGGAAGCTTTTAAAAGAGCTGTTGAAATTATCAGTAAACTTGGAATTCCTCATGCTGAAGATATTGCAGTTCAATTTCCACATAACCTGTCTGGTGGTATGAAACAAAGAATAGTTATAGCTATCGCTCTTGCCTGTAGCCCAATGCTTCTGATTGCAGATGAGGCAACATCAAATCTTGATGTTACTATTCAGGCGCAGATACTTGAGCTTTTAAAAGACCTTAAAAAGAAACATATATCATCCATATTGTTAATAACACACGATTTAGGTGTGGTGGCAGAAACATGCGATCGGGTTGGTGTTATGTATGCGGGAAGCTTATGTGAAGTTGCAGAGTCCAGAGAGTTATTCGGCAACCCAAGTCACCCTTATACAAAAGCACTTTTGGAATCGGTTCCAAAATTTCATCAGGAAGGAGCTCTTAAGACCATTGAAGGTAATGTGCCAAATCTTGTAACACCTCCGGCTGGTTGTAGATTCCACCCACGATGTAAGCATAGGATGGATATTTGTGATAAAGAGGTTCCAAACCTGTTAGAAATTGGAAAAAATCACAGTGTTGCTTGTCACCTGTTTGGAGATAAATAAGTAAGATGGAAAAAATATTAGAACTTAAAAATTTAAAAAAACACTATCCGATTTACGGAGGCGTTTTCAAAAAAGAGATTAATTCAGTAAAAGCACTGGATGGAGTTGATCTAGATATATACAGGGGTGAGTGTCTTGGCGTTGTTGGAGAATCGGGTTGCGGGAAAACCACAACATCAAAAGCAATCATTAAGCTGCATGATCCAACATCAGGTGAAATTATATTCCATCCTAAAGATCATAAAGACTCCTATGATATAGCCAGAATGAAGCCAAGACACATGAAGAAAAATGGTCTTAGAAGTAAACTTCAGATGGTTTTTCAGGACCCAACAACATCGATGAACCCGAGGATGCTTGTTAAAAATATAATTGCCGAACCTATAATTGAAAACACTAATATTAAAGGTAAAGCTCTTGAAGATAGAGTTGTTGAGTTGCTTGAGATGGTTGGTTTAACAAGAAATCATCTCTACAGGTACTCCCATGAATTTTCTGGTGGACAAAGGCAGAGAATTGCTGTAGCAAGGGCGCTTGCTACAAATCCTGAATTTCTTGTGCTTGATGAACCAACATCAGCATTAGATGTGTCTGTTCAGGCACAAATTTTAAATCTGATGGATTCTTTAAGAAAAAAACTGAACCTGACTTACATGTTTGTTACCCATCACCTTCTTGTGGTGAAATATATAAGTACAAGAATAGCTGTTATGTATCTTGGAAAAATTGTAGAAATTGCTGAGACTGAGAAGCTTTTCGAGAATCCTGTTCATCCATATACAAATGCACTTCTTTCAGGTATTCCAAGTACAGATCTTGATATTGAGAAAAAGAGAATAATTCTTAAAGGTGATGTTCCAAGTCCTTTGAATCCGCCTGAAGGGTGCAGATTTCATACAAGATGTCCATTTGCAATTGAACTTTGTAAGAAAAAAGAACCTGTACTTGAAGATATTGGGAATCACAAAGTTGCTTGTCATAGGAAGGATGAAGTTCAGGAACTTATCTCTAAAAAGTTTGCATAATTATTTTTATAGAGAAATACTGTTATACAATAAAGGTTTATCCTTGAAATATAAAAACATATTCAGAGGATAAACCATTTCTCGTAATATTTTATATCAGTCATATAAATTAAGTATTTCAAATTTTATAATACTAACTATTAAAAAGCAGATCTAATTTATAAAAAATATTAATTTTTCAAATATTTATGTAAAAATAATTAATATTTTTATTGATATTTTCTAAATCCCCATAATTTATTGACATATGAAATAATATGTTGTATTTATCCCTGATGTTTGATGTAGCTGTATATTAATAGATTTAAAACTCTTGTTTAAATATGCAGAGACTTTGGTTGTTTAACCCTTTTACAAGGTTTATGAGTCGTTCCTTGTAAATTTTTTGGAGATATGTGATTTTGTAATCCTCACTAAATCCACAAAAATTTTGTTTGAAGAATAGGAACGGGCTTATGCCCGTTTTTTAATGGGCAAAAATAAAGTGAAATATGAAGAAAAAGAAAAGAAAAAATTCGGGTACCAGACATAGTTATTCAGGTGCTTCCAATGAAAAAATAATCGCAGATGTATTATCTGTTGGGGAACCTCTTTGTGAGTCTGAAAATTTAGAGTTAGTAAGTGTAGAGTGTGTAAATGAAAATGAAAACAGAATAATAAGAGTATACCTTGATAAAGAAGGTGGTATCGGTCTTGATGATTGTATCTCGATTAGCAGAGAACTCAGTGATATTTTAGAAGTAAACTATGAACACACAAAAACACACAGACTTGAAGTTTCATCACCTGGAATTGAAAGGCCCCTCGTAAAAGAGAAAGACTTTGTACGATTTAAAGGGAAAACCATAAAAGTAAGAACAACTTCACCTGTTTCTGATAGAAAAAATTTTACAGGTGTTTTAATAGATTATAAAGATAGTAATATAGTTTTGAATATTGACGGAGAGGAGTTCGAAATTCCTTTTCACTTGGTCAAAAAAGCGCATATAACCAGCGGAGACAGTATATGCTAATTTCAGATATGAAACGTATTGTGGATCAAATCAGTAAAGACAAGGGCATCGATTCTGACACACTGATTAGTACATTAGAAGAAGCTCTGGCATCAGCTGCCAGAAAAAAACTTGGAAGTAATATAGATATTGAAGTTCAGTATAATGAAAAACTGAATGACATTGAAGTTTTTCAGTTTATGGAGGTGGTTGAAAAGGTTGAAGAACCGGAATTTCAAATCAACCTTCGTGAGGGTAGAAAATTAGACCCTGATTGTGAAATCGGTGATAGTTTAGGAACAAAAGTAGATACATCAACATTTGGTCGTATTGCAGCACAATCTGCCAAGCAGGTTATAATACAAAGAATGAAAGATGCCGAAAGAACAGCTATTTATGAGAATTTCATCGATCGGGAAAATGAAATTATAAATGGTATTGTTCAGAGAATTGATCGTAGCGATATAATAGTTAATCTAGGACAAGCCGACGCTGTTCTTCCTGTTAGAGAGCAGTTTCCCAATGAATCATACAGACGTGGTGACAGAATCAGGGCTTTAATCCTGAGAGTTATGGAAGCATCACGCGGGCCTCAGATCGTTTTATCAAGAACACATCCAAACTTTATAGTGAATCTTTTTAAAACTGAAGTTCCTGAAATAAGTGAGGGGCTGGTAGAGATAAAAGGTGCCGCAAGAGAACCTGGAAGCAGAGCTAAAATAGCTGTAAGCTCCCGAGATGCAGATATTGATCCGGTTGGAGCATGTGTTGGTATGAAGGGTAGTCGTGTACAGAATGTTGTACAGGAACTTCGTGGAGAAAAAATAGATATTATACCCTGGAATCTTGATGCAGCTAAATATGTTTGCAATGCTCTTGCTCCGGCTGAGATTTCCAAAGTGATAATAGATGAAGAAAATAGAGCGATGGAAGTTATTGTTCACGATGATTTTCTTTCTGTTGCTATAGGAAAAAGAGGACAAAACGTAAGGTTAGCCTCAAAACTCACTGGTTGGCATCTGGACGTTAAGAGTGAAGAGAAATACAGCACACAGGTTAAAAACGTTCTGGATTCATTAATGAGTATTGATGAGATCTCACCTGTTTCAGCAACAAAATTATTTGAAAGTGGTTATTCATCTTTAGATGATATAGCTTCAGTCTCAACAGAACAGCTTGCTCAGCTTCTTGGAATGGAAGAAGAAGATGCTCAGGTAATTATCGATGCTTCAGCAAAAGCTATAGAATTAGATGAAGAGGAAGCATCCGCAGAAGTTGAAGAGACAGAAGAAGTTGAAGAGACAGAAGAAGTCGACGAGACAGAAGAAGTCGACGAGACAGAAGAAGTCGACGAGGCAGAAGAAGTCGACGAGGCAGAAGAAGTCGACGAGGCAGAAGAAGTCGACGAGGCAGAAGATCCTGATGATGATGATCAGGATCAGTAAGGAAATTTAAATAGCAATAAAATTTGCAGAATAACTTTTGGCAACAATAATATAAGCAGGGGTGAATGAATGGCAAAAATCAGGGTTTACGAACTTGCCAAAGATTTAAGCATGACAAACAAAGCTCTCTTAAATAAAATTAAGGAAGCAAAAATCAAAGTAGGGAGCCACATGAGTTCCCTTGATGATGATGTTGTTCATAAAATAAAAAATCATATCTTTGGTAAAAAAGAGGATGTTGTTGAAGAAAAACGCGTGAAATCAACTATTATCCGTAGAAGAAAAAAAGTAGCAGAGCAGGAAGTTTCCGAACTTCCAGAGGTAGAAGAAAAACCAGATGAGAGCGAAGAATCTCAAAAGGAACCTGTTGAAGCAAAAGAAAAAGAGCCAGATGTAGCGGAAAAAGAAGCCAAAAGTGAACAAGAAGAAAAACCTGCTAAAAAGAAAGTTGCTAAAAAGAAGGCCGCAGAAAAAAAGGCTCCGAAGAAAAAAGTAGAAGATGATACTTCTGAGAAGGAAATAGCTGAAGAAAAAACTGAAGATAAAACTGAAGCTAAAAAAACTGAAGATGTGAAAGCTGAAGATGAAAAAGCTGAAAAGAAAGTTGCTGGAAAAAAGGTAACGGAAAAGAAAACAGCCGAGAAAAAACCAGCTGAAAAGAAAGTTGCTGATAAAAAAGCATCTAAAAAGAAGACTGCAAAAGAAGAGAGTAAAAAACAGTCTAAAAAGAAGAAAAAAGCCAAAAAATTCCAGGCTGCTAAAATAATAAAATTGCCTGACCTTGAATTGGAAGCCAAAAAGGCACAAGCTAAAAAAGAAGAGAAAAAAGAACAAAAGAAAGAGGCTCCAAACAGGAAAAGAGTATTTAAAAAGAAACAGGTTAAAAAGGTTTCTGAAGAAAAACCCAAAAGTGTCACCGAAGTTCCTGAGACAACTGAAAAAAAAGGTAAAAAATTCAAAAAGAAAGACAAAAAAACCACTGAAGAAGAGAATGGGGAAAAGAAATTTCTAAAGAAGCCTTTCAAAAAACGCTCTGTTGTTGAAGGAAACGCTCTTTATGATAGTGGTCCCCGAAGAAAAGGGAAAAGAGGAAAGCAAAAGCCTAAAACAGGGCAAAAAACCCAGATCACAACACCAAAAGCTATTAAGAGGCGAGTCAAAATTGATGATACTATTGTTCTTGCTGAACTTGCCAAAAGAATGGGTATAAAAGCAAATGAAATGATAGTGAAATTAATGGGCTTGGGTGTTATGGCCACAGTTAATCAGACTATTGATTTCGATACTGCTGTACTTGTTGCTTCAGAATTTGAGTTTGAGCTTGAAAGAGCAGCATTTGAAGAGGATAACCTGATCACTGTTGTTGAGGATAATCCGGAGCAATTAAAAGAAAGACCCCCTGTTGTTACAATTATGGGTCATGTCGACCATGGTAAGACATCTCTTCTTGATACAATACGTAAATCTGGTGTGGCTGATGGAGAAGCAGGTGGTATCACTCAGCATATCGGAGCATATAACGTTCATACTGATAAAGGACAAATTGTCTTCCTTGATACTCCTGGTCACGAAGCTTTTACAGCTATGCGATCCCGAGGTGCTCAGGTTACTGATATTGTCGTTTTGGTTGTTGCTGCTGATGATGGAGTTATGCCTCAGACAATCGAAGCTATTAACCACTCAAAAGCCGCTGGAGTACCAATCATTGTTGCTGTAAACAAGATGGATAAGGAAGATGCAGATCCTGATAGAGTTAAAAGAGAGTTGTCTGATCATGGTATACTTTCTGAAGATTGGGGTGGTGATGCAATTTTTATCAATGTATCTGCAAAAACAGGATTGGGAATAGACGAGCTTTTAGAGATGATTCTTCTGCAGGCAGAAGTTCAGGAATTAAGAGCAAATCCCGATAAACTTGCTTCAGGATTTGTTGTTGAATCAAAACTTGATTCAGGAAGAGGGCCTATAGCAACAGTTCTGGTTAAAGATGGAACATTAAAAACAGGACAATCTGTTGTTTGTGGTGTATATTTTGGTAGAATAAGAGTTCTGAATGATGACCGTGGCAACCAGATAGACAGTGCTGGTCCTTCGATACCGGCAGAAATTATCGGTTTATCTGGTGTACCTGAAGCGGGAGATCAACTAATTAGTTTATCCACTGAAAAGAGTGCTAAACAGATTAGTAGCAATAGAATAAAAAAACAGAGATCATTTGAACTTGCAAAATCATCCCGTGTAAGTCTTGAAAATCTTTTTGAAACACTTAGTGAAGGTGATATTAAAGATCTTAACCTTATAATAAGGGCAGATGTTCATGGTTCTATTGAAGCTTTAAAAGAATCTCTGCAAAAACTTACAAATGAAGAAATTAAAATAAATATAATACACTCAGCAACTGGTACTGTTACAGAAACAGATGTTTCTCTTGCAGCTGTCTCCAATGCAATTATTCTTGGATTCAATGTTAGACCAGGCTCTAAAGTCCACGATCTTGTAAAAGAAGAAAATGTGGATATGAGATTCTATGATGTTATTTATGATGCTATAAAAGATATCAAAAATGCAATTTTAGGTCTTATGGAGTCAACATTTAATGAGGTTGTTGTAGGTCGTGCTGAAGTAAGAGAAGTATTTGTGATTCCTAAGAGGGGTTCAATTGCTGGATCGTTTATTACTGACGGTAAGATCGAGAGAGGTCTTAATGTAAGATTACTTCGTGATGGGATTATTAAGTTTGACGGTAAACTAGGTTCTTTAAGGCGTTTTAAAGACGATGTTAAAGAAGTTAACCATGGTTATGAGTGTGGTATCGGAATTGAAAATTATAATGATATTAAATCTGAAGATATTATTGAGTGTTACAGAATGGATGAGGTTAAACCTACACTTGATTAATATAAAAAATTAGAAAACATATTGAATTAATAACTTAAAACCTGCCATACTAATATGGCAGGTTTTTTAAGTTTAAGAGAGAAAATCTAGTGATAGGAGAACTATATGAAACCCTTTAGCAGAGGAGAGAGGATAAGTGGACAAATACAAAAAATAGTTTCAGCTTTGCTCCAGAAAAAAGTAAATGACCCACGCATTGAGTTTGCCACAATTACAGGGGTTAAGATGACGGATAATCTGGAAGAAGCTATTATATATTTTACCACATATACCGGAGAAAAAGGCCAGAAAGAAGCTTTAGAGGGATTTAAAAGTGCCACAGGGTTTATAAGAAAGGCAGTTGGCAAGGAACTTAAGATAAGGTTTACACCAAAGCTTAAGTTTATCCATGATGACTCTTTTGATTATGGTTCAAAAATGGATGCAATTCTAAAATCTGTTAAAGATGATGAATAGTCAGAAAAAAGTAATAGATGGAGTTTTGCTTTTAGACAAACCTGAAGGTTTGAGTTCAGCAGGACTTGTTTCAAAAGTAAAAAAAGCATTGAATGCCAAAAAAGTGGGACATGCTGGAACCTTAGATCCATTTGCAACAGGACTTATGGTTATATGCCTTGGAAAAGCCACAAAACTCTCAAATTTTTTCTTAAACGATAATAAAACATACATAGCAGAACTTGAGTTGGGGAAAGAGACAGATACTCAGGATATTGAAGGTACTGTAATTAATTCATGTACCGATTTTTCAATATCTGAGAAGAAACTTACAGAAACGATTAATAAATTTGTTGGCGAACAAAAACAAATTCCACCTGTATATTCGGCATTAAAGCATAAAGGTGTTCCACTATATAAACTTGCAAGATCTGGAAAGCCAGTTGTTAAGCCTCCAAGGGATATAAATGTTTTCTATATAAATTTATTACAATATGAATCACCAACTGTTATCCTTGAGATCTCCTGCTCTAAAGGCACCTATATAAGAACACTTTGTACTGATATTGGAAAAGCACTTGGATGTTATGGTTTTTTAAGAAATTTAAGACGAACATTTGCAAGTGGTTTTTATCTTAAAAATAGTACAACGCTTTCTGATCTTTCAGAAGATAAAATAATAGACATGACAGAAACACTTAATGATCTTGAAGAGGTTAGGGTTGATGTAACCCTCGCAAAAAAGATAGCAAATGGCGTCCAGCTAACACAAGATGATATTACCTGGGAGAACTATGATAAACCATTAAAAATAGTACATCTTGATAGACTAATTGCTATTATTGAGAAAAAGGACAGAGAAATTAAATACAATTATTGTTGTGTTTTTAATTATTGATGATCATATCAATATTTGAAGTATTGAGTTTTTCAATAATTATATATATCAATATATGGGTATTTATATAAATATATTCCCATATTAAGTAATTTCTTACAAAAAAAAGAAATTATTTATAAAATAAATATTGGCTTTTATTAAAATGTGTTTTAATAGTTGCTGGTTAATATTGTAAATTTCTGAATGGAATATTGGATTTTTACATTTCTGACTGAAAAAGTTTTCAGTTTAAAAAAATTATTCCAAAAATGAAGAAGGAAGAAAATGGTATTTTCAGCAAAGAAAAAAAAGAAACAATCGAGAAGTATAAAGTTCATGACAGTGATACTGGATCTCCAGAGGTTCAGGTTGCTCTTCTAACAGAAAGAATTGAGTATCTTACTGAGCATTTTAAGACTCACAAAAAAGACCATCACTCAAGAAGAGGACTTTTAATTCTTGTTGGACGTAGAAGAAGACTTTTAAACTACGTTAAGAAAAAAGATCTTACCAGATACAGAGATCTAATTGAAAAATTAGGTATAAGAAGATAGTTTATTTAAGGCTGTGCATAAAGCACAGCCTTTTTTTAATGCACAAATACAGAAAATATTTAAATAGGCGCACCTGTTATATCAAGTGGTCGGAAAAGATTATTATTATATTAATACAAAAGAAATCCATTCCAGATTTAGAAATACCTTTCATTAATACTGTTTTTAAGAAAAAATTCCGAAAGAAACCAATATCATTTGATGTCGCATGTGTTCCTATTTTACCGAATGTATTTGATGCTAAACAAGTAATCCTTAATTAAGGAGAAAATATGGAAAAAATTTATAAAGCCGAAATAGAAGGCAAAGAGTTCAGTATCAGAACCGGTAAAATGGCTAAGCAAGCTTCCGGGTCAGTAGTAGTTGCTTATGGTGGAACTACAGTTCTTGTAACTGTTGTTGGATCACAAAGAAAAATGGATATCGATTTTCTACCTCTTTCAGTAGAGTATCAGGAAAAATTCTATTCTGTAGGAAGAGTGCCTGGTAACTATTTTAAAAGAGAGATAGGAAGACCAAGTGAAAAAGAGACATTAACATGTCGTATTATAGATAGACCTATAAGACCACTTTTTCCAAAAGGGTATGCATCTGAAACACAGGTTATCGCATCTGTTCTTTCAATGGATAAGGAAAATGAACCAGATGTTTTAGCTCTTTGCGGAGCATCAGCAGCACTTTCAATATCAGATATTCCATTTGATGGTCCAATAGCTGGTATCAGAGTGATCAGAAAAGATGGGAAATTCATTGCAAATCCAACAGTAACTGAAGTTGAAGGTTCAGATATCAACATTGTTGTTGCTGGATCCAAAACCGGTGTTATCATGGTTGAAGGTGGAGCATCTGTTGTAAGTGAAAAAGATATGATTGAAGCTATAAATTTTGCACATGATGCAATGCAGCCAATCATTGCAATTCAGGAAGAGATGCAAAAAGCTATTGGTAAAGCTAAAAGAGAATTTGTTGTTGAAGAGAAAGACCAGGTTCTTGTTGAGAAAGTAAAAGCAGCTGGTTCTGAATTAATAAGAGAGTCTCTCAGGGTTTTGGATAAAATTGAGAGAAGAGATGCTATAAATGATGTAAAAGCTAAAATCATTGAAGCTGTAAACTCTGATGAAGAAGACCGTACAGATGAGATTAAGGCTATTTTCAGCTCCCTTTTAAAAGAGATATCAAGAGATGTTATCCTTAAAGAAGGCACAAGAATTGATGGAAGAGCTTTTGATGAAATTCGTTCTATTTCCTGTGAAACAGGTGTTCTTGAAAGACCTCACGGAAGTTCTCTTTTTACAAGGGGAGAAACTCAGGTTCTTGGTGTTTTAACACTTGGATCAGGACAGGATGAGCAGCGTGTTGAGATGCTTACCGGAGAATCTACAAATAGATTTATGCTTCACTATAATTTCCCTCCATTTTCAGTGGGAGAATGCAGAAGACCAGGTGGACCAAGCAGAAGAGATATTGGGCATGGAACTCTGGCACTTCGTGCGATTGAACCGGTACTTCCTTCAAAGGAAGATTTTGAGTACACTATCCGTTTGATATCAGAAGTATTGGAATCAAATGGTTCCTCCTCAATGGGTACTGTTTGTTCAGGAATAATGGCACTTATGGATGGAGGTGTTCCTATTAAAGCTCCTGTTTCAGGAATTGCAATGGGACTTGTTCATAGTGATGAAAATACGGTTGTTCTTTCAGATATCCTTGGTGATGAAGATCATACCGGTGATATGGATTTTAAAGTTACAGGAACCAAAGAGGGTATAACTGCCCTTCAGATGGATATCAAAATTAAAGAACTTTCACCTGAAATCATGACTAAAGCTCTTGATCAGGCTAAAGCAGGTCGTCTTCATATTTTAGATGAGATGATAAAAGCAATCGATACTCATAGAACTGAGATCTCTCCATTTGCTCCAAAAGTATACGCAATCACGATCAACAAGGATAAAATCCGTGATATAATTGGTCCTGGTGGAAAAACAATCAGAGCTATACAGGCAGATACTAACACAAGACTTGAGGTTGATGACTCTGGAATTGTGAAGATTACAGCTGAAAATCAGACTGATTGTGATGCTGCGATTGCAATGGTTAAAGATATTGGAACTGATCCTGAAGTTGGAACTGTTTTTGATGGGAAAGTTACTAAAACAACTGATTTCGGTGCCTTTGTTAATGTTAAAAATGGTGTTGACGGACTTGTACATATATCTGAACTTGCAAATTACAGAGTAAAAAAAGTGACAGATATAGTTAAAGAGGGTGAAACCCTTAAAGTCAAGATTCTTGAAGTTACCAGAGATGGTAAAATCAGATTAAGCCATAAAGCAACACTTACTGAAGAAAAAGAGTAGTTGATGAACCAGCCTGTTAGTAAAACTGTTTTTGATAACGGTATTAAAGTATTAACGAGAAAAAACCCAAATATCCGATCGGTTTCGGTTGGTATTTGGGTAAATGTTGGAGCCCGTGATGAAAAATTTTCAGAGAACGGGCTCTCCCACTTTATTGAACACATGCTTTTTAAAGGGACCAGAAACAGGTCAGCCTTTAAGATTGCAAAAGATTTTGATTCACTGGGAAGTCAGGTTAATGCTTTTACAACCATGGAAAACACATGTTTGCATGGAAAAGTTATAGATAGTGGTCTTGAGAAACTTGTCACAATGATGTGTGATATTTTCCTGGATTCCATGTTTCCTGAGCCGGAAATTGAAAATGAAAAGCCGGTTGTTTTACAGGAAATTGGGATGGTAGATGAAAATCCAGAGGATCTGATTCATTTAATCAATGAGGAGAAACTCTGGGGAGAGCACCCCCTTGGAAGATCTATTCTTGGAACCAAAGAAAGCGTTCAGTCTTTCACAGCAAAAGATATTGTGAATTTTTATAATGAGAGATACAGGCCTGAAGATATTATTATATCAGCGGCTGGTAATGTTTCCCACGATAAGTTTGTCTCACTTGTAAAACCTTTTTTTGAAAAACTTAAAAAAGTTCCTGCTGTTTGTGAAAGAAAAGCACCTGTAAATAAATCCGGTATCCATATTGTAAATAAGGATGTGGAACAGGTTCATATTTGTATAAATGGTCATGGGTTAAAGACTTCGGATGAGAACCGATTTGCACTTTCTCTTATGAATATCATTTTGGGTGGAAATATGAGCTCAAGGTTATTTCAGGAGATAAGAGAAAAAAACGGACTTGCTTATTCTGTTTACTCATTTACTTCTTCAAATACAGATTCAGGGATGCTTGGAACCTATCTGGCTGTTAATCCTAAAAAAGTTGAAAAAGCCTTTGAGCTAACCTTGAAAGAATTAAGGTCAGTTCGAGATAAGAAGGTTTCTGAAATTGAATTAAGAAATGCAAAAGAATATTTAAAGGGTAATATTTATCTTTCTTCAGAGAGTTCTGAAAATACAATGTTCAGACTTGTTCAAAATGAATTGTATTTCAATAGATTTGTTCCAATTAATGAGATAATCGAAAACATTGAAAATGTTACTGAGGATCATATCATTAATCTTTCAGAAAAACTTCTTGCTGAAGAGAACCTGTCCACAACTATTTTAGGGCCTTTTGACGATTTAAAAGCTATAGAGTCAAAGTTCTAAATATCTTAAGGGAACCTCTAATAATTAGAATTTTGGATGAAAAGCAAGGCATTTCCAAAAATAACGATCCGATTTTATTACAGTTTTTTTTGGGAATAACAAAGTATTTCGCCAAAAGAGCTGTTATTAGTGGTTCCCTTAATTAAACCCCAAATGATTGTTTGGGGTTAATTTTACTTTTCATTGAAAGGATTAGTAAAATTAGTACTTTAATCATTAGAAATAAACTGATCCCTTATATTGAGATCAAATCAGGGGCTGAAGATATTTATTCAGTTCGTAAACACTCCCATAAAGAACTTTCCGTAGGTTTTATTGAGGGTGGCAGTAGTAAGATTACCTGCAAAGAGCTTGAATTCATATTAAATGTTAATCAGTCAATTATTATTCCTCCCGAAACAGTTCATCTTTGTGAACCTGATGATCCTTTAAAGTTTAATTTCAGAATGATCTATATATCAAAAGATTGGTTTGATGAGACTTTCGGTGTGAATTCCGGAAATTTGAAACCATGTCAAGTCACACTAAATGACTCCACTCTTGAGTTAATTAATAAATTTATCGAAATTTTTGACAATGAGTTAGACGGGCTGAAGATAGAGAGTGAAACAATAAAATTTTTAGATGAAATATTTTTTAATGTTTTTTCAATTACAGAAAATATTGTTGATAATAAAGACTCTAAAAATCTGACAGTTGAGCCTCTCAAAGATTATATAGATTTAAATTTCAAAGAAGAGATCAGGCTTGATGATCTTACCGAAATAACCAATGAAAATAAATTTAAAATTATAAGAGAGTTTAATAAAAAGTACAGGTTAACTCCACACGCATACCTTATCAATAAAAGAATAGAATACGCTAAAGATCTCCTGCTTGCAGGATCGAGCGTTGCAGAAACTGCAGTTTCTTCAGGATTTTTTGATCAAAGCCACTTTATCAAGACTTTTAGAAATTTTATTGGTGTTAATCCAATAGATTATAAAAAAAAATAGAATTTATATTTGCAATTTTTTACAATCCTTCATCCCCAATCCAAAATATAATTTACTAATTTAACATTTTACATGGAGTATAGAGATGAAGATATGGCAGAAATTTATGATATTTTTGGCACGCAGCAAAAGATTGACAAACTTTATTCATAATAACCGTTTTTTTTCTATGTTTGCCAGGGGTTTTATTGGGGGCGATTCAGAAGAGAAAATCATTGAAACCTCAAATATATTATCAGGAAGAAAAATCAAAACATCATTTTTTTATTTAGGCGAATATGTTGAAGATAAAGAGATGATTGAAGTTACTGTAAACTCTTTAAAAAGAGTTGTTAACTCAATTGGAAAAACTGATATTCATGTTTCAGTAGACCCTACACAAGTTGGTTTAATGCATGATTATGACTACTGCTTAAACAACATTAAAGAGATCGCTTTTGATATAGAAAAGCAAAAAAGAGGGATTAATGATTATTTGATGATCGATATGGAGGATTCCTCAGTAACATCAGATACAGTGAAGATATATAATTCTTTGATTAAAGGAGGTCTTCCAGCTGGAATAACTCTGCAGGCCTATCTAAGAAGAACATCTAATGATATTGAACAGATACTTCAAAGGGGAGATGGTAAAGTAAGGCTTGTAAAAGGAGCTTTTGCCGAAAAGAAAGGTGCTTATACAAACAGAAAAGATATCGATAAAAACTACATAACAATTTCTGAAAAGATGCTTTCAAAAAAGCATATCGAAAATGGTTTTTACCCGGTTTTTGCCACTCATGATCATAATATGGTTGAAAAAATAATACGTATTGCCAAGCGAAATAGGATATCAAAAGACAAATTTGAATTTGAAATGCTGTATGGAGTTCGGAAAAAATTTCAGGAGGAGATAGTGAAAAGGGATTTTAATCTGAGACTTTACACCCCTTATGGCAAGGAGTGGTGGCCCTATACAATAAGAAGGGTAGGAGAGAATCCTAAAAATCTGACTTTTGTGCTGCGGTCTCTGGTTGGGTAATTGTAATTATAGATTCCCGCATTTCTATTTGGGATGAAAATTATTTTTATATTGATGTGAATTGGTTCATACCAAAAAAGAAAAAGATTACGTATGAATATAGGAAAAGTTGGGAGATTGTGTTTCCCAGTGGTTTGACAAACTATTCTTTTTTTCTCATCATTTAAAACTCTAATTCTGCTTTTTTTTCAACTCAAATGTGATACTCTCAAAAAAAAATTTCAATAAGAAAGAATAGTTTGTATGGATCATGATTTATATATGAAAAAAGCTTTGGAACTTGCAGAAAAAGCTCTTAATAATGGAGAGTTTCCTGTTGGGGCTATAATAGTTCATGATGGTAAGATCATTACTGAATCAGAACGTTTGAACTCTTTTGATGAAACTGCCCATGCTGAGATGAACGCCTTGAGCAGTTTTTATAAATCAGAAATTACTGACAGGAAGAGTGTTACAATATATTCAACACTTGAACCTTGCATGATGTGTTATGGCGCTATTTTAATAAGTGGAATTGGAAACCTTGTTTATGGCTATGAAGATGCCATGGGCGGAGGAACTTCAGCAGATCTTACTAAAATGCCAGTTTTATATAGTGAAAGCTCACTAAATATTACAAAAGATGTTTTAAGGGCAGAAAGTCTGAATTTATTTAAGGAATTTTTCAAAAATCCAGCTAACAAATACTGGAAAAATAGTTATCTGGAATCCTATACACTAAAACAATAGATTTGTTTCCCTTCAAAAGCTTTTGAAATAAATCATCAGAATTGTCCGAAATAGAGATTTGTTAAAATTGGCAAATTTAAAAAAGAATGTAAAAACAGGTTACTATTTTAACAAAAAATAATTCCACTATATGTGTATTTAAAGTAGTATCTATATACAATCTATGGTAATATCTTTATTTTTTAATCAATTAAAGGGTTTAGTTGGTTTTTTCACTTGATTTTAAGTTCAATTTTATTTATATAAAAGAATTATTTGAATTTTAGAGGATTAGTTTCTTATTTTGTTTAACACATTATTATCGTTAGGAGGAAGGCAATAGCTAAGAAATATAGGTCAACAAAAACCGAAAAAACAAATATTAATAGTCAAATAAGAGCTAAGGAAGTCAGGGTAGTAGACCCGGATGGAGAACAGTTAGGTGTCATTCCATTGTATAAAGCTCTTGCTATTGCAGGTGACCACGGATTAGATCTGGTTGAGGTATCCCCAAACGCATCACCACCTGTTTGTAAAATAATGGATTTTGGTCGATTTAAATACGAAGAGACCAAGAAGATGCAGGAAGCAAAAAAGAAACAGAGCTCATTTCAGGTCAAAGAGATAAAATTAAGACCTAAAACAGGGGAACATGATTTAAATACAAAAGTTGGCCACATAAGAAAATTCCTTACAAGAAAGGATAAGGTCAAAGTAACTTGTATGTTTAGAGGAAGAGAGATTACTCTTTCCCAGAAAGGGAAGGAACTTCTTCAGGAGATCTCAATAAAGGTTGAAGATTTAGGTACAGTAGAGCAATATCCAAAATTTGAAGGACGTACAATGACTATGGTCATTGCACCAAAATAAATAGCGTATACCCGATACTTTGTGACGATTAAGCGTGACCTTATTAGGGAAAGGATCACGCTTTAAATGTTTAATGACATTATGTCCCCGCTGTTTATCAAACTTTCAAGAGTATCTGAATAATATTATATAGAAATATAAATTTCAGGAGAATGTTTAATGCCAAAAATTAAAACAAACAGAGCTGCTGCGAAGCGTTTTAAAAAAACCGGTTCGGGAAAATTTAAGTTCCGTAAAGCAAACTCTAGCCATATTTTAACAAAGAAAACTACAAAGCGTAAAAGATCTCTTCGTACGGACCAGATTATTTGCAAGTCAGATATGAAGGAAGTAAGAAGACTTCTACCAAACGCATAATTTTGCGATGTAACGCTTAAGAGGAGAGTATATAGATGAGAATAAAAAGAGGCACTAAAGCCAGAAAAAGAAGAAATAAAGTTCTAAAACTGGCTAAAGGTTTTAGAGGCGGTCGCAGTAAACTATTTAGAACAGCAGCAGATGCTGTTGATAAAGCGTTAATGTATGGATACCGTGATAGAAAGCAGAGAAAAAGAGATTTTAGAAAGCTTTGGATTGCCAGAATTAATGCCGGAGCCAGAATGAATGGTCTTTCTTACAGCAAGTTCATCCATGGACTAAAACTTGCGAATGTGGAGCTGGATAGAAAGGTACTTGCAGAGCTTGCAGTATCAGATCCATCTGCTTTTACTAAAGTTGTTGAATTATCTACACAACAGCAGTAAGACTATTAAAAAATTTTAAGATTTGATTTAAACCTCAAATCGACTAAATAGAAAAAATTTACCGGTGTGGCTGCTACCTCACCGGTTTTTTTTTAGACTAAAACTATAAATTTATAGAGAGCTCAAAGTGAACAAAGCCATAGAAGATATCCAAAAAGAGTCGCTGGAAGAGATCGATAATGCCAAAGATTTGAAAGAACTTGATTCCATTACTGTAAAATATACCGGAAAAAAAGGCTTTATTACATCTTTTTCAAAAAATCTCTCAAATCTTCCAAGTGAGGAGAGACCTGCTGCCGGTAAAAAAGTTAATGAGGTTCGAACTGCTTTTGAATCTGCTCTTGCTGAAAAAATTGTTTCTATTAAAAGAGAGATTGAGGAAGCAGATACAGGTATTGATGTTTCTCTGCCAGGAGTGAGACCTGCTCAGGGCGCACTACATCCGGTAACTATTATTACAAGAGAGATCTGCTCAATCTTTTCAAGCATGGGTTTTAATATTGCAGAAGGACCTGAAGTTGAAACGGATTACTATAATTTTGAAGCTCTGAATTTCCCTCATAATCATCCGGCAAGAGAGATGCAGGATACCTATTATGTATCTGAAAATATTCTTTTAAGAACGCACACTTCTCCAATGCAGGCAAGGGTTATGGAGAAAGAAAAACCTCCGTTAAAATATATTGTGCCGGGAAAAGTTTACAGATGCGACTCAGATATTACACACACACCCATGTTTCATCAGGTTGAGGGGTTAATGGTTGATGAGAATATCTCTTTCGGTGACCTTAAAGGAGTTCTTACAAGTTTTATTCACCAGATTTTTGATGAGGATACTTCTCTTAGATTCAGACCAAGTTTCTTTCCTTTTACAGAACCAAGCGCTGAGGTTGATATCAGATGTGTTATATGCAGAGGAAAAGGATGCAGGGTTTGTTCTCAAACAGGATGGCTTGAAATTTTAGGATCAGGAATGGTTCATCCTGGAGTTTTTGAATATGCCGGATATGACACAGAGGTTATCACAGGGTTTGCTTTCGGAATGGGTGTAGAGAGAATTGCTATGCTTAAATACGGTATTGATGACATTCGAAAGTATTATGAAAACGATATAAGATTTCTGGGACAATTTTAATATGAAAGTAAGCTTAAACTGGTTAAAAGAATACGCTCCTATCAATAAAGATATAACTGAATTATCAGACAGTCTGACTATGGCCGGACTTGAGATTGAAACAGTTGAGAGTAGATTCGAATATCTAAATGAGGTAATCGTAGCCAAGGTAAACTCTGCAAAAAAACATCCCGATGCCGACAAACTAAGTGTTTGTGAGGTTGATACCGGTGAAAAAGTTATACAGGTTGTTTGTGGAGCGCCAAATGTGCGGGATGGTTTAACTGTAGCCCTTGCTCTTCCTGGAACTATTCTTCCAACAACAGAGGGAAAACCTCTGAAAAAGGGAAAAATCAGGGGGGAAAAATCTGAAGGTATGATCTGTTCTGCAATAGAACTTCAGATAGGTGTTGATGCTGATGGTATTATAGAGCTTGATACAAACCTGACTATTGGTGATACTCTATTAAAAGCTCTTAGTTTGGAAGATTATACCCTGGAAATTGGCTTAACTCCAAACAGACCAGATTGCCTTGGTTTGATAGGCGTTGCAAGGGAAATAGCAGCAATGGAAAATACAAGTGTTAAATTTCCAGAGGTTAAAGATCTTGCTGCGTCAGGTGATATAAATGAACATGTAAGTGTTACTATAGAAGACCCTGAGTTGTGCCCAAGATATACAGCAGCTCTTATCCTTGATGCAAAAGTAGCAGATTCTCCATTCTGGCTACAGGACAGACTACTTTCAGTTGGTTTAACACCAATCAATAACATTGTAGATATAACAAATTTTGTAATGATGGAAACAGGGCAACCCCTTCATGCTTTCGATCTTGATCATTTGGAAGAGAGCAGAATTGTTGTTAAGAGAGCAAATGAAGGCGACAAATTTACAACCCTTGATGACAAAGAGAGAACTCTATCAAGTGAAACACTGATGATTTGTGATGGTAAAAAGCCTGTTGCAGTAGGTGGTGTAATGGGTGGTCAAAATTCAGAAATTGGTGATAATACAACTAAAGTTCTTCTTGAGAGTGCATATTTTAGTCCTACTTCAATTAGAAAGACTGCAAAGAAACTTAATCTTGGAACAGATGCAACGCACAGATTTGAAAGAGGTGTTGATCCTGAAGGAACACTATTTGCTTTAAAAAGGGCAGCAGCTCTAATTGCCGAACTTACAGGTGGAAAACTTGTTAGTGGAGTAATTGATGAAAATCCAATTAAGCACAAAAGAACTGAACTGAATCTGAGCATGATGCAGACCAACAGAGCACTTGGTTTGAAACTCTCAATTGAAGAGATTAAAAAACATCTTGAAAGTGTTGAGTTCGAAGTTTCTATTAAAGATGAAGATACACTTTTTGTAATTGCTCCCGGATTCAGAGTTGATGTATCAAGACCAGTTGATCTTATGGAAGAGGTTGCAAGGCTTGAGGGTTACGACAAAATTCCTGTGACACATCCGGTAGCTCCTTCGGTATCTGCACTTCCACCAAAGGTAACTTTTTACAGGGATAAAATTAAGGATATGCTTCTTGGTCTTGGTATGACGGAAGCTATTAATTACAGTTTTATTGGTGACAATAACGCAGATCTTCTAATGCTTCCTGAAAATGATGATAGAAGGAAGATGCTTGGAATCTTAAATCCTCTGACTGAAGATCAGGGTGTGATGAGAACATCTGTTATTCCAGGTTTGCTTCAGAACATGAAGCATAATAATGCGAACCAGAATAAAACTCTTAAACTGTTTGAATTTGGAAATATTTTTATCAGTAATGGTCAGAACCAGCAGCCAACTGAGACTGAAATGCTTGCAGGTGTTATAACAGGTGGAACAAAAGATCCTGTATGGTATCAAAAGGAAGACTCTGTCAGCTTTTATGATGCTAAAGGTATTGTTGAAGAGCTTCTGGAAAGACTGAAAATTGAAAATGTTACATACACAAGTCTTTCAGTTGATGAGTGCCTGTATACAAGAAAAGGTTATTCTGCTAAAATTATTTCTGGCAATAAAGAGATTGGTTTAATAGGTAAGGTAAAAACTGAAGTTAAAGAGAATTTTGATCTTAAGCAGGATGCATTTATTTTTGAACTGAGTTATGAAAATCTTTTAAGTGCAGTCCCTGAATCTTTAAATACATATCCGCTTCCGATATATCCCTCTGTAACGAGAGATATCACTATGATTGTTGAAAAAGATGTTGAAGCCGGAGATATCTTAAAAGAGTTCAAAGGGTTTAAAGAGAAGCTTTTTGAGAGTGTGAGGGTTTCCGATCTTTATGAGGGTGATAATATAGAGGAAGGTTATAAGAGTTTATCTTTCAGACTTACTTATAGATCTGAGAACACTACCCTTAAAGACAAGAAGGTTAACAAGATACATACTAATATGTCGAAGAGGATAATAGAGAAATTCAACGCAAAACTCCCTTAAAATGGGAGCTTGTAAAACTCCTCCATTTGCGGTGTTGCAGCAACCGATCAGACGTTCGAAGTACTAAAAACGTACGTCTCACGCCTGACCGAACGCTGGCGCCTTGCAAATGAAGTTTTTTACTTCGCTGAAACACTGAAACTAAAAGATAAGAAATGGCTTACTCAATTCAGAAAGAGATTCAAATATTACGATTGATGAATGGGTTGAAGCTGTTAAATCAGTTGAAGGTGCTCGTATTAGTAAAGAAGACATAAATATAAGCTCAAATTCAGATGAAGATAAAAATATCTGGAAATGAAGGAGACGTTTAGGTTTTATTTAAAACAAATGGTACTGTTGGTAAATTAAACTAATAGGATTAAAATTATAAATAGAAAAAAGAGAGATAATATGTCTCTTTTTTATTTTAAAAAGGTACAAAGATATGGAATTAAAAGGTTTTCAAAGAAAATATTTAAGGGGATTAGCCCACGGTTGTGATCCATTGGTTATCATTGGACAAAAAGGTGTTACAGACGCATTGATAGATTCTGTAGAAGAAGCCCTTGTTAGTCATGAACTTATAAAAATAAGGTTCAATGATTTTAAGGAAAAAGATCAGAAGAATGAGATAAATGGAATAATTCAGAAGAGATGCAAATGTGAGATGGTTGGTATGATAGGCCATATTGCAATCTTCTTCAGACAGAATGATAAGAAAGAAGATCGAGTCATAAAAATCCCTAAAAAATAGGGCTCGTCAAATTCCTCCATTTGCAGTGTTGCAGCAATCGATCAGAAGTTCGAATCGCTTGTTTTTTAGAAACCGGGTCAACCCCCTTTTTTATGGAGACTTTTTGTTCGTAATATAACCTCTTAATACTATTGTAGATATTAAATTATTTTTTTATTTCTAAACCCTATTTACACGTTTGCTATAGGAATATTGAATTTCTCACCTTTTAAGAACAATTCAAACATTTCAAAAGGCGTACGATTTTTATGAGACCCATGTATTCGTGTTTTATTATAAAACTCCATAAAATTGGCTGTTTCCTGATAAGCTTGCCCATATGTTTAAAATATCTCGGTTGTAAAATTCAATTTCTAATATCGAGTAAAATGCTTCAATATGTGCATTTTTATTTGGAGTTGCAGGAGGAATCAATTCATGCATTAACTGATCTCCTTTAAAGCTTTCTATATTCTTAATAAAAATATTTGATGTTATTTGAGAGCCATTATCACTTCTTATAATCAACTGTTCGCCATCAGGAACATTATACTGTTTTATTGCATTATTAAGAGTAAAAACCAGATCTTTACCCGTGCAGCTTAATCCAATGTGATAATCAACAATCTTTTCTTTTTTTTGGCAGTAGAAAATCGTTTTCTTTGCAAAGACGGTATACTTTTTTTGAATTTACAAAATAATTATAGTCCCTTCTCAGATAATGAGTTAACTTTTGATAACCTCCTCCATTAGCAAACTCTTTTAAGTTTCTATATTTCCCTATGGCTTCCACTATTAATCCATCAACAATAATAGTTCCATCAGGATTAATAGAGAACCCTGGTATAGGTTGTCCTTTATTATTCTTTCTTTTATCATCACCTACTTTATTTTTCTGGCTGTACCATGTTCAGGTTATTAGAGGTTTCCTTTATGAATATTTTAATTTATAGAAGTCTGTTTTTGCTTAATTTGCTGGGTATACTTTACATAAAGCACTACGCAAACTTTCAGAACCAATATCAGGGTCACATTCGGTTTTTCCAAAAAGAAGATTAACACTTGATCTCTTCCAACGATATTCGGGAGCTTTTTCTTCTGGAAACCACCATCCATACTGAGCATTCACAACATTAGGTAAAATTCCGTCAAAAAGTTTAGCCTCCATCTTTATCTTTCCAGATGGGGTCTCAATATAAACCTGTGAACCATTTCCAATATTAAGTTTGGAGGCAGTCTCTGGATGAATCTCCACATACGGGGACGGCACTTTATCTCTTAAGGATTTAATTTGCCTACCCTCGCTGTGAAAATAATAAAGATTCTTGTTTCCGGTTGATAAGATCAGTGGATACTCTTTATAATTATCAGGAGAAGAGATGGGTGAATCAGGAGGTTCTCTGTAAACTGGAAGACCTGAAACTCCCATATCTTCAAGGGTTTTTGAATAAAATTCAAACTTTCCTGAAGGTGTTGGAAACCCATTTTCTTTGTGTTTCTCATAAACCATCTTTCCGGTGATTGAGCCCTTTTCACAAAATTCATCAAAGCTAAGACCTGTTTTTTCGAGCATCCCATCAAGAAAATCCTGATAAGAGTTCCATGGAAATCCATGCTCCATAGATAATTTTTTAGATAACTTGATCATAACTTCTCTGTCATCCATTGTTTCTCCGACCTGGACAACTTTTTTCCTTGCAATTACGCACCACTGCTTCATACTGTTAACAACATCATCCTGCTCAAGCCACATGGAAGAGGGGAGAATCAGATCTGCATACTGTGCAGTTGGTGTCATAAAAAATTCAGATACAACAAGATATTCAAGTTTTTTGAGAGCTTCTTCAACTTCGAGTGAGTTGGTTTGATTTATGAGTTGATTGGAACCAAGAATCCACATACCTTTCAGTCTGTAAGGCTTTGCCGAATTTATAGATTGCCATAGTGTTGGTAGATGCACCATTGGGCTTAATGGGTATTTTGAAGACTTTAATTTGCTTATTAGTTTGAATTGTTTTGCAATTAATCCTTTAGAAGATTTTTTTGAAAGTCTTCCATAGTTTCTTTTTTTTATCCAGTCCACAGCTCTAAGCAAATATATCTGCAGTTTATTTCCTTTTTTGGATTCTTTTCTATCAAGCACATGCAGGTATTTCTCAAAGGGAAGATGAAGCATTCCGTTGATCTCCCTGTTCATAAACTGAGATTTTAATAAAACGTTTTCCGGAGGAGTGCAGAAAATATCCCCACCTTGAACATCTATGTTGCCTGTTAACCCACGAAGTATTAGAAGTGATCTTGCTGTTTGAAAGCTGCAGAAACTCATATCTATGGCGTTACCCCACAAGATGCTGGCTGGTTTTGTGGTTGCATAAGTACGAGCAGCAGATGTGATATCAAAGGCTTTAATCCCTGTGATTTTTTCGGCCCAGGAAGGCGTATTGTTTTTTACATGCTTTTTTAAAGCACTGAATCCTTCTGTATATTGGTTAACGAAATTTCTGTCATAAAGCCCTTCTTCAATAATCACATTAATCATGGAAAGAGCCAAAGCTCCATCAGTTCCAGGTCTTAATTGAAGCCACTGATTTGCTTTATCGGCATTTCTGGTTCTTTTAGGGTCTATTACAATTACTTTATCAGCCTGTCTGATAGCTTTTTTTACTATAAATCCAGGCATTCCATGAACCGCGCCCAGGTCAGTTACATTACTCCCCCAAATAATAATACATTTAGGCTTCTTTCCGGAAAATCCATAGAAATCACCAACAGGAAGTTGCTGTGTTCCCATTGTAAATATATTTGCCATCACTCTCGGCACATAGCAGATATGTCCGATATGTGAGTAATTTGGTGTACCAAAAGTGTTTGCGAATCTTGCAGCAAGATCGGAGTATGGTCTTGAAGTACCATGGATAAGTGAAAAATATTCAGCGCCATATATCTCTCTTATCCCATTCATTTTTTCTGACATCTCAAGAAGAGCTTCATCCCATGAGATCTTCTCCCACTTGTTTTCACCTTTTTTACCGACCCTTCGCATGGGGCTTGTTATTCTATCAGGATGGTACAGAAGCTCGGGAGATGCCTTTCCTTTTGGACATATAAAACCTTTACTTGTTATGCTATCAGGATCTCCGGTAACTTTTACAACCTTATCTCCATCAAGGTGAACATTTACCTGACATACTCCATGGCACATACGGCATGAGGATTTAATAATTTTTATTTCACTCATATAGCCCCACTATAATTTATTGATATTTTAAAACGTTATTTTTATTATATATCAGTTCTAACAATTCAGTAATTGAATAAACCTGCTATATTTTTTTTAATACCTTGGTTTCGTTTTGAAGATTGTTTTTTGAGATGTTATGGCATTAGAATCATTTGGGGATTTTTTCTTAAAACGTACGATTGGGTTAATTGACCCTTAATTCCAACTGATCAATTAAATCCATGATCTCTTTAATAGAAGAGAGTTGAGTGAGATTTTGCCGAAAATATGAGCTTCCCTTAAAGCCCTTTATAAATTTGCCCAGGCGTCCACGCATCATAAAACATGTTTTTTCCTCTCCAAAATGGATAACAGATTCTTCAACAAACTCTCTCATTATATTGATAATCATTGATGGTTTTATTTCAGGCACCACACCCATTTCTAAAAGAGATTTTATCTGAGTAAAAAGAAGTGGATTTCCCATAATTGCACGTCCTACCATAATTGCATCGCAACCCGTATCATCCAGCATTTTTTTAGCGTCAGAAGCTTCCTTTATATCACCATTACCGATTACAGGGATCTTAACCAGCTCTTTCACAGCTTTGATTATTGACCAGTCAGAAACACCTTTGAAACCCTGCTGGGCTGTTCTTGGATGAACCGCTATTGCATCAACTCCTGCATTTTCGGCAATTTTAGCAAGGTTAAAAGCTTGTTCTCCTGATCTATCCCATCCTGTTCTGATCTTTATAGTGAGAGGTATTGAAACAGATTTCCTTACAGATTCAATAACTTTTTGAGCATTATCCGGTGTTTTCATAAGGTAAGAACCGGACTGGGATTTTAAAATCTTCTTCACAGAGCAGCCGCAATTAATATCGATAATATCAGCTCCTGAAGATTCGACTATTTTTGCAGCTTTGCCCATTATTTCAGAGTCTGAACCAAAAATTTGAACAGCAAGTGGTTTCTCAAAAGAGGTATTCTTTAAATAATTTTCTGTTTTTTCAGATTTATATACCAAACCATTTGAGCTGACCATCTCTGAATATACAAGATCACAGCCACATTTTTTCGAAATAATTCTGAATGGAAGATTTGTAATTCCAGCAAGGGGGGCTAAGATTACTTTACCTGATATTTTTACTGATCCTATCTGCATCTAAAGGGAACCTCTAATAATTAGAATTTTGGATGAAATTCAACGTTTATAAAAACTTTTAGTTTTATAAAATCTCTGCATTTTCAAAAATAATGAGCCGATTTTATTACAGTTTTTTTTGGGAATAACACAGTATTTCACCAAAAGAGCGGTTATAAGAGTTTCCCTTAAATAAATGGACTAATCTTTTTTCTTTTTAGCGCTGCTAAAAGATATAACTTTTCCTTCCTTTTCAGGTTGAGAATCAGATTCATCCTCTTCTTCCATTTTATCATTTGGATCAAGTGGAAACTGAACAAGCTCAAATGTAACATCTTTGCCATTCATTTTGAAAGTTTGACCATTTATATAAACATCTCTTAAAATCCAGGTAATTGTGTTCATAGGTATCTGAAGAATAAGAAGCTTCACATGGAACCAGTCTTTTTTTACATCGGGTAGAATAGATTCGATCCTTGCAAAAAAAGGAGGAGTATCCTCCATATGAATAATAACTATATCATTTTCTAATGCCATATCTTTAATCCTTGGTGGTTGGGGAAATTATTGCTCGGAGCCATCCTAAAAATGTGTTCTCCCCCATATTTTCCTGATCTAAATAATCAAAATAATCGGACAACTCTTTTGGGTTTTTGTACATATCTTTTCTTGTTTTAATCTCTTTGTCCCCATCGAGTTCTTTAACAATTTTTGCAGGATTACCTGCTGCTATAACGTTAGCAGGAATATCACAGGTTACCACAGAGCCAGCTCCGATAATACTGTTCTTTCCTATGGATACTCCCTTACAAACTATAGCACTATCTCCAATCCAGACATTGTCATCTATTATAACAGGTCTTGTTTTTCCGACCGGAAGAGCTCTGTCATATATATCATGCCAGTCAGAATCTGTAATATAAACATTACTTGCGATCATGCAACTGTCACCAATGGTAATATTTTCAGCTGCGGATATTCTTGTGCCCGGACAAATGAGTGAGTAATCACCTATTTTTATTCCAGGAACATCTTTTTGATCTGTCCATATGGAAAATCTTATTTTTTTATCTGGAGATGCGATTACACATGAGAAGTTTCCTATGGAAACCGGAGATCCAAAAACTTCCACATTCCATGGTTTCATAAAAAGCGCACCTCTCCCAAGGTGTTCAAACTGTGGTTTTAAAAAACGCTTAGTATAAAACTTCTGGAATCTGAGATATGTTTTTTTTATTATATAAGGACGGTTATCTTTTCTCAATTATATGCCTAAAGTTAGTTTATCGATGTCCCAAAAATCATGGTGAAAAAATCTGTGTGCATCTGTGATGTTGTAAAGTGAGTCTGCTGCAAGGAGCATAACTCCATTAGTCCATGAAAGCTTACTTTCGGGCCAGATAAGCATATTTGGAAAAGTGAATCCACACCAGTAGGAACCATCATCGTCATAGGTTCTGTCTACAATCCAGCTAAAAATAATCTCAGCTGTTCCTTTTCTACCCATCGCTCTTAAAGCAAGGACAAGTTCGGCAGTCTCAGCAATTGTTATCCATGGTTCATCGGAGACACATCTTGCTCCCATGCCATCAACAATAAATTTTTTCCAGTACTTGTTAATACGATTCTGGGCATCAACTCCGGTTATAGCTCCTGATAAAACAGGATAAAACCAGTCCATGGAAAATCTGGATTTTGATATATTGTAAGCAAATATTCTGTTGTTTAGTGAACTTTTAAGATTTAAAAGGGCTTGTTTCCAGTTGTTTTTTTTATGACCAAGTTCATTTGCAATAGCCACTGCGCATTTTAAACTAAAGAAAACGGAGCTTGATCCGGTTAGAAGAGACATTTTGTCTACAACACCTTCAGGACTTTTTGCCCAATAGATCTCTCCCTCTTCAGTTTGTAAAGTGAGTGCAAATTCAATTGCTTTTTCAACAACAGGCCATAGTCGTACTAGAAAATCCATATCCTTAGTTATAAGGTAATGGTGATATACACCTGATGCTATATATGTTGTCATGTTGGTATCGTGGGTTTTATCCTGTGGGATTCCATCAAGGTAAGAAGCGTACCAGCTACCATCATCAAGCTGATTTTGTTCCATCCATTCAAAGGCTTTTCTTGCTTCATTAAAATAACCAGCAACGGAAAGTCCCATAACAGCTTCAATCAGGTCCCATGGGTCAGTTTTCTCTCCAGCACACCACTGAATTTCTCCATTTTCTTTTTGCGCATAGACAATGGCATCAGCAACTTTTTTTATATTAAAGGTTTTCCCTTTAAGTTTAAGATTCTTTTTGAAATCCATTCTTTACATCCGATAGTTCGTCTAATTCATCAATTAATATAGTCTAGTTTGTTTTTGTCAATTAAATGAACAACCTATCAGAATAATAAAATGATGGCAAGCTATCCAATGTTATTTTTTTTATGAACGGTCGTGGAAATAGTGTGGAAATAAGAATATGAATGATAATTCATTTTTTAACAGATGGATATATCCATTGTTTTATAGTTATATTGCATATAATTTAAAGCAATTGCATGTAACTTAATGAAATTATAAAGATTCTTTCTGGTTATTTTTTCTTGACATACAAATCTTTATTTTGGTATCAATAATTTGTTACGGGATATAATGATTGAATGCTCATTCATTTAATTTTTTTTATATATTTTGTGTTTTCTTTATACAATTCAGGAGGAAATTATGACAAGAAAGATCAGAAAGGCAGCTGTTATCGGGTCTGGAATTATGGGAGGCGGTATCGCTGCCCTTCTAGCCGGTGCAGGAATTAATGTTTTGCTATTGGACATCGTGCCGTTTGACTTGACAGACGAAGAGAAAAGCGATCCAGCTGCGAGAAACAGAATGGTTCAAAATGGACTAAATGCAACTCTTGCATCAAAGCCATCTCTATTCATGACAAAAAAAGATGCTTCTCTTATAGAAATTGGTAACCTTGAAGATGACTTCGATAAGTTAGCTGATTGTGACTGGATCTGTGAAGTTATTGTTGAAAATCTTGCAATTAAGCAGGATCTGTTTAAGAGAATTGATGGAGTAAGAAAAGCAGATTCTATTATCTCTTCAAATACATCAGGTATTCCTCTTGCTAAAATGTCAGAAGGATTAAGTGACAGCTTCAAGAAACATTTCTTAGGAACTCACTTTTTTAATCCAGTACGTTACATGCACCTGTTAGAACTTATTCCTGGTGCAGAAACAAAGCAGGAAATCCTTGATTTCATCGCAAACTTTGGTGAAGTAAATCTTGGTAAAGGTATTGTTTGGGCTAAAGACACACCTAACTTCGTTGGAAACAGAATTGGTATCCAGGGAATGGGTTTTGTAATGAATGCTGTTGTTGAAGACAAAATGAGCCTTGCAGAAGTTGATGGTATTTTCGGACCTCTAATGGGTAGACCAAGAACTGCTGTTTTTGGAACATCAGATCTTGTTGGTCTTGATACAATGTGCCACGTTGCAGATAACACTGTTGAATTATGTCCTGAAGATGACATGAAAGATACAATGGTTGTTCCTGCTTTCGTTAAGCAGCTTGTTACTGATGGAAAGCTTGGAAACAAAACAAAAGAAGGTTTTTACAAAAAAGGTTTCACACCTGAAGGTAAATACTTCAAACATCAGATAGATCCTCAAACAGGTGAGTATGTTGAAATCGTAAAGCCTGATTTCCCATGTTTAGCTGAAGCTAAAAAAATGGAATCTTCTGCTGATAAATTAAAAGCTATCGTTTATGGTGAAGATAAAGGAGCTAAGTTTGCATGGAAGTGTGTTTCTAACTCTCTTCAGTATGCAGCAAAAAGAGTTCCGGAAATTTCAGATACGATTGTTGAAATAGATAACGCCATGAAATGGGGTTACAACTACGAGATGGGTCCATTTGAAACATGGGATGCTATCGGAGTTAAAGAGTCTTGCGCTAAGATGGAAGCTGAAGGACTTGAAGTTCCTGCTAACGTTAAAGCAATGCTTGCAGCTGGAAAAGAAACATTCTACAAAATTGAAAATGGTAAAAACTGCTACTACGATTTCCCAAGTGATTCTTACAAAGCAATTGAGCTAAGTGATTCTGCTCTTTCTCTTGAAGTTTGCAAAGCTGACGGTGGATTAGTTAAAACTTGTGCATCCGCTTCACTTATTGATATCGGTGATAACGTATACTGCCTTGAGTTCCATACAAAAATGAACGCACTTAATGAAGAGATCGTTAACTTCATGGGTGAAGTTTATGATTTCCTAGATGAGAACGCTGCTGGTCTTGTAATTGGTAACCAGGCTGGTGGAATGCCAGGTGCATTTTCTGCTGGTGCAGATCTTTCTTTCGTATCTAAAATGGCTCACGCTAAAGAATATGATAAGATGGATGCATTCCTTGAAAAAGCTCAGATGGGTATGCTTAAAATGCGTTATGCATCATTCCCAGTTGTAGCTGCTCCATATGGAATGACTCTTGGTGGTGGATGTGAAGTATGTCTTGCTGCTGATAAGATGGTTGCTCACGCTGAACTTTACATGGGTCTTGTTGAAATCGGAGTTGGTCTTCTTCCAGCTGGTGGTGGATGTCTGAACCTATGGAAAAACTACATCGATGCTCTTCCTGCTGGAACTCAAAAAGATACTGATCTTGCAAAACTTTTTGTTCCAACATTTATGAAAATTGGTATGGCTGCTGTTTCAATGAGTGCTGCTGGTGCAGTTGCAAATGGTCACCTTGTACCAAACAGAGACAGAATTATATTCAACCGTGATCTTCAGATTGGTGAAGCTAAGAAAGAAGTTCTAAGAATGGTTGAAGATGGTTATGCTCCTCCAAGAAAGACAAGAGTACGTGTTATTGGTAGAGAAGGTCAGGGTATGATCAATGCTGAAATCTTCAACATGCTTCAGGGTGGGTTCCTTTCTGAGTATGATGCTGAGCTTGCTAAACGTATTGCTTTCGTTATCTCCGGTGGTGATGTTAAGAAGAACACTGAAGTTACAGAAGAAGCAATCCTTAAGCTTGAAAGAGAAGCTTTTGTTGATTTTTCCAAGCATGAAAAAACAATTGCGAGAATTGACGGTATGTTGAAAACTGGTAAGCCAGTAAGAAACTAACAATTATCGGTTGACAACTATATATATATTTAGGAGGAAATAACAATGAGAGACGCATATATTGTTGAATCAGTGAGAACACCTGGTTGTAAAAATGGAAGAGGTTTATTCAAGGAAACAAGACCTGAAGAACTTCTTTCTTTCATAATGAAAGCGTGTGTTGATAAAGCTGGTATAGATGCTGGTGAAATTGATGACACAATGATAGGATGCTCATTCCCAGAGGGAGAGCAGGGAATTAATATAGGACGTATTGCTAATCAGATGGCTGGTTTTCCAGAGTCAGTATCTGGTGCTACAGTAAACAGATTTTGCTCATCAGGAATTGAAGCTATTGCTCTTGCAGCACTTAGAATTCAGGCTGGATGGTCAGATGTAACAATGGGTGGTGGTGTTGAATCAATGACATTCGTACCAATGGGAGGAAATACTCCTCGTCCTCACCCTGAATATGCTAATGAAAACCCAGCAGCTTACATCTCAATGGGTGTTACTGCTGAAAATGTAGCATCTCGTTACGGAATCACTCGTCAGGAATGTGATGAATTTGCTGTAAATTCTGTTGCAAAGGCTGCTAAGGCTCAGGAAGAAGGACTTTTCACAGAAATAGTTCCAACTCCTGCATACAGATCAGTTGAACAAGCAGATGGTACTTTCAAAAGAGAGCAGTTCTTAGTTGATAAAGATGATGGCGTGCGAGCTGGAACTACAGTTGAAGGTATTGCTCGTCTTAACTCACCTTTTAAAGCTGGTGGAGTTGCAACTGCTGCTAACTCTTCACAGACTACAGATGGTGCTGCTGCAACTCTTCTTATGTCACTGGACAAATGTGAAGAGCTTGGTGTTAAGCCAATCGCAAAAATAGTAGCTTATGCTGTTGCTGGTTGTAAATCAGATGAGATGGGTATTGGGCCGGTTTTTGCTATTCCAAAGGCTCTTAAAATAGCTGGTCTTAAAGTTGAAGATATCGATCTTTTCGAACTTAACGAAGCTTTCTCTACTCAGGCTCTTTACTGCTCAAGAGAATTAAAGCTTGATATGGATAAAGTAAACATCAACGGTGGAGCGATCGCTCTTGGTCACCCACTAGGATGTACTGGTGCAAAGCTTACAGCTACACTTCTTGCTAACCTAAAGAGAACAGGTGGAAAATACGGAATCGTTTCCATGTGTATCGGTGGTGGTATGGGTGCATGTGCTGTTTTCGAAATGGTATAGTTAATTTCGGGCACTGATAAATAAAAAAAAGGGATTGTGTGTAAACACAATCCCTTTTTTATTTCGATTGAAATTTATTTCATCACATCTGCTGCGTTATCAACCAATCGAAGTATAAAATTATCACAATCCTCTTTTTTTATTTCGTATGAAATAGATTTTACAGTATCTACTTCGTTATAAGCCAATCGAAGTATAAAATACATACTCCTTCATGACTTAGTGCCTTGCATATACCGCAAACTCTATTCCCTGCATCAACTGCTTTAGAAAAAACTTAGAACAGAAAATTAGATTCTTCTTCCACCAAATGATATCAAACGAGATACATAAAAAACTATGGATAGATAAAACCTAATAGGTCGTCATTCCAGAACGAAATAAGAAACTTGTTTTTTATTTCGTGCCTGTGTCACAAACTGATTCTCTGAAATTTTATTTGTTTTCTCTGTTTTTATCTCTTCAGGTAAATCCACGATTGGTCGTCATTCCCGAGAAGATTTGGATTGTTTTGTTTCCAAATCTGAGTCGGGAATCCAGAGGTTTTTGCTGTATTTTTTATTTTAGAATAAACTAAATTCTCAGCAACTTCTAAAATATAAAAATAAAACCAAAATAATAGATGTATCAGTGACCTCCGGGGTAAACTTAAACTGGCTTTTTAAAAACTAAGGCCTCTTATTTCAGATTTGATAAGTTTGCCAAACATCTGAAAACAAACAAGTGGTCGTCATCCCAGAACTTCAAAATAAACTTGTTTATTCTTGAAGTATCAGGGATCCAGGAGGTGTACTACTTTTTCTATTCTATACTTAAGCTTTAATAGGTGACCTCAATGCCCTCTAAATTATCCTGATTCAATTCTGATATAAAACCGCTACGCTCTGAAAAACGCAGATTAAACTACTGTTATGGAATCTCAAGAAAAACCAGTATTGTTAATTCTTATGAATTATGATTATTATTAGAGCATGAAAACATCACTTGAACATTTACCAGAGCAAAAACGGCAGGAGTTACAAAGAGCAGTAGAGATAATTCGGGAAGAATTGGATCTCGATATGCTTATACTATTTGGTAGCTATGCCCGTGGTGACTGGGTAGAAGATCTTGACCCTGAAACCCTTCTTTATCGTTATCAAAGTGACTTCGACCTTCTTGTTGTTACTGAAACATCCAGGCAAGCCAACAAAATTGAACAAGACAGCAAGCTTACAAATAAATTGGCTAAAGCTATCCATAGAACTCCAGTTAGTCTTATTGCAGAAGATATTCAGTTTGTAAATCGTCGCCTGCGGAAAAGCCAGTATTTCTATATAGATATTATACGGGAAGGGATTACTTTGTTTGATTCAGGTAAATTTCAATTGGCAGAGCCAATGGAAATACCCCCCACAGAAAGAAAAAAACTGGCTGAAGAGGATTTTGAGTATTGGTTTAAGAATGCATTGAGTTTTCTCATTGACGTAAATCATGCAACTCAGCGTTCTGATTATAATAAGGCAGCATTTTACCTTCATCAAGCTACTGAATGTTTGTTTGGAACAATTCTTTTGGTGTTCACTCGATATAAACCAAAAACCCATGACCTTGAAAAACTTTGTCAAAGGGTTGGAGGTATTGAACCAAAGTTCTTATCTGTATTTCCAAGGGCCACAGAAAAAGAGAAAGAGTGTTTTAAGCTTCTACGCAAAGCATATGTGGATGCACGTTACAAACCAAGCTATATAATTACCAAAGAGCAGTTGGAATGGTTAGCGGAGCGTGTAAATAAACTGAAAAGACTGACAGAAAAGCTGTGTAAAGAGAAAATTCAGAGTTTCAATTAAGATAGCTGGTCTTAAGGTTGAAGATATCGATCTTAACGAAGGCTTTCTCTACTACAGAGAACAGGTGGAAATACAGAAGTTTCCATGTGTATCGGTGCAACCCCTTTTTTTATTTTCGAGTGAAATTTATTTCATCACATCTGTTGCGTTATAGCCACTCGGAATCAAAGTATTATATCTTAAGGACAACGAAGTATTTCGCTAAAATAACAATTGTTTATAGTTTGAGTTTTTTTGTAATTTCATTTGAAACAGTCTCTACGTATAATTCATCACAGTCAAAGGGGTCCATTAAAGGTTAAGTCAAATTAAAAAACACCTCTCCTATCAAAAAATATACTTTTTTTTGTTTGACTACTTTACTGAATAACTAAATACTAACTTTCGCATCTGTTACTTCTTTTTGTTGGTTTTATAATTCACACCAGTCACCCATATGGTGGATTTTTACCTTTTTTGTTAAAAAGTGCCCATCAAGAGCCGTTCCTGCACCTACTTCAACAATTACGTCAGTTAATTCTATATTCAATTTGTCCCAAATATAAGCCGGTGGGATGTCGATCAATTTTTGCGGATTATTCAACTTATCTAAATTTGCGGGAATAAATCTTTTTTCGTTCATTGTAATACCCCGCACATTTTCAGTTAATTTAAATTAAAAAAGCTTAGCAATTTGGACAAAATTTTAACTTTCCTTATTTTTTTCTAAGTATCTGTAAAAAGTCCTTTTCACTATACCCAGTTGGTCACAAATATCTTGGACAGATATTTCTCTTTCATTCTATAACTTTAATGTAATGTCGAATGTTTTTGATTTTGGAATTAATAACACAACTATTGCAATATTGTTGTTCCGTCCTGATTTTATAAAAAAACTTTAATGGATTAAAGTGTATAAATCATTGAGTTGCGAATATCAAAAAATCGGAGATAATTATTTTTCTTGACAAGAGACCATGGGTCTCTTATGTTTAGTTAAGTGAACGATGGTCTCTTATATTACTTATAAGAGACCATAAGTCTTTAACAAAAAGGAGAAATATGAGTTGGCAAAGGGCAAGAACAGATGAAAAGAAGAGTGAAAGGAAAGTGGCAATCTGTGCTGCTGCTGTTACTCTTTTTAAAAAGAATGGTTATGATAATGTAAGCTTTAATGGAATTGCGTCAGAAGCTGGTTTTACTAAATCTAATATGTACAGATACTTTAGTTCAAAAGAGGAGATCTTTTTAAATATTTTCTCGGATTTTTTTGAAAACTGGGCTGATGAATGTATAAAGCGACTAAAAAAACTTAAGCAAGATGTACCAGCAGAGAAGTTTGCAAAAGCATACCTGAATTCACTTACAGCTCATCCACATTTTTTAGGCCTTGCTCCAATACTTTTTATATCCCTTGAAAGGAATAGCTCGTTTGAACAACTTTTTGAGTTTAAAAAATTAGCAAAGCATCTACTTTATCAAGTTTCATTAGAGATAAGTAGAGTTTATCC
>JAAELO010000329.1 GCA_024226555.1 Desulfobacterales bacterium | reverse complement strand
AGGTGGTGGTAATGACACATCAAAAGCTAAATACTTGCGTTTAGTTAATAATTAAAGTGCAACGGAAACCGATAGAGAAAAATGTAGCGTGAGCGAAAGATGAAAAGCACCTTTCCAGCACAAGCACCTAGCAGGCGGAATTCTGGTTTTCCAGTTTTTGCGGCCTTGCTTTTATGTGCTTACTTGCTCCAGAGGGAGTGAAAAAGAGAGTGAAATCGCCTTAACAGTTTAAAAAAAAAACAAAAATACTTACTTTTTGAATATTTTATATTCAGCGAAGTACAATCGAACAGAGTACCTTACATCTCTTTTAGAGAGAAACAGGCTGTTACGTGCAATTTAGTCGCGTGACATGTTTTGTTAAAACATTTTACAAAGGGTACAACTATTCGACCCGTCTGGAAACACGGACCAAGGAGATCAATAGGATTGTAAAGTCGTAGCGATTTAACTAATCGCTTGACGAAAGTCAAACACGGCATAGCGAAAGCAACACATGTGAGACGTGTATATTT
>JAAELO010000328.1 GCA_024226555.1 Desulfobacterales bacterium | reverse complement strand
TTTACAACAGTTTTTTTTGGTAATAACGAAGTATTTCGCAAATAGAGCAGTTATTAGAGATTCCCTTAAAAGATTTAACTCCATCAGTTTTCTGATGGAGTTATTATTATTTTTTAAAGCTCAGCTTTCCAAAGCCCATGTAAATTGCAATATTCCCGAGCAGTAACCTTTGAAGCATCTGTCATAAAAACAGCTTCAGGTTTTTCACCAGGATTAAGCCTTGTTCTGTATATACTGTTTCCTGCTTCAAATTCGACCCACTGTATGTAATGATCATCAGCCATTGGGTGTTCAACACTTCCAACAATAACCTTATAACCGCCTTCAATTTTCTCAATAACAGGAACATGCTTTTCCAAAGCAGCATCAACAGTATTTTCCACAAGGAGATCCATCTCCTTGGTACAGCAAACAAGTTTGGCCTTACCTTCAACTACTATTTGAGCAATGTTCCCACAAACCTGACATTTATATATACCATTTTGTTGAGCCATTTTTTCTCCTTATAAAAAAATTAATAATTTTCAGGTTTTATTTCAAAATGAGCCTGTGCGTGTGCACAAGCAGGGCATACCGCCACAGCTTCAACTCCTTCATGTGTGTAACAGCAGTTTCTGCATCTCCATGTCACTGATTCTTTCTTCTTGAATACAAGGCTATCACTAATGTTTGCTGCAAGAGCAAGGTATCTTTGTTCATGCTGCTCTTCAGCCACAGCAATGGATTTAAAAACTTCAGCAATATCTGTAAATCCTTCTTCTATAGCAATTTCTGCAAATTCAGGATACATTGTTGTCCATTCGTGATTTTCTCCACCTGCTGCTTCCTTTAAATTCTCTACTGTTGATCCTATAACACCTGCGGGGAAAGTAGCAGAAACTTCAACCTCTCCACCCTCAAGAAGTTTAAACAGTCTTTTAGCATGTTCTTTCTCATGATTTGCTGTTTCTTCAAAGATGGTAGATATTTGTACATAACCTTCCTTTTTTGCTTTTGAAGCAAAGTAAGTATATTTATTTCTTGCCTGGGACTCGCCTGCAAAAGCAGTTAGAATATTTTTTTCAGTTTTTGTTCCTTTTAAAGCCGCCAATTTTCCTCCTTTTGTACCTAATTTTTGATTTGATTTTTATAAATTTTAAAGACCTTAAATTACTATAAAAAAAGTCGTATTAACAACAGATAATTAAGCCTGTTATTATTCAAATTTCGTGCCAATAAAACTGAGTATTGGGACTGTTTTATAAAAAATTGATTGATGTTTAGTATCACAAAACATGAAGAAATATTAGTTATTATCTATAGGGAACTTCCAAAAACTTGAATTTTGATTGAAATTCAAGGCTGAGATAAAAATAACGAGCTGATTCGTTTATAAAAAGCTTTTATTTTATAAAGTTTACAATTCTTTTTTTTGAAGAACGCAGAATTTCGGCCAAAAGGCTGTTTTTAGAGATTCCCTATAGATTAATTCAACTATTTACGTTATTTAATTACTTTGAAGTTTTTAATAATTATAAGCGGAGGTATTATGGAAAAGGTAGCTTTGTTTGTTTTTAGAAGTGATTTCATGTGTTTCATACATGTTCTTTTAAATGCCCTTGATATGTTCGACAAAAAGCAGGATGTTAAAATAATAATTGAAGGGAGTCTCTAATAACTGATCTTTTTGCGAAACACATTGTTATAACAAAAATAAAACTGTAGTAAAATAAACCCGTTGTTTTTTGTTATGCCTTGTTTTTCATCAAAAATTCTAATTATTAGAGATTCCCTAAAGGTGAAGCAACCAAACTTTTACCTGAATTAATGGATGAAAAGAAACCTCTTACAAAGATGTGGAAAGAGGTAAAAGAGAAGAAACTTGTTGATGGAGTCTGTAAAGCCTGTGCTGGAAAAATGGGTACAATGGACGAAGCCGAAAAACAAGGCCTTGCTTTGTTAGATGATATGAAAGGACATCCATCGGTGTCTCGATATATTGATAGTGGTTATAAGATAATCACACTTTAAATTTTAAATTATTTTATTTGTGAGATTTATATGGATATCAATGAACTAATACCGTCATTTTTAGTAATACCACAGGATTTTATAATTTTCAGATCTCTTTTAGTATTAACATTTTTTTTACATATTATTTTTGTAAGTCTTCTTATTGGGTCATCACTAATTACTCTTTACATAAATATTATAAGTAAAATTATTAAAAAAGATCACTACCCAAATGTTGCTAAGGATCTATCACAAAAGCTCCCCTTTATCCTGGCATTTACTGTTAATCTTGGTGTTGCTCCCTACCTTTTTCTTCAGGTTATTTTAGGAAGTTTTATTTATACAAGCTCAATTATAATTGCGACTTACTGGCTCTCTCTGATTTTTGTAATCATTATAGCATACAGTCTGATGTATCTTTATAAATCCAGATTTGATTCATTTCCCGTAAATTCGAAACTTTTCGTAACTATAGTCTTCAGTGGTTTACTTATCTACACAGCTTTTATATTTAGTGGAAATGTAAATCTTATGCTTGAACCTGATAAGTGGGTAGCTTATTTTAACAATGATTCCGGAACTTTTTTTGATATAACAAACCCTGTACTTTATGTAAGAGTATTCCACTTTATAAATGGTTCAGTAGCAATTGCCGGTCTTTTTACAGGTTTAGTATGGTATTTAAAGAAAGGTAAGACTGAAAACTATTCTGAGAACATTGGGTTTGGATTTAGGATATTTAAACATTCAACCTATGTTCAGATCATTTCAGGTATTTCTCTTTATTTCATAATACCTGAGTTTGCTGTTAAAAATCTTCAATCAGGTTTTTATATAATTCTTACAATTAGTATTATCACAATTATTGCAGCTCTTGCTCTGATTTTTAAAGAAAGAGTTGTTGAAGGAACCATTGCTGCTGGAATTACTGTTTTTTTAATGGTAATTCTTAGAGATATCCTGCGGTTTAGTTACTTAGAGATGTTTGTGGATGAAAGAAACTATGAGGTAGTAAAACAGGTATCACCTTTTATGATTTTTATATCTGTACTACTTCTTTGCTCTGTACTAATGATATTTATAACAAAAAAAGCATTCAAAGAAATAAGATAAAATTATGGAAAACTTTGTAATACAATTCCCTGTATGGGATCTAAAATTTTTTGGTGGTGGTTTTTTAATAGCAACTATAGCATCTTTTCATGTTTTTATAGCTCACTTTGCAGTTGGTGGTGGTCTTTTTCTTGTTGTGACAGAATACAAGGGTTATAAAGAAAACTCCCATGAGATAATTTCATATACAAAAAAACACAGTAATTTTTTTATGATTACAACTCTGGTTTTGGGCGCAATAACCGGAGTTGCAATATGGTTTGTCATTGGACTTTTAAACCCATCTGCCACATCTTTCCTTGTTAATAACTTCGTTTTTGCATGGGCCACTGAATGGGTATTTTTTCTTTGTGAAATAATCTCAATTTTTCTCTACTTCTATCTATTTGGTAAAATAACAAAAAAAACTCATATGCTTCTTGGTGCTATGTACTTTATATTCGCATGGCTATCGCTTTTTGTTATTAATGGAATAATTGCTTTTATGCTCACTCCGGGAGATTTTATTGAAACTAAAAATTTCTGGGATGGTTTTTTCAATCCGGGATTTTTTCCATCTCTTTTTTTTAGAACTGCTCTTGCAGTTATGATAGCTGGTTTATTTGGCTTATTTACATCATCCAGAATAGATAATAATGATACAAGACTTTCTATGACAAGATATTGTTCTAAGTGGGTTGTTTTATCAGTTATAGCCCTTGTTATAACTTCACACCAATACCTTAATTCGATGCCTTCAGCTCAAAAAGCTATGATTCTTGAAAATTCTCCTGAAATATTTAAGGCTATCAGGTATTTTTCTCTGTCTTTGATTATTATTGCTTTAGTAGCCCTTCTAATAAATTTTAAATTACCACAAAGGTTTCAGAAACTGCTAACTGTAACTCTTCTAATCTTTGGACTTACCTATATTTCATCCTTTGAGATGATACGTGAAGCTGCAAGAAGGCCATTTATTCTATATGGAATTATCTACTCCAACTCAATACAGGTTAGTAAAGTTGAATCAGTTAAAGAAAATGGTATTTTAAAATCTTACAGATGGAGCAAAAATAAAGAGATAACTGATGAAAATTTACTTTCAGCAGGTGGTGAATTATTCAATATTTCATGCTCCCAGTGTCATTCAAACGGAGGCTTAATGAATGACATAAACAAATATACAAAAGATTATTCTAAATTTGGCCTTGAAGCACTCCTTACAGGTATTGGTAAAAGAAGTTCATATATGCCTCCATTTTATGGAAAGAATATTGAAAAAAAGGCTCTTGCAGAATATCTTTTTAAAATAGCGGGTAGTCATGAAACCGTTGTTAAAAGCCCTGTATTAAAAGATGTTAAACCCCATGATTTTGATTACAAAAAAGATAATTATGTACTGCTATCATGGACAGATAAAGGAATGAACTACATACCTGGCAAAAATGAGATTATCAAAATTAATGATACCATTATAAATATACATGCCACTCTAATCAGAAGAGGTGAAACTCCGGAATCTATACAGGATGTTAAGCTTTACCTAAGATTCGAAAATGAGAAAGAATTTTTACCTTTTGAATTTGATGATGATACAGGCTCATTTGTTTTAAGTATTGAAACCTCAAAACTTAAGAAAAACCCGAATGTGTATCGTAGTGCAGATGTTTATGCATTGAAGAATAGTGAAAGTCTGGACAAGCTGAATGATGTGACAAAAACATCTCTGATCATACCTGTTTCAAATGAAACAAGTTGTTATACATGTCACGATTACAGCAATTTCGATAGTAAAAACACCGGTATTTCAAAGACAACATCATTTAAAATCCTTAAAACCCATGACAGACTGAATAGAACAAATCTTTTCAAAAAAGCAAATAAAGGTGAGATTGTTGAATGTAAAAGCTGTCACGATGATAGTACAAACAACTTAACTCTTTCTGCATCAATGCATGGATTCCATTCAATCTATCTCAAAGGAAAAGGTTCTGTAGCATGCAACAGCTGTCATTCTCTTTCAACCAATGGCAAGTCCAAAGGTTTTCGTGGTGTTCATAATGGGATTGAACTTGAATGTATAAATTGCCATGGAACTATTGAAGATGTTGCACTACCACTTCTTTTAAGCGAGGATAAAGCAAATAAAAAAGGAAGTAAAAAACTTATAAAACTTATTAATAATAAAAGTATCAAATCTATGAAACCCAGAAGACCTTGGGTTAATGAACCGGATTGTCTGTTCTGTCATGTGGATTTTAATGAACCTGAGATGAGTGAACTTGAAGTCAATTCAAGAACAGCTGGTAGTGATGACCTTTTCTCAAGAAAGATGGATGATGCAGGAATTATGTGCGCTGCATGCCATGGTAGTCAGCACTCTTTATATCCTGCAAATAATAAACTGAATAATTCAAGGGCTAACCTTCAGCCTAAGCAGTATCAAAACAATCCATATACTATTGCTGCCAATAAAAATTGTAAGATTTGTCACAGGAAAGCAATGAAAGAGGAGAGGCATCATCCAAATTCATTGAGATATTTCCGTAATACCGTGGATTAATATGAAATCGGCTATTTAAAATAGCCGATTTCATTAAATTTGCATATTTAAGATTAAAAGAGTTTGGCCCATTTGCGACCAAATTTTGCTCTTACAGCTAACTTAAGCCATTTACGGGACTTCTTAATTTTAAGATATATCGCATTCATATAAAGCAGTTGTAATTTATCTAATAAACTTATTTTAAAAACCCCATTCTGAATAAAGACGGTGTCTGCTTCGTCCTTATACCATACGCGATAATTATTTTTTTCAATCCAATTCAGAATATCACCAATAAATGGATTGGTGTAAAGAGCATAATGGGTTTCAAGAGAAATAACAGAAGGTTTGCTAACAAGATGTTTTATGACGTACCATTCACAACCTTCCACATCAACTGATAATAAATCTATTGATCCATCATCAATTCTGTCAAATGTCCATGCCTCGACTTTAAGTTTGTTTTCTTTATCAACATTATAAGGCTCATTTGTAATTGCAGGGCTGCTTTCAAGATCACTAACGAAATTAGATGATCCATGTTTAACAAGTTCAACTTCACCTTCCTTATCATACAAAGCAACCGGATATAGTGACAGATTTTCTTTTTGTCCAAAAACCTCCTTGATTCGACTCAATGAATCAGGATCTGGCTCAACAAGTGAACATTTTGTCCCATCCATAACATAATCATAAATATTGGAATGCTCTGGTAGATATACACCAACTTCAGCAGCATGTTCTGGACAAAATCCTTTTCCCGACAGCTTTTTACACAATAAGTTCATAATTATTCATCCTGTTTGTGAAACTAAAAATATTAGTCTATTAATGAGGAAACATCTAATATTAGCCATTTGAGCGAATTACTTTGAATCTTGTTTATTTGTGTATGCGGTGAATACTTTGCATAACACTGGGTTGTTCAAAAAAAACCTATGGGAACCTCTAATAACTGATCTTTTTGCGAAATACTAGTTTTTTGAAAAAAAACAACTGTAGTAAAATCAACCCATTGTTTTTTTCTCAGCCTTGTATTTCATCAAAAATTCTAATTATTAGAGATTCTCCTATGTAAAAAGAACAGGTTATTTTTTCTTTAAGATTTTAAAAACTTCATGCCTTGTACTTCAATTAAATTATAATTATTAGGCAATATAGAGTAGCCATCATACATTAATGTACAAAAGCTTGGAAATGCTACCATAGTGTCTTTTAGATGTAAAGTGAATTTCATTTTGAAACAGTGGGGATATGGCTGCAGATTGATTCTGATAGTTTTATATAATTAATCTAAACATGAAATTTTCTATTTCAACTATTCTTTATTGTTAGGATAAAAATAAAATGGCACTATTTAAAGAAGCTGAATTTGACCTGATGTATGGAGGTATCTCTCAAACCGGAGAACTTCTTGATACTGGTGTTAAAGAAAACCTTATAGAAAAGGTTCATGATATTTATACAATGGTGAAAGAATTGGCCAGGCCTCCATTAAACTACACATAAGAGTTGCCTGAGCCTTTCACTCAAAAACATCATAGATTCAATATCGAGATGCTCTGTGATGGTTTCATCAAACTGTAATTTGATATCAGCATCAAACCCATCATCGATGGATTCATCCCAGAATATAAGCATAACCGGAGTTTTTGGCATTGGCTGGAAGAAGAAAGCAGCACTGCATGTTGCTATTTTATCTGTTCTGTCTATCCCACCGATTTTTAATGCACGCTCTTTCAGCTCATCAACCTTACCTAAAAATCTATCAATTAAGGGAACTTCAACATGAGCTTTCATAGATTTTTGTTTTGAAATTGTATTTGGAAATTCAACCAGACCTTTCCAATTACCGGTTGGGTATACTGAACCACCCTGGGACATATGATTATATACAAAAACCTGTTCCCACTGATTTAACTCAACCAGATCCTTATCCATAATCGTACTATCAGTAATAATAATTTTGTCATTAAAATATGGTAGTAAAAGTGCTTCAGATCCTTCATGGAGGAGTATTTCACCACCAATTCTTGCTGCCATATCAGAAATTTTCATGGAGGCAGCTCTCTCTTTTGCCCATATTAAAGCATCTTTAGCAGGATCTTTTTTCAACCATTTTCCTTCTGCATACTGCTCTTCCAGCTCAATTTCACATCTATCAAGAACATCCTGCACCAAATGAGGGCAGTTCTTTAAAGGATGTTTTTCTGAAACAACCATACTTGCAAAAGCAATACATGTGGGATAATTACAATCTCCACAATTTGTTTGAGGTAAGATTTTCTTATAAAGATCTACTACTGATAATGCCATATAATTAAATCCTTCCTGGAATATCCCAGGCTCTAAAAGCCCGGGATATATTTAACGAAAATCTTCTAAATAATTTGGTTCAGTAAATTCTAACCAAAGTATCTTTTTAACAACCCTTTAAAAGCCTGTCCGTGTCTTGCTTCATCCTTGCACATTTCATGTACAGTATCGTGAATAGCATCATAATTAAGCTCTTTTGCTCTTGTTGCTATATCTTTTTTACCCTGACAAGCACCATGTTCTGCAGCCACTCTTTTCTCAAGATTTGTTTTTGTATCAGCATCAACAACTTCGCCTAAAAGTTCTGCAAACTTTGCTGCATGGTCAGCTTCCTCAAAAGCAATTCTTTTATATGCTTCTGCAATTTCAGGATACCCTTCTCTGTCAGCTTGTCTACTCATGGCTAAATACATACCAACTTCAGTACACTCACCCATGAAGTTTGCTCTTAGGCCTTCTAGGATTTCAGGATCAACATCACTTGCCACACCGATAACATGTTCATCAGCCCATGATAGATCGCCTTCAGTCTGCTTTTTAAATTTTTCTGCTACAGCTCCACATTGTGGGCATTTTGCTGGTGCTGTTTCTCCATCGTGAATATATCCGCAAATTGTACATGAAAATTTCATTTAATATTACTCCTTTTATTATTTATTTTTTATTTAGCAACCATTAATAATTTCTTCAACTTGTTATAGCAATAGCTATGCCATTTCGTTAAAAAACTATTACATTTTAATAAATCCTTCTTAAATTGCTGTTTTAAAGAAATCCTGAACAATAAATTATGATAAATATGACTTATCCGTTTTCTATACAAAGTATGATATATATATATATTATTTGTAATAAAACAAAGGACTTGCAAGATGTATCATGTATCTTTGAGACAAGGTGTATCGTAATACACCAAACAATAGAGCTCTCCCATTTTTATAACAAAGAATCTTTTTTTATGACTCGTCCAACCCTCTTTTATTACAAGCTTCAATACATAAATAAGATTTTTTTTTAGAGCTCAAAAAATTATGGCTTTATATTTGCAAATTGTTAGTTTTAAAATAGTTACTTCTAAATTAGGGGAATCTCTAATAACTGATCTTTTTGCGAAACACATCGTTATAACAAAAATAAAACTGTAGTAAAATCAAACCGTTATTTTTTGTTATGCCTTGTTTTTCATCAAAAAATCTAATTATTAGAGGTTCCCTTAGATTGCTTTTTAAAACAAACTCTTAAGGAAATTATTTAGTGAAAAAATGTGACCAAAACATAGAAGAGATCTTTCTCCTTATACAAAAGATGCTTTCCCTTGCTGATGAGGGTGACAATGACAGAGAAGATACAGGTTGCGGAGTTATGTATGGCATGCTTCGGGATTCAGCTTACAAGATTCAGCAACTGGCTGAAAAAGAGAAACAGGCCCACCTCGAAAAAGAGATGTGGAAAAAGGCAGCAAGGTATAAATGAATATAGGGAATCTCTAATAACTGTCTTTTGACCGAACTACTGCGTTTTTGAAAAAAATAACTGTAGTAAAATCAACCCGTTGTTTTTTTCTCAGCCTTGTATTTCAATCAAAATCCTAATTATTAGAGGTTCCCTATAGGG
>JAAELO010000327.1 GCA_024226555.1 Desulfobacterales bacterium | reverse complement strand
TCGAATAATACTAATTCGCGTGCGCTCCCTTCGATTTATCCTTAATTGGACATTGAAATATTGGACTCGTCTCTCGACATGGAATGTCTTGGAATACACGTGCACAGAACGAGGGTACATTTTCCCGTGGACAAAAAATGTCTCGTTTCAATTGTTTGGTATCGATTGACAACTTGTATATGGTGCGGTGTAGGTGGGAAACTCACCTGCGGAACAACGGGTTGCAGAGGCGGCACAGCGGCAGCCCGACATCAAATGAAGTATTTTTCAGCCAGGTTCATTTGAGACTAGTCAAATAAAGTGAAATCTGAAAATCACATCATTTAATATTAGACTCGAGTCTTTGCCTAAATTAACTCGATGGACCGTACACACGGTTTATTTTATTATTCAAATGAAGTAAAATCAAGACAAATCCAAATGAACTGAAAAATTTGAGATCAAAAATTAAATGAAGTAAAAAAAAAACAAAATCCACATGAACCTCATGATTTAGGTTCATTTAATAAACCGACTGGTAGGGATTTAGTGCAAAAAAAAAAGTCCAAATAAACCAAAAAAAATGTTGGTTTATTGGAAAACACCCTTGTGGAGGTTCATTTGCAAAAGAAGTCCCAGGCCCTCATGGTTCATTTAAAAAGCACCCAAACCAAATAATGCGAAAAACGCTAATAAAGTAAAATC
>JAAELO010000326.1 GCA_024226555.1 Desulfobacterales bacterium | reverse complement strand
CGATTGACTGGCAGGATTATGGTTGTTGTTGGCGGTTTCTGGGAGAGACTTGTGGGAGGGTTTGGAACGGAAATAAAGCTATTTGGTTTCGGGGTGGACACCAAGCGACGATTTGGTGCTCTTGACTCCTTCATTTAAGGTCCCCAGCACGGAAGAGTGGTGATGCGACAGTGAATAGAGTGCGACAGAGTTCAGTGTGGGTTGTCAATGTTTTAGTGTGAAAGAGATCGATGTGTTTTCCAATGGGGATTTGGAAAGAATGGAAAAATCGACCTTCCGATCAACATTTTCCTGCGTTTTCTCCATTCTTTCCAAATCCCCATTGGAAAACACATCGATATCTTTCACACTAAAACATTGACAACCCACATTGAACTCTGTCGCACTCTATTCACTGTCGCATCACCACTCTTCCGTGCTGGGGACCTTTAAATGAAGGAGTCAACAGCACCAAATCGTCCCTTGGTGTCCACCCCGAAACTAAATAGCTTTATTTCCTTTCCAAACCCTCCCACAAGTCTCTCCCAGAAACCGCCAACAACAACCATAATCCTGCCAGTCAATCGAACCCATATTCTCAACAATCCACAAGCATCATAAACCAAATCGAACCATGTCATTTTCAATTTGAGCACTCCCAAACCCATCCCTCGACATCCACAAACATCAAAGG
>JAAELO010000325.1 GCA_024226555.1 Desulfobacterales bacterium | reverse complement strand
TGCACATTTTTCTCTTGTAGCGATTTAGGTATATACCTGAACTATAATATATATAACTTTCAGGAAAATCAAAGGGCCAAAAACCGATCACTTTCACTTTTCACTTCACGCACTCACAATCAAGGGGGTAGGAGGTCGAATGGCGGGTTTAGGTTCAGTGACCCCCCCCCAACCCCCTCTCTCAGTCGTTCCTTCGCTCTCTCGGGTTTGGGGGGGGGGGGGGGCTCGAGAGCGAAGGTACGACGGAGAGAGGGGGTTGGGGGGGGGGGTGTCACTGATCCTAAACCCGCTATTCGACCTCCTACCCCCTTGATTGTGAGTGAGTGAAAGTGAGTGAAGTGAAGTGAAAAAGTGATCGGTTTTTGGTCCTTTATTTTTCCTGAAAGTTATATATATTATAGCTTAAGTATATACCTAAATCGCTACAAGAGGAAAATGTGCAGAGCAAATGTCTTATGGGTTTTTAAATTTTGAGAAGTTGGGGGTGGGTACCCCAAATTTCAAAATCACCCTACTACGACGATTTTTTTCATTTTTGACCCTAAACTTCACGATCCTCGCTTGTAGTTTTGAGGT
>JAAELO010000324.1 GCA_024226555.1 Desulfobacterales bacterium | reverse complement strand
TTCTTCTATCAGCACGCGCGAGCGATATTGCTGAAGTGAAGAGCTGAGGTGTCGGTGCTTTATTTCCCTGTGCATGGCTACGTCCTGGTGGCCTATTTGTGCGCTGAAAAATGCTCACCGGTTGGTTTTAGTTATTATTATAATTAAGAATAATATACACTCTTGGTGATGTATTATTAAAAGGATTTGGAGTGCCGTAAACCTGGTGTTAATTTTACGTTAAAAAAAAAAGAATATCCGGTCATCAGGACGTTTTTGTAGGTTTTTATGCATGAGGTGACGCACCGGCTGGTTGAGCTCCTATCAGCAGTCGCTGCTGTTAGGAGAACTCTAGTCGGTGTCCACTTCCTATGTGCATCATTAGGGATTTTCACCGCGTTCCTTTAGACAGTCATGCCTGAAGTAAAGTACCACCCTGGTTCTTCTATCAGCACGCGCGAGCGATATTGCTGAAGTGAAGAGCTGAGGTGTCGGTGCTTTATTTCCCTGTGCATGGCTACGTCCTGGTGGCCTATTTGTGCGCTGAAAAATGCTCACCGGTTGGTTTTAGTTATTATTAT
>JAAELO010000323.1 GCA_024226555.1 Desulfobacterales bacterium | reverse complement strand
GTTATGCCTTGTTTTTCATCAAATATTCTAATTATTAGAGGTTCCCTGGAGTTTATTATGTTAAAAATATTAATAATTATCATACTTTTCCTATTGCCTTTTGTCTTAACTGCTCAGTCATCACAATTAGAAAATCTAAAAAATAATCCCATATTTAAAAAGTTTTCAAAGATGACCCCTGAAGAACAGAAGAAGTTTATACCATAAATGTTTAGTTTTTTTATCAAAAGAGGTTTTTGATATTAAATAAGAAGTATTTTTATAGCAAATTTAATTTATCAGGACTTAAAAGGAGAAATTATGACTAAAAAATTGATAGAAGTAATGATACTTATTTTATTAACACTATCATGGTCTTGCAGCAATGAGGGTGATACTAAAAAAGATCAACCAAAAAAAGTAATAGCTAAGGCAGAAATTGCTGCAGATTTTACCATGATAGGAAGCTGGACATCTGATTACAAAGATCAAAAAATTAAAATAACACTTAATGAGGGTAATAAAGGAGAGTTGGTTATAGCTGACAAAACTATCACTCTTTTAAAATGGGATGAAGAGCGTAGTTCAAAAAGCAGGATAAATATTGGTCTTTATTTTTATTCCAGAGATAGTGACCATTTTGTAAAAAAGACACTTAGAATGTACAACCCAGGGTTTGGGCTTAAATTAAAAGCTGTTTACCTTGGAGCAAATAAATTACAATTATACAATGGTCTGTATCTCCATGATGGTATGTTTGCAAAAGATGATGGAAGAATGGAACTTAACCGATAAAATAGTTTTATAGTGCGTTCTTATTTTTAGTGTACCGATATGAAAATAAAAAAGTGTCAAGCCTGGAAATGACCTTTGAAAAGATCAAAAGCAGGCTTGACCCATATCTTTTATTGTGCTCGTTTAAGGGAATCTATAATAATTAGAATTTTTGATTGAAATACAGATTATAAAAGCTTTCAGTTTTATAAAATCTCTGCATTACAAAAAACAACAACGGGTTGATTTTACTACAGTATTTATTTTTGTTATCTGTATTTAAAGGCAGGTAATCTACTTCCTACTGAAGAGGAAGTAGACTTTATTTTTCTGAATTTACTCATCGTTTATAGTTATAATCTGATTCATCTCCCGAACAGTCTGGTTTAAATTTTCAATACCTTTTCCCTGCTCATTAGATGCTGTAGATATTTCTGAAATCAGATCAACAACATTCTTTACTCTTTCAGCAACAGAGTGAAAACTATCATTTGCTCCTTTTGCTATCTTGGACCCATCTTTTATATTTTTTCCTGTTTCTTCAAGTAGAACAGATGTATCCTTTGCTGCTTCTGCAGATTGTAGTGCAAGATTTCTAACTTCATCAGCAACGACGGCAAATCCTGAACCAGCTTCACCTGCTCTTGCTGCTTCCACAGCAGCATTTAGTGCTAAAATATTTGTTTGAAATGCTATACCGTCAATTGTTTTAATTATTTAGAAGTATTCTCACTGGCTGAATATATTTTTTCCATGGAACTTGTTAACATATTCATTGCTTCCTGAGCTTCAAACATAATCTTACCTGATTCCTGCATAAATTTATCAGCCTGAATAGAGTGATCCACATTGTTTTTTATTCTTTTTGATACAGTTTGTAATTCAATATTAAGGTCATCTGAGCTGTTTTTAATCTGATCAAATATAGCTTCTAATCCCCTTGCATTTTCATAAGCTTCCGATTTTGCTTTTTCTTCAAGTGAAAGAGCATGTTTTTGAGCATTGCTCTGAGCATTATAAGCATATGTCCTTGTACTCTCTGCGAAAAACATCGCTATAAATATAGATGCGACCGGCCCGCAAATACCTCCGATATTGATCTCTATCAATTGTGCTTCGCTAAATCCCATAGCAGGTATTGCAACATTTGCTATGGCAAAATATGCTAAAATACCTAAGTAAAAAATCATTCCTAATGTCCATCCAAAAGTGGTTTTAATATCTGTAAATGCAGCTGCGAAAGCTGGTATAAAAAGGAGCCAGGGAAGAGCTCCTGATTTAATCCCTCCTGTATAATATGCATAAAAAAAATACTGAATACTTAATACTAGTAGTACAAGATTAGCAAAAATATCCAATGAATTAAGAAATCTCAATGTGATTGCCAATGACAAAACTGCAACCATAGTAATAAATGTTATTATTGAGAGTTCGGTACTTCCAAGCATATACCATCTTAATATGAATGGGCCGAAAATTAGAGGAGATATTAAACTAAAAAGCAATAGTTGTCTTGTTCTGATTGTCTGGACAGCATCCCTTTTAATACTATTCGGTATAAATGAGTCCATAAACGTTATGTTTTCCATTTCAAAATCCTCTTTTAAAAGTCTTAAACTTTATTTATTGAATGTTTTTGCTTCTTTTTTATACACTCTGCAAAAAGATTAATTTTCTCCTTTTCATAGAATATAGACGTGCACTCTTTATTAAAATCTGAAGTTTTAAAAAGCCTGTTCATATCGGCCTCATTTCTATGTATTAATGGCCATTCAAGAACATAATCCATAAAAGCTTTAGTTGGATTTTTAGGATGAAAATTACCAAGTATAACTCTTCCATTTGGAGCTAAATTCTTATAAATATAGTTAAGAAGTTTTATTACTATATTATCATTAAAATAGTCAATTAACCCTATGCTGTATATAAGGTTCTGTTTTTCAATAAAGAGATCTTTTCTTCCAAGTATAAGGTAAAGAATGTTTTCATTTAGAAGTTCAAACTGCTTCTTAAGACCCAGATCATTAATTTTATCCTCAACAAATGAAAGAGCCTGAAGATCCAAATCCAGCAGAGTGGATTTTAACTTTTTCTTATCTCTTATACCCTGATATACATCCATTATTTCTCTTCCTGGTCCGGATGCGATACTCATAATGTTAGTAACTTTACCTTTTTGCCTTCTCATCGCTTTTTTTATCTCTTTGACAAGTAATCCTCGCCTGTTGCGAACAGCTTTCGCAGCAGAAAGCTCCAAAAAGCATGAATCCAGAACCGGCCCGACTCTACCTTTTCCTTCAGGAGTATTCCTATAGATCATCTCTATTGTATAATAATCGCCGGCATAGCCTCTTGGTTTTGAGTAGAATCTCTCTCCTGCACTTGTCAGCAGCATATATGGTAGAAAATCCTGTCTTATTGTTTTACCGATTTTCTCTTTAATAGGACCTGGCATTGTGCTTTCAGATTCGATAAGTGAGTTAAATCTGCGATACATATTTTTGAATTTTTTTCGTATCTCTTTCTCATCTTTCTGTGTTACGATGTTTTTGTTTTCAAGGGATCTTTTATCAGCATCTGCGAAAAGTTTTTTGAAGGAATCGACTTCAAATGAAAATTCACTCCATCCACCAGTAGTTTTATTCATCTTTTTATTAATGGTCCATATTTCACCCATTTTCGATGAAGTTTTTCTTAACCTGTGAGTTGTAATCCTCGACAGAGCTTTATAAACTCTTAATCCAAAGGACTCATCTTTTGCTATCTCCTTTTCAAGAGCTTTATGAGGAATTGCTACCACGGATGATTTTTCAAGTGAAATTATAGATACATTGGTATGCAGGTTATCTATAAAAGATACAGCACCAATAATCTCGCCTGGACCTAACAATGTTAAGGTATCGTCTCCAAGAAAATCATTGGTTACTTTGAAAAGTCCTTTGAGAATAAAGAAGATAGAATCCATTTTACTATCTTCTTCTATCAATATTTTTTTAGATTCTATTGACTGTTCAGATCCGAGGGATATAAGTAAATCCAAATCATCTGAAGGAAGAGTTTCAAATAGGTCAGACCATTTTGACATAACAAAAACCTTTCATAAAAACAATTTAGAAACTGTTAAATTTGAGTAATATAACTTTAATCTAAAATTTTATAGCGCTTGATCATATAATGTAATTTCTGGTTAACCGCTATACAGTATAGTTAAAGTTTTGAACAGGCCAAGTTATTATGAATCTACCTTATGTTTGAGGTTTTTATTTTTCTCTGGAATATTGTTAGACCTTATTGAGGAATTCTATAGATACTTATTATCTAACAATTTTTATCTATATTACATTTTATATGATTATATTACAAGTTATATTGATTTGAAAATATCTCTTTTTATCTTCCGGATTTGCATTAAATTGTTGTTAAATATTTTATATCAGCACTCTTACATGATTGATATTTTTTTTATAAATAAGATATTATAGCTTTCTTTAGTGATGGATTAATAAAATAGTACATTTTTTTAAACCAGCTGTCCCATATAGTAGAACCCATTGGATTTATTACCGTTCATGGTGGTATATAATAATTCATCAAAGGTTATCGTATTAAAAGCTTTAAGAAGATCTATTAATCGTTTTTTATCAAAATGCCTTAAAAGAGCTCCTTCAGGTAACCTGAATACTCCATATGGATAATGGCCCTGATATTTTTCATACCTTTTTTTGTTTCTGAGATCGCTATTAATAAGAAAATCATTAATATATATAATGCCGTTTGGTTTCAGGACTCTTTTAAGTTCATCAACTGTTTTTTCAAGAGCCTCATCATCTACAATACATGTTAAAACAGCTACCACTGTCACAGCATCAAAAGAGTCATTTTTGAAGGGAAGTTTACCACTTGTTGAGTGAATTAACTTTATTTCAGGCAGATCTGCTTTACCTCTTTTAATCATATCAATTGAGTAATCAACGCCTGTAAGATTATCAAAACCTTCACTCCTTAGTTCACTAAGAATTCTGCCATATCCACAGCCGAAATCCAGTACAGAACAGTTTTTACTGACATGACTTTTAAAAAGGTCCATGCGGAAAGGTGTAGTAAACTTTTTTGTATCAGATACTTTATCCCAGTATTTTTTCTGTTCTTCCATAGCTTTTAATTTACCTTTTTTAGATAGGGGCAAAAACCAATTTTCGAACTAAGTTTTTCAGGATGCTTTCTGCAAACATCCGGCCTGTTTTCATATACAATACAACGTCTTTCGCTGTTAAGGAACTGACAATCCCCGTTACTTAAAGATTCCAGTAAAAATTTTTTACTCTTGTCATTAAATCGTTTAATAATTTTCTGTTTTTTTAATGATTTTACAAGACTCTTTAAATCATTATCAACTTCCCACTCTGATGTGTAACCAAGCCTTATCATATCATCTGTAGTTACTTCAACCAATAGTGTACAACATGAAGCCATGCAGGTATCACATAACCCCTTTTTATATTTTCTCCATGTATTTGGCTTTTCAATATTAACCATTAAAGCTTCAGCCCTTTGACTTTCTTTGTTAAACTGTGTATATTCTACCTTATTACCAAATCGTAATATTCATTTATAAATCGGAATCTTATATCAGTTTTAGTCTTAAATATGCAAGATCTGTTTTACCCCAATTTTGCATTTCATATGTTTTATTTTTATAGTTTAACTTTTTAGTACAATTATTTTGGCATAAATCTTGAACAGGAACCTCTAATAATTAGAATTTTGATTTAAATTCAAATAATAAAAATATTTTAGGTAATTGGAGGTACCCCGGACGTTCGAAATCTGTATTTTAATAAACTTTATGGAGATTAATTAATGACTCAATTTAAAGAAGGTGATGCGGCGCAATTCTCAAAAACTATCTCTGAATCGGATATTTACCTTTATGCAGGTATTACCGGAGATCTTAATCCTGCCCATATAGATGAAAAACATGCAGAAAAAACATTTTTTAAAAAAAGAATAGCACACGGTATGCTTTTAGGTGGATTTATATCCAACGTGATTGCAATGAAGCTTCCCGGGCCTGGGACTATTTATCTTAGCCAGTCCTTACAATTTACTGCTCCGGTTTACATTGGAGATACGGTTACAGCCACTGTCACTGTTATTGAAATTGGCGAAAACTATAAAAAATTAAAACTTGAAACAAAATGTATTAATCAGGATGGCAAAACAGTAGTTGAAGGGACTGCTATTGTGAGCCCTCCAAGAGGGAGTTGATTTATGAGTAATTCTAAAATCAGAACAGCAGAGGAAGTGGTATCAACGATTAAAAACGGTGACACTGTTGGCTTAGGAGGCTTTGTTGGAATAGGTTTCGCTGAAGAAATTGCATTAGTGATGGAGAAATCATTTCTTGAAAAAGGAACCCCTAAGGAACTCAGCCTGATATATGCAGCTGGCCAGGGAGATGGTGAAGACAGAGGGTTGAACCACTTCGGCCACATCGGAATGGTAAAAAAAGTTACAGGTGGCCACTGGGGACTTGCCCCAAAGCTCCAAAAATTAGCTATGGATAACAAAATAGAAGCTTACAATCTGCCCCAGGGAGTTATTTGTCATATGTACAGGGATATTGCAGCTAAAAAACCCCGTACAATTACCCATGTTGGATTAGGTACTTTTGTTGATCCAAGAAATGATGGTGGTAAGATTAATGATATCACAAAGGAAGAGATTGTAGAACTTATAGAATTTGATGGTCAGGAGTACCTTGCATATAAAAATTCAAAAATTGATGTGGCAATTGTTCGTGGCACAACAGCAGATGAAGATGGAAATATAACCTTTGAGAAGGAAGCTCTCTTTCTTGAAACCCTGGAGCTTGCAACTGCAGTAAGAAATTCAGGCGGAAAAGTTATAGTTCAGGTTGAAAGAATTGCCAGAAGGGGGTCTTTAAAAGCAAAAGATGTTGTTGTCCCCGGTATTATGGTTGATTATATCGTTATTTCCAGTCCTGAAAATCACTGGCAAACTTTTGAACAGGTTTACAACCCGGCTTTTAGCGGTGAAGTTAAAGTACCTACAGATTCAATTGAACCGATGGACTTGGGTGCAAGAAAAGTTATAGCAAGAAGAGCCGCTTTTGAGCTTTCCAAAGATGATGTTGTAAATCTTGGAATTGGAATGCCTGAGGGAATTGCAAATGTTGCAAATGAGGAAAATATTGAAATCTACTTCACCTTAACAGCGGAGCCCGGAGTAATTGGTGGAATTCCAGCTGGTGGGCTAAATTTTGGGGCATCAACCAATACCGAAGCAGTCATTGGGCAACCCTCCCAATTTGATTTTTATCATGGTGGAGGACTTGATATTACATTCCTTGGTCTTGCTCAGGCTGATGAAAAAGGAAATCTGAATGTTAGTAAATTCGGTGTAAAACTGGCTGGATCTGGTGGATTTATAGATATCAGTCAAAATGCAAAAACTGTTGTTTATGTTGGAACATTCACAACAGGTGGACTAAAAGTCTCTGTGGAAAATGGTGGCATAAATATTTTAAATGAAGGAAAGGTAATGAAGTTCAGGAAGCATGTTGAGCATGTTACATTTAGTGGTGAATACGCTATGAAGATGGGCCAGAAAGTTCTGTATATAACTGAAAGGTGTGTTTTTCAATTAACACCGGATGGTATGGAGTTAATTGAAATTGCTCCCGGAGTGGATATTGAAAATGATATTACTAACAATATGGATTTTGAACCAATAATAAAGAAACCAGCTCTAATGGATAGTTCCATTTTTAAGAATGAATTGATGGGACTTAAAGTAAATTTTTAGATCCTTTTATTACCATTGCTTAAATGAAGGGCTGTCAAGTGACAGCCCTTTTTATTTCTGTATCAAATTAACTACACCTTTATAGACTCTTTTATTCATTATCTTTCAGGGAAATGTTCAGTTTATCCATCTTTTTATATAACTGTGTTCGATGTATTCCTAACATATCTGCTGCCTGTGCTTTATTGTTTTTAGTTTCTGAAAGAGAGTGAATAATAGCGTTTTTCTCTGCTATATCAATAATCTCCTTAAGTAGTGTGCCTTTATTGGTATTGGTATTTTTTTGACTGAATATTTTAAAGGGCAGATGGTGCAATCTAATCTTATCTCCTTCAATTGAGGCCAGTGCTCTTTCAATAACATTTGAAAGCTCCCTGACATTTCCATTCCAGTTATAGTTTTTTAAAGCTTTTTTTACTTCAGAATCCAGATTTATTTTATAGGAAAACATATCAGGACTCATCTGATTTAGAATATGTTCAGCAATAGGTATTATATCTTTTTTTCTTTGCCTAAGGGGTGGAATGTTAAGTTCAATGACATTAAGCCGGTAATAAAGATCTTCTCTAAACTGATTTGTACTAACCATTTCTTCCAGATCTCTGTTTGTAGCTGCAATTAGCCTAAAATCTGACTTGATGAGTTTATTGCCACCTATCCTTTCAAACTCCTTCTCTTCAAGCACTCTTAAAAGTTTAGGCTGCATCTCAAGAGGAAGATCTCCAATCTCATCAAGGAAAATCGTTCCTTTATTGGCAATCTCAAATTTACCAGGCTTTCCTTTTGGCCCTGCACCAGTAAAAGCGCCTTTTTCATAACCGAAAAGTTCAGATTCAAGGAGATTCTGTGGTATTGCTGCGCAATTTATTCTTACAAATGAATATAGATTTCGTGGGCTGCCATGGTGGATACCCTGTGCAAAAAGTTCCTTTCCGGTACCACTCTCACCTTTAATTAATACTGGAAGATTATTGGAGGTCGCTCTTAGAGCTTCTTTTTTTAGAGAAAGCATTACTTTACTGCTTCCAATGATACTGTCAATAGTATATTTTGTTGACCTTAAAAGCCTTAGTTCCTGTTCATATATTTCGACTTTCTGCTCAAGGAAAGATGTTTTTTTCGCAAGTTTTGCCACATCCCTGACATCCTGGAACATAACAATTCCAAAAACAGCATAAATCTCACCCCTTTTTTTAACAGGAATTCGGTGAACAACTATATTTTGTCCTCTTATTAAATGGGTGTGATTTATTTCAGGTATTCCGGTTTGTGCTACAATATGCATTCTCGTATTTTCAACAACTTCAGTGCAGTGCTTCCCAATACATTCATTTGCATTTACTTTAAGAAAATTGCTGTAGGGTTCATTCAGGTGTGTTATGATCCCATTGATATCAGTAACTATTGCTCCATTATAAAAACTATTAAAGAAGAGCTGATAATCCTCTAACTGACTCTCAAGCTGTTTAATCGTTTTTTTAATGTTCTCCAAAGAATCCTCCACAACTCTTAAAAAAAGTTTTTGTATCAGATCCGATACATGTAGCCCTGTTGATACATATTTTATGTTCTGAATTTTTCATAGTGTTAATGCTTTGTCCAGAAATATTTATTTTTTTGTATTTTTATTCTTAACAGTGATTTGAAGATTTTTTTATGGAGAAACGAATAACAATTGGGAACCTCTAACAACTAATATTTTATTTAAATTTCTTAACATAAATATTGGTACGACCAATAGAAGCACAAGTTAAAATAAAAATTCCAGACTATTGGAAACTTGTATAAATAACCATACATATCACTATTGAACGTTGTCGTTTTCAGGATATTGCTTGACAAATAATTTCTTCATCAATACATTGGTACTACCAATAATAAAAAGGCCAATAAATTCATTAACCTGTGTTTGAGGATTTAATGCAAAATGCTTTCAATAGTTATTTTTATAGAAGAAAACAGTTGCCAGGTCCCATATCTTGAACTGACTACTGTCATAAACAATGGCCTCTGATTTGCAATAAGTCTATCCGATCATAATGATTGTCAATTTTAAGCGGTTTTAAACACTTGAAATTTAAAACAATCGATTTAACTATATAATTATAGTTATCTAAGTTAGGGGGTGATGCCAGACACTAGTAACACGTTAAAGCTGGAATCATATTTTTATAAATGCATTTTATTTTTTACAGATAACTTTTGCGGGGGATCTTAAATGAAAAAGAGTATTAAGATAATACTTACGATTGTCATTACGATATGCCTTATAGCACCTGCTGCCAGTGCAGCTAAAAGGGAAAAATTCGGGCTTGATAAGAGACATAAGATAGCTAAAAGAGTAAAGTTTAGAACATCAAAAAAGAAAATTAGATGGAAAATGGTTATGCCATGGTCCAAAGGGTTACTTTTTTATGATATCGCTCAACACTTCTGCGATAGTGTTCGTCTTGCTTCAGCAGGAAGACTTAATATTAAGCCTTTTTCAGCAGGAGAACTTGTTCCTGCGATGCAAACTTTTGACGCTGTAAGCAAAGGTTCTGCTGATGCCGGTCATGACTGGCCAGGATACTGGAAAGGTAAAAATGAAGCTTTTGTAGCATTTGCATCAGTTCCATTTGGTCTTGATGCCGAAGGTTACAACATCTGGTTATATGAAAAAGGTGGCCTTAAGATGATGCAGGATCTTTATGGAAAGTTCGGTCTTTATGTACTTCCTGGTGGTCAGTTAGGTCAGGAAATGGGACTTTTTTCAAACAAAAGAGCAACTAAGATGAGTGACTTTAAAGGTATGCGCCTTAGAACTCCTGGTTGGTATATGGATATCATGAACATACTTGGCGCTTCTGTAAGCCCACTTCCTGGTGGAGAAGTATACTTAGCTCTTGAACGTGGTGTTATTGATGCTGCTGAATTTTCATCACCGGCAATTAACTACCCAATGGGATTTGATGATATTACAAAATATGTTATTCAGCCTGGTGTTCACCAGCCCGGTATTCAGTGCGGTCTTTTCTTTAATCAAAAATCCTATAACAAACTTCCTGAAGATCTGAAATGGATCATTGATATCTGTGCAAAAGAGACTCAGCTTTGGAGCTACAACTGGATTAACAGTTTGAATGCTGAAGCTATTAACAGATTCAAGAAGAAAGTTGAGATTGTCAAGATGGATAAGAAGACTCTTATTGAGTTCAGAAAAGAAACCAAAAAATATCTTGATTCTGTAAAAGCTAAACATCCTGATGTGAACAAAGTTCTCAGTTCCCAGGAAGCATTTATAAAAGAGTATGCCGTATGGCGTGAAGCACGTGGTGGAGCTACTCCATGGCCATATGAAAAATATATTAAGGGACAGATTTACGAATAAAAACAATTGAGCCGGCTTAAATGCCGGCAATAATAATAAGGATATAAAAATGTTATCAAACCTTATTGACAACTTAAACAGAAAACAGGGTGAGATATCTTCACTTCTTATCGTACCTTTACTTCTTGTAGTAATCTATGAAGTTATAATGCGATATTGCTTTAATGCTCCAACAATCTGGGGTTTTGAAGTAACTACTTTTCTGTATGGCCTTCATTATATGTTGGGTTTTTCCTATACAGATGTCCATGACGGCCATGTGAAGGTAGATATATTCTCTTCACGACTTTCAAAAAAGAAACAAGCCGTCTTATCTATTATATGTACACTTGTAATTTTTTTACCCACATTCACACTTCTTGCAATCGCAGCAGTTCAGTTTGCATATACTTCAATAGAAGGATTGGAATTGAATTCCACAAGTTGGGCACCCCCAATTTATCCTTTTAAATCAATAATGGCGCTTGCCCTTATATTTCTTGTATTACAGGGTGTGTCTAATTTAATCAAAGATTTTAAAATTCTGTTGAATAAAACAGATGAATGATTTTAAAAAGGTAGAAAAATTATGCCGGAATTTTTAACAACTCCAGAATTTTTAACTGTGGCGATGTTCGCTACACTGATTTTTGCTATTTTATTGGGTCATCCTCTTGCATATACGCTTGCTGCTGTGGCAACACTATTTGGACTCATCGACTATGGTTTCGATGTTGTAGGTCTTTTTGACCTCTTTGCCAACAATACATGGGGATTAATGAATAACTACACACTGGTGGCCATACCTTTATTTATAATGATGGCTCAGCTCCTGGACAGATCAAAAGTGTCAGATAAGTTGTTTGAAGCACTTTATGTTGTATTGGGAAGTGTAAAAGGTGGTTTAGGTTTAGCTGTTGTTGTTGTATGCACCGTGTTCGCGGCAACCACAGGTATTATTGGAGCCTCAGTCGTTGCGATGGGTTTACTTGCAACTCCTGCCCTTTTAAAAAAGGGTTATCAGAAAGAGCTCACCAGTGGAATTATTTGTGCATCAGGAACCCTTGGTATACTAATACCCCCAAGTATTATGATGGTAATTTACGGAGGTCTGACAGGTATGAAGGAAACGTCTGTTGGTAACCTTTTTGCTGGTGCTATATTCCCTGGTATACTCCTGGCGGGGATGTATTTCCTGTATATTTTTATTCGTTGTAATATAAATCCTGACTTGGGGCCTCCAATCACAAAAGAGGAGTCTTCACAATATACAACAGCTCAAAAACTTACGATGACCGCAACATCACTTGTTCCTCCTTTAGGTCTTATCTTAGCTGTTATGGGTACAATTCTTGCTGGAATTGCGACACCAACTGAAGCTGCAGCTCTTGGTGCTGGTGGTGCAGCAATATTGGCGTTTTTTAATAAGAAACTGAACTGGCAGGTAATTAAAGAGTCTTCCTGGTCAACCCTTCAAACAACATCCATGGTTATGATGCTTTTTATCGGTGGGAAATTTTTTAGTACCGTTTTTTTAAGTATGGGTGGTGGAGATGTTGTGGCTGAACTTCTTCTTGATAGTGGACTAAACAGGTGGACATCACTGTTTTTTATGATGGCAATTGTATTCTTTATGGGTATGTTCATTGACTGGGCTGCAATCCTTTTAGTAACAGTTCCAATTTTTTTGCCAATTGCCAGTGATCTTGAATTTAATCTACTCTGGTTTTCACTTTTAATGTGTGTGAATCTTCAGACATCATTTCTTACACCTCCCTTTGGATATGCACTCTTTTACTTCAAAGGGGTCGCCCCTGAAGGTTACACAATGATGCATATTTATAAAGGAATAATACCATTTGTACTGTTACAGGTTCTTGGATTGATAGTTTTATGTGTTTTCCCTGAGCTTGTTACCTGGCTTCCAGCATATTTCTTTGGAGGCTAAAGATAAAGGAAGGTTTTTTTATTTGATGAAACCTCCATCCTTTATTTATCAATAATAAATAAAGGGTTTCAAATAGTCTCCACAGATAATTTATTATCTGCGGAGACTTAGATCTTTCTGATTGTTCCCCCCAAATTAAAACCTCCATAAACCCATTTTAAAGAACATAATTCTGATAAAAAATATAAATAAATTATAATATTCTCCATTACTCTTTTTACAGAGCACAATGTGCTTGACATTTTTCATCAAAATGAATATTGTATGGAAAAAATGGAGAATATAAAAATGATTGATGAAACCGGATTAAAAATACTGAAGATTTTACAGGAAAAAGCAAGAATACCAAACGTTGAAGTTGCAAGGCAAGTTGGGATGGCGCCTTCTGCTGTTTTGGAAAGAATTCGTAAACTTGAGAATCAGGGTTATATTAATGGATATGAAGTAATTTTAGATCCTGAAAAGTTTAACAGAAACATTATCGCTTTTATACATGTTTATGTTGAGAAGAATCTTAATGCAGGTGATGAAATAGCTAAAATTGATGATGTTCAGGAAGTTCACTATCTGACAGGAGTAGATTGTTTTTTTGTTAAGGTAAGAGTTAAAGACAATAGTGAACTTGATTCTTTAATAAGAAAAAAAATCTCATCAATTAAAGGTGTTAAATCAACAAAAACCTCAATTGCTGTTTCTACATTTAAGGAAACATCAAGAATACCCATAGAATTATAGGAGCAAGATTTAAAATGCCAATGTCAGACGATTTTTCAACCAGATTATCAAATGCTTTGCCACAAATTGCAGAGCATTTTGGAACACCTTTTCATATATATGATGAAAAAGGAATACGTGAAACTGCAAAGCTCCTTTATGAAACTTTTGCAGGAGTTACTAATTTCAGAGAGTATTTTGCAGTTAAAGCTCTTCCTAACCTTTCAATACTTAAAATCATGAATGATGTGGGTTTTGGTTTTGATTGCAGTTCAATAACTGAGCTGATTTTATCAAGAAGAGCTGGCGGTCGTGGTAATGATATAATGTTCACATCAAATAATACCAGTCCGGATGATTTTAACGTGGCAAGCAGTGATGGGGGTTGTATTCTAAATCTTGATGATATCTCCTTATTAGATAAAGTTCCAGACATGCCTGAACTATTAAGCTTCAGATATAATCCCGGTGATAGAAGAACAGTTAGTAATGGAATTATTGGAGAGCCACTTGAAGCTAAATATGGAGTGAGTCATGAGCAACTTATTGATGCTTATAAGAAGGCCAAGGAGATGGGCGTTAAAGAATTCGGACTACATGCAATGCTAGCATCCAATGAACTAAACTATAAATTTATGGTTGAAACAACACAAATGCTTCTCAACCTTGTTAAGGTTCTGAAAGAGAAAGCAGATGTTACAATCAAATTTATAAATATTGGTGGTGGACTTGGAATACCATATAAGCCTGAGGACGCTCCCCTTGATATAAAAAAAATGGGTGAAGAGATTACAGAAATTTATACAGATCTCAAAAAAAATGGAGTTGAGGCTCCGGATTTTATTATGGAAAGTGGTCGTTTTGTTACTGGCCCCCATGGGGTTTTGGTGGCAAAAGCTATAAACTTCAAAAAGATATACAGAAATTACATTGGTGTTGATGCTTCCATGGCTGACCTTATGAGACCAGGTATGTATGGTGCATATCATCATGTGACAGTACATGGAAAAGAACACCTGACACACGACCAGAAAATTGATATTGTTGGATCTCTTTGTGAGAATAATGATAAGTTTGCTGTTGGAAGGATGCTTCCAGAGATAAAAGATGGTGATTTGATTGTAATTCACGATACCGGCGCCCATGGACATGCAATGGGATTTAACTATAATGGTAAACTTCGTCCCCAGGAACTTTTACTCAAAGAGGATGGAAGTGTTGAACTAATCAGAAGAAAAGAAACTGAAGAAGATTACTTTGCAACACTAAACTTTGAGAAAAACACTCTTTCTTTGTAAAAATAAAAAAGCGGGTTTTTTAACCCGCTTTTATCTACAAATCCAAAAAATCATGACTACTATTTTGTTTTTATCTACAAATCCAAAAAATCATGACTACTATTTTGTTTTTATCTACAATGGCCTTTCGTTGATAAGCTTTTTACTTTGTAGACACACGAATTTGTATATAAACCTGCTCTCACCGCAGGGAAAAACTTCATACCACTGCTTGAGTGAGCTTCTGAATATGAAACTCGCGATAGCATAGCATTAAAAATTAAAAAGGAGTTCAATGACTGAATTACTACCAGAGATGATTACAAGTTTGCCATTAATTGAAACACCTTCCGATTCAATTAAAGGACACCTAATACAGGGAGAATCAAATCAATCAGTATATTTTATTGTAAAGGCAGGTACATTTTTACCGGAGCATTCCCATGCTGCCCAATGGGGTATTGTAATTGATGGTGAATTTGAAATTACTTATGCAGATAAAACTTACATTTACAGGAAGGGAGACACCTATTTTGTACCCGAAGGAACTCCTCATTCGGGTAAATATATAACAGATGTTGTATCCTTTGACGTTTTCGATGATAACAGCAAATTCAAAATGAAAGTTGATAACATTAGGGAATCTCTAAAAACTGCTCTTTGACTGAACTACTGTGTTATTCGAAATAAAAAACTGTTGTAAAATCGGCTCGTTATTTATTTCTCATCCTTGTATTTCAATCAAATTTCTAGTTATTAGAGGTTCCCATTACTTTGTCACAAAATTCTTAATAACCCAAAGATACTAAAATACTTAAAATGGTGTTTTGCATCTGTTTTTTTATCGCAGGGTATTTAAAACTGGCTTTATCAGAAAGATAACCTGATATAAGGGAATTTCTAATTATTTCATATTCTTTTCCACAAGATCTAAATATGAGACCTCCTCCAAAACCTGTGGATGAATCTGATTATAATTTTTCAGATAACGACCTTTATCCTTTTTAGAAAACAATGAATATAATCCTGTTTCAGTTCCGGGTATGGGAAAAATATTTACTTTCTCCTTCATGTTATTAATATGAGCATTATACACCAGAGCATTTATATCAGCGTTGTATAATCCATCTATTCTTTCATAATTAAGCATCTTGAGATTTCTCTTTTGCCATTTTGTAGTGTATGTAAGATGCCACTTTATCATTTTATTTTTTAGTAAGGGATGTATAAATCCTTTGGCAAAAAAACCTAGAGTCAAACCGTTAAGTTCTTTCACACTCTCTATCTTCTTTATTCTATGATTTTTTAAAAAAGCTATACCTGTGCTACCAGTTACAAATGGATTATTTGGATAATCCATCATATTGGACCGCTCATCATTTTTTGCAAGTAATGCAATTACATTAACTCTTCCATTAGTAGTTTCTTTTATTAATCTCGGAACAGGGTAGGGGCCTACAAATTTAACATCAACTCTCATTTTTGGAGCGATATAGTTCCTCCAGTAATCGATAATTGCACCAACATGCTTACCATCTTTCTGACTGGAATGTGGTTCAAGTAAAAAATAACCAACTGTAATGCTTTCAGCATTAATAAAACTTACTGGAAAAATATTAAACAACAAAAGACTAATGATTAACACACTTTTTTTCATATCAACGTCCTTAAATATGAATAACCCCAAAGCATAGTGCATAAATTAGAATGAATATTCAGAAGAAGTTTTTTTAACTAATGATTATATCGTATGACTTAACGCTGTGTAAACGGATTTTTTACTCGTTTTTGAATGGAATTCTATTTATTGATTGTAGAAAAGTTTTTTTTTGAAGAATACTATCGTTACTAAAAAGTATTTTTTAATGGGAATCTCTAATAACTACCTTTTGATCGAACTACTGCGTTATTCAAAAAAATAAAACTGTGTAAAATCGCCTCGTTATTTTTTTCTCATCCTTGTATTTCAAACAAAGTTTTAATTATTAGAGGTTCCCTCCTAATGATTTTTAAAAAGCCTGTAAAATATATTACAGGCTTTTTTTCCAAATTAAGAAGCGTTTTGAGCAGCTTCAAATCCAAGATCAAAAGCTTTAATGTTAATATCCACAAAAGCTTTTTTGGTCGTGGTCTGAATAGCGGTTTTAACATTTTCAGCAGGTATTGGTAAAATCCCTGTCTGAATTAATGCTCCTAAAAGAACCATATTGACAGACATAACTGTTCCTGCTTTTTCTGCAAGTTCAACTGCATCAAATGAAATCAGACCTCCTGTCTTTTCATCAAGAAGTTTTTTCATTGTATCTATTTCTGGGTAAATTCCTCTTCCAATTGCAACAGTGAAAGGTTGAACAGGAGACAAGCTTGTAATAACTTTAGTTTTAATGTTACATTTATTAAGTGCTCTTAAAGCTTCAGAAGGTTCAAAACTTACTAGAACATCCGCCTCTCCATCAGAAATTATTGAACTTTCAGCATCACCAAAAACAAGAGCAGACTCAACAACACCACCCCTTTGCGCCATTCCATGGATTTCGCTCATTCTAACCGGCAGGTCTGAAAGAAGCGCAGCTTCTCCTAAAACTTTAGACGCAAGGAGGTTTCCCTGACCACCAACAGCAACAATTATTAATCTTGTAGTACCCATATAATTACTCCTTCGTCTTCACTGGTAAAATTGCGTTTTCAGGGCAGACCTGTGCACAAATTGAGCAGCCAACACACATGTCTGCATTAATTTTAACAGCATCATTTTCAAGGTAGAAAGCAGGACATGCAAGCTCGTTAATACAATCTCTATGATTTAAACACTTATCTTCAACAATCTGAAATGGTTTACCTTTAAGCTTCTTAACACTCTTAGCATAAAGTGTGCAGCGCTCTTTTGCTATGATCACAGAAACGCCTTTATAATCCAGAGCTTCCTTTATACTTGCTATGCTTTTTCTTGAATTGAAAGGCTTTATAACAGATATATGTTTAACGCCTAAAGCCTTAACAACCTCTTCAATATCAATTTTGTTGTAACCTTGAAAATTCATCTCTTCCATGTCAACGCCAGGATTTGGCTGATGACCTGTCATAGCTGTAATTCTGTTATCTAAAATCACATAGGTAAAATTATGATTATTAAATACAGCGTTCATAAGGCCCGATATTCCTGAATGGAAGAATGTTGAATCTCCAACAAATGAAACAACTTTTTTATCATTAACCGTTGAAAACCCAGCAGCAGTACCAGATGATGCTCCCATACATACAACAAAATCGCCAGTTGAAAGTGGTGGCAAAAATCCCAGTGTGTAACATCCAATATCAGAAGGACATATTATATCCATCTCCATATCTTTTGCTGCCTTATTCACTTCATAGAAAACTGCTCTGTGTGAACAACCTGCACAAAGATTCGGAGGACGATTTGGAATTTCAGGAACATCTGTCAGGTCAACTACTTCTGACTCTGTGTAATCGATATCAAAAGCTTTTGCGATACACCCTCTTACTGTTGAAGGATCATATTCATAAAGCCTTGAAAATAGCTCGTCCGATTTACCCATAATTGGCAAAGTTAAACCATTTTCCTGGGCAGTTGCTTTTACAGCTTCCTCCATGAAGGGTTCACCCTCTTCAACAATCAGAACTCTATCTTTATCTTTAAGGAAATCTGCAACAAGAGCTTTTGGTAATGGATTTGAAAAACCAATCCTTAAAACTTCTGCTTTATCTGTAATGCCAAGGTCTTTTAATCCATCAGCCACATATCCGTAACTAACTCCGTTACAGATTATACCAAGGGATCCTTTTCCGGATCTTCTGTTTAGTTCAGATTTATCAGCAATCTCTTCGGCTTTTTTCAGATTTTCAAGGAGTTTAACATGCAATCCCCTTGCAACAGCCGGAACTGTAACACATCTCATTGGGTCTTTTATAAATTCACCCTTTGTTTTTCGCTCTTTCATTTCACTGAAAGAAACAAAAGCATTTGAGTGATTTATTCTTGTAGTGGTTCTAAAAATTACAGGTTCACCAAGTTCTTCAGAAAGATCGAATGCATATGTCATCATCTCTTTTGCTTCTTCAACCGTTGATGGTTCAAGAACCGCAAGTCCGGCAAGTTTTCCGTAGTAACGATTATCCTGCTCATTCTGACTGGAAAACATGAAAGGGTCATCAGCTGTTAAAATAACCATTCCACCCGTAACACCAATGTAAGCAAGAGTCATCAGAACATCAGCAGCAACATTAAGTCCAACATGTTTCATAATGCACAAGCTTCTTACTCCACTGTTAGCAGCAGCAGCTGTAACTTCCATGGATACTTTTTCATTAATGCTGTATTCATAATAGAGATCGCTCTCTTTTGACATCTGGAAAAGGTTTAAAGAAATTTCTGAGGAGGGAGTTCCCGGATATGAAGCGGCAAAACCAACTCCAGCTTCTATGGCTCCCCTAGCTATTGCCTCATTACCAAGTAGTAGAAGTTGTTTACCTGGATCATCCACGAGTAATTTATGCATAAATCTTTCCTTATTAATTAAAATTTTCGACTCAAAAACTGAACTAAAGAATCAATTTATTAAAATATTTTATTCAATATTATAGTTTTATACTAAAAGGATTAAATAAAAACAATGTAACTATAGCAATACCTATCTATCTGTAAAGTTTTTTCTGAAGCTAAAGGTATTGAAAATACTTTACAAATATATTTTCCTAACTTATAGAAACATATATCTTAATTACAAATAATAGCATTGGTTCCGGTCGATTTTTAAAACATCAGCCTTCGGAAACTTTTAAAAAATATAGTCAAAAAGGTAAATATGAATCCAAAATTAATTATTGTTATAGCCACAAGAAATCATAACAAAACAAAAGAGATTAGAGAATATTTTAAAAACAGCGATATTGAGTTTAAAGATCTGAATGATTTTGGTCCAATTCCTGAAGTTGTTGAAGATGGTGATACTTTTGAAGCAAACGCTTATAAAAAGGCAAGCTTTACAGCAAGAGTGCTTGGCTTTCCAGCTATGGCTGATGATTCAGGACTTTGTGTTGAGGCATTAGATGGTGCTCCTGGTGTTTTCTCTGCAAGATTTGCCGGAGAGGATGCAACAGATAAGGAAAGAACTGAAAAGATTTTGAAGGAACTTGAAGGAAATGAAAACAGAAACGCATATTTTGAGTGCGTGATATCTTTAGCTGTTCCAACTGGCCCAGCCTTAACTTACGAAGGCAAATGTGAGGGTTTAATTACAAAGAAGCCCAAAGGTGAAAATGGTTTTGGATATGATCCTGTTTTCTTCTATCCTGAATTTGATAAAACATTTGCAGAAGCTTCAATTGAGGAAAAAAGTGGTGTGAGCCACAGAGGCAAAGCCCTTAAAGATTTAAATAAAGAGATTGATAAAGTTAAGACCTGGATAACCCAGAATATGCCGAGAACAGAAAAATTTGATTGTGGTGGTTAATAATATTAAGTTTTTTTATCAAACCTTCATAAAGGTGTTGAAAAAGTTTCTTTTTTAAATTAGAAAGGTGTTTTTCTTTTTTAAAAATTGTAAATAGGTTAATAATCCTACTGTTTCGTTATTATTAGGTAATTTTAATTGTATAACAAATTAGTGTATAAATTTATATAACTTAAATTAATAATATAAGGTAAGCCTGGTATGACACCAAAATTAAACATTGATATTGCAAATGAAATTGGAAACATCCTTACCTATGAGGATGCAATGTCTGTAATCAAAAATAAAACAGACGATGCTAATTTTTCCAAGATACAGCAGATTAAAACGGAAGCTGCTGTAATTAAGATTTCCAACGCCGTTGTTCTATGTGATCCTGATAGTGTTTTTATCAATACAGGTTCTCCTGAAGACAGGCAACATGTAAGGGATATGTCTATCCAAAACGGCGAAGAAGCGAAACTTGCCATGGATAAACATACCATCCATTACGACCTTAAAGATGAGCAGGGACGAATCACCGACAGGACATACTATATGGCCAACCCGGATGATGAGATCAGCTCACTTGCTCAAAGGATGACGAGGGAGGAAGGCTTTGATTACATAAAAGCCAAAATGAAATCGGTCATGAAAGGCAGACAGATGATCGTAGGCTTTTATAACAGAGGCCCAATCAAATCCCCCGCATCAAATCCATCCATCGAAGTAACCAGCTCATGCTATGTAAGCCACAGCGCAGACATGTTATACAGAAATACTTTTTCTGACTTTGATTCTGAAGTTGAAAGAGCAGGACATATGTATGCAAACATACATTCTGAAGGTCTAAATCGTGCAGAAGATCTTCCAAATGCAAGAGTTTTGATGGATAGATCAGCACAAACAACCTACAGTATGTTTTGTACATATGCTGGTAATACACTGCTTATGAAAAAAGGTAACCACAGATTCTCTGTTGATAGAGCCGTTTATGAAAACAGAGGGACTCAGCTTTCAGAGCATATGTTTATTACTGGTATTGATGGACCAAATGGTAGAGTTACATGGTTTGCAGGAGCAGCCCCTAGTGGTTGCGGAAAAACAACCACTGCTATGGCAGGAACTCACTTTATCGGTGATGATCTTGCTCAAATGTGGATCGATGAAAATGGATCAATCAGATCAATAAACCCGGAAGCAGGAATTTTCGGAATTGTTGAGGATGTGAACCGTGAAGGTGATCCGGGTCTTATGGATCTTTTACGGAATCCTGGAACTGAAGTTATCTGGTCCAACGTATTAGTTGATGAAAATAAAGTTCCACATTGGGTTGGAAATGGTGAGGAATGTCCTGAGAAAGGTTTTAATTTCCAGGGAGAATGGCAAAAGGGTTTAAAATGCGATAAAGGAAAAGATGTTCCTGTATCCCACCCTAATGCACGTGCAACATTAGTATCAACAGCCCTTGATAACTACTCAGAAAAAGCTGAAGATCCAAATGGTGTTGAAACAAGAGTTATTACATATAGTGGCCGTGATAGTAACACAATGCCACCTGTTTGGGTTGCAAGGGATTTTGAAGAGGGAGTTGCGATTGGTGCAAATATTGTATCAGCTGCAACAGCTACCGAAGTTGGTGCTTCTGGTGTTAAAAGAGCACCATGGGCAAATGCTCCTTTTATTCCTGGCGCACTGTCAGATTATATGGATGCTCAGTTTAAATTTTTCGGAAATGATAAAATTGCTGCTGACAAAAAGCCAATCATGGCCGGACTTAACTATTTCTTAACTGATGAAGCAAGGGGCGGAAGCACTAAAAAGCTTCTTGGTGAAAAGAAAGATGTTAAAGCGTGGATGGCATGGCTTGAGAGAAGAGCAAATGGTGAAGTTGAAGCCATTGAAACTCCAATTGGATTTATTCCAAAATATGAAGATCTAAAGGACCTTTTCGCTAATATCATTGATAAGGAATATCCTGAAGACCTTTATAAAAAACAATTCTCAATATATGTTGATAACATCGTATCAAGAATAGACATGCAAAATGAAGCATACGGAAAAGAGAAAAATATTCCGGAAGCACTTTTTAAAGTTTTAAAAACGCAAAAAGAGGGGTTAACTTCTCTTAAAGAGCGTTTTGGTGCTATAGTAACACCAGATCAGTTATTATAGATTCCTACAATATAAAAAAGAGTTTATCCCCGGATTGTATTTTTGCAGTCCGGGGTTTTTTAATTCCTACGGAGGAAATATGACCCTCTTTACTCGTTTTGTACTTATCCTTTCAATATTCACAATATTTTCATGTGGCGATTCAACAAATAATAATAAAAACACACTTACTTTAGGTATTGAGAGCAAACCGAAATCCCTTGATCCCCGGTACGCAACAGATGCAAATGGTATGCGCATATCACACCATCTAATATTCAGCACACTTGTTCAACTTGGATATGATCTTAAGATTGTTCCTGAACTTGCAAAGAGCTGGGAAATTAAAGATAACAAAACATACATTTTCCATCTGAGAGATAATGTATTCTTCCATAATGGTGACAAACTTTTAGCAAGTGATGTTAGATTTACCTTTGAACATCTTATGGACCCAAAAACAAAATCGCCATTCGCAGGAACTTATAAAGGGATTATCGATGAAATTATTGTTATAGATGATTACACTGTAAAATTTGTTTTGAAAAAACCTGTGGCATCTTTCTTAACATCTATCATAATGCCTGTTTTACCTGAAAAAGTTGTAAAAAAGGGGGGTTTTGCCAAAGAGCTAATTGGTAGTGGGCCTTTTAAACTTATAAAGAAATTACCCACAGAAATTTCTCTAACCTCCTTTGATAAATACTACGATGGAAAACCTGAATTTGAAAATCTTAAGGTTAAAGTAATTAAAGATGATAATACAAGATTTTTGAAGATGAAAAAAGGAGAGCTTGATGTTGTAGTAAATGCCCTTCCTATGAACAGGGTGAATAAATTTAAGGAAGGGGATCTTGCAAAGCGATATAATGTAGTAGAATCACCCGGTGTTACATATCAATATCTTGCTTTTAATATGAATCATCCTTCCGTTTCAAATCCAGACATAAGAAAAGCAATTGCATACGGAATAGATGTAAAAGAGATTATTAAGTACAGATTGGATGGCCATGCTATTCTATCCAAAAGCCTTATCTCTCCAGTGAATTTCTTCCATGATAAGAGTAGTAAAATGTATAACTACAATCCACCTAAAGCGATAGAGCATCTTAATAAAGCAGGCTTTAGCCCGGATAAAAAGCTTAAACTGGAATTAAAAACAAGTAACAATGCACAGGTTGTTGGAATTGCAAGGATCATTCAGGCACAACTTGCAAAGATCGGAATAGAACTTAAAATTACCTCCTATGAGTGGGGAACATTCTATGGTGATATCAAATCAGGTAACTTCCAGTTTACTTCCATGAGATGGGTCGGGGTCACTGAACCGGATTTTTATTATGATCTCTTCCACTCAAATCAGCTACCACCGAAGGGTAGAAACAGAGGGAGATATGTTAATAAAGAGATAGATAAATTAGTTGAAAAAGGAAGAATAACTCTATCTACTCCCGATAGAAAACTAATATATGGAAAGGTTCAGAAAATTCTTTCAAATGATCTACCATACATTAGTTTATGGCATATGAATAATGTTTCAATTGTTCACAAAAGAGTTAGCGGGTATAAGTCACATCCAACAGGTGCTTACTTGTCACTGAAAAATATAGTGTTGAGAAAGGATTTGTAAAAATGCAAAGGGTATAAAAATAGTAACTTTTCTATTTTTATATCCGGAATTTATTAAGACCCGATCTGCACAATAACTGCCTATAAAACAAAAGGCTTTAGTTTTATTTGTTTTGACCGAACTACTATTCTTTGTGTTGCGGTGAACGTTTATTTTCCTTTTTTTAATGCAATTTCTATAGCTTTGAGAACTGTTTTGCAGCTATTGGTAGCTCCTGTAATAGTGTCCACTTCCAGTGATTGCTTATCAATAACTTTTTGTATCATAGGTTTTCCGGAATGCCTGTCGTACTTATGCTCAACCAGTTTTATGCTGATAATTCTATTGTTTTCAACTCTAACAACCACCTTTGCGTTTAGATAATAAACATCATAAAACCCTTCATATTCACCATCTTTTATATCTTTAAGATCAATTGTTTTTATCTCTGTTGCAGCAATTTTATCTTTGTATTTAGCAAGAGTACATCCTGACAACACAATAGAAATCAAGGCACATATTGATATAAAACATAATCCTGTTTTTTTCATCGCTCCTCCTTTAAAAATTCTTGTTGAGGTCCTTTTCTTCTAAAAGAGGTCATTGGCGAAAATATTCTTCTAAAATCTTTAAGAAAAATATGAGTCTGGAAATCCGTGATCTTTACAGAAGAAAATATAAATTCCCTGTTTTTGAAATGGTGATTAGTAGAAACCTTTACAACCCTTAATTTTTCTCTTTGCAGCAGCATCTCTAAGCAGACCTGCAGTTATTTTATAATGTTCAGCATTTTTAATATATGGAAACCTGTTTAAAATCGAGTTGTTTTTATATCTGCTGGCAGTTGCCCTGAAAATCATAGCAAGCCTGTTTAATCTTTTATGATTATTAATTGCAATGCTTGCTGCAACAGCACATTTTGAATATTTACTGTTTCTTAATGAAGCTCCGCTATTTAAAAGAATTTTGATCATTTCATTTTTACCGTTTTCCGCACAAACCATTAATGGGGTTTTACCTTCAGAATCTTCAATATCAGGGTTTGCTCCTTTTTGAAGAAGTTCTCTCAAAGCTGCCTCTCTATAATAGTATACAGCTAATGAAAGAGGAGTGCGTCCTCTATTATCTTTAAGGTCTTTTAATTTAGGTTTTTCATTAAGAAGCGCTTTAAATTCAATCATATTGCCTGAAACAACAAGACTATGTAATTTACCCCAACTGCTCCTGTACATATCTATCATAGCAGCCATTTTGTAGTTTTTCATCTCTAATGATTTTTTGTATAAAACATCAAGGATATAAAATTTATTTGTTTTGGAATATCTCTCTTTTCTGGACTTACTGCTATATTTTAAATACTTCGATTTATAATTTACATACCGAATATCCCGTGGGAGTTTATATTTATCAATTTTAACACCTAAACCCATTTTCTTTGAAAGCAGGTATTCCAAGATATCTTTATTATTTGATTTAAAAACAGCAAATAAAAGATTTGTATCATTCCGGTTTAATTTATATTTGAATTTTTCCACAAGAAGCTTAACTATTTGATCACTACCTTCATTTATTGCAAATTTAAATATTCTATCTTTTTCCTTACGTGTCAACTTTGGTGAATATACTCTGGAAAACAGTTCAGAATCATTAGATAAAACTGCTTTTTGAATAGGAGAATATGATTCTCCACTCATTTTTAAAAGTGCAATAACCTTTTTATCGGTTGCAACATCAACAGGGTTTTGCCTTAAACGTTTATATTTGTAATTCTTTAAATCATACTTCGTTTTAGCACCATATTTCATTAAGAGCTTTATATAACCAGCATTATTGGTTAATGCTGCAATCATCATAGGGGTAACTGTTAAGGTAGAATTCCTGTTCTTGTTTGCAGGTCTTGCAAGGTAGTTCCCGCCTTTTATTTTTTTAGATTTTGTATACATGACTGGAACAGGTACATCTTTAAAATAATCTTTATATTCACTATACTTCAGGTTAAGACCTATATTTTTAGCGCTTTCCTGTTGAGTAATCTCACTTGAATTTACAACAAATGTCAGATCTGTTTTTTTATTATTCTGCAAAAGTACTTCAATTCTCTTCAAATCAGAACTTAAAAAAAGATCAATCATGCCATCTGAATATCTGTTCTTTAATGTAAATCTTTTAAAATAACATTGCTGAACTTTCTGAAATCCACAATCAAGAATTTTATTCAGGTTGTATTTATCAAATCTTACATATCGTATATTTTGAATAATATCGCAACTCATCTGCTCATTATCGTTTTTAATTGCTGTAAAGACATGACTCATATTAATCTTTTTCCAGTCAATACCTTTTTCCATCCTCTTCTGGAACGATTCATAATCATTTCGCTCAATAATACTGAATATATTACCATGATTAAACTCAAGATAGATCGCAACACCCATAACAATAGTGCATAAGATTATTAATAGAACTTTACCCTTGGTCATTTTTTCCCCCGTTTAGAAATATACTCAAATAATAGTAAACTTTTATTTATTAAAACTAAAGTATAAAACCTATTAAATAGCTCATACTTTGTAATATTATTTTTTTTATACAAATTGAAATTCCATAGATCCCTCGTATAAATTCAATTAATTTTATAAATTTCAATTATGCTTTACCTTTCAGTTTATTTTGGATTAGACTCTTTAGAAAGCATGTAAAGTTCAGGTTATGCGTTCGCTACAGCGGGTTCGCGACCTGCCAAGGGCGTTAAAATAGAGATGGTAATGGTCTGGATCATTGGCCGCTTCCGCTCACGCATAACGTCGCGGATCACAGCCTTCCGCACTATAAATAAGGGAAACCAT
>JAAELO010000322.1 GCA_024226555.1 Desulfobacterales bacterium | reverse complement strand
CGTCGCCCTTTTTTTGTTTTTTTTTTTTTTATTTAAGAGATTTCCGATTTTTGTTTCATTTTAAATTTTATAGGAAAATTTTCTTTTTTCAAGTTTTAAATTTTGGAAATTTTGTGAAATGTTTTTTTTTTTTTAATTTAAACTTGGCACACTTGTAGCTTACGGTAAATAAATGTGCGCAATTTTCGAGTTTTGTGACATTACCTTTTTAATAGGAAAAAAATCCGATTTCAAGTTTGAAATTTTGGAAATTTTGTGAAAATGTTTTTTTAATTTATTTTCAAAATTGACCCTCACAATGACGGTCCTAGAGGGTATTTTTGAGGCAAAATTTGATGATCGATTTTTTTTTGTTCCGGATAATTTTTAAAGGGATTTCTTTTATAAAATGCCCTAGTCTTGCACGTGCTGTGTTTTAAAAGGTCACTGATCCTAAACCCGCTATCATCGTCCTCCCTGTCGACCTCCTACCCAGCTGGTTATGAGTGAAGTGAAAAAGTGAAGTGAAAGTGATGGTAATTT
>JAAELO010000321.1 GCA_024226555.1 Desulfobacterales bacterium | reverse complement strand
GCTTAAGGAGGAAAAAATATCGGAAGTGTGGGGAGGGCAGAATTTATTCCCATAATTCTGGGTGCAATTCTGCTAATCTCACTTTTTCGCACATATTGCAGCTTCGCGCCTCTCACTGCAAGGGTGTTATGGATCCTGATCAAACTTTTTGATCAAATTTTTTTTCCCAGAAATTCCCCGGAAATGGGACTTTTTTTGATCAGAATTTTTGATCAAATAAATATTTGTTTTTGAAATTTTGATCAAACTTTTTGATCAGCGAGATTTTTCCAGCATGTACTTCTCATACGCACCACCCGAACATTCTAAGGGTACATTTTGAATTTTGATCAAATTTTCATTTTTTTCAATTTTGATCAGAAATTTCAATTTTGATCAAATATTTTGATCAGAAAATCATACGGGGATTCGAACCCGCAAGGCAAGCGTGGGAGGCAGATGCGTTGCCACATTGAACTGCCAATCGTCATGCACTAGACTGTGGTTTAGTCTGTGCTCTTGCCCCTTGGCTTTTCTCCTTCCATTTCTGCACAATCATCAAGGTTCGACTTTGAAAGTG
>JAAELO010000320.1 GCA_024226555.1 Desulfobacterales bacterium | reverse complement strand
TCATCAGAAATATTAGGCGTTTCTTTAAGACAGGTTCAGCGAATGCTGGTGCAGATGAAAAAAAATCCTCGCTGGAAGCTTTTATTAGAGAATGTGTAATCTCAATTTTAGTATAATTGATGACGAAAAGGTCATTTCCGTGCGACATACACGGACGGGCGTTTATCAGTCTTTTTAAAAGAATATGACATTCATTCCTGAAGACAATAAAGATGACAGAAAATATTTGATAACTAAACGCCAACTCTCATTCCAAAAGAAAAATTCCAATATTCCATACTTGTTTTTTTCATAAACGAGAACTTGCTCATACAAGAGCTTTATATTTGTATTCATTCACGGGGGTACTTCTTAACCCATCTTCGTGGGTTTTTCGGTAAAAAACAGCAAAAAAGGCCTATTTTTGGCGAATTCGAAAATATAAACACCAACATATCAGATAGTTAAGAAATTAGGGGCGAATGTAGTGCCATAAAATACCTTTTGGGGGTTGACTTGGCATATTTTTTATGAAATTTATCCAGTATGTACATTCGTAGAACAACAATCAAAAGTCGAAAAACTGGGGAACCCTACTATACATACAGACTCGTTGAGTCGGTACGTACAGAGAAAGGCGTCAAGCAACGTACTATCCTAAATCTGGGTAAAGATTTCCCCTATCCAAGAACGTTATGGCCTGATCTTGCCTGCCGTATCGATGAAATTATTAGTGGACAAATGAGTCTGTTGAAATTGTCTACCGAAATGGAAACAGCTTGCCAGCATTATGCTGCTTTAATTATACAATCCAGAAATCGAGCAGATGGTATCCAAAATGATAAGCCGGGCAGTGATGTTTACCACAATGTCAATATAGATAGCCTTGAGTTCATGCGACCGCGCAGTGTTGGGCTTGAGCATGTATCTTACGAAGCTTTGAGTCAGTTGCAGCTATGCAATAAATTAAAAGAACTTGGATTTAATAAACATGAACTGAGCGCTGCAATAGGAACGATAATTGGCCGAATGATTGAACCCGGCAGCGAGTTGGCCACGCATTACTGGTTGCAAAATCATACCGGCTTAGGAGAGCTAATTGATTATGATTATGAAGGTATGAGCTTGACGAGAATGTATCAGATATCTGATAAAATTTATAAACACAAGGAAGAGATTGAACGACATCTTTACGTGCGCCAGCGTTTTTTATTTCAGTTTGAGGAAACTATTACTCTTTATGACTTAACCAATACTTATTTTGAGGGTAGCTGCAAATATAATGAACTTGGAGCCCATGGCAAATCAAAAGAAAAACGTTCGGATTGTCCCCTGGTCACTTTGGGGTTGGTTCTTGATAGCAGTGGTTTTCCCAAACGGAGTAAGCTGTTTACCGGCAATGTCAGTGAACCGCACACATTGGAGGACATGCTCAAAGGACTGGAAGAATCAATGGAGACAGTGGATGAAAAACAGCAGCAGCTTTTTAAAAAGAATAAAGAATCCACCCCCTGAGGGGGTGGTTTTGGGTTTACCCCTAAAAGGGGATAAGGATGCCTCTTGCCTCCAAAGGGGGCGAGGTTTATAGTTGTCCCCTTATTACTGTTATCTTTTTGCCCTACGTTCTTTGGCTCCTTGGTATTTTACATATGTACGAATTTTTTCGGAATCTAATCCGACTGTATCAACACAATACCCTTTTGCCCAAAAATGGTTGCCCCAATAGGGTTTGGTTTTTAACTTTCTAAATTTATTAAATACGCGAATAGCAGTTCGACCTTTGATTATTCCCATATAATCCGATATTGATATTTTTGGTGGAACCATTGCTATTAAATGTACATGATCCTTTTGAACATTTAATTCAATAACTTCACATTTTTTCTGTTCACTAAACGAACGTACGCAATTAGCTACTTCTATGGCAATATTACCTTCAAGTATTCTTAATCGGTATTTGGGGGTCCATGCAAAATGATACTCGCAATGCCATACTGTATGTGATAATTTTCTAAATCGGCTCATATTCTACTCCTTTGTTTTATGTTGTGGGGACAACTTACAAATGAGTAGCTTATGAGCTATTAATGTTCAACTGGCTAAGCCGTTGAACTCTGACCACGCCCAGAGGGCGTGGCTTTCTAATATTGAAGTAAAGTTCAACCTCGCCTGTCTCCTCATTCCTGGTTTTATATACTTTGACCGTATAATCTTTTTCTTCTTTCACCTCAACAGCCTTATCTGCTGAGAATTCCCGATGGCGTTTCCGGCTGACAACAAGGTAGCGATATTGATTCTTCTTCAGCCATTCGATATTCTCTTCTGTGGCAATGCCTGCATCCAATATCACAACCGGTTTACTCTTTTTAAAAAGCTGCTGATTACACCTGCATGGTTGACGATTTTTCCGGCAATATCAACAAATCTGCGCCTTACAGTTGTTGCATAGCTTTTTATCGGAATAACAGGTGATAATACATAAGGGCAATATTTTAGCGTATTGGAAAAGGGCTGTTGCACTCCAGATGATACAAACCGGCGCCATCCGCTCAGCTTTCCCTTTGTTGAAAAAATAGGTGAACTCCATTCATTTTATTAGCTTGACGACAGCCAAATTTATGAGTTATAAATAAAACAATCAAGCCTAAAAAAAACTTTTTGATTTCAGACAGTTTGACAGACATGGACTGCCATATTATTTTTCGATTGATATTACAAAAACCACCAACCACGCCCGTAGGATGCGGTATGATGAAGCCCCCTCAAGGGGGCATTGTTGTTGGGAAAGCCCCTGAAGGGGCTA
>JAAELO010000319.1 GCA_024226555.1 Desulfobacterales bacterium | reverse complement strand
TATTTCACCCTTGTTTCGTAACCGCCCACTGTTAAAGCTAACTCTTTTGTTTACGGGTAGCATGACGGTACTTGCCGGTGCCGGGATTACAACAGCAATTCCCGAAATTCAAAATTATTTTGCAAACCAGCAAAACGCCTCCTTCTACAGTATGTTATTGTTAACCGTTCCGGCATTGTATATTGCTATTCTTGCACCATTTGCAGGACATATCATCGATCGTTTTGGCCGGAAAAAACCATTGATTATCTCACTGGTTATTTACGCATTGGCCGGAACGTCGGGTTTGTATTTGAATAACCTTATTTGCCTGCTTATTGGCAGGGCCTTGTTAGGTGTGGCCGTAGCTGGCATTATGACCGTAAACACCACCCTCATCGGCGATTATTTTCAGGGTAGGGAGCGAAGCCGGTTTATGGGTTGGCAGGGTGCATTTATGGCATTTGGCGGAGTGGTATTTGTTTCCGTGGGAGGATTACTGGCCGACATCTCATGGAGAATGCCATTTCTTGTTTATGCATTTTCGCTGGTTATTTTGATCTTTACCTTTTTCTACATTTATGAACCTGAGGTAATAAGAAATGATGTAGCAGGAAATCAAAGACCAGGCAAAAGGCGGATCAAGAAGATTGGAGTTGTGTATGGAACTTCTTTTTTGGGGATGGTTTTTTTTTATATGATACCGACACAAATTCCATTTCTACTCATAGAAATGGGAAACATTTCCAATTCAGTTGTTGGCTATTCAATAAGCCTGGTTATTTTGGCAGGAGCTGTATTATCAGTTAATTATGGTAAAATCAGGTATAATGGACAAAAAGGAGGCTGTTTTTGAGTAGCTGAGTTCAAGTGGACAAAAAGGAGGCTGTTTTTTTACACCTGGTTTTATTGTTGAATTTTCCCATAATAAATTTGTCTTATCAGGATAAACGGAAGTAGGCTCTGCTGGAGAGCAACCTACCAGGGATAAGGCTTGATGGCCGATAAAAAAGTCTTTTTTGAAGGGGTTCTACCTTAGTATCTCTTCAACTTTTTTAAATGCCTTTATGCCTTCAAAAACTCATCAATAAATTTAATTTTTCTTTTCAGGGAAAGTACTTTTTTTGTTACTACTCAGCAACAAAATTAACAATAAATTGTGTATAAGTTTTTGACAATTGGAGAAAACACATTTTTTAAAGCAGTTTCTTTGAAATATCGAAACGACAATAACTATATCGAAAAGTGATTATGATGACCTTAAGC
>JAAELO010000318.1 GCA_024226555.1 Desulfobacterales bacterium | reverse complement strand
TCAAGTTTTTTGGATATGAATTCAGGACCGTTGTCTAATCGTATTTTTCGAGGATATCCCCTCCATTTACAAATTTTATTAAGTTCTCGAACAACTCTTTGGCCGGGTAATGATCTGTCTATGCTAATACTAAGACACTCACGATTATATTCATCAATAACATTCAAAATTCTAAAGACTCTACCGTTTGTGAGAGAATCAGACATAAAATCCATTGCCCAAAAATCATTGGTTTGTGTTGCCGTATTTAACTTTTCTGAAATACGTTTTGGGAATCTTTTTTTGCGTTTACTTCTTAAATTCAATCCAATTTTTCGGTAAACTCTACAAACTCGTCTACTTCCCCAGGTAAATCCCTCCCTTTTAAGAATAGGCAACATTTTACCAAATCCATATCGTGGATATTTTTCTGCCAATCGATTTAATTCAATTTTAATTTTCTCATCGTAATTAGGTTTTTTAACATAATAGTAACTGGACCGACTAATACCTATCAAGAAACAGGCTTTGCTTATGCTCAAACAATGTTTTTCAGTCATAAATTGAGCTACTTTTTTTAAATCAATCGGCCCTATAGTTTTTTTACAACCACATCCTTTAAAGCAATAAGTTCAATACTTGCATTAGCGTACATTTGTTTAAGTTGTCGATTTTCAATTTCCAATTCTTTAAGGCGTCGCAAACTTGAAACATCCATACCTCCATATTGTCCTTTCCATCTGTAATACGTAGTAGTTCCTATTCCATAGTTCCGACAAAGTCTACTGACAGAAATCCCAGCCTCTCCTTCTTTAAGAATTGAAATTATTTTAGTTTCACTAAATCTATTTCTACGCATTTTGTGCCTCCTAATATGAAGCACTATACACATTTATTCCCATATCTACTTGTACAATTTAATGCAGGGGCGACCGAAGTATGGCCGATTATTGGATAGAACAGTATTAATGGGGCCACAAAATAGTCAATATATGCTATACAATTTCTCATGATAAAACGAGATGGACGAAAAGAATCAACAGAGGCTCAACAAGAAATCAGGTATGCCGCTATAGAGTTTCGGAAATGCGGGATGACATATGCTTTAATAGCTCAAAAATTGGGTATTAGTATGGCATCAGTCTATAAATCATGGAAACTTTATGAGAATGGAGGATATCCTGCCATAATAATAAAAAAGCGAGGTGTGAAAGCAGGAACTAATTCGAAACTCAATCCAGAACAAACCGAAATGCTAAAGGAAACCTTGATAGAAAAAACTCCTGATCAATTAGGATTGACTTATAACCTTTGGACTAGACAAACAATTCAAATTTTAGTGTATAGAATGTGGAAAATATTCATGCCTATTCGTACTGTGGGCAGGTATATGAAACGTCTTGGTTTTACTCCACAAAGACCAATAAAACAGGCCTATCAGCAAAACCCAAAAGCTGTCTACAAATGGCTTAAGATAGATTATCCAGGTATTGCTAAAAAAGCTAAACTGGATAGAGCTGAAATACACTGGATTGATGAAACTGGGATACGTTCAGACATTCATTATGGCAGAAGCTATTCGCCTAAAGGTAAAACACCAGTAATACGCGTTGATGCCAGACGTACGAGTGTAAATATAGTTTCTTCAATAACCAATCGAGGAAAAATTAGGTTTATGACCTATTGTAATACTATGAATACAAAAAAACTTATCAAGTTTGTTGGTCGGTTACTCAAAGATGCTAAACGGAAGATATTGATTATTTTAGATAACTTAGCTGTTCATCATAGCAAAGCTTTTAAATTGTGGATAAAAAAAAGGGAAAATAAAATAGAAGCTTTCTATTTGCCTTCATATTCTCCTGAACTAAATCCAGATGAAAGACTGAACCGTGATTTAAAAACAAATTTTCATTCTGCCTATACATCTGGCACTAAAGATCTATTTAGAAAAAAAATTATTTCATTTCTGAAAAATTTGCAAAGAAATCCAAAACGAGTAATCAGTTATTTTAAAAACAGCTGCGTTAGATATGCTGCTTAAAATTTACTATTTTGTGGCCCCATTAATAT
>JAAELO010000317.1 GCA_024226555.1 Desulfobacterales bacterium | reverse complement strand
GAGAATTTCTTGGGGGCTAAAACCACTAAAAATAAAATAATTCTCTAACCGCACAGGTCCAAAAATTTCTCAGGCTGGAACCTGAGAACAAGATAAAACACCTCTGTTTGTAATTAGTGGAAAGCCGTTTAAAAAGCTGGTGAATAAATGTACGTATGCTATGGGATGGTTCCCCCCCACCACTGCTATAATTTTAAGAGCAAACAGAATTAATAAACAGCTTACGCCTAAACCCACTGTAAATGCCCACCTTTCCCTTTTTTTTATTCCTGTATAGCAATAGCAGGAAAGTAGTCCAATAAAAAGCAGGGTTGTTCCAATACCCATCGAAAAAAGAGTCGCATCACTTAGAATATGCTCTGTTTCTGAGGTGATGAGTTTAGCATACTTGCCGTAATTGACATATAAAACGACTTGATGAACGATCCCGAGGATGCAGTTGAGTATGCCAGATATCAGCATTAGGTAGGGCCATTTCAGTACATTATTTGTCATTTGAAATCTCCTTGTTGTTTTGATTCATTATATGAAATCACTATACATTAATAGCATATTTCCTTTCAATATTAAATATAAATTTTATATTATTTAAAAATAGCGTTACATTAACATAAAAAAATTGACTTGAAACAGAGGGGGCTTGCACCAAGAATATAACTTTCTTTTAAACCCTATACATTTCGGCATCTATAGAAAAAATATTTTATTTATTGTAAGACAACCGTCTGGTGGGCTTACGATAAGAAACCAAAATTAAATAACTTACCCATCTATAAAAACGGGATGTTAGCATACATTTGTAGTGTTATAATCGATACACCACTTTTTTATCAAAATAATTCCTGCTCTTAAATTTAAAAAAAGCAGTATATATTGCAGGGAGATCGATTACTTGAAAGTAAACATATTCTTTCCGCTTAATCTTAATCTATAACTGAATAGAACTGCTATAACACGTAAATTCAATATATCGATTAAGTACAAGATTTATGATTGCCTTATGTAAGTTGAATTAATAATAAATTTAACTCCTCCACACAAATGTAATATAGAATCTAAATATAACGTTAACACTTAAGTCTTACTTATCTGGTATTGCCCTATAATTCCAATTTTTTAAATAATCGTCAAAGACGATTTTCATATTTTCCTTAAAATCTTTATCAACTTTTCTTTCAGTTTTGTATTCTTTTTTGCTGATTTCAACATCAACCGTTAATCCTGTTTTTGTGCTAGTTTTTTCCATACATCTTTTAACTTGCTCATAAGTCTCGAAAATCACACCGCTACACGCCTTTGTAACATGTGGAAACATTCTATGTTCAATTGGATTATATTTTGAAGTATAAGGAGGGTAATGAGCAATACGAATTTCGATACCTATTTCATCTGCCAGTTTTTGTAGATCCTGTTTGAAAAGATAACTGCGACTACTGTTACTTCCACCGCCATCACATAATATTAACATCCTTTGGGAATGCGCATAATCATAAATACCATGATTGTACCACCAACTTTTAATACTATCACAAGCAAATTCGCTGGTATCTTTGCTATTACCGATAGTTATATATCCTTTATTTCTATTTACATCCCAAAGACTATGAGGAATTATGATACCATCTGAGTAGCTGCGGAAATCATGATCTGGAACTACAATTGTATTTTGTGTATACAAATGACCATTTCTATATAATCCTAAAAATTCCTTTTTTTTTGTATCCATTGAAATAACTGGATCTCCTGTTGATGTATACTCGCATATATGCATGCTATTATTTTCAAATTGTGCATTTCTGTTTTTAACAATCTTTCTTGTTAGTTTTTTCTGTGCTTTGCGTCTGTGAAAATTATGACCATCAAGAAGCTGACTAATAATTGTTGTACTAACAACTACTTGATAATGTCTATACAATTGGTCAGCAATCTGCTCATGGCTCATATTTGTCCAATAAAAATCTTCTTTCATCGGATCACCAGCTTTATTTGGATTCACAACATTTAAAAATTTATTATCAAGGCTTTCATCATGAGTTATCCAATATGGCTTACGTCCCCCTCCAGGTTTTCTGATTCGTTTTTTGTATTCTATGTCTACGGGCATTTCAAATATTTCTTTTGCCCCTTTGCTCACGGTCTTTCGAGTACACTTAAAGACGCTGGCTATGTATACATATCCACCATATCCTAATTTCATTGCTTCAATGCCAGCGTATCGTCTTTTATCCTTTTCAGATAGTGTGTTATAAAATTTTTTCATTTCCCTTTCTATATTAGGGTCATAATTAAATTTTGTCTCTGGTGTAACGTCATCAGGTTGTCCCGTTGATATATCCTGTTGTTCAGCAGTTTTAGTTACAGTTTTCGTATGTATATTATGGTTACACTCTGTGTTGTTTATGTCGATGATTTTGGTTGATTCATCATTCAGACGTTTAGATTCAACTTCTATTGTCCTTATATTATTTTGAAAGGCAGGCGAAGTAAGCTCTACAGAACGATTAACTTGGTTAATCACTACTTGTAAATTGATCTCAACATTAGTTTGCTCAACATTTTTAGACCAGCGCCAAAAAAATTCTGATGGATTCATACCTTTGTTTATCATACTAAAAATGACTTTTTGCAAAATATAAAACCATATAAAAACAGTAATTCTCAATAGGCAACGCATTAAGTCAATTTTAATGCCATTATTCAGTATGCGGTTAAACCTTTCAATTATCGCTTGAAATTGAGTGTACCATAAAGGTAAAGATGTTTTACGTCGAGTTATTTGATAGGATAAACCTGAATAGCGCTGTTGTTCTATCCACCATCCTGCACTTAAATCTCGGGTTTGAGCATAAAAATTACCCACAAAAAGTAGTAAAAATAAAGAAAACATCAAATTTCGGCGCCAGTTCATGACAATTGAGATCATTGTGATTAGTTCCGCTCAGATATAGAGGTTATTAAAAATAATTTTTATACCTGAAAGGCGGTTTTATGTATAATCTTTATGTTCATTTTTTGGATAATTAAAATATCAAGTGGGTAAGTTATTTAATTCTGATTCCTAAGAAGGCTCGACAAGTTGCAGAAGTTAGAAAAGACTGGAAATTCATGGGATACGTGGGAGCTGCATTGGTTACCACACAAGGGAGTGTCTTTACGGGAATCTCTATTCACCTACTCTGCGGAATAAGATTTTGTGCAGAACATAGTGCTGTAGCGGAAATGGTCAAAAATGGTGAATTAAAAATAAAAAAAAATCGTAGCTACAACCGCTGAAGGAAATGTGTTGCCTCTATTCATTTACAGCGAACGCGCTGCTATGGGGAAGCAAGCTGAAAAGGCCATGTCTGCTAACAATGGTTTTCTGTTAACCCACCTAACGGTTGCAATTTAAACCACTTAACCGTTATAAACAAAATTAAAACCAACGATTTTTTGACCCACCATTTCAATACTAATTTTCAAAATAATATTACTTAAAAAAAAATTGCATAGGAATAAATTTTAAGTAAAATGTAGGTTAGCTTTATGTTTGGTTGTTGAAATTTAAACTAACCTCTAAAAATACTATTTCCTATGCAACAGCCATATAATATAAAAGTTAGTTTACAAGAATATTATGTACTTTTCCAATCTGGAAAATGGGAATTCCCTAATTTTTCTAACAAGTGTTTGATCTGTAATGAAACAGATTGCGCAACATATCATGGCTTCTATGAAAGAAGTGCTCTTTGGCCTGCAACAGGTTTTAATGTCAAAGACTTACCTGTTATGAGATATTTATGTAACAATAAGGGTAAAAAGAAAAATTGTAAACATGTCACTTTTTCATTATTACCATTTGTTTTAATACCGTACAGACGTTTACCTATACATTTCATTATCCTTGCTTTATGGATAAGGCTTCGCCATCATTTAGGACAAGTAAATGCTCTGGCTGCTATAGAAATTGAATTAGTTAATTGCAGTGATTTTGCATGTTTTATAAATATCGCTGCTCAATTGGAGTGGGAAAAAATAGTTAAAGCAGCCTTAAAACTGATAATAGCCTGTAATATAAACATAATAGAGGATATACGATTTGATGAAATAAAATGCAATACAAACAGTGAGGAAGCCTTGTTAACATTTTTAGATATAGCCATATCATATCAATCCCGTTATGCCGAGCCCACTATAAGAGGACCTGATGCTTTAGGATTTGATTTTTATCAACTACAAGGTGGTGCAGATCAACTTGCAGTATTTTTGTATGGTACGGCATCTCAGCATAGATTTTGAGACAACTTTACCGTAAAGGATATGCTATGCTTTTAAAAGTGAGTTTTCTATTCTTTTTACCCAATCTATCAACACCCCTTCTCAAAATAAATTTTTAAGCTCGATTTTAACCCCCTCTTGATGATTAAAAATAAAAAAATCTCTTTCCACACGGTTGCAGTATGAAAGGTTTAACATAATCGGTTAAAGTTAGAAAAAACTATTCAGCAAATAGAAATATGGAAAAACTAACCGAACATACAGAAATTTTTACATTGTCATTGGATGCAATTAAACAAAGTTATGAAGTATATCGTTTGCCCAATGTATCGACACAAGACCATTTAACCCAATCGATGGAATTATATGGTCAAATATCGCCAGTTGTAGTTTGTCCATCAAAAAAAGTAAATGAATTTGAATTAATTGATGGATTTAAGCGGCTAAAAGTAGCCCGTAAACTTGAATTAAAAACCATTAAAGCTAAATTGTTGAAAATTAGTATTCGTGCCTGTAAAGCAGCTATTATGCAGCTTAATTGGATTAAAAACACAGTAAAACCTTTTGAGGAAGCCCTTATTTTACATTCACTTTTTCATGATGATGGACTTACCCAGGTTGAAATATCTAAGTTAATTAATCGACACACAAGTTGGGTTAGCCGACGTATTTCTTTAATAGAACGCCTTTGCGAAGAAGTAAAGGAACAGATCAAAATAGGCCTTGTAACTGTAAGTACTGGCAGAGAATTGGCTAAGTTGCCATGTGGCAATCAGGAAGCAGCTCTTAATACTATCCAGAAATATGGTTTTTGCTGTAGAGAAACCGAAAGGCTTGTGAGTTTGTTACTGTCAAAACCAAGATATGAAGGAGATGCCATACTTAATTTTCCTGCTATAATTCTTGAAGATAGAGTCGAACCAAAACCATCAAAAAAGCCTAAAAAACAAAAATTGAATGAGGCAATTCGATTAGAAAAAAAATTAGAGGGAATCTTGACACTATGCAGCGTAATTGTTTCGATGGTCCATATTGTAAAAAATAATGACATCAGTGATGCTGAAACGCAGCGGTTAAAAAAAATAACAACTCATGCTATTACTCAAGCTAAAAATTGTGTTGTTATTTTGGAAGAGTTTCAGCAATTTTTAAATATCCCACCATTTTGAGGTTATTATGGTATTGATAGTAAACAGTCGTCAAGAGATGGAAAATTTAATTGTCACGATGCATTTGGAAGGTTCTAGCATCCGAGGATTGGCTAAGCATTTTAAAATCAGCCGTAATACAGTTCGAAAAATATTGAAGGATCATGATGCAAAACGAGAAAAAGGACATAACATCCTTTTAGATCAAAAATTTCGTATAAAAAGACGCAGTAAACTTGACCCTTTTGAACCTCGCATAAAAGAGCTTTTAAAAGAATTTCCAGATATAAAAGGCCAACGCGTTTTTGAAGAAATCCAGAAAAAAGGTTATAGCGGTAGCATCTCTATTTTACGTGAAAGACTTCGCTTGGTCAGACCTAAGCCGAAAAAGGAGCCAATTGTACGGTTTGAGACAGACCCAGGGATTCAAGCGCAAATGGACTGGAGTCCATATACAATTAATTTTAGTCGAACTGGAAAAAGTAAGATACTCTGCTACTCTTATATTCTGGGTTATTCCAGAAGACATTATATAGATTTTACTACTGACAGAAAATTTCATACCCTTATACGCTGCTTTCGAGGTGCATTTGAATATTTTGGTGGTGTTCCCAAACAGTGTTTACATGACAATGAAAAAACAATGGTACTAAGATGGGAAGCTGGGCATCCAGTATATAATCCAGCCTTTATCTCTTTTATCACACATTATAACTGCCGTCCTATTGCATGTCGTCCGAGAAGACCGGAAACTAAAGGAAAAGTTGAAGAAGCATTCCAATATATAGAAAGCAGTCTTCTAAATGGACGTCGATTTCAGGATTTGCAAGATTTAAAATCAACATCTCAATGGTGGCTTAAAAATAAATCGGACATTCACATACATAGTACAACAGGTCGCCCTCCGATTGAACTGTTCATAGAAAGTGAGTTGCCTAATTTACAACCATTGCCACTTCATCCTTATGACACAGCTGAAGTAAAGTTAATACTTTGTTATTTTGACGGATTTTTAAAGTTTAAATCAAACCAATATTCCGTCCCATATGAATATATTGGAGAAATTATGAGCTTGAAAGCTACAGAAAAGGAGATTTTTATATACAGTCCGGAACTTAAGCTTGTAGGTCACCATGAACGGTTTGAGGATGAAGTAAACCAAAAAAGCGAAAATCCATTACATCGAAATTCTTCAAAAGTACGCTATGGGCTTGAACCATTAAAAAGTAAATTTTTAAATTTAGGCGATGCAGCCCAAAGTTTTATGGCTGGTTTAAAAGAAAAATATCCAAGGCACTGTGGGTTTCATGCCCGTTATATTTTACAGTTGAAAGAACATTATTTAGCCGATGACATCAATAAGGCCCTCAAACATGCGATTCGTTATTATGCTTTTGATGGTAAGGCAATCGAACGTATATTAAAAGCAAAGGCTACTCCGAGAACCCTTGAATCTATAAGAAATGAACGTGCCCGCAAAACACTACAAAAAGTATTACCTGAAATTAGGCAACGTCCTTTAGGCGAATACAATGAATTATTTGATAAGGATTAAAAATGTCAGAAAATAATATTGAAAGACTAACCAGAATCAAAAAAAATCTTATGCACTTAAAATTAAAGGCCATATTGGATACTATTGATGAGGAATTATCCCAGGTGGTTAAGGAATCATTATCTCATACTCAATTGTTAGACCGTTTATTTGCATTTGAAGTACAGGCATTCACTCAAAGGCGTATGGAGCGGCGGATAAAAGAATCCAAACTTCCAGAATTAAAATTGTTGTCTGATTTTGACTTTGAATTTCAACCAGGTATTGACAAAAATAGAGTGATGGAGCTTGCAACATTGTCATTTGTTCAGCGAAAAGAAAGCATAATTATAGCCGGTAACTCAGGAACTGGCAAAAGCCACATTGCCAAGGCAATACTGCTTTTAGGTTGCAAGGAACTTTATCGATGTCGGTATGTTACCGCTTCGTATATGTTGAAAGATCTGATGTCCGGTTTGCCTGATGACACACTTGAAGAAAAATTAAAAAAATATATAAATCCTGAAATGCTACTAATCGATGAAATTGGATTTGATAGACTAGAACAGGAATCAGCCAGAAATGCGGCCTTGTTTTTCAAAGTAATTAATGGACGATATTGTAAAACCTCAACAATTATAACGACGAATATTGATTTTAATGCACTGGGCGATTATCTTGGAGATCCGGTTGTAACTACAGCAATCGTAGACCGTATGGTTCATCATGCGACGATTATAAATATCGAAGGACCGAGCTTTAGGATACATGAATCAGAAAAAATTAATAAGCGAAAAAAGGCCAAAAATAAATCAAATAGTAAGAAAAAAAACGATCGAAAGAATTGAAACAGCGATTTTCCAAACAAGAACTTTTTGCTATAAGAAACAATATTCCTATTAATACGCTTATAGCTAATATTTTGCCATCTAAATATAACGAAGGATTTTTTCGTTTTATTTGTCCAATATGTAGTCAGTTTCAAACATCTACGGATCAAAAAACCAACCTATCAAGATGCTTTAATTGCAAGATTAATTTTAATACTATAGAGATAGTAAAATATACGAAAGGGCTGTCTTTTGTTGAATCTGTATATTTTTTAAAAAAACATTTTAAAAATCTACTTCAGAAAGAAACGAGACAATCGCTTGATAAATTTAAACAAGATGCTCATCAATTAAAAGATTCTAATAAAAAGATAAATTCAATCGGCAGTATTCTGCAAAGCATAACTCCAGAATTAACAAATCCAAAAATATCCTCCATAAAAACCCATTCACTAAAATGCAATCAAGACGAAATAATTCAACGAATTTCAAATCTTGAGCAGCAAGTCCGTTATCTTACAACTGAATTAAAAAAAATAATCGCTTCAATGAATTAAAAAATAGGGCTTGTTTCAATTGTATTTACCTGAGGGTAATGCTTTTCAAAAAAATTTAAGTCCACAAATACTTTATAGAAAAAGCATTTCAAACGCAGCTCATCAAAAAGTGTTAGCCTGTTTTAAACTACGCCAAAAATAGTATAAAAGTATAGGGCGGGGGTATGCGCTAGTGAATAATGTAACGCTCTATTAATAATAGTGTGTCGCCTGAAAACGGTACAATTCCAAGTAGTTAAAAGTATAATTTGATCCAGATTACCGCTATATCGACCTGTATCAATTTTGGCCTCTCTGGATTACCCCTGGAGCCCTTTCATTATTGGTATTGATCTCACTATAACATGGATTGATACCAACAATGAAAGGGTTCCAGGGGGTTACAGCGACGTAAAGACTCAAATAGAGTATCATAATTGACGTTACAATATGTGTTAATATTACAAAAATTACGTGACACTATTCACTAGCGTATAGGCGGGATAAGCGGGATATTTATATAAAAAAAATGGGCGGGATAAGTCTTTCAAAGTTTTGATAACCCAAGAAATATAGAATAATTGTATATGAAATTTAGATAAACATATGGGTCAAAAAAATGGTGGATTTCATTTCTTTTTTTCTAATAATGCAACTTTAATATGGTCAGGCAAAATGAAGGGAAGTGGTTAATTATTAACAGTTATTAGCACTATAAAGCTTAAATTCACCCATAGCCCCTCTCTCAGAGTTAAAGATAGTGCTCGTATTGGCATAACCCAATTCAAAACGGATTTGATTAGTTAGGCTATAGTTGATGCCAGTATCTAAGGCAATGTTGTCATAAAGATAGCTACCATGGTAGTTCCATTTATTTGTGTATCGCGCAGCACCAAATACACCCCATTTTTCATTTAAAGAATAGCCTAAAAATAGTGCTTGTTGAATACGATACTGGGTTTTATTTGAACCGCCGCGTGTTTTGTATGCATAAAAGTATTGATAAAATCTTGGGGTCCAGATTAGACTTAATCCCTTTATAGTATTGTCTAAATTGAATTTAAAAGGCAGCCTAAGATTAATAACTGTTCTAAGATCATCTTTATCAGATGTTTCGCTTATAGGAATTAGCAT
>JAAELO010000316.1 GCA_024226555.1 Desulfobacterales bacterium | reverse complement strand
GAACAGAAAACGAAACAAGCGAAACAACGATGTTGAGACAGCGATACCCAACTAAGAACGAAGTGGACACCGATGCTCAATGTAAACAAACCGTAATGTTGAAATGAAACTACAGATCGAGAGTGCAAACGAACTGAAACCTCGCAGCGATAGCAAACGAAGCCTACTCCAAAGGAAGTAGATAAATATGAGCACTAGCCGAAGTAAGAAAAAAGGAAACTTACACGTAACCCGAGACTTGAAACGATGGTGGCTATGCTCATTCGAAACATGAGAAACGAATTCCAGAAAGTCGACGAAGCGTTAATAGTTCCCGAGAACATCGTCACCACACCGACCAAACGATAACGATGCATAACGGAAACACGAATCGAAGAAAAGCAACGAACAGAATAACGAAGACATTGATAACGATCAAATTGAACTCGAGCAAACAGAGCTGAGGAAAAGCAAATGAATCATCGAGAATTCGATAATCGATAAACAAACACCGAAACGAAGACGAAAATGAGCAAAAAGTCGAAAGCGTTTAGCGGAGACTGAAACCTGCGCGAGCGATTGAAAATATGATTTCGAAACGTCATTTAAACGATTCAAACGAAAAACATGATGTTAAAGATTGCACCGCCCAAAGCCGCGACTAATGAGTGTCCATAACTATATCGAACCAATTAATTGAAAAGGGAAACGATGTGTT
>JAAELO010000315.1 GCA_024226555.1 Desulfobacterales bacterium | reverse complement strand
GAAATGCCTTCTATTTCATCCAAAATTCTAAATATTAGAGGTTCCCTTTATAAAATCTCTGCTTGAGAAAAAAATAACGAGCCGATTCGTTTATAAAAAGCTTTTGTTTTATAAAGTTTACAGTTCTTTTTTATGAAGAATTCTATTGTTTGTTTTTTTTAAACAACTTAAGTAGTTCGGTCAAAAGGCTGTTATTAGATGTTCCCCTACTTCTTGCCATGAGCCTCAACCAAATCTGAAATAACACAGGTTATTTTTTTAACCATATCTATATGAAGAAATTCATTTGGTCCATGTGCATTTGAACCAGGCCCTAATACACCAGTTACAACAAATCTGGAATCAGGAAATTTTTCAGAAAGCAGATTCATAAGGGGAATAGAACCACCTTCTCCCATAAAGACGGGTTCTTTACCAAAGTACTCATGGGATGCTTCATCCACTGCAGAAGACAACCATTGCGGCATATCCGGCATGTGCCAGCCAGATCCTTTTTTTATGACATTGAATGAAACAGTTGCATCGTAGGGTGGATCCTTTTCAAATACTTCTTTCAAACTTATTTCTGCTTTATCCAGATCAGCTGTGGGCGGCAATCTGAATGATAGAATAAGAGATGTTAATGGTCTTAAGACGTTGGCAGCCTTGTCTGAAGTTGGCAGACCACCCATTGCTATATATGAAAGAGATGGCATCCAGGTTTTTTGAAGAATCAGTTCCGATATTTTTGATGAGATTGTTTTAAGTTCCTCAAAAAGAGGATATGAATTTATTAGTGAATACCCTAATACCTTTTCAGCAATCTTTGCCTGTTTTATTCTGTCTTCAGGAATTTCAGTATTTAACTCTTTAAGAAGTATTGCTCCTGTTTCTTCATTTTCCACTCTTGATAAAAGTTGTCTTATAATTCTAAAACTTGATGGTACAATGCCTGAATTACCGGAATGGATACCTTCAGTTAGTATTTCGACTTTTAATTCACAAGCCATCGCACCTCTCAAAGAGGTTGTTATCCAGAATTGATCAAAATTACCACAACCGGAATCCAGGCATAGTATTAGTTCCGGAGATCCAATCCTATCATTTAGCTTGTCAAGATAGTAAGGAAGATCAATACTACCGCTCTCTTCACAGGCTTCAATTAAAATGACACATCTTCCATGTGAAATGCCCTGATCTTGTAAAGCTTTTACAGAGGTAACTGCTGTATACACAGAATAACCATCATCAGCACTACCTCTGCCATAAAGTTTTCCCTGTTCAATAACTGGCAAAAAGGGACCTTTATTATCATCCCACCCTTCAGCTTCAGGCTGTTTGTCAAGATGTCCATAAAAAAGTACTGTACCGGAACTATCGCCATTAATCTCCACAAGAATTACAGGCGTTCTCCCCCGTTCCTTTATAATTTCAACCGATGCATTTTTAAGATCCTGATCATTAATCCATTTGACAACAAGCTCACAAACTTTTAAAAGATGCCCGTTTTCATCCCAGTCACTGTCAAACATTGGTGAAAGACAGGGGATTTTGATATATTCTTTTAGTTCATCAAGTATAGATTCATCCCATTTTCTCTCTACAAATATTTTTAGTTTTGCTTTATCCATTTATAACTCTTTTCTTTTTTAGTATTGGCAGATTTTTTTTAGAATTCTCTTATTTAAATTTCTAATATCGTAATGTTTTTTATGAATTAAAGTCAAGAATAGGCTTATGGGAATCTCTAATAACTGATCTTTTTGCGAAAACAGCGTTATAACAAAAATAAACTGTATTAAAATCAACCCGTTGTTTTTTGTTATGCCTTGTTTTTCATCAAAAATTCTAATTATTAG
>JAAELO010000314.1 GCA_024226555.1 Desulfobacterales bacterium | reverse complement strand
TATTTTTTGAAATGCCTTGTATTTCATCCAAAATTTTAATTATTAGAGGTTCCCTTTATTCAAAAAATGATTTTGCATTTATACAGGATTTACCTGTTTCACCAGGGAAAACTGTAGTTCATGCTGGCTGAAGAAGTTAAGCATGTACCAAATAATCAGCTACAAGACAATTCAGGGCGTTATTATTTCAATGAGACAAACTAAGGAGAAAAAAATGGAAAATTTAAAATCTTTTAATGTAATTATTTTATGTGTATTTTTGTATTGTTGTTCTGCTGTTTATGCTGAAGACTGCAAAGTCTTGACTGTTTCGGGGGCTTATAATTGGGCACCCTATTTATTGTACGATAAAGATACAAAAAAGATCTCTGGAGTTTCATATGAAATAGTTAAAATAATTGGCGAAAGACTCAATATTCCAGTTAAATTTAAGGTAAATATCCCATGGAAGCGCATTTTGCTGTGGGTGGAAAAAGGAAAAATAGAGATGTGTGCTGCAATCTATTGGAATGAGGAACGTGATAAATTATACAACTATTCAATTCCAATCTTGCAGGACGAAATTCGAGCTTTTGTACTTAAAGGAAATGAGTTTAAGTTTAATTCATTTAAAGATTTAGAGGGGAAAAAAGGGGGGATCCCTTTTGGAGCATCATTCGGTTTTGAATTTGATACTTATGCAAAAAAACACTTGAAAATTGATAGTGGTAGCAGGAATAAAAATGCTCTCTTTACGAAATTGTCTAAAGGCCGAAATGATTATTTTGTATCAGCTTTGTTTGATGTTTCTATAGCATTGAAAAAAGCAGGTCTTCAGGACAAAATCGTAGCATTACCCAAAGCGATTACTGTCAACAAAGTATACTTTATTATGCCAAAAAATTCTCCTTGTTCGGGATTACTTCCTAAAATCAACAGTATTATTAAAAGCCTTCAAGAGGATGGAACCATCAAACGAATTTTGAACAAATATATAAAGTAAGAAAAGAGTATCTTTGGTAACGCAGATACATTAAAATGTATCCTCATAAAATGCCCAATTGACAATACTGTAATTTGCCTGAAAGACAAAATATGATTAACAAGGGCTTTGAAATGTTTGAGCTATATGACGGGAATTTGTCACGTACGGTTCTGAGGGGCAAAGGAACCGTGTAGCTTGTGACCAACCATTGAAAAATACTACTAAAGAGAACACCTAATAATTAGAATTTTGATTGAAATACAAGACATATTTGATAATCGATTGAGGTTGCAATGAAACATAAGACAAATTTCCATTTTATAGACAATTACTTTATTCAAAAAAAGATTCAAGAGATGAACAGGCAGGTTACTATCTCTTTTTTTAAGATCTACCTGCTTCAGATTCTAATCTTTTTTATTTGCATTTATAACGAAGCTTCAAGGACAACTTGAAAAGCAGGCTTCGACAGATTGGTTAACCAATCTGGAAAACAGGCGTTCCTTTTTTTCTAAAATGGAATTAGAGATTGAAAGATGCAAGCGAGGAAATTATGTTTTTTCTCTTTTTATGGGGAATCTCTAATTATAAATAATTTGATTTAGAGTTATAAATTTGATATTTGAAAAACAGAAAAGCTTCCTGTAAAATTTAATGAAAAAGTTTTGTATGGTCTTAATTTAAGTAAGAGATTGGGTTAATGCATTTTTTTTTATATCAGGAGATCTATGGCTAACAAAAGCAACATATTCTGGAAAGATTATAATGATATCTATGAAGTTAATCAAACTGAAATTATAGAAAATTTAAGTAAAAACAGGTTTACAGAATTAGCGGATCTTATACCTGAAACTGTGTTTAAGGCTGATCAAAACGGGAAGGTACTTTATTTAAACCAGACTGGAAGTGAAATTTTTGGGTATCAATCAAAAGAGATACACAAGCAAAACATTACGATTTATGATCTTTTTACAGATGTTAAAAGTAATTTTATAGAAAATAAAAAGAGATCAAAGACACAAAACGAAAAATTAAAAAATCTTAAATGTACAGGAATAAATAGGAACAAATCAGTTTTCCCAGCAATACTTCATACTAATGCTATTTTTAATGGTGGTGTTTTTCTTGGAATTATTGGAGTTGTTATAGATCTTTCTGAACAAAAAAAAGATATTGATGCTCTGAAAGAAAGTGAAAAAAGGTATCGTGATATATTTATGAATATATCAGATTACTGGTTTCACCATGATCTTGAAGGAAGATTTATAGAAACTAATTTCGCTTATAAAAATTACTATGATTATCTTGAAAGGGATCTTAAGGATCTTCAACTAAAAGATATTGTTCCGGACAGATATCATAGCATGATACCAAAATACATGAAAAATATGGTAAAAACGGGAAAAGCGGAAGGAATTATCAGAGTTAAATTTTCTGAACAGCAGGAAGCGATTTATGAATACAGAAATACACTTGTTTATGATTTAAATGGAAACCCCACAGGAGTTCGTGGTTTAGCAAGAGATATAACAAAAAGAATATTAGCCGAAAAAGCTCTTAAAGAAAGTGAAGAAAAATATAAAGGTGTTTTTGATAATATCGCAATTCCGGCAATTATTATTGAAAACAATATGATTATTTCACAGGTAAATGATAAATTTATCAGTTTTTCAGGATACAGCAAAGATGAAATTGAAGGTTCAACTTTTCCAAGATTGATTTCTAATAATGATATTAAAAAGATGGAAAATTTTCATAAAGATAGAAGAGAAGGAAAAGAGATCCCAAAGGAATATGAATGCCGTGTAATTCATGAAAATGGAACTAAATTTGATGTTATAATGAGAATTGGTATGATTCCAAACACAAAAAAAAGTGTTGCTTCATTCATGGATCTTATTTCGTATAAACAGATTGAAAAAATAGTTAATCAAAGCAGTAAAAAGTATTCAACTTCAAAAGATCATTCATTAAACAAGGAACGATATCGATTTGGAGATATAATTGGCAAAAGTCCATTAATGCAGGATGTTTATGATTATATATTGAAAGCAGTTGATTCAAATGTAAATGTTATTATTTATGGTGATTCAGGAACAGGAAAAGAGCTCGTCGCAAATGAGATTCACAGCAGAAGTAATAGAAATAATTTTGTTCCGGTAAATTGTGGTGCGATTCCGGAGAATATTATTGAAAGTGAATTTTTTGGTTATAAAAAAGGAGCATTTACCGGAGCAGGCTCAGATAAACAGGGTTTTTTAAATTATGCTAAAGGAGGAACCCTTTTCCTTGATGAAGTTGGTGATATAGATCTGAATATGCAGATTAAACTGCTTAGAGTTCTTGACAGTGGATGTTATACACCTATTGGCAGTAATCGTGCTTTGAAATCAGATGCGAGAATAATAACAGCTACAAATAAAAAACTTACAGAACTTGTGAAAAAAGGTGAGATGAGAAAAGACTTTTTTTACAGAATACATATTTTACCTATCACACTACCTCCTTTAAAAAACCGTAAAGAGGACCTGCCATTATTAATTGACTTTTTTTTAAAGAAATACAGTAATAACAGTATCGAATTTAAAGATCTTCCTGGTCATGTATTTGAAGCTTTAAATAACTATGACTGGCCCGGGAATGTAAGGGAACTGCAAAACACTTTGCACAGGTATTTAACTTTAAATAAAATAGATTTTCTGGAAACCGGTAAGAATTTAGTAAGCAATAATGAAATTAAAGAAATAAATATTAACAGTTTAAAGGCTCAAAATCTTAATGATGCTGTAAAGAAATATGAAAAGGAATATATCCTAAGAGTTCTTGAACAAAATAAGTGGCATAGAGGAAAAGCTGCTGATATTTTGGGCATAAATCGAAAGACCCTTTTTGTAAAAATCAAACAGTATGGGTTAAGCCACCCCTAATTAGGGTCCTTACACCCTATTTTATTTATAATCAAACATTCTTGATAGTTATCCATTAATTTAGGGTGCAATAACCCCATTTCTCTTTATAAAAAAATCCATTCTACATAGTTTTATAATCCAAATACCTTATTGATAGGAATCTATAACTATAGGTCTGATCAAAACACTGCATTTGTTGAAGTTTTAGCTTTATAAACGCTGTAGTTCGTTCAAAAATCGGTTATTAGAATACCGCTACGATTAATAAATATTATTTATTAATACTACCTAAGTGATTAAATTAATTTAATTTATATATTTCAGTTCTAAGGAATAAAAAATGAGTCCGTGGTATGGCACAGGAATTGTAATTACAACATTTCATACTATTTGAGAGGTTCCTTAATTATTTAATAAAAGGAAGTATTTTATGACAAGAAATATTTTTTCAATATTTTTAATACTGCTTTTTACAGTTTTTTTCCTCGCTGCCTGCGGTAATGAAGAAAAGGACGATGGGTTTCAGAATAACAGGCCTGAAGAGTTTAAGGTTCTTGAAATCTTTAAAGATGAAGGTTCTTTAGGTGAAGCATGGAATGAGATTGATGGTGTAAATGTCAGTTTAAAGTTTAATGATCTTGTAAATGTTGATAAAGAAGCTTTCAGGATTAATTCGTTCTGTTTAGGTAAGTTACTTACCCATGAATCCGGGGTTGTACAGACAATCAGTGGAATAGAAACAAGTCCGATACTTAAAAGACTAATGAATCCAGGCAAAATCTATTATGAGAAGAACAATATAAATTCATTCTACAGTAGAAAAGATATCAACTATACCAGTGGTTTTTTTAAAGCTCTTGATACCTTTGCAATAGATTACTCAGATGAAGATAAAGTTAAGTTTGTCACTACTGGAGAGAAAATATTAAAATACTATCTTGATAATTTTAAACAGGAAAATGTTCGTGATGATGTTCAAAGTTTGATTGATGTTGTTAATAAGCCCAAATTTAATAAGAAATTTACGGATCTTGCCAAAGTTATAGGAAAATTTACAGTTCAGACAGATTATCCAATCTGGATAAGCAATAATAAACCTTTAAATAAAATTGAAATAAATCCGGTTATACATACAAATACAAAGCTTGGAAATGTTGTGAGGGGAAATGTTTCTCTTCTTTCCGGTTTGAATAAATTAACTATTAAACCTGAGACAAATAAAATAATCCAGAATTTGATTAATGATAGTACATCCCTTTTTGACCCCGATAAAGAATCAAAGAATGCTGATATAATTAAAGATCTTATATGCAATATTGAAAAATATTTAACAAAAGATGGAGAGGAATACAAAAAAGATGGGTCGGTATACAAAAAAACAGATAATGATGAAATTTATTCTGATGCTGAACTGAAATCAAATATTCTTGATATTCTTCCTTTTATTACTCAATATGTCGTACGTGCTGATAGAGAAACAGCAATGATTAATGATGTTGACAATAAAAAAGAATATCCCCTCGCACTGCTGGCTAAAAGTCTGAACTATATAGGGTGGGACCCTGAAAAGTCACGTATTGAAGAATCAGTTTATGATACTCTAAGGTATGATCTTTACGGCAGAGATCGGATATATGATCCAAAAGCATCCCATCTTTCATTTCTTGAGAATTTACTTTTTATTTCAAGTGTAAGTTCAAATATCGGATATACACATATTGAACACTCAGATAATCCGGAGTTTTCCGAAAACTATACGGATGAAAACCAGGTAACCGGTGGAAACATGAATGCCGGATATCAACATGGGCATCTGAATGGAGCGGACGCTCTTACGCTCAATGATGCATTACTTTCATTATCAAGTATTAAAAAAGACCTTTTCGGTGGGCTGGGAACCTATGATTTAACTTTTGTTCAAAGTGATCAGGATCAACTCTTCAGAAGCCATACACCCTTTTCAACAGCAAACAGAAATGATTATAAATTTTATTATGATCATAACTATATGGTTGGACGTTTTGTGTCCGGAAACCCAGGAGATCTTGGAGATCCTGATGGTGGGGTAAATCCAAAAGACAAAAACGGAAATTTCATTAAAAACGGATACAGACCTTATAACCCATCAGGCTTAAGAGAAGACAATATTGCTTTGAATACAATGGGCGGATCATTGAGGGCATCCTGGTACAATGAAGGCCCATATTTTTATGCACCTTCAAATGCTCCCACGATCAATTTTAAAGGAAAAACATGGAATGTTTATTATGCTCCTGACAGAAGAGTTTATGCTTATGTATATAAACCCGATGAGAATAACCCGAAAACATGGCAGTATAATTACCCTTCACAACACGAAGGGCAGGGTATGGAGAAATTTGCTCATCTACGTGTAAAATATACAGAAGATAGTATTACCACTAGCGAAGAGCTTGTTATCAATATTAAGATTGATGACAATATAAACACAAATGTTACGTTTACTGCAAAAATATGGAGTATTGAAGAGGTTGTTAAAAAGATTTCTGATGCAATAGATGCAGAAGGAGCTGCTGGTTCTGATTATATTAAACAGTATAATAACAGTTTTAAAATATCCGGGAAAAGTTCTAACCCTGAAATTTCAAAAATTGAGATAACAAACGTTAATAATGAAAACGGAGTAGAACTGTTTTTTAAAGGCTTTTCAGGTGATGGACTGTTTTACTACTTAAGCCGATTCGACAGATTCGCAGGATATTTAAATACTGATTATTTTTTAACTAAGGTTGGAGCAAATGATTACATATCAATGGCACATGATAAAAATGGAGATTTAACATGTGTTGAGCTTGAGGAAGGAGATAATGCAAGGTCTGTTTTGATTGAGCAGACAATCAAAGCAGATGATCCAAAACGTCTTTGCTCTTCTTTTGAGGAAGCAATATTCAGAAACTACCAGTTTTTCTTTGCTGAAAGAAAATTTGTTCTTGTTATTCCGTTATATTTGAAACTGCACTCGTTAAGTTTGCAGATTGGTGGAATTTATAAAGTTATTGAAGCAAATGGATATGCAGGATTAGCTTATGCCAGAAAGTTAAGAGCTAATCATATCTGGGTTAAAAAGAATTCAAACGGACCATCGGACATTCCTGGTGACTATAGATTTGAGATTGTTGGTAAAACATCTATTTTAGATGCAGAGGAGATCTATAGTCACAACATAGGTAATGGCACCTCATTTAAAGCAATTCTCCCTCATAATCTGGCATGTATATACAGACTCGGCTTTCCAAGAGCCCCTTTAATAGACCATGGACTTGATGTTAACGGTAAACCGATTAAAGATTATCTTCTGGGCTCCCAGGATTTTGAAGTTGGAGACGATATCTGGAATAAAAGAAACAGTCTTTTAATAGTACTCCAGGCATTCTGGGGTAGCCTGCACTCCCACACCAAACTTGGATATGAAGCATATAGAAGTGGAACGCTGAATTTTTTTGATCTGGTTATTAATATGTTAAAGCCGGTATTTTACTATCAAAAAGATAACGGTTCATACCCCCATAAGGCATGGAAACCCAGACTTGTTGATGATCACTGGTTTTTAAAACCCAGTGCAGATTTTTATATAAATTCTCCTTCAACCAATGAAATCGGGTGGTCTGGAAGTGAAGAAGAACAGAACTATTACAGAGCAGCAAAAATAAAAACGATTATAACTATGCTGATTGATCAGGATCCATATAAGGAACCATCTCTCGGGAAATATAGCAGGTGTAATGGACTTCTACCGATGCTTACCGGAATAGATGAAGATAACTATGATAACCCCGGTTCAAGAACTTTAACAAATGTCTTTAAGCTTCTGGTAGAATTAGGAGGTGTATCTTATAACGATCCTGTTCAGCCGGATTTTGTTAATTTTGATGAGGACATGAGAAACTGGGGCGTAAGAAGAAGGATCTTTTATGGACTCGAACAGATCGTTTCATCCATAAAATTTACAAAAGGAGAGCATACCAGAATAGATGAAGGTATTGCTTCAGATGATTCCAAATATCATAATTATGGAAGTTATAAAAAAAGAAAATTTCCTGAATACATTTTTGCAAAGGGTATAGATTCCTCAAAGGATGTTTATGGAGAGTACACTGAATATGAAAATGTCAGAGACGATGACTTTATACTGGATTATGGTCTGGATCTGTTAATCGGAAATGACAAAGTAGATGATGATAATGAAGGATATGGGCTTACTGGTTTTCTGGAGAATAAAGATATAAATAATCCTGAAGACTGGAAATCCTATTATGACTTAATGGATTTTCTTGAAGCTGTTTTACATAAAGACAGTGAATATTCGACGACTGCTGATATTATCAACTCATCGTTAAAATATAATAAAGAGTACTCTATAGAAAAACTGACTGGATTGCTTTATGCATTAGGAAAGCAATTTGTTTATTATGACGATGCCCAAAGTAAATATATTTATCAGGGTAGTGAGAATTTTGATCAATTATTCAATATTGTAAAAAACCACCTTCCTCAGGTTCATGAAATTTTAAAAGATAATACCGGAAAAAATTACTACTCAATGCTCAAAGTTGTTAAGGCTGCATCAAAGAAAGATGGCGTTGTAGAAACTGCTTTAAATTCAGTTTCAACGTCAGCTAATTTTGAGAAAGTATTTCTGGATCTGCTCCTTTTTACAGAAAAAGATGTTGTCAGAAAAAAAGATCCAATGTGGGTAACTCTCACAACACTATTAAATGAACTTGCAAAAGCAATGGCAAATTCAGATGTTTCAGGATCACTTGATACGATCTATGACAAATTCGGTTTTCAGAAAAATTAGAACAACATTTATTCAAGGAGAGAAGCTGATTTTACGGGGTTACATAGATATAAGTTTAAAAACTCAAAATTACAAAAAGGGATTTTTTAAATGGTGCTAAGAAAAGCTTTGATTACTTATTTAGCTGGTTTTTACTTTATTTTTTTGAGTTCAAATATCTTTGCAAGTAGTTATGGAGACACATATGGATTTTCTACAAATGGTATCTCCATGGGAAATGCAATGGTTTCTCATGTGGATGACTGGTCATCTGTTTATTATAACATTGCTGGTTTGGGAAGAACACCTGAAATCAGCCAAAATGGTGAGAAGCTGAAGAGTGAAATAGCTGTAAATTTCTTATACACATCACCCCGGTTTGATATTGATATAGACAGATCTGTAAACGGAGATGAAGATCTGGATTTTGGCATAGTAATGCTTGGGGCAGCTCTTGATATTAATAATATCTATGAATTGCCGGGATTTATTTCTACTGCAAGAATAGGTTTTAGCCTTGGATTAAACAGTGATATGAGTGTTGTTAATCTAAATGATCTGGAACCTCAAACTCATAATTTCATGAGGTATGGTGATGAAGCAAGACGATCGATGATTCTTGTGGGCGCAGGTTTTGGTTTTATGGATAATTCCTTTGGTTTTGGTTTAGGAGCAAACATATCTTTTGGAGGAGATGGAGATGTTCTTTTAAGAGATGTAAATGTTTCTACAGAGGAGCAAGTGCCAGAGGGGCAGTCAAAAATGACTTTAAAATCGAAACCTTCTCTCCTTGCAGGTATATATATCGATTATGGTATATATGACCTTGGTTTATGCTACAGACAAAAATCCAAACTTGAGATCTCCCCTTTTAACACCGTTGCTGTTACAAATGCCGGAAATATAAATCTTAATTTAGTACTTTCCATTTTTGATTATTATCAACCAGACATGTTTGTATTTGGAAGTTCAGTTCAATCAGATGATTTATTAATATCATTCGACCTTGAATATCAGATGTGGTCTGACTTTGAGGTGTCTTCAGCCCAGGAGTATAATTTTCAAAGTATAATTCCGGAGTTAAGAGACATTCTGGTTGTAAAGCTTGGAGCAGATTTAGTGTTTTCTGAAAATACAAATTTCCTTTGCGGCTATATCTATCAGCCATCTTTTATACCGGATTCAGCTACTAATGGAGTTGTTAACTTTCTTGATAATAATAAGCATATTGGATCTCTTGGAATAAAATACCAGATAAAACAATTTCTAGGTTTCAAAGGTCCTGTGGAATTATCAGCGGGATATCAATTTCAATATCTTGAAAAAAGAGATGTGGTAAAATCTTCACCAACTACTGAGAACCCGAACTATTCATATGGTGGAATATGTCATTCTTTTACTTTTGGTTTTAGTCTCAAATTATAAGGCGAATCTCATTAATGTTAGAGAGGATATATGAATACTTTTACAGGTAATCAAAAAATTTTTTCTGTGGTTTTAAAGGGAATCTCTAAAAAGTGTCTTTTTTTTATTATTCTTCTTTTACTTATGACTTCCTGCTCTGGTCAGGACAACGGAACTGATGCTCCTTCTGATGAAAATAAAACAGAGACTCTACTTGAAATAAGAGTTACTTCAAATAAAAGCCTTATCCATGCCGGGTCTTTATCACAACTGAAAGCAACTGGTATCTATACAGATAAAAAGGAGAAAGATATTACCGATTCTGTATCCTGGCAATGTGATAATGAAGAGATTGCAGAATTTTTACATGTTGAGAATGGATATGGAAAGCTTTTAACTAAAAAATTAGGCCCTGTTACAATTACAGCACAGAAATCATCAAGGGAAGGTTCTTTTGATACAATTGTTATTGAAAAGAAACTGGTTTCAATTGAAGTAGAACCTCAGGAATTTTTATTAAATATGGATATGAAACGTTCATTAAAAGCCTGGGGAATCTATACTGATAATTCAAAGGAAAATATATCCGAAAGTGTTATATGGAGTTCTGAGAACGTTGATATTATTGAGATAGACAATAGTGGTATGATTACAGGAAAAGTAGTCGGAGATGCTGTAATTTTAGTCAATGATCCCGTTAATAATATTTCAGGAAATACAGAAGTTAAAGTTGTTGATTTAGAATTACGGGAAATTGAAATAATACAAAAAGATTTATCAATCCCATTTGGAACAACAAAACAGTATACAGTAACAGGTTTTTTCCGGGATGAAGCAAATGATGCAACAAGAGAAATCGATATAACAGATAATGTTATCTGGGAAGTTATCGAATCTGAAGGCGGTATAAACTCAGATATAATCGATGAAAGTGGCCTTGCTACCGGAAACAGATCAGGAAGTTATACCATTACAGCTGAATATGATGGAATAAAAAGCCCGGCTGTAGAATTAACAGTAACTTCTGCTGTCTTAAAAAGTATTACTGTTACTTTGGAACAGAGTTCAATTGCAAAAGGAGAATCAACAAAAGCTAAAGCAGTTGGGAACTATACTGGTAATATAAACTATGACATTACAGATCAGGTTGTCTGGAGCTCTTCAGTGAATAATATTGTCTCAATTGATGGAAGTAATATCACCGGAGACAATATTGGTGAAGTGATGATAATAGCCAAAGATATCGATTCTGATATTAGTGGAGATTCTAAACTTGCTGTTAAAGAAGCCACTCTTGTTTCTTTGGAAATTCTACCTGATAATGTAACTGCCAGCAAAGGTGAACCTGTAAATCTTACAGCAATGGGCACATATACAGATGGCTCAAGAGTTGATGAAACAGAAAATGTAATCTTCAGGTCAGCCAATCAATCAATAGCTACAATAAATAATATCCCCGGAAGCAAAGGAATTGCTCAGACAACAGGAGTTGGAACTGTTGTAATTTCGTGTGTTTCTGAAGAAAACATCTCTGCTGAAACTCAAATCACAGTTGAAGAAGCGAGGTTAATATCCTTTTCAGTAACTCCTGTGAATTATAAATTAGCCAGTGGTTATACAATACTTTTTAATGCTCAAGCCGTTTTTACAGATGGAATAAGAGATGTGAATTCTGAAGTTACATGGAGTTCAGGAAATCCTGAAATAGCAACTATAGAAAACAATGGACTCGCAACAGGAGTAAATACAGGAGAAACAAATATTACTGTTACATATCCCGGAGAGCCTGATGTTACGATTCAACTGGAAGTAATTGAAGCTACTCTTGAATCCATAGTCATATCACCTTCTGAAACTTCTGTTCCACTGGGAAAGAGTATCCAATATAAAGCAACAGGTTCTTTCAGTTCCGGAGAGGATCAGGATATCACTAATTCTGTTGAATGGAGCGCAACAGATTCCACAGTTATTTCAATCAGCAATATAACAGGAAAAAAAGGTATCTGTGAAAGTCTTAAGGAGGGAGAATCAAATATCAGCGCAAGCAAAGATGGAATAGTTGCAATAAATTCTACTCTAACAGTATTACCCCCGGTTATGGTTTCCCTTGAAGTAACATCTGATAAAGAAGTAATCAAAAAAGGTGAGGGTGCTTTTTTTACTGCAACAGGAACAAACTCAAATGGCGAAACAATAGACCTGACAGAATCTGCTGAAATCGAGTGGGATATCTCAGATATTTCAATTGCAGATATAAGTAATATTGAAGGAGAAAAAGGCTGGGCAACCGGAAAAGATAATGGATATGTTACAGTTAAAGCAACTTATTCTTCAGGTTCTGTAAATTTAACAGGAGTGTCTGAACTAAAGGTTATTAAGCTTGTTTCTATTAAAATAGATTCTGGAAATATTTCTATTGATAAAAATCAATCGGTTCAATTAAAGATCATTGGAAAATATACAGACAATACAGAAGAAGAACTTCCTCCATCATCATTTACATGGAGTTCTTCAGATAATTATAGTGCAGAAATTGATGAAAGTGGCATTGTTAAAGGAGTTACAGTTGGTGAAACAGCAACAGTATCTGCTGAGTATTCATCAGAAATATATGACCGGATTGATATTCGTATCATTGGTTCATTAATTAATGAAACATTTGATGAAAATATGCCATATGACTGGGAAAGTGATGGAGACTGGAAATGGAACAGCTTGTGGAAAAGTGGTTTTGTGAATAAAACAAACGGCGCAAAACTCATCACGACTGAATTTAATCTAACAAATGCTAATAGTGCAATTATTAAGTATAAATTAAGAAGAGTATATAGCAGTGAAAATATCAATGTCAGTATTGGAAGAAAGATTAATAATGATGGTGATTATGAATGGCAACTGCTTGGCAAAAAAGATACTTATCTTCTCGGTTTTTATCTGGTTGAATTTGATATTCCAGATGAGTTTATTGGTGAAAGATGTAAAGTAAAGTTTGAACATATTGAGAAATCAACGTTTGGAGGAAATTATATTGATGATATAGATATATCAATGGATTAATTTTTTAGTAAAGGTGTTCTGGCTGCCAATGTCCAATATATTTGATCAGGTATTTGCATTAAAGGGAATCTCTAATAACTGCTCTTTTTGCGAAATACTTCGTTATTACCAAAAAAAAACTGTTGAAAAATCAGCTCGTTATTTTTTGTCATGCCTTGTATTTCATCAAAAAATCTAATTATTAG
>JAAELO010000313.1 GCA_024226555.1 Desulfobacterales bacterium | reverse complement strand
GTATTTTGCCAAAAGAACAGTTATTAGAGATTCCCTTATTTATTAAGTTACATATGTAACTTAAAGTAGCGGAGCTGTTTTTGATTAAAATTAGCAATATAAATTGAAAACTTGTAATAAAGGATATTCACAAGTGCTTATGTTTTCTGAGTAAGTTTCAAAATCTAAATGAAACATTATTTAAATTAACCGGATAAAATTAAGTTAGTTTATCAAAGAATTAGCACAAAGCCCCTTGAAAAGAACTCAATTAAGCTCAATTCACAAACATTTTGTATGCATATCTCCTATATTAAAAAATTCAATATCCTGATTATGTTTCCGGTCACTATAGGGAATCTCTAATAATTAGAATTTTTGATGAAATACAAGGCTGAGAAAAAAACAATGGGTTGATTTTACTACAGTTGTTTTTTGAAAAAGCAGTATTTCGCAAAAAGATCAGTTATTAGAGGTTCCCTATAGTGAATTCGATTAGTTATTAGGATTATTAGTAATGAAACCTCCATATCAGTAAAAGAGAATTAATAAATGAAAAAAAAAATCGTATTTATGTATTCAGGCCAGGGGTCACAATATTTTCAGATGGGAAAACAATTATTCGAACAAAATCATGCTTTTAAAAAGTGGGTGCATAAACTTGATGAAATAGTTCAGGATTATCTGAAAAAATCTATCGTCAATATAATATATAATGATGGGTATAAAAAGAGTGAAATGTTTGATCGTACCTTGTATAGCAGTCCTGCTATTTTTATTATTGAATACGCACTTACACAGGTTTTGTTAGAAAATAATATAAAACCTGATTTTGTTATGGGATCAAGTCTGGGGGAATTATGTTCAGCTGCTATAGCTGGGGTAGTTAATGTTGAGGATGGTATTAAAGCAGTTATTAAACAGGCTCAGATATTAGAGAAAAATTGTGAAAAAGGTGGGATGTTGGCAATTCTACATAAACGTGAATTATTTGACAAGATACCTTTTATAAATGAAAATAGTGAATTTGCATCGGATAATTTTCATTCCCACTTTGTTATTTCTGGTAAAGTCGATAAATTAAAAGAAATAGAAATATATTTAAGAGAAAAACAAATTAACTTTCAACCATTACCGGTCACTAAAGCTTTTCACTCATCACTTATTGATTCTGCTTTTGCAGATTATAGTAAGATTCTCAACCATCAGAAGTTTTTACCCCCCAATATACCTCTAATTTCATGTTTATATTCAAAAGAAATAATGACGTATTCTACTAACTACTTCTGGGATGTAATAAGATATCCAATATTATTTCAAAAAACTATAAAGAATCTTGAACACTATAATGACTATATTTATCTGGATATGGGACCGTCGGGTACGCTTGCTAATTTTGCAAAATATAACCTTAAGACTAATTCAGGTTCGGAAACATACGCAATTTTAACACCTTTCGGACAGGACATGAAAAATCTGGAAAATATAACTAAAAAATTAAAAAAAAATCAATATGTATCAAATAAATCGGAGGCAAAAAAAATGATAAAGACATATGTTTTTCCTGGACAGGGAGCACAAAAAAAAGGAATGGGCGGAAATCTTTTTGATGAATACAAGGAATTGACCAAAATAGCTGATAATGTTTTGGGATATTCAATAAAAGAGTTATGTATAGAAAACCGTAATAATTTGTTAGGAAATACAAAATATACACAACCTGCTCTTTACGTTGTTAATGCCTTGTCATATTTGAGAAAAATTGAAGATTCAGGTTATAGACCTGATTTTGTAGCAGGGCACAGCCTTGGAGAATACAATGCACTATTTGCAGCGGGAGCATTTAATTTTGAAACCGGACTGCGCATTGTTAAAAAGAGAGGCGAATTAATGGGTGATGCGCATGGTGGAGGTATGGCTGCGATCATTGGTCTAAATTCTCATGTGATAGAAAATATTCTTTCAGAAAACAACTTTAATAATATAAGTATTGCAAATTTCAATACTCCAAGCCAGATAGTTGTTGCAGGACTAAAAGAAGATATAAATAATGCAAAAAAAATATTTGAAGAAGCTGGCGCAAGAATGTACATACCCTTAAATGTTAGCGGTGCTTTTCACTCTCAATATATGGCTTCTGCAAAAGAAGAGTTTAAGTCTTTTTTGAATGATATAGATTTTTCAGAGATTAAAATCCCGGTTATTTCGAACACCCATGCACGTCCTTATGAAAAAGAGAAAATTAAAGAAAATCTCACTGATCAAATTACTCATTCGGTAAAATGGACGGAAAGTATTTGTTATCTGATGGGAAAGGGAAAAATGGAATTCGAGGAGGTTGGACCAGGAAATGTATTAACAGGATTGATCAGGCAAATAGAAAAAGAAGGAACACCAATAATTGAAGATGCTGAAGAGATAGAAAATAATTCCGAGAATGCTAAAAAAGTGGAAGAATCTGAAAAAAACACCAACATCCTATCAAAAACAGAAATAAATGAAAGTGAAGTAAAAAATAATGTAACTGCTGAAGTAGAACCGCATAGTGATATCTCTATAAACGCTGAATCATTGGGATGTGATGAGTTTAAAAAGGATTATAATGTTAAATATTCCTATGTGGCAGGAGGAATGTACAAAGGAATATCCTCAGATGAACTTGTGATTAAAATAGGTAAAGCTGGAATGTTAGGGTATTTTGGCACAGGAGGGCTTGGAATTGATGTTATTGAGAAGGCAATAAAGAATATCCAGGAAGAACTCATTGAAAATCAGGCATACGGAATGAACCTAATTAACGGTCCTTTGGAAGAATTGACAGTTGATCTTTTTCTAAAACATAATGTAAGAAATGTTGAAGCTGCCGCATACATGCAGATAACACCCGCCCTGGTTAAATACAGGCTAAAAGGGTTAAGCCGCAATGGGAATAATGGCATTATCATTGCTAACAGGATTCAGGCCAAGATTTCAAGGCCTGAAGTTGCAACGATATTTTTAAGTCCTGCCCCTGAACGTATTATTAATAAACTACTTGAAACAAATCAGATAACTCAGGAAGAGGCAGAACTGTCAAAAAATATTCCTATGGCTGATGACATATGTGCTGAATCAGATTCGGGTGGACATACTGATCAGGCTGTTGCATACGCACTGCTACCTGCAATAATGAGACTGCGTGATGAGATGATGGAGCAATATAACTATGAAAAAAAGATCCGGGTAGGAGCTGCAGGAGGAATTGGAACACCTGAAGCAGCAGCAGCAGCATTTATAATGGGGGCAGATTTTATTTTGACAGGGTCAATAAACCAGTGCACTGTAGAAGCCGGTACAAGTGATAGTGTGAAAGAACTGCTCCAGCAGATAAATGTTCAGGACACAGAATATGCACCTGCCGGTGATATGTTTGAGTTTGGAGCAAAAGTTCAGGTACTAAAAAAAGGAGTTTTTTTTCCTGCAAGGGCAAATAAATTATATTCACTTTATCAGCATTATGACTCCCTGGATAAAATTGATGAAAAAACAAAAAAACAGATTGAAGAAAGATATTTCAAACGAAGCTTTGACGAAATATTTGAAGATTGTAAAGACTTTTACCCGGCAAAAGAGATTGAAATAGCTGAGAAAAATCAAAAAAATAAGATGGCTATGATTTTTAAATGGTATTTTGGCCTATCCACAAGATTGGCTATGGATGGTAATGAAGAGCGCAGAGTTGATTACCAGATACAATGTGGACCTGCCCTTGGAGCTTTTAATCAATGGGTAAAAGGAACCCCCCTTGAAGATTGGAAAAAAAGGCATGTAGATGAAATTGGTGTGAAACTTATGAAGGAAACATCAAGTTTTTTATTTAAACGTCTTAGAAGTTTTTAATCTGTTTCTAAACTGATCAATGGTTTTGAAATGATAAAAATTCAGATATTAAAAGGTTAATAAGAATACATTATGTTATCCACGATAAGAGAAATGATAGATAGTTTAGATGAAGACAAACTGAATTTAAAAGCAATTCAGAGTAATGATGTAAATAATCCTTATCATGATATTTCATATAAAGAACTTAAAGATTATATTGAAATTATCGGAAATGTTTTGATTGAAACCGGAGTTGAAAAAGGAGATAAAATAGGCCTGCTTTCTGAAAATAGAACAGAATGGGCGATTATCTATCTTGCAGTGTGTTCTATCGGAGCGATAATTGTTCCCTTTGATATTTTCTTAAAACCTTATGAATTAACAATTGTTATAAGTAAAAGTGAAATTTCAATGCTTTTTACTTCTGATCTGTTTATTAAAAATATTAAAAATAATAGATCAAAACTTAATAAGTTAAAGAAAATAATCTGTTTTGGGAAAAAAAAGTATTATAAAGAATCAAAGATTAAAAAAAATGGGTCTGAATATCTGAATTTTGATGACCTGTACAAAAATGGTAAAAACCTCTCTCAAAAAGGTACTAAGAGTTACAACAATGTAGTAGTAAATGCTAATGATATAGCTGTAACACTTTTTGTTTCAAATAAGATTGGAGTAATGCTTTCCCATAAAGCAATCATGTCAAATGTATTTGACCTATTCAATATATTTAAATTTAAAAGAAATTTAATAGGTAAATGGTTAGCCATTGTTCCATTAAGTCATACATTTCCTACATCTTTTGGGATATTACTTCCTATACTAACACATAGCTCTACCATATACTTATCAACCTCGCGAATTAATCAAATAGTTAAGGCAATCAAAGAATATAAAATAAATTATGTCACAATGGTTCCTCTTTTAGTAGAAAGATTTTATAAATATATTAAGTCAAATATAAAAAACAAACAATTTTCGCTTAAAGAACATGGATTAGATAGTCTAAAATGTCTTTTTGTAGCAGGAGCTCCTCTTTCAAAGTTTATTATTGATGAGATGGAATCCTTTGGGATCGAAATTATTGAGGGATATGGCCTGACAGAAACAGGTCCATGTATTTCATTTAATTCCTTTGTTTCAAAAAAAGCAGGTTCTGTTGGACAACTTTTAGGTAGTGTTCAGGTAAGGATTTATAAACCTGATGAATCAGGAAATGGTGAAATAATTGCAAAAGGGCCAAATGTTATGGCCGGTTATTTTAAAATGCCTAAGAATTCTCATGGGTGTATAGATGGACGAATCTCTGTAGACAACGAAGGATGGGCTCATACCGGTGATATCGGGAGATTTGATAAAAGCGGCTTTTTATACATTACAGGAAGATCACGAAATATCATTGTTACTAAAGGTGGGAGTAATATTTATTCAAAGGAACTTGAAGAATTACTTATACAAAGTGATTATATATCTGATGTTATAATCACAAGGAAAATTGAAGAAAAAGTGGGTGAACGTCCCCATGCTGTAATTTATCCTGAGTGGAATACAATTTCAAAAAAAAATGGTAATGAAAGCATTGAGAAGCATGTTCAAAGTGAATTTGAAAAAAGATGTGAATCTATAGCAAATTTTAAAGTACCTGACACTTTTGAAATTATTTATGAAAAGGAAAAATTTGATGCAATCCGTATTAAGAATGATAAAAGTCGATTTTCAACATTACGCTCATTAATTGATAATGAAGGTGTTAATAAAGATGTAGACCTTGAAAAAAATATTCCTGTTACAGATAATGTTTATCAGAATTTAAAAGAACAAACAGTGAAATTAGAAATTGAAGTACACAAATATATATCAAAAAAATTATTACAGATTTTAGATGAAACAGAGAACTCTATCAGTAGCAAAAGAAATATTATGGATTTAGGGCTTGAATCTATTGAGTTACTTAAAATAGCTGAAGCCATTGAAGAAGATCTTAATATAGACTTTGATCCAACATTGTTTTTTGAATATCAAAACATTAAAGAACTTGTTGAATATTTTGTGGAAAAATTTCCACAGAAACTGTCAAAAGTCTTTAATATTAGTGAATTTAAAGACAATTATATAACTTCAATAAAAAATAAATCTGAAATTGTGATTGATTCTGGTGTTTGTAAATCTGGAAAGGATATTGGCATTATACCAATTGAACAACCAGATGATGATGAATGTCTTATACAAGAAGAATCATCAAAGGATATCGCAATTATCGGTATGAATGGAAGGTTTGCCGAAGCCGCAGGTGTGGAGGAATTTTGGAATAACCTGTGTGATAATAAAGACCTGATTAAGGAAATTCCAACAGATCATTGGGATTATCGCCCCTGGTTTGATGAAAATGTAGATGCAAAGGATAAAACTTATTGTAAATGGGGAAGTTTTATTGATGGTGTTGATAAATTTGATGCTGATTTTTTTAATATTTCTCCTCGAGAAGCGGAATGGATGGATCCTCAGATTCGATTAATGCTTCAATGTATATATGGCACAGGTGAAGATGCCGGTTATATCAATCAAATGCGAGGATCTGATACTGGGGTTTTTGTTGGTGTTTGTTTTCATGATTATGCAGATAAAATTTCTGAACTTAATCTTCCTGTAGATCCCTATATTGATACAGGAAATCGGCAAACTATTGTTGCAAACAGGGCTTCATTTATATTTGACTTTACAGGGCCGAGTATCGCATATGACACAGCGTGTTCTTCCTCATTATTCGCATTGCATCATGCCTGTAGCGCTTTACGAAATAAAGAATGCAAAATGGCTTTTGCGGCTGGGGTAAATTTACTTCTTTCATCTTATCATTATAGATATTTTAGTAGTATAGGAGCATTATCACCTACAGGTCGTTGCCATTCGTTTGATAAAGCAGCAGATGGTTATGTTCCGGCGGAATGTGTTGCCGGGGTTTTGCTGAAACCATTAAATGAGGCAATAAAGGATGATGACCGAATTTATGCGATTATTAAGGGTTCAGCTGCACTGCATGGAGGATATACTTCTTCTTTAACTGCTCCAAGTGTTTCTGGAGAAGAAAATGTAATTTTAAAAGCCTGGGCTGATGCAGGTATTAACCCTGAAACAATTAGTTATATTGAGGCACATGGTACGGGAACAAAGCTTGGTGATCCTATTGAGATAAATAGTCTTAAAAAAGCTTTTGGAAAATTTACACAAAAAGAAAATTTTTGTGCAATAGGGTCTGCCAAGGCTAATATTGGGCATGCCGAAGGTGCTGCTGGAATTGTTGGGCTTATCAAAGTTATCCAGCAAATAAAATATAAAAAAATTCCAAGCATGTTTACATATAAAACATTGAATCCATATATTAAACTTGAGAATTCACCATTTTATATTAATCAGGAGATTGAAGACTGGAAAACATTTAATAATATCCCAAGGCGTGCGGGGATAAGTTCTTTTGGTTTTTCAGGGGCATATGCTCATGTTGTTATTGAGGAATTTAACAATGTTACAAAAGCACAGAATTATAATGAGGTAAAACTAAATAAACCTCAAATTTTCGTTCTTTCTGCAAAAAATGAAATTCAGTTAAAAGAATATGTAAAAAAAATGGTGGTGTTTTTAGAGAAAGAAAATCAAAGCATTTCTGAAATTGCTTATACTTCACAAGTATGTCGTGAACCAATGGAAGAACGTTTTGCTGTGATTGTGGAAACTATCAGGGAACTTCAGAAAAAATTGAGGGATTTTCTGGATGAAAAGGATGTTGACGATCTGTTTAGAGGCCAGGTTAAAAGAAATAAAGAGACATTTGCTGTCTTTGACGCAGATGAAGATATGATGAAAACAATTGATGCATGGTTTGCTAAAGGGAAATATAGAAAGCTTCTACACCTTTGGGTCAAGGGACTGAATTTTGACTGGAACAAATTATATGGTGAGACTAAACCCCGTAAGATTAGCATACCAACCTATCCTTTTGCCAAAGAAAGGTACTGGATAACAGATATAGGAGTTGGAAAACAGGTAGTAGATACTAACATTTCTGAAAAGAATGTTCAGAAATTTGATATTGATTTGTGTGATGAAAACGGAAAAATTTGCATGGAAACTTCAAAAGTACTGGAAGACAAAAACAGTTCAACAGCTTCAAATATAGAATATGAAACATTAATGCTGAAAAAATCCTGGGAAGAGCATTCTGTGGATTCTAAAATCAGTATTCCAGAATATACTCAGCATTTAGTGTTTTTTTGTGAATCGGATAACATTTCTTTCAAAGATATTGAATCTGAACTAAATGGCGTGAATTGTATACTCCTTGAATCCAAGCAAAAAGAAATCGAAAATCGCTTTCAGAATTATGCTGTACAACTATTTGAAAAAATTCAAACCATTCTTAATGATAAACCTAAAGGCAGGGTACTGATGCAGGGTGTTGTTTCTGCAACAAAAGGTGAGAATCATTTATTTTCAGGACTTTCTGGATTATTTAAAACTGCCAGGATAGAGAATCCAAAACTTATATGTCAGCTTATTGAAACCGATACAAATGAGGATATGGTAAAGAAGCTTGAAGAAAGCAGTAAAAATCCGAATGATAGTCAAATCCGATACATAAACAGCAAGCGTTTGATTGTTAAATGGAACGAAGTCAAAATGTCTCAGGAAGACGTAGGGTTGCCATGGAAAGATTATGGAGTTTATCTGATCACTGGAGGAGCAGGTGATCTTGGTCAAATATTTGCGAAAGAAATACTTGCAAAAGTAAAAGATACCACATTGATTCTTACCGGACGATCAGAATTAGGTGAAGATAAGCGAGTACGGTTAAAGGAATTGGAGTCATTAGGATCAAGAATAGATTACAGACAGGTTGATGTAACAAGTAAAGAATCTGTAATTAGTTTAATGCAAAACATTCAGGAAGAGTTTGGAAAGCTTGATGGCATCATACATAGTGCGGGAATCATTCGGGATAACTTCATTTTAAAAAAAAACAGAGAAGAGTTCGAGAAGGTATTGGCGCCCAAAGTAACTGGACTTGTAAATCTTGATGAAGCAAGCAAAAATATACCCCTCGATTTCTTTATTTTATTTTCTTCCATAGCTGGAGGTATGGGCAACATAGGTCAGGCAGATTATGCCTGCGCCAACGCCTTTATGGACGTTTATGCCGGATATAGAAACAATCTCGTATCATCAAATGTTCGACATGGAAAGACTCTATCTATCAATTGGCCTTTGTGGAAAAATGGAGGAATGAGTATTGATAAAGAAACAGAAAAGATGATGATGCAAAGCATGGGAATGATTTCTATGCAAACAATAAGCGGGATTCAGGCATTCTATAAAGGTTTGGTATCTGGTCATAACCAGTTAATGGTTATGGAGGGAGATATTCAAATGATGCGTGAACATTTGTTTAATGCAGCATCGAAGATTTACGAAAATCAAACCAATCCATCAGCTCCACAAGTAGATTTAAAGCTTCTTAAAGAAAAGACAGTACACAAAATCAAGGCTTTATTTGCAGAGGTTACCAAGATAAATGTTTCGCAAATAGATATTGAAGAACCTTTAGAATCCTATGGTATTAATTCTGTAATGATAACCATGCTTAATAAAAATTTAGAAGATATATTTTCAGGAATTTCAAAAACACTGTTTTTTGAATATCAGACATTAGAAGCACTATCTGAATATTTTATATCAGACCATAAACATGAATGTTTTATATGGGCAGGGCTTAGAGGAGATATATTGAATCTGTCCAGAAAATCCTCAGAAAAAAAATATGATATCAGTGAATTCCCAGCACTTGTTTCATTAAAAGCAGGTAAGAAAATTGACCGTAATTATACAGCAAAAGCGTCATTTGGAAAACGAGAGCCGATTGCCATAATTGGAATAAGCGGTCGTTTTCCCCAGGCGAAAACGCTGAATGAATATTGGGAAAATTTGAAAGCGGGCAAAGATTGCATAACAGAAATACCAAAAGAGCGCTGGTCACTGAATGGATTTTATCATTCAGACCAGAAAGAAGCTACGGAAAAGTGGAAGAGCTATAGTAAATGGGGTGGCTTTATAGAAGAATTTTCAGAGTTTGATCCGCTCTTTTTCAAAATGTCCCCAAGGGAATCTATGAATATAGACCCCCAGGAAAGATTATTTATAAAGTCTTGTTGGGAGGTTATGGAGGATGCGGGCTACACCCAGGATCAACTGACTAAACAGTATAATAACAGAGTAGGAGTTTTTGCCGGGATCACTAAAACAGGGTTTGATTTGTACGGACCTGATTTATTGAGACAGGGGGAGGATATGTATCCCCGTACATCGTTCAGCTCGTTAGCAAATCGGGTTTCATATCTATTGAATTTGCATGGTCCGAGCATGCCTGTTGATACTATGTGTTCGGCATCATTAACAGCAATTCATGAGGCGTGTGAACATATTCACATGGGAGAGTGTGAGATGGCGATAGCAGGGGGAGTTAATCTGTATCTTCATCCATCAAGTTATTTTTTGTTATGTTCACAACAAATGTTGTCAACAGACGGTAAGTGTAAAAGTTTTGGGCTTGGAGGTAATGGGTTTGTGCCAGGTGAAGGAGTAGGAACAGTTTTACTAAAGTGTTTATCGCAGGCAGAAAAGGATCAGGATAATATATACGCAGTAATCCGCGGGAGTGGTATCAACCATGGAGGAAAGACAAATGGTTATACAGTTCCTAATCCAACAGCACAGGCAGAATTAATCAGGACAACAATAGAAAAGGCAGGAGTTGATGCGAGGTCAATCAGCTATATAGAGGCCCATGGTACAGGTACATCATTAGGGGATCCGATAGAGATTAACGGTCTTAGTAAAGCATTTCAAAAGGACACAAAGGATGTACAATTCTGTGCCATTGGATCTGTAAAGTCCAACATAGGGCATTGTGAGAGTGCTGCGGGGATTGCAGGGGTTGCAAAAGTAGTATTGCAATTAAAGAATCAGAAGTTAGTTCCGTCACTGCATTCAGAGAGTTTGAATCCAAATATTGATTTTAGTAAAACACCATTTGTAGTTCAGCAGGAACTCACAGAATGGAAACGACCTGTTATTAATGGTCATGAAGTGGCACGGTGTGCAGGAGTATCATCTTTTGGAGCTGGCGGATCAAACGCCCATGTTGTGATAGAGGAATATTTATCAAAAGAGGTATCTCCTCAGATTGTTATTTCGGATAATAACCCTGCAATAATTGTACTTTCTACAAAGAATGAAGAAAATTTGAAAGTCCAGGCGAAGCAATTGCTGGAAGCCATTGCAAAGAAAGAGTTTCCTGATGCAAGTCTGCCTGATATAGCGTATACACTTCAGGTTGGAAGAGAGGCCATGGAAGAACGTCTTGCGATGAGTGTAGCAAATATTAAAGAACTTGAAGAAAAGTTAAATGGATTTCTGGAAAATCGAGATGATATTGAGGGTATATATCGTGGTCAGGTTAAGGGCAATAAAGATGCGATCTCTGTTTTTGCGGCTGATGAAGAATTACAGGAAGCAATTGAGAAATGGATTAAAAGAAAAAAATATACAAAACTATTAAACCTGTGGGTTAAAGGACTTTTTTTTGATTGGAACAAACTATATGATTATGAAATACCTAACCGCATTAGTTTGCCAACTTATCCATTTACTCGTGAGAGATATTGGCTCCCTGAGAATATAACCAGTACTAATAATATGGCTGGTAAAGGAATTGTGTCATTTCTCCACCCCTTATTGCATCAAAACACATCGACTTTTGAGAAACAACGATACAGTTCAACATTTACCGGAGAAGAATTTTTCTTTACTCTAATAATGGGACAGCGAATATTGCCAGAAGTAGCATGTCTTGAGATGGTTCATGCGGCAATAGAGAGCTCAATGGGGGAAAGGAACGTTAGAATTAGATTTGAAAATATGGTTTGGGGTATACCTATTACTGTGGGAGATAAAGCAGTTCAAGTGAATCTCGGATTATTTCCTGAAGACAATGGAGTGATAGCCTATGAAATTTACTGCGATTCCGGAGAAGAAGATATCGTAGTATTCAATCAGGGAAATGCTATATTGTGTAAAGATGAAGACACTACCACAATAGATATTAAAGCAATACAAGAAGAGTGTAATCAAACAATTTTATCTTCCGCTAAATGCTATGAAGCATTTAAATCAATAGGGATAGAATACGGTCTTGGCCATCAGGGGATTGAAAAATTACATATTGGAAAGAACCAGGTAATTTCGAAGCTTTCTCTACCACCTTTAGTTTCAGATACTAAAGATCAGTATGTGCTGCATCCAAGCATGCTTGATTCTACACTTCAGTCATCAATAGGATTTATGCTGGGTTCTGTTGATATCAAGAACAATGCGCAAGGCAAACCTTCACTTCCATTTGCCGTAAAGGAGCTTGAAATACTAAGCAATTGTACAGCTAACATGTGGGCATGGTTAAGATACAGTACTGGAAGTATATCGGACGATAATTTTCAGAAACTCGATATAGATTTGTGTGATGAGGATGGGAATATATGTGTAAGAATGAAAGGATTTACATCAAGAGTATTGGAAAGCGAGATTCAAACTAATAAAAAATTGAAAGAAAGTTACCTGGATGATCCCATCAAACATCTCGTTGGAACAGTTATACAAAGTCCTGTATGGGATACAATTTTACTAGAAAAAAATCAAATTTTTCCTTCCCTGACGGCTCAGGTTATAATTGTCGGTGGAACCAAAGAAAATAGAGTTTTTCTCCAACAATACTATCCTAATGCCCGGATATTAGAAAATAATTCCACTGATACCATAGAAATATTGGCTCAAAAACTGGAAAAGAATGGTTTTATTGATCATATAATCTGGATAGCTCCCTATAAATCTTTAGAAACTCTTGCAGATGATTCTATAATTGAAGAACAGAACGAAGGTGTTCTAAAATGCTTCCGTATGATCAAAGCTCTGCTTCAATCTGGTTATGGCACCAGAAATTTGGGTTGGAGTTTAATTACAACCCAGTCTCAATCCATTCGCAAAAATGATACAGTAAGCCCTGGTCAATCGAGTCTGCATGGCCTTATTGGTTCAATGGCAAAGGAATATCAGAACTGGAAGATCCGTCTTGTTGATCTTGAAGATGATAGCGATTGGTCAGTTGCGGATATATTCACGCTACCTACAAACAAACAGGGGGATCTACTGGTTTATCGAAACCAACAATGGTATCAACAACAGTTAATTCCGGTCAATTACCCTTCAATACATAAAACTTTGTATAAGTATGGAGGAGTATATGTCGTTATAGGTGGTGCAGGGGGCATTGGAGAGGTATGGAGTGAATATATGATTCGAACTTATAATGTGCAGATTATATGGATTGGAAGACGGAAAAAGGATTCAGTGATCCAGGCTAAACTGGATAGATTAGCGGCTATAGGATCATTACCGATCTATATAGCGGCTGACGCTACTAACAAGAAAGCTTTAGGGAATGCATATGAAGAGATAAAAAAACAACATTCAAATATTCACGGAGTGATTCATTCTGCAATTGTTTTGTTGGATAAGAGTCTTGCTAATATGAAGGAGGAACAATTCAGAGCTGCTCTTTCAGCCAAGGTAGACGTGAGTGTGCGTATAGCTCAAGTCTTTCAGGCAGAACCTTTGGATTTTATATTGTTTTTTTCATCTATGCAATCGTTTTCAAAAATGCCTGGTCAAAGTAACTATGCCGCAGGCTGTACTTTTAAGGATGCTTTTGCACACCAGCTTTCACATGAAACCTCTGGTGTGGTGAAAGTGATTAATTGGGGATATTGGGGAAGTGTGGGGATTGTCGCTACGAAAGATTATCAGGATAGGATGGCACAGGCAGGCATAGGATCTATTGAACCTGAGGAAGCAATGAAGACTCTTGAAATGTTAGTTAGCGGGAACATAGATCAAATTGGGTTGATGAAATTGAGTAAACCATTGATTCAAGATGGAGTGAAAGCGGATGAATTGCTTACAGTTTATCCTGAAAACAATCCCTCAGCTATTCAAAATATGCAGATTCTTATTTCTAATGATTCGAAACCAAAAAAAGAATTAAACTCATCAAATTCTGCAATTGGTATTAATAACACGGTAGAATATATGGAGACTTCACTAAAACAAAATATCTCCAGGATAATCAAAGTTGAACAAGAAGATATCGATGTAGATATTGATCTGATTGAATATGGATTTGACCAGATTATGCATATAGAATTTATTAATAATTTAAATGAGGAATACAAACTTAAATTAGCTCATCACACATTATTGGAATATCCAACTATCAATAGATTAACAAAATATATTATGAAAAATTATAATGTTGTTTAAAGATCATTATAATGAAAGATGGAAGAAAATATCTTAAAGGTTTTTTCTTATACCTTTTGTTGAGAATCAATACAGATCCAGAATAACCTGATAATTAGTTGGGTTGGACCAACTTAACCATACCTTATTTACATCCTTCAAATAAACAATAGGGAATCTCAAATAACCGCCTTTTAATCGAACTACTTCGTTATTACGAAAAAAAAACTGTTGTATGTTTATAAATTAAAGCTTTTTATAAACGAATCCGCTCGTTATTTTTTCTAATGCAGAGATTTTATAAAACTAAAAGCTTTTATAAACGTTGTATTTCAATCAAAGTTCTAATTATTAGAGGTTCCCAAATAGCTATTCCACGGTATTATTAATAACCAGGGATTACTCAAAACATTATTTTGAGGTTGTTAAAGATGTATCGAAAAAAATAGAGGCAGATAAATGAAATTTATAAATTTGGAAAGTAATATAAAACAGATTGAAGAAATGGATGAGCTTCTTGGCAGATTGCTCTGGTGCCAATTACAGGCAATGGGGATGTTTACTGAAAAAACATTAGTTCCAGAGGATATTAAAGCAAAAACAGAGCTTTGGGATTTTTATAATGGATGGTTTGATGAAAGCATAGCAGTTTTAATACGCAGGAATTATCTTCATTACGATGGGAAATTGTTCTCAGTAAAAGATATGACATTAATTGATAGAGATGCTGTATGGGAAGAGTGGGAACAGAAAAAAAAATTATGGTTAAAAAATCCTGACATGAAAGCTCAGATAAATTTAGTTGAAGCAACACTAAATTCTTTACCTGAAATTCTTACAAAAAAGATACCTGCTACAGATATAATTTTTCCAAATTCATCAATGGAATTAGTTGAAGGTGTTTACAAAAACAACCAGGTTGCGGATTATTTCAATGAGGCCGTGGCCGATACTTTAGTAGCTTATATTGAAGAAAGACTTAAACATGATCCATCTTCAAGAATACGGATTATTGAAATCGGCGCTGGCACTGGAGGCACCAGTAGCATGGTTTTTAATAAATTAAAACCCTATCAGAATCATATTGAAGAATATTGCTATACTGACATTTCAAAAGCTTTTTTAATTCATGGGGAAAAAGAGTATGGGGCTGAGAACCCTTATTTAACCTGTAAGATATTTAATGCAGAAATGCCGATTGCCGGTCAGGATATCAGTGCAGGTGGATATGATATGGTAATAGCCACCAATGTGCTACACGCTACTAAAAATATTCGACAGACCCTGCGCAATGTCAAAACTGTATTAAGACATAATGGATTAGTCGTATTAAATGAGATGTGTAGTAATATTTTATTTGCTCATTTAACATTTGGTCTTTTGGAAGGATGGTGGTTGTATGAAGATTCATGGCTTCGCATTCCAGGCAGTCCCGGATTATTTCCAGAAACGTGGAAAGATGAATTAGAAAAAGAAGGGTTTCGTAATGTTTTCTATCCTGCACAGCGAGCTCGTGTAATGGGACAACAGATTATTATTGCAGAAAGTGATGGAATTGTAAGGCAGAAGAAGCCGCAACAATTAAAGTTAAATTCATCTGAAATAAAGACTGTTGAAGAAAGCATAAAATTATCAGGTAAACACATTCAAAAATCTCAAAATGAAGACAATCATAGTAGAAATGCTGAAGAGTATGTGAATAAAATTATCACAAAAAAACTTTCTGAAACATTGAAAGTTTTTTCAAAAAATATTGAGGGTGATCAACCCATAGCAGACTATGGGCTGGACTCTATTCTTGTGGTAACTTTTATAAATGAATTAAAAAAAGCGTTTGATGTTGATCTGAATACAACTGTTATTTTTGATTATTCAACAATTGATAAACTCTCTGACTATATGTTGAAAACCCATGGGAAGAAAATTGAAAGTCATATTTTAAAAAACAATACTGTTCAAAACAAAAAGAGTACACAATTGAATGTACAGGAAGAAGAAATTAAAACTTCTGTTTTATCCATAAATAAAAATCGTTTAGTAAAAAACATAAAGCCTTCTATAAATGAAGATATAATGACTTCTATAGCTGTAACTGGTATATCCGGACAATTTCCCGGTGCTGGAGACATTGAAGAATTCTGGCTTAATTTGATTAATGGTGTTGATGGTGTCCAGGAACTCCCTTCTGAATATTTAGATCAGAAAACGTTTTATAGCAGTAAAAAACAGTCTGGAAAAACATATTGCAAATGGGGTGGTATTTTAAAAGAGAAGGATTGTTTTGATCCTTTATTTTTCAACATTTCACCTCGTGAAGCTGAATCGATGAACCCACATCAACGTATGATTCTTCAGGAAAGCTGGAGAGCTTTGGAGGATGCCGGATATAATCCCGGAGATCTGGCTGGCTCTAAAACAGGTGTTTTTATTGGAGCAGAGCCTACCGGGTATATGCATGAAACATTTACTGGTTCTTCAGAAGCAATAGTTGCTTCCCGTTTATCATACTTCCTTGATTTAAGTGGGCCAGCTCTTGTTATAAATACGGGTTGTTCATCTTCAGGAGTTGCCATACATCTGGCGTGCGAAAGCCTACGAAATAATGAAACATCATTAGCTCTAGCCGGCGGTGTTTTTGCAACTTTAGATCAAACAGCACTAATTACTCTATCAGAAATTGAAATGTTGTCTTATTCAGGTAGATGCAGAACATTTGATGAATCTGGTGATGGTACTGTTTTTTCAGAAAGTGTTGGTGTTGTTGTATTAAAACGTTTAAATGATGCTATTTCTGATGGCGACCATATTTATGGAATAATTGAAGCATCAGGAACAAATCAGGATGGAGCCAGTAACGGCATTACAGCACCAAATGGTGCAGCTCAGGAACGTTTAATAACCGATGTATATAAGAAATACTCCATAAATCCTGAAGATATAACATATGCTGAGGTCCATGGAACAGGTACAAGACTTGGTGACCCTGTTGAAGCAAATTCCCTGGTTCGGGCTTTTAAGCAGTTTACAGATAAAAATAATTTTTGTGCAGTGGGGAGTTCAAAATCCCATATTGGTCATACCGCAGCGGCAGCTGGGGTTGCAGGATTAATAAAAATTCTGTTGTCACTTCGTCATCATAAAATCCCGGGGCTGATTAATTTTAATAAATTAAATCCGCTTATTGAATTTGAAAATTCAGCTTTCTATATGAATACAGAGTTATCAGAGTGGCGATCTTACGATAATAATCCCTTAAAAGCAGTTTTAAATTCATTTGGACATAGCGGAACTAATGTACACCTTGTTGTGCAGGAGTATATTCCACACAATGATAATTTATCAAATCAGCAAATTTCAAATGAAGATTATATTGTTGTTATTTCTGCAAAAAATGAGGAAGGGTTGAAAACTTATGCTTTAGAATTTAACAGTTTCCTGAAACAGTTCCCTGAAACTGATATGAAAGAACTTGCTTTTACTCTTCAGGAAGGTCGAGAAGCAATGACGCATAGACTGGCTGTTGTTGCAACTAATACTGCCACATTATCTGAAAAACTGGCTGGATATTGTAAAGGTGAGTCTGACATTGAGAATTTATATACAGGAAATGTTAAAAAAGACAGGAAAAATAATGTTCTTGTTTCGGGTAGTGCTGGTGAACAGTTTATTAATGCTATCGTAGAAGAGGGAAATTATAATAAAATAGCTCAACTATGGGCTTCAGGTATAAAAATAGACTGGAATCTTTTTTATCTATCAGAGAAACCCACTCGTATTAGTCTTCCAACCTATCCTTTTGCAAAAGAAAGATACTGGAAATCAACAATAGAGTTAGAAAATCAGATGTTAAACGTTAATGTTTTTGCATCAAAGCTCCACCCATTATTGCATCAAAACACATCAAATATGTCTGAGCAAAAGTTTAGTTCAACATTTACCGGAGAAGAATTTTTCCTTTCCGACCATGTAGTAAAGGGACAGCGAATGTTACCTGGAATCGCATATCTTGAGATGGCTCGGGCGGCAATAGAGAATTCAACAGAAGCTTTGAGAGATAGCAACGTCAGAATTCGACTTGAAAATGTAGTTTGGGGTAGACCTATTGCAGTGGGAGACGAAAAAATTCAGGTACACATCAGATTGTTTCCTGAAGACAATGGAGAGATAGCCTATGAAATTTACTGTGATTCAGGAGAAGAGGATGTCATAGTATACAGTCAGGGAAATGCCGTACTGTGTAAAGATGCAGATGCTACCACAATAGATATTAAAACAATACAGGAAAAGTGTAATCAAAGTGTTTTATCTTCTACTCAATGCTATGAGGCATTCAAAGCTATAGGGTTAGAATATGGTCCAGCCCAACAGGGAATAGAAAAAGTATATGTAGGAGAGAATCATGCACTTTCTAAGCTTACTCTATCACCTTTAGTTTCAGATACCAAAGATCAGTATATGCTGCATCCAGGTATGCTTGATTCTGCTCTTCAGTCATTAATGATATTTATGCAGGACTCTTTTGATACAGAAAATAGAACGGAAGTCAAACCTGCGTTTCCATTTGCCTTACAGGAGCTTGTAATACTAAAAAATTTTACATCCAACATGTGGGCATGGATAAGATACAGTGCCGGAAGTAAACCGGATGATAAGATTCAGAAATTCGATATAGATTTTTGTAATGACAATGGAGATGTTTGTGTAAAACTGAAAGGTTTATCATCAAAATTACTGGAAGGTGAAGTTGAATTATCAGCTATTGGAACATTGATGTTTGAGCCAAAGTGGAAAGAGCAGAATGTTTCAATGGATATAGAAGCTGTTGAGTATACAGAGCATCTTGTACTACTCTGTGATCCTGAAGAAGCTTTATTTGAAAGCATTGAAAAGGATATGAAAGATGTTAACCTGCTTGCTATGAGCTCAAATGAAAAAGGTACTACTGAAAGATTTAAAAAATACTCACTTCAGATATTTGAGGAAATACAAAGAATCATCAAAGAAAAACCGAGTGGAAGTGTATTGATTCAGGTTGTGATTTCTCACGGAAATAAAGAAAAACTTTTATTCGGACTATCTGGACTCTTAAAAACAGCAGCACTTGAAAATCCAAAAATTACAGGACAGATCATTGAGCTCGATAATTCGGAAGAGATCGTAAAAATATTGCAGGAGAATATTCGAACTACCTATGACATGCAAATTAAATACGAAAATGGGAAGAGATATGCAAAAAATTCTGTGGAGGTTAATTCTTCTAAAGAAGTAAATATTCCGTGGAAAGATAAAGGAGTTTATCTAATCACAGGAGGAGCAGGCGGTCTTGGTCAAATATTTGCGAAAGAAATACTTGCGAAAGTAAAATATACTACATTGATTCTCACCGGACGATCAGAATTAAATAAAGATAAGCGAACCCAGTTAGAGAAATTGGAGTCAATGGGAGCAATAATTGACTACAGACAGATTGATGTAACAAATAAAGAATCTGTAATTAATTTAATGGAAAGCTTACAGGATGAGTTTGGAAAACTTGACGGCATAATACATAGTGCTGGAGTCATTCGAGATAACTTCATTCTGAAAAAAAACAGAGAAGAGTTCGAGGAAGTATTAGCACCGAAAGTAACAGGTCTTGTTAATCTTGATGAAGCAAGCAAAAATATACCCCTCGATTTTTTTATTTTCTTTTCTTCCATAGCCGGAAGTATGGGCAACATAGGCCAGGCCGATTATGCATGCGGTAATGCCTTTATGGATGCGTATTCGGGATATAGGAACAACCTCGTATCATCAAATCTTCGACATGGAAAGACTCTGTCCATCAATTGGCCTTTCTGGAAAGATGGAGGAATGAGTGTCGATAAAGAAATAGAAAAGATGCTGCTGCCAAGCATGGGAATGATCTCTATGCAAACATTGAGCGGGATTAATGCACTGTATAGAGGTTTGGTCTCTGTCCATAACCAGTTAATGGTTACGGAGGGAGATGTTCAAAAAATGCGTGAACGTTTGTTTAATACAGCATCGAAGATTTACGATGATCAAACTAAGCCATCCGCTAAACAAGTAGATTTAAAGTTTCTTAAAGAAAAGATAGTACACAAAATCAAGGTTTTATTTGGAGAGGTTACCAGAATAAATGTTTCACAAATTGATATTGAAGAATCTTTAGAATCATATGGTATCGATTCTATAATGATAACCAAGCTCAATAAAAAATTAGAAGAAATATTTTACGGACTTTCAAAAACACTGTTTTTTGAGTATCAGACGTTAGAGACATTAACTGGATATCTTATATCAGATCACAAACATGAATGTGTTAAATGGACAGGCCTTGGAGGAGATACATTAAATCTGTCCAGAAAATCTTCAGAAAAAAAATATGATGTCTGTGAATTTCCAGTACTTGTGCCTTTAAAAGCAGGTAAGAAAATTGACCGTAATTATACCGCAACAGCGTCATATGGGAAACGAGAGTCAATCGCTATAATCGGAATAAGCGGCCGTTTTCCCCAGGCGAAAACGCTGAATGAATATTGGGAAAATTTGAAAGCAGGCAAAGATTGCATAACAGAAATACCAAAAGAGCGTTGGTCTTTGGATGGATTTTATCATTCAGACCAGAAAGAAGCAACAGCACAATGGAAGAGCTATAGTAGATGGGGTGGTTTTGTAGAAGGATTTTCAGAGTTTGATCCGCTCTTTTTCAAAATGTCCCCAAGGGAATCTATGAATATAGACCCGCAGGAAAGATTGTTTATAAAGTCATGTTGGGAGGTTCTGGAGGATGGGGGATACACCCGTGATCAAATAACTAAACAGTATAATAACAGAGTAGGAGTTTTTGCCGGGATCACTAAAACAGGGTTTGATTTATACGGTCCTGATTTATGGAGACAGGGGGAGGATGTGTATCCCCGTACTTCGTTTGGTTCAGTAGCAAATCGTGTTTCATATCTATTGAATTTGCATGGTCCGAGTATGCCTGTTGATACTATGTGTTCAGCATCATTAACAGCAATTCATGAGGCGTGTGAACATCTTCACATGGGAGAGTGTGAGATGGCGATAGCAGGAGGAGTTAATCTGTATCTTCATCCATCAAGTTATTTTTTGTTATGTTCACAACAAATGTTATCAACAGATAGTAAGTGTAAGAGTTTTGGCCTTGGGGGTAACGGGTTTGTGCCAGGTGAAGGAGTAGGAACAGTTTTACTGAAGCACTTACTACAAGCAGAAAAGGATCAGGATAATATATATGCCGTAATCCGCGGGAGTGGTATCAACCATGGAGGGAAGACAAATGGTTATACAGTTCCTGACCCAGCAGCACAGGCAGAATTAATCAGTACGACAATAGAAAAGGCGGGCGTTGATGCAAGGACAATCAGTTATATAGAAGCCCATGGCACAGGGACATCGTTAGGAGATCCAATAGAGATTAGTGGTCTTACTAAAGCATTTCAAAAGGACACAAAGGATATACAGTTTTGTGCTATTGGATCCGCAAAATCAAATATAGGGCATTGTGAGAGCGCTGCCGGTATTGCGGGCGTTGCAAAAGTTGTTCTGCAATTAAAAAATCAGAAGTTAGTTCCATCACTTAATTCAGAGATTTTGAATCCAAATATTGATTTTAGTAAAACACCATTTTCCGTTCAGCAGGAACTCACAGAATGGAAACGACCTGTTATTAATGGTAATGAAGTACCACGGCGTGCAGGCATATCTTCATTTGGAGCTGGTGGATCAAATGCTCATGTGGTGATAGAGGAATATATATCAAAAGAGATATCTCCTTCACAAATTACAATTTCTAATAATAGTCCTGCAATAATTGTATTTTCTGCAAAGAATGAAGAACGTTTGAAAGAGCAAGCGAAGCAATTGCTGGAAGCCATTGTAAAGAGAGACTTTTCTGACACAAGTCTGCCTGATATAGCGTATACACTTCAGGTTGGAAGAGAGGCTATGGAAGAACGTCTTGCGTTAAGTGTAGTAAGTATAAAAGAACTTGAAGAAAAGTTAAATGGATTTCTGGAAAGCCGTGATGATATTGAAGAGATATATCGTGGTCAGGTTAAACATAATAAAGATGCGATTTCTGTTTTTGCTGCTGATGAAGAATTACAGGAAGCAATTGATAAATGGATTAAAAGAAAAAAATATGCAAAGTTATTAAACCTGTGGGTTAAAGGACTTATTTTTGATTGGAATAAACTATATGGTGATGCAAAACCGAGCCGTATCAGTTTGCCCACTTATCCATTCGCTCGCGAGAGATATTGGATTCCTGAGAATACAACCAGTGCAGACAATACTAACGGCTCAGGTATTGCGTCATTTCTCCACCCATTGCTGCAACAAAACACATCGAATTTTGAGGAACAACAATACAGTTCAACATTTACCGGAGAAGAATTTTTTCTGAGAGACCATGTAGTAAAGGAACAAAAAGTTTTACCTGGAGTCGCTTATCTTGAGATGGCGCAGGAAGCAGTTAGGCATGCAGCAGGAATATTAAGAGAAGGCGATACTGGTATTTTGTTCAAAAACGTAGTTTGGATTCGCCCTATTGCAGTGAGAGACAAATCTGTTCAAGTATACATCGGATTACTTCCTGAAGATAATGGAGAGATAGCATATAAAATATACTGCAATTCAGGGGATGATGTCATAGTATACAGTCAGGGAAATGCAGCATTGTGTAAAACCCCGGATACTAACATGTTAGATATTAAAACAATACAGAAAGAGTGTAATCAAAGAGTTTTATCTTCTGCTCAATGCTATGAAGTGTTTAAATCAATAGGGTTAAAATACGGCCCTGGTCACCAGGGAATTGAAAAAATATATGTTGGAGAAAATCAGGCACTTTCAAAGCTTACTCTACCATCATCAATTTCAGAGACAAAGGATCAATATGTGTTGCATCCATGTATGCTTGATTCTGCACTTCAATCATCAATAGGGTTAGTAATTGGATCTGTTAATACTAAGAGTAAAGGGAAACCTACGCTCCCATTTGCCTTACAGGAGCTTGAAATACTAAGCAGTTGTACTGCCAACATGTGGGCATGGGTAAGATACAGTGCTGGAAGTAAATCGGATAACAATATTCAGAAACTCGATATAGATTTGTGTGATGAAAATGGAAGTGTTTGCGTACGAATGAAAGGTTTTTCATCAAGGGTTCTGGAAGGGGATATAGGAACTGATAATTTGTCTGAACCGACAACCATTGAGACCTCTCCTCAACCATTCGTTGGACTTGGTACGTTGATACCAGTATGGGATTCAGTTTTTGTAGAAAGAGGTGAACAATTTCCGTCTCAAATAGATCATGTTTTGGTTATCGGGGGTACAAAGAAAAACAGAAAATCTATAAAAAAAATCTACCCCAAAGCTCAAGCCCTAAAAATTAGAGTTTCAGATTCTATAGAGAATATAGTTGAAAAACTTAATAATTGTGATGTCGTTAATCATATTGTATGGATTGCGCCTTATAAACCCTTGGAATCTTTAGCAGATGAAGCATTAATTGAAGAACAGAATTGTGGTGTTCTTTTGTTATTTCGAACGATTAAAGCACTACTTAATCTTGGTTATGGAACAAAGGCTTTAGGGTGGAGTGTTATAACTATACAAGCACAATCAGTCCACAAAAAAGATGTCGCAAGTCCTGTTCATTCAAGTATCCATGGGTTGATTGGTTCTATGGCTAAGGAATTTCAGAATTGGAAGATTCGGCTTGTTGATCTTGAAAAGGATTGTGAATGGCCTCTTAACGATATTTTTAAAATAAAGACTGATTCACTTGGAAATGCCAGGGCTTATCGGGAACACGAGTGGTACAAAGAGCAATTTATTCCAATTAATTATTCCATAACTGATGATGTATCATCATATAAAAAAGATGGTGTGTATGTAGTTATTGGAGGGTCTGGAGGTATTGGAGAAGTATGGAGTGAATATATGATCCGTACTTATAATGCTCAAATAATTTGGATTGGCAGACGAGAAAAAGACGCTGATGTTCAGGCAAAACTGGATAAGCTTTCAGAATTAGGTCCTGTACCATTTTATATATCAGCAGATGCTACAGAATTAAAATCCTTACAGGGGGCATATGAAAAAATCAGGCAAAATTATTCGAAAATTAATGGGATAGTACATTCGGCAATTGTTTTATCCGATAAGAGCCTTACAAATATGGAAGAGGAGCAATTTAAATCATCACTTTCAACTAAGGTTGACGTGAGTGTGCGTATGGCTCAGGTTTTTAAAAAGGAAAGTTTGGATTTTGTAATGTTTTTCTCTTCATTTCAATCATTTTCAAAATCTCCGGGACAAAGCAACTATGCTGCAGGATGTACTTTTAAGGATGCTTTTGCAAAGCAGCTTTCGAAGGAGTGGCCATGTGCTGTAAAAATTATGAACTGGGGATATTGGGGCAGTGTTGGGATTGTTGCATCTAAAGAGTATCAGGACCGTATGGCTGTGGCAGGTATAGGTTCTATCGAACCTTTCGAAGCAATGGAAGCTTTGGAAAAACTTCTTACAGGTCAGATGGATCAACATATATTGATGAAAACAACTGAACCGGAGGTTATCGAAGGAATTGGTTCTGATGAGTTAATAACAATCAACTCTGAAAGTGACTCAATAAATATTCAGAATATATACAATAATATTCCAGAACACGACTTACAGCTCAAAGAAATTGAAGAAAGTCGCATGTCACAAATAGAGGCGATGAATGAGCTTCTTTGCAAGTTATTATGGGCTCAACTAAAGTCCATAGGTTTATCTGTGGAAAACAATATGGTTATAACTGATCTTAAAGCAGCAATTAACCTGCCTGAATTATATGACAGATGGCTTGATGAAAGTATAAGAGCTCTGGTACGGGGGAATTATATTACATGCAATGAAGATTTATACTCCGTTGTTGATACGGCAAAAGTTGATGTTAACGCTATATGGAAAGATTGGGATAAGAAAAAGGAGATATGGCTGAAAAACAATGATATGCGTGCCATGGCAGTATTAGTAGATGCTACAATTCGGGATTTACCGAAGATTCTTACCTGTAAAGTACCAGCTACGGACATCATATTTCCAGATTCTTCTATGAAACTGGTTGAGGGAATTTATAAACAGAACCTGATTGCAGATTACTTTAATGAAGTGCTTGCTGATACTGTAGTCGCCTATATTCAGGAACAAATCAAACTGGATGAATCTTGCAAAATCAGAATACTTGAAATTGGAGCAGGTACAGGCGGAACCAGTGCTGTAGTTTTCCCAAAAATTAAGCCCCATAGTGAACATATCGAAGAATATTGTTATACAGATCTTTCCAAAGCTTTTTTGATGCATGCGGAAAAAGAATATGGTCAAGACAATCCCTATTTAATTGGTAAAATCTTTAATGTTGAAAAACCTCTGGAAAGCCAGGGGGTTAAAGTTGGTAATTATGATATTGTCATTGCTACAAATGTTCTACATGCTACTAAAAACATTCGCAAAACCTTGCGAAATGCTAAAGCTTCTTTAAAAAATAATGGAGTAATTTTATTAAATGAGATGTGCAGTAATAATTTATTTGCACATTTGACTTTTGGCCTTCTTGAAGGGTGGTGGCTTTATGAGGATTCATCCATAAGAATTCCAGGATGTCCTGTCTTATATCCTGATTCTTGGAAATATGTAATGGAAACAGAGGGATTTCAAAATGTTTTATTTCCTGCCCAACGAGCTCATGGAACGGGACAACAGATTATTATTGCTGAAAGTGATGGAATTGTAAGGCAGAAAAAACTGCAGCAGTTAAAGTCAAATTTAGTATCTAAAAGAAAGACTGTTAAAGAAAGTATAGAAGTAACAGATAAACATATTCAAAAATTTCAAAATGAAGAAACTCAAAGTAAAAATGCTGACGAATATGTGAATAAAATTATCAGAAAAAAACTTTCAGAAACATTGAAAGTTCCTTCAGAAGATATTGAGAGTGATCAACCCATT
>JAAELO010000312.1 GCA_024226555.1 Desulfobacterales bacterium | reverse complement strand
TCTTAATAAGGCTAAAAAAATAAAAAGTTCTGGAATATCCGAATATGATATTGTTATCTCTTATCTGGGCTTGATCTGTATGGGAAAAACAGATTTTATTGAGATAGAGCAGTATCGTGAAGATGAGTTTTTTAAACGCATGCTTGACATAGAAAAAATTCCCTCTGAAGCAAGTTTACGACAGCGTCTTGATAATCTAGGGAAAGTAGGACAAAAAATACTGCGTAAACTCTTCACATTAAATATTGATCTTTTGAACAGAGTAGAACTGGGCAGTATTAAAACAAAACATATGGAATATATTCCGCTTGACTGTGATGTTACGCCTATGGACAACAGCGGAACAAACAAAGAAGGATGTTCATATACTTATAAGAATTTTGACGGGTTTGCCCCGATGATGGCTTATGTTGGAACTAACGGATATATGCTTATGAATGAGTTTCGTATTGGAAAACAGCATTGCCAGAAAGGAACTCCTCATTTTCTCAGACAATGCGTAAAGGCCTGTAATCGCTTGAGAATTAGAGATAAAATTTTATTGCGTATGGATTCAGGGAATGATGCAGCAGAAAACTTTGAAATTATAAACGGAAATTTCTGGTATATTATAAAAAGAAATCCAAGAAAAGAAGTTCTGGAGCAATGGCTGAACCATGCAAAAAAATCGGGAAAGGCAGAAGTGATCAGAGACGGAAAAATACGTTATGTCGGTAGAGTTAGTCATTTGCGTCCCGGTGGCAGGGAAGATTTACCTACTACGGATGTTGTTGTTGAAGTGATCGAAAAGACTAAAGATAGAAACGAAAATAAACTACTGATTCCTGAACTTAAAGTTAATACTTTTTGGACAAATTTACCTGAAGATACTGAAACAGTTATTTATCTTTACCATCAGCATGGTACATCTGAGCAGTATCACAGCGAGTATAAAACTGAGATGGGGATGGAACGTTTGCCGTCAGGAAAATTTAAAACAAACAAAATTATTATGGCTATTGGATGTATTGTATTCAATATGCTTAGAAAACTTGGAGTTGATGTATTGAAGAACCAGGATATTATGCCTGCCAAATATAAAGTAAAAAGAAGAAGAATCAGAAGCATATTGCAGGATATAATATACTCAGCCTGTAAATACGTAAAATCAAAAAGGATGCACTTTATAAAGTTTGGTAAACACTGTCCATGGTTTCATGTTATAGCACAGTTGTACGCCGAATACGCACATATTTAATAAATTCTGACATAAAAAGGGAGGATGATATGAGTTGGATATGATAATTGTGTTTATTTTTCAGAGGAGTTTGCAAAAAATAATCCATATGGGTAATTTTTCAGGTGGGTTTCCAGAAAACTAGTCCCAAGCTACTGATAAATTGGAAAAATATTCACCGAACTGAAAAATCAGTGCTACTATTTTAGGAAATCTTAAGTTTTTAAATGTTAATCACGGATCCAGGTTTTATAATAAATGTTATCTATTTGGGGCTTTTGGTTAATTTCAGAATAAATCTTAAAAACAAGCCCCCCCTGCCCTGCTTTCTAAAAATGAATTCAAAAAATCTATAAGTGTT
>JAAELO010000311.1 GCA_024226555.1 Desulfobacterales bacterium | reverse complement strand
CAAAAAAATAAGGCCTTTTACCATCGATGGGACAAATGGTCCATGTTAGACAGAGTATTGGCATGGGTTATTATGGTTATTATTGGTTAGTTTGGGAATAGAAAACATATTATTTTGAAAATTGGAAAATTTTGATTAGAATATTTTGATCAAAAAAATGAAATTTAAATTAAAATTAAATTAATTTCCCATATATGGGAGAAATTAGGAATGGAGAGGCTCTGATTTATTTCACTTATGGTATTTCTAGGCTTATCTTAATTGCGAGGGGTATCCATTACTTTAATTAATTTGATTCCTTTGGCAATTTGCAAAGGTATTAATTATTTCATTCTGTAGTGCATGGACAGTTGCGTTTTTTTTGTTTGCGTGTGCGTGTCAAACACCGTCAACGAAAAGCAGAAGCACTGAAATATACATAGGGCTAAAGCAACGCAATTAAGCGTCCACTACGGAATGAAAGAATTAATACCTTTGTCAATTGCCGAAGGAACCAAATTAAAGTAATGGATTCCCCTCGCAATTAAGATAAGCCTAGAAATACCATAAAATAAATCATAGCCTCTCCATTCCTAATTTCTCCCGTCTCTCTCTCTCCCTCTCTCTCTAGCTCTCTGTCTCTCTTCCTCCTGCGCGCATCGATCCCGCAAGTCGCGGCAAGGATTTAGGAATAATTATTTATGGAGAGATGGGGTGGTGCGCAATTGCGCAAGCAAGGAAATGAAAAATATTTTTTTTTTGATGAGTTTATGGGGATATTGATAAGAATAGATGGTGTGAAATATTGGAATATTGATTTTAATATTTAGTTTAAATTTTTATTTTTTTGATCAAAACATTCCGTTCACAACACCAGTTTAGTGATCGCATCCATACAT
>JAAELO010000310.1 GCA_024226555.1 Desulfobacterales bacterium | reverse complement strand
CCGTCATGACATCTAGTCTAAACTTCCCTTGGAAAAAATGGAAAAACCAAACTTGAAAATGGGAATCGTTGGCATCTCAAAAATGGACGGTTCAAAAAATCAATGGCAATAACCTATTTCTCTAAAACATCGCCTTTTTGGATCGCCTATATAAATCTACACTTCGACGAGATGGATCCACAAAAATCACTTTGGACACCCATTTTCAAAAAATAGATCCTAAATTTGGATACTCAATTGGTCGCAAAAAGTCAAAAAATCGAGATCTATTTTCATGGAAATGGAATAATTATTTTCTTCGGCATAGGATTGAAAAAGTTGAGTGGAAACATGTATTTTCTGAAAATGAATACTACTTTTGAATCGCTTTGTGAAAATGAAATCCTATTTTCTCGAATAAGGATCCATTTTTTGGAAATGGATACAGATTTTGGTCATTTTGGATCGAAACTTAAAAAATGAACCGAAAATGGCGCATTTTCGCAATTTGCTGTGTCTTTCTTGGAGTGGGATTGGTTGCTGTGTGCGTTGT
>JAAELO010000309.1 GCA_024226555.1 Desulfobacterales bacterium | reverse complement strand
TTCTAACTTTGTATAGATTTTACTGTTCTTCTGATTTGCCTCTAAACAATTTAAAGCTTTTAGTCCCCAATCAGAAAGAATATCTAAATTCATAAAACGTGAATTAGTTCTTTGTTTTGGTGGTATTATATGAGATATATCACTACATACACCTTTAGCTCTCATTTGTGTCATATTTTTTGTATACTTAATGAATGCTTCATCTTTGCTATATATGTTTTTTAATAGCAATGCCATTTTATGGGTAATATCATAAACATGTATTTTTTTTAATAATCGAATACTTCTACAAATTCCATTACCTCCATCTGCTACAATATATTTTACATTTCCAATATTTTCAATTAATGTATCAATTTCTTTTTTAATAATATCTCCAGTCCATTTGTTTGAAGATTTAATAAAAAGTGGAGTTAAATCTTTATAAGTTAAGGCTCTTTGAAAATCTATAGAACTTGTCTGAATTCCATAAATGACAAGTAATCTTTCATGTCCAACAGCTATACTTTCATCTATTATTAATATCCAATCGTCTGACTTTTCAATTGGTTGTTGCAAAGAATAAAGTCCAACCTTTTTCATCCAAATTAATATTGTTCCATAACTGGGTTGACCTAGTTCTAAATTTAAATAAATATTTATCGAAACTACTAGCTTTTCCAATGCCCTAAAACTGGTTGAAGTAGTAAGTTTTGCGGCAATAAAAAATTGGATAAGAGATAAAGGATATTTATAATTTTTTGGACGTATTTCTTTTTTTACATCATGAGTATTTTTTCGATCTTTTTTTATCGCATTAATTTCCTTTTTATATTTTAAGACTTCTTCTGATTTTAATTTATATTTCACCTTCCATTTCTCTCTTCCTATTTTTATCTCTTTTATTCTTTTTTTTAGTTCTTTATTTTCTGCATTTCTTGTAACAGATTTAGATTTCCAGTATTGTGCATTATAATCCATATTAAAATATTTTAAATATATGGCAAAGATATAGATAAAATAGGAGACATGCAAGTTTTTGGGGTGTGTTTTTTTTGGCAATTTCTTACAGATTTAACACCCCACCCTTATACATTGTAAAAGATGAAGGTAATGAAATGTCGTGTGCAAGTGCGAAAATATTTTCTGATACTCAAATCCAATCAGATACTTA
>JAAELO010000308.1 GCA_024226555.1 Desulfobacterales bacterium | reverse complement strand
TTTTCAATATCCTTTGAAAAATCCGAAGTTTGGATTCCCTCCCTAAAATTTATGTTTTTATTTTCCAATGCGCCATCCAAATTCCCCAAGCATCTCTCGATTTATTTGACTATTTTTCAATATCCTTTGAAAAATCCGAAGTTTGTATTCCATCCTAAAAATTTACGTTTTTATTTTTCAATGCGCCATCCAAATTCCCCAAACATCTCTCGATTTATTTGCCTATTTCTCAATATCCACTGAAAAATCCGAAGTTTGGATTCCCTCCAAAAAATCCATATTTTTACTCCAAAACATATCGATATCCTTCGATTTATTTGAGCATTTTTTAATGCACAGTGCAAAATCGGGAAAACTCCATCTCATCGAGCATGTATTTTGAACTTTAATTTCGCAGAAAAATGGAAGAAAGAAATACCGATTCCATCGAGCATTTTAACATTTTCCCAGAAAAATGGAAGAAAGAAAGACGGATTCCATCGAGCATTTTAACATTTTCCCAGAAAACTGGAAGAAAGAAAGACGGATTCCATCGAGCATTTTAAAATTTTCGCAGAAAAATCGAAGAAAGAAAGACGGATTCCATCGAGC
>JAAELO010000307.1 GCA_024226555.1 Desulfobacterales bacterium | reverse complement strand
CAAAAAGAGCAGTTATTAGAGATTCCCTATAGGTATAAAAAAAATAAAGGTAGCCACAAAGGCCTACCTTTATTAATTCTCAGGACCATTTATATTTACTCATAAACTTCATATACCGTTTCATTATGAACGAATCGCACGTTTTTGCCCAGTGACAGGAACTCAGCAGCATATGGATTCTTTTTAATAAAAGAGTAGTACTTCTTTGTATTAAACTGAATTCTGGTCATAGCCTTGTTCTTTTGTTCCTGGATTAATGAATCTACCCAGAATTTTCCGGCATTATAAATAGCTCTGCCTTTTATATGTCTGATCTGATTTGTAATATTTTTCATCACACCTTTTTTATTTCTATAAACCATACGTTTTTTACCCTGCTGTGTCTGGTAATAATTCCTGCTTTTGTTAAGAGCCTGAACCTCTTTACTTGCCCGTATACTTTTCTTACCAAATTTACTCTTCATTTTTGAGTATTCGTCTTTACTTTCACTGGCATAACGACCACTTTTTGGTACCATCATATTAAGTGTCTGATGCCTTCTATCCATTCTTCTTCTGGAAAGGGATTTTTCTTCATCCTCAACAATGAGGTAACTTGTATAGGGTGTAATTATTCCATATTTTCTTGCAAGCCTGATCACCTCATCTTTAAGTTCCTTTGACTCACCGTTTAGTCTTATTTGATCCAGTAAAAAACCAATGCGTCGTGCCGACCATATTGATGGTATGAAATCATTGTCATTATTCCATTTTGGGAAATTTTTATGGAAACTTAATGTTCTCTTTTTTCCTGCAAGAATTCCTGATATTTCAATATTCGAATTCTGATATCCTCTATACCGTCCAATAACAGTTATAGATGAACCTTTATAAAGATCTGGTATTTTTTTAGGATAAACCTTAAGTAGTTTTAGGCCTTTTGCATCAATCATTATATCTGTAAAAACAGGGTAACTGATTTTAGCAAAGAAATCAGAAATTTTGATTTCTATATCTTCTTCCGGAGAAACATAATCTCTGTAGGCATTTGTAAGGGTGGTCATCTTGTCCAAGAGATGTATATTGATATCTTCACCAACTCCAAATGTAAAGATCTTGGTTTTCCCCTTACCAACTCTCTTAATAATATTTAAGATATCACTCTCTTTGGTTTTACCAATAGTAGGTTTTCCATCTGTAATGAAGATAACAGTAATTGGTTCACTGATTTTATTTCCTGAATTAAGAGCAAGGGTTATTGCTTCCTCAATATTGGTTCCACCAGTAGCCCTTAAATCTTTTATGAAAGATTCTGCTTTATTAAGCGTTTGATCATTAATTTTTTTCAATCCACCAAAAAGCATTTCCGATTCCGTTGAAAAACTTATAATTTCAAATCTATCTCCCTTATTTAAGCTATTTACACAGTATGATAGCGCTTTTTTGGCCTGTTTTAGTTTTTTTCCTGCCATACTACCTGATACATCCAGAACAAATGCTATATTTTTCTTTTGCACATCACGATTTTTTATCTCAAAATCCGGGCTAATATTCATTAAGAAAAATCCATCTCCCTTCTTTGATCTGTGGGTAAGAAGGGAAACGCCTATTTTGGACTTATCTGTGGAATAATACAGTTTGAAATCTTTATCCGGTTTTGTGTTACTTTCCTCAAATTTTACTGATGCAAAATGCGGACTGTTTCTTATTGTTTTTACAGTGTGGGTTGTTGAATATATATTTTTAATTCTGTCAGATGACTGAACATTAACATTGATTTTAACTTTCTTTAGGGGTTTTGAAGAGAATTTTTCTGTATTAAGAGGGTAGGTATAAGAAACAGTTCCATCATTTTTCTTTAAGATCTCACTATAGGAGATTTTAACTCTTTTGTTTGAGTAAGGTTCTATTGGGAAAATCCGGGCCTTGAAAATGTTAAGGTCATAATATTCAAGAAGTGCCGGATCTATTTGTCTTCTAACAATATCCTCATAAATTTTTCGTGCCTTTTTCGCAGAGAGAAGTTCAGCGGGTACCTCTTTACCATTAATAAACATACTGAATTTTTTAATAGCTGCATTTTTAGGTATCGGAAATATGTAATGCCCTTCAAGTCTTCTTGATGAATTGTTATAAAAGGTCTGATCAATTTTAGTTTCAGCATATAGTTCATTAATTGTAACATCCACATGGTGATATTTTACTTCCAGAGGAAAGGCAGAGTGCCTTACTGGTCTTACCGGATGTCCTGGTACTACTATAAAACCATCACAGAGTGCTGTTGCCGGAATCAACATAACAAATAGTAGTACTGTATATTTAAATCTTGTCTTCATTTTTGACCACCTTTCCTCTCTTTAAAGGCTGTAACGAATTAAACTTTGGGTAACTCTAATAACTTGAATTTTGGTTGAAATACAACGTTTATAAAGTTTACAGTTCTTTTTTTTGAAGATACTCCGTTGTTTTGTTTTTATTTCTTTTAAAACAACTTAAGTAGTTCGATCAAAGGCTGTTATTAGAGATTCCCCTTATATCTATTTTTCAAATTTAAACTCTTTCTTCATTGCCTGGTTTTTAATAGCATTAACAATTGCTGAATCCAGTGTACCTTTATCTTTACCAGCTCTTTTCTTACGCTCTTTAAGAACATATGCATCTCTTTCTTTTTTAAGCGCTGCTATCTTTTTTTGAAGTACAGAACGTTCTTTACTTTTCTTTTCAACATACTGCTTTCTCTCTTTTTTGTTCATCTTTTGCATCTCTTTTGGAAGATCAGTTTTTTTCACCTCTTCAACTTTTAGTTCTTCATTTTCAACAGCATCAACTAAGTCCCACTTGGTATTTTTATATTTTTTGGAAGATTTGGTGAATGATCTCTGAACCATTACAGATTTAGACATTTTACTGGCATTTGCATCCTGAGCCACTTGTCTCTCTTTATTAGCTCTCCCTTTTCTGCCATAACCGATATATGTTTTGTTAAGATCGCCTCCAAGTTTTAAGATTTCGTCATCCTGTGGAGCTTCGATATGAACAACTTTTTTTGTATGATCTATTGCCATGTATTTACCGTCAGCTAGGTCAGCTCCATCTTTCCATTTTGTATTTATTCCTGTTCTTTCATCACCACAAAATATTGTATTTACAATTATTCCTTTTGAAATGGCATCTTTACATGCTTTTTTGTAATCCACAGAACCCTGTGTAAACGGTTCGTTACCAGCAATTACAATGACTTTAAGTGCTTTGTTACTTTTGCTCCATTTAAGACTTTCTGCTGCAACCTTTATTACCTGTCCACAATACTCATTGCCACCATTTGTGGTGATTTTAAATAGTTCATCTGAAACTCTGTCCAGATCTGTGGAAAGAGGGACCAACATTCTTAAATATCCTTCGGAAGAAGGGATAGTGGATTTTCCATATTCATATAAGCCAACTTCAATATCCGGACTTTTGCCATCTCTTTGAGCTAAAGCCAACTCATTTACAATTTTCCAGATCTGTGATTTCGCCTGGTTTATTAAACCAGACATACTACTACTGGAATCAAGAAGAATTGCCAGTTGTATAAGATTTTTATCATCTTTTTCTTTTGGAGCTGCCCAGGATATATTAGAAATAGTAAATACAGCTAAAATTGTTATTATAATTATTTTTTTCATGATCTTTTCCCTTCATTTTTGTCACTTTTGAAATTTTGGAAAAACTTCGGCTTTTTTAAATATTGAACCACATATCTAAATACAGTTTGTCATACCAAAATAAAAAAAATGTAAAAAAGTTGTAAATTAAAATTGCTTGGATTTTAAATGAGTCCTTGACTCTTGGAGTAACCGGGCATATCTTTTTGAAACTTATCGTTATAATAATAAAACAAAGTTTATATTTAGTAAAACATAGAGAAATAAAAACGTAAATATAATCTTTTGATATATTTAATAAAGCAGGAGCATACAGGATAATGCAAAAGAAAACTGATTGTTATGGGATTATACCAGCAAGATACGCTTCAACAAGATTTCCGGGAAAACCATTGGTTGATATTAAAGGAAAGCCTATGTTCTGGCATGTTTACAATCAATCATTAAAATGCTCAGGAATTACAAAAGTTGTCCTTGCTACAGATGATGAAAGGATCAGTTCAAAAGCTTCTGAACTAAATGTTCCTTTTGTTATGACCAGAGAAGATCACCCCAGTGGAACGGACAGAGTGCTTGAAGCAGCTGAAAAACTTGATATTAATGAAGATGCAGTTGTTGTTAATATTCAGGGAGATGAACCTGCTTTAAATCCGGAAATGTTAGATGAACTTATAGCACCATTTAAAGATGAAAGTGTTAAGGTAACAACACTTGCCACAAAAATAAATATGGAAGAGGCTAAAAACCCTGACAGAGTTAAGGTTATTTTTGGTAAAAATTCTAAAGCTCTTTATTTTTCAAGATCCATGATACCTTACCCAAGGGATAATGAAGAGATTTCCTTCCATGGTCATATTGGTCTTTATGCTTTCAGAATGGGAACACTGAAGGAGTTTGTCAGATTAGGAAAAAGCTATCTTGAAACAACTGAAAAATTGGAGCAGTTGAGACTACTTGAAAATGGCATTCCAATCCATGTTGTTGTAACTGAGCATAAAAGTATTGGTGTTGACAGGCCTGATGACCTTAACATTATCAATGAATTGATAGAAAATGATTGATAAAATTAATAACATGAAAATGTATGGTTTTTTTCTTGTTTCAATGTCTGCGATCTGTTTTGCAACAGCAACAGTTTTCGCAAAAATGGTTAATCAGGCTTCCAATATTCCAGGAATTGAGATAACTTTTTTCAGATTTTTTCTGGGATTAGTAATAACTCTTTTTATAGTTTTAAAAAGAAAACAATCTATTATTCCAAATAAGAAAAAATTTGTTCTTTTACGGGCACTTGCTAATGCTGTCGCTGTTACACTTTTCTTTACAGGTGTAGAGCACACAACCGTTACAAATGCAAACATGTTAAATATGACTTATCCTGTTTTTGTTTATCTCTTTACTCCATTTATTAATAAGGAAAAAAATCCCGGAATTTACTATTTATACCTCATTATATCTATGGCAGGTATCTTTCTGATCATTAATCCTGATTTTTCATATATAAATAAAGGGGATCTGTTCTCGCTGCTTTCCGGAATAACCGCAGCCTGTGCAATCTCATTTTTAAGGGAAGCCCGAAAAACTGAAAATTCATTTGTAATACTCTTCAATCTTATGGCCATAGGAACAGTTGCAAATTTTGTTCTAATGCTGCCTTTCTTTGTAATGCCAGAAGGAATTTTGATTTTTCATATATTTATGTCTGCTCTTTTAGGAGTTGCCGGACAGATTTTTATTACTATAGGATTCAGATATGTAGATGCATCATCCGGTGCACTTATATCCACAAGCAGAATGCTGTTTGCTGCTGTTATGGGTGTGATTCTTTTCTCAGACCCTTTAGATTTTAGAATTTCTATAGGTGGTATTCTGATCTTTATTTCACTTGTGGGTGTTAGCGGTTTTTTTAATGGCTTTAAGAAGAGTTTGATACAATAGTTTCCGTAACATCCTTAGTGATATCATAAGTAAAGCCACGGCTGGAAAGAAATGTGTAAATTTTATTTTTTACTTTATCGATTGGTAATTTTTCCCATTTATAGTATTTCTTTTTAATAAGAGAAAAGGCTGCTTCATATTCATCATAATCAAGAAGTGCTTTTTCTATAATATCTTCAGAAATACCTTTCTGTTTAAGTTCATATTTTATTGATAAAGCACCTTTTGGGTTTACTCTGATTTTTGATTCTAAAAATTGTCTTGCGTAGTTTTCATCATCTATAAAATTTATATCGATAAGTTTCTTTAAGGCTTCTTCTACAATAGAATCATCATAACCCTTATCTTTAAGATGCTTGTCAGCCTCACTGTAAGTCCTTGATCTAAAGCTTAAATAATATAGTCCTTCTGAATAGGCTTTCCTTGGAAGATCTTCTCTTTGCAGGTCTGCAATTATTTCATCTGTTATCTCCATACCTGTTTTTATTTTCATTGCAGATATGGCATCAATGGAGAATGAGTATTTTTCATTAATGAAAATACTCACTCTGTTTTTGTTTTTTTTCTGTACCTTAATACTTGTAATTAAATGACTTGTCACTTTTCTATTCATCTCTTGTAATGCTAAATGGTCCCCATGCCTGGGATGTAGGCATAACTTCAATTGCATTAATATTAACATGATCGGGAACTGATGTAGCCCAGTATACTATTTCTGCAATATCAAAAGGGGTAAGAGGTTTTGTATTTTCATAAACTTTGTCAGCTGCTTTTGAGTTACCCTTAAATCTTACTATGGAAAATTCACTTTCAGACATCCCAGGTTCCACATTGGTAACCCTAATATTGGTTCCCTGGAGATCAGATCGCAAATTAAGAGAAAATTGCTTAACAAATGCTTTTGTTGCTCCATATACATTTGCTCCCGGATATGGATAGGTACCTGCTATTGAACCAATATTGATTATATGACCTTTTTTTCTTTTTACCATGCCAGGCAAAATAGCCCGGGTGCAGTACATTAAGCCACTAATATTTGTCTGAACCATTGTATCCCAGTCATCTGTATTTGTATCAAAAGCCGGTTCCAGACCCAATGCAAGCCCTGCATTGTTAACAAGAATATCAATATCATCATATTTTTCAAAATCTTTAAAAACAGATTCACGATCACGAACATCATGGGTTAGATACTCAATCTTATTTGGTCCGAACTTCTTATCAATTTCATCTTTGAGTTCGGAAAGTCGTTCAGTCCTTCGACCGGTAACAATACAATAATTTCCTCTCTCAACGAAATATAGAGCACAGGCTTTTCCAAAGCCTGAAGTTCCACCTGTGATTAATACTTTTTTCATCAATTATCCTATCCTTCCTCTATTCAAGCCCTAAAACAGTTATTAAGTTATTTTCAAACTCCCACTTAATATCGAAATCAAATATTTTTATTCCAAATTGTTTTTTGGAATCTTCGTTATAATATGCTGGTCTTGGGTCTGAAAGCAATATTTCCTTTATCAGTTTTTTTAAAACCGGCAACCCTTTCTTTTCAATATCAGCTAATGACTTTTTTGTAAAAACAACACTGACTTTCTCAATGGGTGCATGATTTGCAAATCCACCCACTGCGTTTTTAACCGTATCTGAATATGGAAGATATGGTTTAATATCAACAACTGGTGTCCCATCAACAATGTCAATTCCTGAAAGATGAAGCAGAACTTTTCCATCCCTATTATCTACTTTTTCGAGTTTTACAGCAGAAAGCCCCAAAGAATTAGGCCGAAATGTAGAACGTGTTGCAAATACACCTATTTTTTTATTTCCTCCTAATCTTGGAGGCCTTACTTTTGGTTTCCAGCCTTTATCTGAATTTTTATGAAAAATAAACGTTAACCAAAGATGTGAAAATTCTTCTATTCCATCTACTGCATCAATCTGATCAAAGGGTGGTAATAATTCAAGAGTTGCGGTTGCACTCGGGGCTAATAAAGACTGTCTTGGTATACCGAACTTCTCTTTAAAACATGAATGAATAATACCGATTGTTTCCAGATGAAAATTCATGATTTATTTCCTTTATATGTCTTTGTTATTCTCAGCTATCTTAATAAATACTCTCTCTATTTTTAAAAAACATTCTACAATATCTGGATCAAAATGTTTACCCTTTCCTTCAACTATAATATCCCTGGCTTTTTCATGATTAAAAGCTTTTTTGTAAACCCTTTTACTGATAAGGGCATCATAAACATCAGAAATTGCCATTAATCTTCCGCTAACCGGAATCGATTCCCCCTTAAGGCCTTCCGGGTAACCAGTTCCGTCCCACTTCTCATGGTGTGAATATGCTATTTCCTGAGCAAATCGTAGAAATGAATTTTCTCCAAGCATATCTTCTGCTTTTTTTAGGGAATCTCTTCCATAAGCAGGGTGGTTTTTCATTATTTCAAACTCTTCATCCGTCAATTTACCGGGTTTTAGAAGTATATCATCCGGGATTCCAACTTTGCCGATGTCGTGAAGGGGTGCAGATTTATAGATCAAATCTATTGATTTCTCATCCAGATCTTTTTTAAATTTAGGGTGATCTTTTAAATTATTTGCAAGAGCTTTAACATAATGCTGGGTTCTTATAATATGTGTTCCAGTATCATTGTCCCTTGTCTCTGCGAGACTTGCGAGTGATATGATTGTAACATCTTGTGTTTTGGACAACTCCTCTGTACGATTTTTTAAGCCTTCTATCATATGATTTGTATAGTTTGCTATAATACCAAATTCATCATTAGTTGTTACGGGTATATGTCCATCCAGTTTACCCTGTTCAACCTCTTTAAGAACTTCGGTTTGCCTCTCGAAATAAAATCTTAAATTTCTTGTGTATGAGAAAACAAGCTTACTGGTAAGAACAAGTAGTACGCCTATAACAAAAACTATTTCTATTATAACTCCATGGGATGCTTCCTTAATTTCAGAAGCTGGAACATCTTTAATCCATTGAAGATCATGATAGATCACAAGAATTAAAACGCCGGAAGCAACAATAGAAAGAACTATCGCAACAATTGCAAATTTAATTGTAAGAGATAAAAATTTATTCGTTAGTTTATGTATATTTTTCTCTTCAACAGACTGGACTAAATCGTATTCAAGGGACATTGAAAGATCAGAAGAAGCGAAAAAACCCATTGTAACACAACCAAAAAATAGTTTAGCTCCACTACCAATAGGAAAATTAAAGAAGAACATATTGAATATTGTGAGCGCTATTCCTGCCAGAATGAAAAAGGACATATCATAGATAAATTGTCTTTTGAAAAGATCAGAATGATTTAAAACAAATATTCTATAACAACTATGCCTTATTATAAGAAAAAAAAGTAACCAGATCGAAATTACAACTGAGAGAGTTGTAAGTGACAGAGTGTCAAGATATGGGCATACCTGAGTACCATATATAATTAAAAGGAGTGCTGAAACTATATAATAATAAGTCGCTCTCATTGGCACCTCAATTTAAGGAATAATTATTCTCGATCTCTTCTATTGCTTCCTCAGCGGTGGATATCAGTTCTTCATTCTCAACTTTTTCAAGAATTTTATAAAGTTCCGGGAGCATCTCTCTTGTACCAGCTTTGCCGACTACATAAAGAATATCTCCTTTGACCTGGTCAATCATATCGTAAAAGTTATCAAAAAGATATGGTAACACCATTTTAGCAATATCCGGGGATCTTTCTGCAATATCTTCAATAACAACTATCGCTCCTAATCTTATGCTCCACTTATCATTTATCAGAAGTTCCATAAAAGACTGGAAAATAAATCCTTCTTCCAGCATATAATCAGCAACTTTTGAAGCTTCTCCATCTTTTAACATTCTTGATAATGATTCAGAACTCATTTCTTTTGGAGGGATATTTAAAATAAAATCAAGAATTTCAGCGAATTTAAGTTCTCCTGTCCATCTTAAATCATCAACTATAACTGTTGGAACAGACATAATGTTATTTTTCTGAGCAATATCTGGAAACAGCTCTGTATCAATAACTCTAACTTTAATAAACGAACTGAATGATGCTGAAGGTAACATTTTTTTTACAGTATCAGGGCAAACATGACAAAAATTTGAGATATAAAGATCAATAATAACAGGTTCTTTTATTTTTTTTATAATTTTTTCAAGTTTCTCAGGAACAATCCTATCTTTTTTATTTAAAAGAACAATTTCATCCATAAAAATGGAAAGTTCTTTTCCGGATGGTACAGCCAGATATTCTATGTTGGGATATATAGATATTGAAGAGTAATATTCATTTGCTTTATTCTCAATCTCTATTTGGGGTAGAAGTTCAGATAGTTTTAAGCAAAATTTCCTTAAAGATATGTTTTGATCGTCTCCATTACTATTGAGTACAATTTTGTACCTGTCAATTCGTTCACTGAAATTTTTTATAAGTGCTATATCTTTATCTATCATCTTTTTTCTTTTCTTTTTCGGTATACATCTGACAACTTTCCCCGGAATTTTTAAAAACCACAAGTGATGGTATAAGTGCGCTTTTAAAGCCCATTCCCCTGCATCCGTGGGGGGTGCTTTTATTCCATGTTACAAAATAATATTTACATCTCTGACATAAAATTCTTTTTCTCATATTCATTTCCAAACCCGGGTTTTTTTAACAGGTATATGAGGGAACCTCTAATAACCGCCTATAAAACAAACTTTAGTTTTATTTTACTAAAATTCTAAATATTAGAGGTTCTCTTAACTTAATTACATATAAATTATTATTTTGATTTTGTCATTAGGTTTTTAAGGCATATTAATCTTTCGTAAATATAGCTGAAAAACAATATAAAATAATTTTATTAAAAAACAAATACCCAACTCTTTAGAAACCCGTGTCCCCATAAGTATACAATTAGTCGGCATTTATATAAAATGATAAAAATATCTCATATTCTATGAAATCAAAGTTACTTGACAATAAAATCTAATATAGTGTATATTTTATTACACTAATTTTATAAATTCTGTGATTTCAATTCTGAAAACTGGATTAAGTTTTAAAAAATAGTTAGAGTATTACTTTCTAAGCAACTTTTGAGGTTGTCCTCATTACCTATTATACTGTTATTCCTGTGCTCTTAAGCATTTATATCTGGATTAATTTTGTATAACTTGAACAAATTCAATTAAAAAAGATACAGAGAGGATTAATTATGAGAAATTCCATATCTTTTAAGTTTATTTCCATTGTTTCATTATTGATATTAATAATGATTTCTGCGGTTGCATTAGTTGCTATTTTGTCAAGTAACAAGGCTCAATCAGAATCAACCATCTCATTTATTGAAATATTGAAAAAAGAGCAGATGAATGAGGAGAAATTACTGAAACAGGCACTTCACAAAAAGGGTGATGCTATAATCTCTCTTCTTACTCAAAATGGTGCAGCTCTTATTGTAGGTTACGATTTTGAGACTCTTGTTAAACTTGCACAAAATGGTTCTAAAGATCCTGATATATCATTTGTAACTTTTTATAATAAAGAAAAAAAACCATTAACAAAAGAGTTTACAGTCTCAAAAAATGTGCAGACCAAAACAAAGGAAGTCACTTTTGATGGTGAAATGATTGGCTTTGTTACCGTAGGGATTGACGAAACATACGTTAAAACTAATGTTGCTAAAGTTTCAACAAGAATTGAAAATACTTTGAAAGAAACAAAAAAAACAAATTTACAGAACACCCAATATGTAATCATTCTTATTAGTGTGGTTGCAGCTGTGCAAATATTCTTACTGTGTGTCGCTGTTTATTTTTTACTTTCACGAATAATTATAAAACCTGTTAATAAAGTAGTTGATTTCGCAAAATTGATGTCGAATGGAGATCTTTCTGCAAAGATCGATATACGTCAGAAGGATGAAATTGGAACATTAGTGAATGTTCTAAATGATATGGCTGCTAATTTAAGAGATATGATACAGGAAAACATTGAAACGTCATCCAAAGTATCTGATGCAGCATCAAAACAACTCTCTGCTCTGGAAGAATCATCATCATCACTTGAAGAAACATCTTCAATGGTTAATAACAATGCCGCAAATGCCAAACATGCAGATGAGTTAATGTCAAAAACAAATACAATAGTCAAAGATGCCTATCATGCAATGAATAATCTTATTGAATCAATGGAGGAAATTAAAAAAGCAAGTGAAGATACTTCAAAAATAATCAAAACGATTGATGAAATAGCTTTCAAAACAAATCTCCTTGCTCTAAATGCGGCTGTCGAAGCTGCAAGAGCCGGTGAAGCCGGAGCTGGTTTTGCTGTTGTTGCTGATGAAGTTAGAAATCTTGCCCTAAGTGCTGCTTCTGCTGCCCATGACACATCTGAAATGATAGAAGATACTGTTGAAAAAGTTAAACATGGTGGGAAATTAGCAGAAGAGACAAACGAGGCATTTAGTATAGTGTCAGAAAGTTCAGATAAAGTCAGTAGTTTAATAGCAGATATTTCAGCGGCGTCCCAGGAACAGGCAATGGGGATAAGTCAGGTAAACCACAGTATCTCTGAAATGGAAACAATAACACAAGCTAATACTGTTAGTGCTGAGGGGTTAGCCTCATCTATGGCTAAATTTAAAATTGACGATTCAATGCATCATCACAAAGCTCAAGAAAGAATGGCTGTTAAGGTCTATGATTCAAACAAAAATCAAAAATCATTAATATCTGTTTAAAAGACAGATTTTAAAAAAAAGGAGAAGACCATGAAAAGAATGATATCAGCTTTAGTTTTTTTTATACTCCTGTTTTTTTCATCAACTGTTTTTGGTTCATACACAATAGGAGTTCTTGCTAAAAGAGGTGCTCCAAAATGCATGCAACAATGGGGTGCAATGGCTTCATATCTTTCACAGCAAACAGGTGAGAAATTTAGAATTCTTCCGCTTAAGTTCACTGCTATAGAACCGGCTGTTAAGGCTGGTAAAATCGATTTTATGTTAGCAAATTCAGCATTTTATGTTGAGATGAAAAAGAAATATGGTGTTAAGGCTATAGCAACTCTAATTAACTCCAGAAAAGGCAAAGCTTTAAAGCAGTTTGGTGGGGTTCTATTTGTTAAGAAAAGCAAAAATATAAGAACAATAAAAGATCTAAGAGGAAAGAGTTTTATGGTTGTCAAATTCTCATCGTTTGGTGGTGGACATATGGTTTGGCGACTGTTGGTGGAAAATGGCATCAATCCAAAGAGAGATTTTTCAAAATTTATTGAAGGAAAAAAACATGACAATGTCGTTTTAGCAGTTCAAAATGGAACTGTTGATGTGGGAACAGTAAGATCTGATACTTTGGAAAGAATGCATGATGAGGGGAAAATAAACATAAATAATTTTAGAATATTAAATAGGAAAAAAGATAAATTTCCATTTGTAAGAAGTACTCGTCTTTATCCTGAATGGCCAATGGCATCACTTACAAAAACCAATAAAAGAGTTGCTAAAAAAGTTGCCAGCGCTTTGAAGTCAATGAATAAAAATAGTAATGCTGCTAAAAAAGCAAAGATTATGGGGTGGACTTCACCCCTCGATTATGATCCGGTTGCTGATTGTTTGAAAAAGATAAAATATGGGATTTTTTCCAAATAGTATTTCAATCAAAGTTAAGGGATCTGTTTAATCAGATCCTTTACTTTTCCCTGTTTTTCTCCTTTCAGGTTTTAGGGAATCAGGTTTTAATATGAAAGATGAGCTTGGATTTGAAAATATTGATTTTGAAGAGTTAGTAGATTTTATTACTACGAATAATGAATCGGATTATATTCTTATAGATGTCAGACAACCTGAAGAATACATGATGCAGCATATACCTGGTGCTGTACTTATTCCCCTTTTACATCTTGAATCAAAAATTTTCGAACTTCCTGAAGACATGAACATAATTATTTACTGCAGGGTAGGAAACCGTTCCAGATCTGCATCTGCACTTGTTGTAGAATCAGAAATTTCCAGTAAACCAGTTTATAATCTCTTAGGCGGGATTCGTTCATGGCGGGGTATGCTGTTAACAACAGTGCCAAGATTAACATTTTTTAATGGCTACAAGAAAAGATTTGGAATTATTAAACTTTGTATGTCCCTTGAAAAAAGTTCAATGTTATTTTACAAATATCTTGCTGAAAAGTTCATCAAATACTCAATAAGTGAGTCATTTACAAATCTTGCGAATTCGGAACATTTAAATGCAAAAACTCTTTACAATTACTTGGATATTAATGTTGATTTTATACAGTTTTTTGAAACTCTTGAAATAACTACAATTGAAGGAGGAGAAAAATTTGAATATATTAAGAGTTTGATAGACGATATCTACAGAGATGAAAACTTTATGAATGACATTGGATTTATTAATCTTTTGGGGATAATCATCAATATTAAATATGAATCCTATGATCTATACAGGTCTCTTGCCGAAAAATCCTGCTATGATGATCTAAAAAAAATACTCCTTGAACTATCCCAATCAGAAAATAAACAGTTAGATTTTTTCAAGAATTGTCCTGTGTACAGAGAAAATCAACATAAAAAACAACTCATTGAGATGTGGTATGGTCAAAGATTTGTTAAAACAAAAACCAACCTGATACATGACGAATGTGTTCCAAACTTCATTCTTCAACTCGAGGATATATCCATTGATCAGTTTAAACTTCCTGAATTTATTAAAGATGACATAAATATTTCCTGTGAAAGAACAGGAGCTCACAGTTACAATAGTTTTTTAGAAAGAGTAAATGAGGAGTATCAGAGAGTTATCAGATACAATGAACGTTTCACAATACTCTATTTAACCTTAGATAATTTAAATATTTTTACTAAATCAAACAGGGATAAGAATTTAACAGCTTTTGGGTCTATTGTCAGAAATAAAACCCGAAAAACAGATCTACTCTTTGAAAATGAAAGAGATGGTTATATCATTATATTTCAAAACACAAATTATAATGATTTAGAGATACCATCAAGAAGAATATTAGAGAACCTGAAAACATTTGGGATGTCTATAGAAAATCAAGTTCAGCTATCAATTAAGAAAATAGAAATTAATAAAGATGTAAGTAATCCTTATGAACTTTATTCTTCAAAAGAATATAAAAAGCATGAAACATTTCAAAATGATATAGATCAAAACAGTAATTTGTATTTCTACCAAAGGTTTGCTGAGGAATTTTACAGGGCTCAAAGATATAAAAGCTGTCTATGCGCAATCATAATAAAATTAGTGGATTTTGAGAATTTTTCTAAAGTATCACAAAACGAAATTCATATGGGGTTCAGGTTTATTACTGAGATAAAAATGAGAAAAGTTGATATGGTATTTTATGATGAAAGCCTCTATTCATATATTTTTCTACTGCCTAGTACAAATATGGATGGATCAAATATTGTTAGGAACAAAATCGTTATCAATCTTGATATCTTTAAATTCAGACCCTATGACGATAAAGATAAGCTTTTTCAAATAAAAACGAGTATTATAGACAACAATGAGACTAAAAAACCTGAAGATATGTTCGAAATAATTAAAAAGATTTTATCCTGATTATCATATTCATTCTTTTTTTGTTCGATTTTTTGCTTTTTCAATCAGGTCAAAAATAGTACTGACTTTATCGGGTTGAGGTTTGAAAATCTGCTCTTTCTCGGAATCAGAGAAATTTTCTGAGAGATAGCTCTTTATATCAAATCTTTCAAACCAACAGTCCAATATCTTGCGGCATGGAAGATTATTGTTATTGGATCTGCAATACTCAAAGGGAATTTCGTGCCCAAGCATTCTACAGTAGGATTTTAGTTTATCATATCTTTTCATATTAAGGGAACCTCTAATAATTAGAATTTTGATTGAAATACAATGCATGAAAAAATAACGAGCCGATTTTACTACATTTCTTTTTTTGAAATAACACAGTAGTTCAATTAAAAGGCGGTTATTAGAGATTCCCTTTAACAATAACCCGGACAAATAAAGTCCGGGTTTCTTCCTTTTGAGGTTCCCTTGATTCTATTTTTCAACAGTTGCTTTTGGCTGATCTTTTATCATCTCAATAGATTTTTCGAGTTCATCCTGTGGAAGTTCATAATTTGTTAGCTCGCCACCAAGATATTTTGCATAACCGTTAAGATCCATTAAACCATGACCACTGAGGTTAAAAACAATTACCCGCTCTTTTCCCTCTTTGGTTGCTTCATTTGCACTTCTAATAGCCTGGGCAACAGCATGACTGGTTTCAGGAGCAATTATCAAACCTTCTGTTCTTGCAAATGTAAGGGCAGCTTCATAACATTCCAGCTGTTTGATTGATACAGGAGATATTAGCCCTTCCATAACAGCATGCGATACAAGAGGAGCCATTCCATGATATCTTAATCCTCCGGCATGTATTGGTGCAGGAATAAAGTTATGTCCAAGTGAATGCATTGGTAGCATAGGAGTCATTTTTGCAATATCGCCATGATCATACATAAATGGAGCTCTTGTTAGTGTAGGGCATGACGCGGGCTCAACAGCTAAAATTTCAATATCATCCCCGTTTATTTTATCATTAACGAATGGAAAAGCTAAACCAGCAAGATTACTTCCTCCTCCAGCGCATCCAATTACAGTGTCAACTTTTTTAATGCCAGCTTTTGCAAGCTGTTTTTTCGCTTCAAGACCAATTACTGTCTGGTGAAGCATAACATGATTTAAAACACTTCCAAGGGAATATCTTGTTTGACCTGACTCATCTGAGACCGCATCTTCTATCGCTTCACTAATTGCAATACCAAGGCTTCCAGGGGTGTCTGGCGTTTTTGCAAGTACATCGCGTCCCGCATTTGTAAATTCACTTGGACTGGCAATACATGTCCCGCCCCATGTTTCCATCATCGTTTTTCTAAATGGTTTTTGATCAAAACTTATCCGAACCATATATATCTTACACTCTAATCCAATAAGGGCACATGCATATGAAAGAGCACTACCCCATTGACCAGCACCTGTTTCAGATGTTATTTTTTTTATTCCAAACTCTTTATTATACCAGGCCTGTGCAACTGCAGTATTTGGTTTGTGACTTCCCGCAGGCGAAACACTTTCATTTTTATAGAATATTTTAGCAGGGGTGCCCAGTGCTTTTTCAAGGTGAATAGCTCTGTGTAGTGGGGACGGACGCCATCTTGCTAAAAGCTGTTGGATTCCATCTGGTATATCAATCCATCTTTCCTGACTCATTTCCTGCTCAATAAGGTTCATTGGAAATACAGGAGCAAGCATATCTGGAGTAATAGGGTTACCATCAGGCCCTAAAGGTGGATTTAAGGGGTTTGGAAGATCTGCAGCTAGATTATACCATTGTCTTGGCATTTCACTATCTGTAAGGTATATTTTATTCTCCATCTTGTTACTCCTTCATAAAGTTGTTCTACTGTTCAAGTACGGCAGACAAAATCAAAATGATTAAATAATCCAGCCTTTTAGTTTCTACTAATAGAAACAATTATTCTCCATGTGAAAATTTGTCAAGTATTAAAAAACATTTAATTCAAGCTTTTTAAGGTTGAAAAAGACGCAATTTTTCTTTAATATTAAATAGATAACTACAAAATGATTTATAACCTTACATCAACCTAATCAAAAAGCTATCTTTGGATAAATCTGTGAATGCTTCAATACTTATTATTGACGATGAAAAGTTTATTAGAAACAGTATAAGACATTTTCTCGAAGATGTTAATTATACTGTTTTTGAAGCTGAAAATGGAATTAAAGGTATTAGCCTTTTTGAGGATGTACACCCGGATGTTGTTATTGTTGATCTTAAAATGCCTGAACTGAATGGTTTCGAAGTTTTAAAAATTATTGTTCAGTCATCACCAAAAACACCAGTAATTGTTATGTCAGGTACAAGTGTAATTAGCGATGTTGTAAAATCTATTCAACTTGGAGCATGGAACTATCTTTTAAAACCAATTATGGATTTGAGTATACTTACTCAAACAATAGAAAAAGCCTTAAAAAAAGCTAAAGAAGATAAAGAAAATGTAGAATATCGTAAAATTCTTGAACAAAAGGTTGCAGAAAGAACTCAAAAACTTGAAGAAGCAAATACTAAACTTTCCTTATCATACAAAAAATTGAAAGAGAATAAAATTGATCTCGAAAAAAGAGTAGAGGAGAGAACAAAGGAACTTGTTGAGATAAATACCGAACTCTCAATAGCAAGAGATAGAGCAGATGCTGCAACTATTGCAAAAAGTACATTTCTTGCTAATATGAGTCATGAAATAAGAACACCGATGAATGGAGTTATTGCCGCTACAGATCTTGCTTTAGATGAAGATGTTTCACCAAAAACAAGAAAGTTCCTGGAGATTATTAAATCATCCGGGAATAACCTCCTTTCCATAATTAACGATATTTTAGATTTGTCAAAAGTTGAAGCTGGCAAACTTGAACTCTGCCCCCATGACTTTCAATTCAGTGAACTGATAGATAGCATTTCTGATCTTTTTATTAGTACAGCAAGGGAAAAGGAGATTGAATTAATATATGATATTGATCCAAATCTTCCAGAGATAATGACTGGAGATAAAACAAGAATTAAACAGATATTTACAAACTTAATTGGTAACTCTTTCAAATTCACAGAAAAAAAAGGTTTAATAAAATTAAATATAGGTTTTAAAAGAATAAACACAAATAAGATCCTGTTTAAAGGTTCAGTTTACGATAATGGGATTGGTATCACTGCAAACCAGCAAAAGAAATTATTTAAAGCTTTTTCCCAGGCAGATATTTCAACAACCAGAAAATTTGGTGGATCAGGATTAGGCCTTGCTCTTTGTAAACAGTTATTGGAGATGATGAACGGTTCAATTTTTGTTACAAGTGAAGTAAAAAAAGAAACAACTTTTAGTTTTTCATTTGAACTAAACATACCAAACACCCCTTCCAAAGATGACGGATTCTTTTTAAAAAATAAAAAAAATCATGCTATGATTCTGGATAGTAATGATGAAAATATTACAATTTTACAAAATCAGCTTCAATATTTAGGATTCAATGTCGACATGGTTTCATCGTCAAATGAAATTCTAAATATCGATAGAAACAAATTAAACAAATACGATATTTTTTTTGTAGAGTGGATAAATAAGAAAGATGGCCTTGAGATGTCATACCTACTTAAGGAAACAATAAAAATAAAATCTCCAGTCATACCTATGATATCCTTAAGTAAAACCGATTTTTTAAATATAAAAGATAAAGATAGATATAAATCTTTTCTTTATAAGCCCTTTCATAGAGAGTCCTTAAAAAAAACTATTTATAAAGCATTTGATAAATTATCAGATAAACATCAAAATAAACAATTGATTAAAAGTGATAAAGAAATTTTTAAAAATCTGGACATTCTTGTGGTTGAAGATAATCCAGTTAATCAAAAATTAGCCATAGCTATATTAAAAAAAGTTGGAGCAGTAATAACAATTGCTGAAAATGGTCTTGTTGCCGTAGATACGCTTAAGCAGAGAAGCTTTGATATTGTATTAATGGATATACAAATGCCTGAAATGGATGGACATAAAGCTACAAAAATAATCAGAGAGGATCTTAATTTAAAAGAGATACCAATTATTGCCATGACAGCACATGCCTTGAAAGGAGATAGGGAAAAATGTTTTGAGTCAGGTATGAATCATTATATCTCTAAGCCTATCTCAAGAGACAGGCTATTTGAAGTTATTCTGGATTGCCTTCAAAAAAACAATACAGTTTCAATCTGATCTGTCCCATCAGTAGAGTCAAAGGGCGGTTATTAGAGATTCCCTAAATATAATACTGTAGGTGTTTTAATTCCTTCCTTTATTATAGCTTAGTAGATCATGTAAAAAGAAGCTACTTTGAAAAGATGCCCAACCAGATTAGATAGACTGTAATTACTAACATAGAATGAGAACGATAGTTCTGAAATAATTGTAAAAAGTATCAAAAATTGAAGTATATTTTTTTAAAAAAAATGTCTGTTTTTTTCAAAACAATGAGGCTGAGTACTAAAATCAAACGAATGAGATACTCACTAATCTTTTTAAAAGGTTAGTCCGATTTCTTCTACAAAGCAAATCGGAAATATTGTAAAATCACCCGTTATTTTTTCTAATGCAGAGGTTTTATAAACGTTGTACTTCAATCAAAATTCTTATTATTAGAGGTTCTCTTTTGGTAATTTACCATAGTAGCATTTCAAAGGTCTTTCCTCACCAATAAGACTACAATAATTGCACATGATACATTTTGATGCTGCCTGATCGCCTTTTTGAAACTGGCTTACTATATTTGGTTGAATAATAAAAGGTCTTGCCATGGATACAAAATCTATATTTTCATTTTCAACAACATGATTAATATCTTTTATATTATTCATTCCGCCAACTGTGATCACAGGTATATCAACGGTTTTTTTGATTTGTTCGGCAGCATCCAAATTAAATTTGAGTAATGGTTTGGGTTGTTTTAAGAATATTTTAAGAAGCGGTGTTGCGATAGATTTAATAATTGATGGGAGCGTTTTATATTTAAAAGTATATGCCATAGCTGCTTCAGCAGGAAGGGCTTCACTTCGCATTGTATACAAACCATCTTCAAATACGCCAGATGAAACCTCAATGCCAGAACATCCTACATCCTGAAACATTTTTGCAAATTCAACAGCTTCATCAATCCTGATCCCATTTTTTTGATTGTCATAGGCACTTATTTTTACTAAAATCGGGTAATTTCCAACACTCTCACGGGCCCTTTTGAATATTTCTGAAATAATCCTGAATTTATTTTGAGTACTGCCTCCCCATTCATCAGTACGCCTGTTTGAGTGAGATGATAAAAACTGATTCAAAAGATACCCATGCGCTGCATGAAGTTGAACTCCGTCAAAACCAGCCTTTTTTGCCCGTGAGATGGCTGAAACAAAATTACTAATAATTGTGTTAATCTCTTCCACTGTGAGAGCCCTTGGCATATCTTCACTGTAAAATTTATCCCGTATTGCCGATGGTGCAAGCGTTGGAAAACCAGTTATTTTTGATCTGGTCTGTCTACCACAATGGGCAATCTGCAAAATGATAGGCGTTTCATATTCATGAACGGCATCAGTGATCTCTTTTAGCTTTGGAATAAACTCATCCTTGTGGATCATAGTCATATTATATAATGGACTTTTGCCGTCGGGTTGTATGCCTGTATAACCCGTTATAATAGCCCCTGCTCCGCCTTTGGCAAGGCGTAAGTATAGTTTTTTCAATTCATCAGTTGCAAATCCATCATCATCCGCCATACCTTCATGAGTTGCTGATCTAATAATTCTGTTACTAAAACAAATCTTATCAATATTAGATTTTTCAAATACTTTCATCTTAAACTCCTTTTAATAATTCGGAAATTTTAATCTGCCTTTTGCATTTATTTTAATAAGTCATTGATGCATTTTATAAATAATCTCCATCTAATACTTTTATGAAGAAAGGATTAAGTATACTAAAATCTGATTCAACTTTTGATTGTTTCTGAGCTTTATCTTCAAAACGGATAAGCTCAGATTCTATGAAATCACTTATAATTTCAATTTTAGGAGAATATTTACTTTCAAACCCTTTACTTTTATCTTCAAGTAGTTTCTGTATTGCTTCCTTTAATTGTGAATCTTCTACCAGTTCATTTACCAGAGTATCAAATTCCATGGGTACCACACCACTGTTTTGCTCAATCCACTGCATAGCTAAAACAGGACGAAGAACATAAAAATATTTTTTTATTTTTACTGATTCACCTTGCAAAAATTCACGATAGTTACCATTTGCCATATGGGAATAGTGGTAAAAGCATGAACGTGGCGAGTAGAAAGTTGGTATAATTTGTTTTAATTTTCCCACAAAAGTTGAATTTTCCTGATAAATAATCGGAGAATTTAACCATTCTATAAGAACCGGATTTGATTTACGAAATAATTTCAATGTTTTTTTAAGATCCCAGCCACTAATATCAAGCAGGTCATCAATAGGCTGCTCTACAACATCCCTGCAAAAATCGTGATCAACTCTTAAGTACCAGCTTTTATCTCTTACATATGGGAATCTCTAATAACTGCTCTTTTTGCGAAATACTTCGTTATTACCAAAAAAAACTGTTGTAAAATCGGTTCGTTATTTTTGGTCATGCCTTGTATTTCATCAAAAATTCT
>JAAELO010000306.1 GCA_024226555.1 Desulfobacterales bacterium | reverse complement strand
TTGGGACACACATTTCCTGCCCCCTAAATTTCCAGATATTTTTCCATTTTGAAGATATTAAATAATTTACATTGTAGTTCATTCATTTTTGATAAACTAGGCAAAAAAATATTTTGAGGTGCTGGAGCTAGATAAAAATTCATAATTTAGCATTTTTTTCAACTATAAAAACCTATAATTATGACTTTAGAATTAGCCAAATCTTTACTAAGTTTTATAGCTCCAGATGTAATCATAAAAAATTTTGAATTGGTCTCCATACATGAATCTTCTGATTGTTTTACCTTATCATTTGAAGAATTTCCATCTCTTACTCCATCGGAGTTAAGAGGTTGTGATGTAAAGCAGGATGGTTTTAGAAATAAGATTGAGTTACACACCTTTCCTCAAAAAGGGAAGAGTTGTTATTTACAGATAAGACGCCGCAAATGGACAGACAAATTAACAGGCAATACTTTTAGTAATCATTATGATTTTCACAAGGATGGGATGAAGACGACTAACGAACTTGGAGAGTTTCTAAAAAAAATAATAGAAGTATCACCAATAAATTTTAGTGTTATAGGTCACATATTACAAATTGATTCCACGAAAATTCGCCGTTGGTACCGGGATGTATTAAGTGGATTTTTAGAATCCGGGCAAAGCGAACTACATGAGCATGATATAGAGTTTTTTGACAAATTAAGTGGCGAAATAAAAAATATATTTGTACCAGTATGTGTCCTGGAAAACATAGGGGAAGATATGTGTATTGATGAGAAACAAATCGGAGAAAATTTCTTTACAATTATCAGCAACAGGAAGACAGGTAAACTTGCCTTTATGGCTGATACAACCAGAAATTTGGAATTGATTGAAGCAAGTATTCCCATAAAAAAACAACTAGAAGATGTAAAAATTATCAATCGTGATTTAGCAAATTGTTACAGAAGTTTTAGTAATCAAGCCATGCCCAATGCAAAGCAAGTAGGCGATAAGTTTCATGTAGTGAAATTATTACTAGATGCCCAACAAGCAATACGTATAGAACAAAAACGCAAGATAGATACAGATAAACGAAAAGCCCATAAAGCCTTTAAAGAAAATGAAAAAGCAAGAAAAGCAAGTTGTCAGAAAGCTGGTAAAAAATATAAAAGACAAAAATTTGTGTATAAAGAAAAAGTGTTGGCAAATTCAGAAACACAAAGTGAAATTTTGAGAAGAAGCAGATTTTTACTGTATCAATTTCCAGAACAGTGGTCATCAAAACAGAAAAATCGGGCTATGGTTTTATTTTCAGAATTTCCTGATTTAGAAAAGGCTTATAATTTGAGTATCAAATTTCGTAATTGGTATTCAAAAAAAAACATAGGAACACACAAACTTATTTTAGAAAAAGATTTATATCAATGGTATGAGGATGTTGAAAAATTGGGACTGGCTGATTTAATGAATTTTAGTTCAACGGTTGAACGAAATGAAGAATACGTAATGAATTATTTTTTTACTAATGGAGCATCTAATGCAATGGCTGAAAACAGAAATGGTAAAATCAAAAAGTTTATTAATTCAAATCAAGGTACTAGAGATAGAGATTTTTTCTTTTTTAGACTTAAAAAATACTTTGCATAGAACATATATTTTTTCTTCCAGCACCTTAAAATAAAATTTTGCCAAAAAACATATAAGTATAAGCCTATGAAATAAAAAAAAATACTATTGCACTTGACACAATACTAAATTTTGTGCAAATTACGTACGGATTACCAATCTTTGAACATTTGTGCTATTTTTCATATTGTATTAA
>JAAELO010000305.1 GCA_024226555.1 Desulfobacterales bacterium | reverse complement strand
GTCCTTCACAACCTTCTCTTTCGGAATCAGAGAGTTTGCTATCTACTTTAGAAAGCAGTTCGTCTTGCCTTGCAGTGTCTGTAGGTTCATTTTTGAACAAGTCAGTATAAAAAGTTTTAACTGTTTCAAGCATATCTTTTGAATTGTGTACTATGGTTCCTGTTTTTGTTTTTACTGATTTCATTACTTGCGCAGCTTGACGTTTCTTTTCCAAATTACAAAAATATTTGGTGACCCTTTCACCCTCTTCAGTCCAACGAGCTTTTGCTTTTACTTGTAAGTTGAAAGCTTCATTAGTTTCGAGACTTTTTATTTCTCTTGTAATCCGGTCAACTAAATCCTTGAATGATTGCAAATCAGTATTTTCAGCTTTTTTTGTTGCATTACGTAGTTGTTTGTAAAGTTTAGATTTTTTCTTTTTACGCTCTATCGAAAGTTTAGTGCAATACTCTTTTGTGATTTTTGCTATTTGTTTTTTAGCTTTATCCCACCAATCAAGTGGATTATGAAAGTCATGAAAGATGGAAATCCAAAATTGAAGAAATCCTGACATTGCAAGTTGATATTCTTCTTGTTGTAAAATAGACGTATTCATTTTCCATGCTCCCTTTCCCCTCTCTATTTTATCAAAATCAAAAACTAGTAAAACTTTTTGATGATCAGAGTGGGGAAATGGAACAATTTCACATTTGGTAAAGTAATGCATAGTAGCTTTTGAAATATAAGATCTGTCAAGTCTACTGTATGTTCCAAGAGTGTTTTTGCAGGTAAATTGTTTGTCATCAGGGTGAAAGGTTCTCCAAATATCTTGCAGATCATTTTCAT
>JAAELO010000304.1 GCA_024226555.1 Desulfobacterales bacterium | reverse complement strand
TCTTAATCCTCGTAACTCATTTTGACGAAGGCGTGATTAAATGAATTTAGATTCTTTGGTATGCCGACACCTCTTTCCCCACTCGTTTTAGTCTCCTTTTAAATTGTATAAACCATGGTATTTGCCATAATTTGCCAACCGTTTCCATAAGTGGCCCCATCTCTTTTCTCTTTTCTCCTTTTGCTCCCATCCCATTTCTTTTTCTTTATTCACCGCACCTTTCACCGGTTTGGATCCATTCATACCCTCCAGGAAATACAGCGGGCTCGTTCTCTTTCCATTTGAACGATCGAAAGGTTTTAGAGAATCGATTGGTTCACCTCCCAACTTTTTTCGAAGGATAAGGAAGTGGGAGAGCGAGTAGGGGAGAGAATGTTTTGGAAGGAAAGTCGGAACTCGGAAGAAGGAGGAGGATCGAGGAGAAGGGGTAGGTAGGAGTTAATTTCACGGATAAATTTAATCCCATCGAACATAGTAGTCTCCACCCTCCAAAAGTTTAAATGACTTTT
>JAAELO010000303.1 GCA_024226555.1 Desulfobacterales bacterium | reverse complement strand
TTTCATCAAAAATTCTAATTATTAGAGGTTCCCATTATTTAAATAATGCTACTCAGAAGCTTAATAGCTTGTTTTTTCTGAGTTTTAAAAGTTACTGCAATTTTTAAAGCCTTTTTTGCTTCAACATAATTTTTATTCATAATTGCGCAATATCCTTTTAACAGGTATGCTCTGCCATTTTTATTATTAAGAGATGTACATTTTTCGAATGCTTCCCATGCTTTTTGATATTCAAATTTTTCAAAATGAAGAACTCCTTTAAGAAAATATAACTTTGCATCTGGTTTTTCTGTAAGAGCTTTATCAATTGTACTTTTAGCTTTATCTTTTCTGGATGCATGGATATAGGATTCCACTATCTTGTTATAATTTTTTTTCTTAAGTTTCTCATAATGTAAAGCAGCCTCACCTGTAAGGCCAATCACAGAGTAAAGATCCCCTAAAAGTCTAATATCAGATTCACTTTTTAAAGGTTTGAGGTATGCATAAATTTTAAAAGCAGTAAGAGCTTTTTTATAATGCTCTCTTTTAAGATGAAACCATGTGATAAGTCTCCATAGTTTATAATTATCTTTCTCAAGTACTATAAGTTTTTTTATAAGATCTTCAGCTTTATCATATAATAATAGTCTTATTGATAGTTTTAAACATGCTTTTAACCACTCAGCTTTTGGAGGACCTGCTTTACCGGATGTCAGAAAAAAAAGATACTTTTTGGCCATAAGAGGTTTTTCAGCAAGAATATATGAAACTGCTCCAAAATATAAAGTCTGATAATCTTTTTCACCGGAGATCTTATAAACTTTTAACATGCAATCTCCAGCTCTTTTATACTCTTTCTTTTTAAAAAGAGCTGTTCCTAAATTCTGAAAAGCTGGTGCATATGAGCCGTTTAGTTTTGTTGAAATCTCATACTGTTTAAAAGCTTTATCGTTTTTACTTCTTCTTGAATATATATTTCCTAACAGAAAATGTATTATATAATGCTTTTTTTCATGTTTTTTTATATATGAAACCAGTATGGATTCTGCTTTTTTAAAATCATTTTTTTTTAATTCTCTCTGGGTTTTAAGAACTGCTCTGTGCACACTTTTTGGAAGGCTAAGATTAGCGAATGCCGAATTTGAGAACAACAATAGCGATAAAACAATTAAAACACAGTTCTTTTTCAAGTCCATCATGATTTTAATCTATATTTTAACGGAACAACAAAAATACTGTTTACGGAACTTCCTGATAATTCCCCGGGTGAAAACTTCCAGGCACTTACACACCTTATTGCACTCTTTTCAAAAACCCCTTTTGGAGTAGATTTTACAACTTTTATATCGCTGACATCTCCTTTTGATGTTACAACAAATTTTAAAACAACTTCTCCTTCAATATTTAATCGTCTTGCTCTGTATGGATAAACAGGACTTCTTCTGAATTTTGGAAGTGGAGCTCTATCAAGATCGGAAAGCTCATACAGACTGTTAAGAGTTGGTGCTTTGAAGTTAATAACAGAAGTAGTCCGGATCTGAGGATTAATGGAAAAATTAAGTTCTGGGAGGTCCATATTCAAATCTAATATTTTTGACTGGGTTACATTAATTTCAGGCCTTAAATCTGAAATTATACAATCTTTTTCAATCTTCTCCTCCTCAATCATAACAACCTCTTCCAAAGGAAAAAAAGCCTGAATTTTACTTTCAACAACATCTCTTATTTTGTTTTCATCTTTCTGATAAGAGATAACTGCAAGGGATGCAAAAAGAGCAATATTAATAATTACAGCTATTCCAAAAATTTTTAATTTGCTGTTTTTCATGGGTGTCCTCCCTTAACAGAAGCTGCAATGCTCACATTATCGGCCCCTGCAAGTTTCAACTGATCCATCACTTTAATTACATCTCCTGTTTGTGTTAATTTATCTGCAACAATAATCACAGACTTTGTGCCATTGTCTGATAGCTTAATTTTTATGTGTTTTTTCACACTTCTTATATCAATCTCTTTCTCTTCAAAAAAAATCCTGCCATCTTTTGATATACCTATTAAAACGCTGCTTTTCTGATCTCCCTGTGCAGTATCGGAACTTGGTCTTTCAACATCAACTCCTGTTTCCCTGACAAAACTTGTTGTAACCATAAAAAAAATCAAAAGCAGAAATACAAGGTCAATAAGGGGAGATATATTAACAATCGCTTCACTTTTCTTTGATCTCAAACGCTCAATTCTAATCATATCTTTTCACAATACATCCTTTGTAATTTTACAGATGTTTGATTTAAACTATTCTCAAAGGCTTCTGCTTTTTTTCCAAGGTAATAACTCATAAAAATACCCGGGATAGCTATAAAAAGACCTCCCTGTGTTGTAATAAGGGCTTCTTTAATCCCAATAGCCATTCCGCTTGAATTTCCGTTGCCAAAAATATTTATCACATCAAACGTATGGATCATTCCGGTTACGGTTCCAAGTAAGCCAAACAGGGGTGCAACAGCAGATAATATAGATATCACATCAAGATTTTTATAAATGGCTGGTTTTAAAAGAAGCATATTTCGCTTAATAATTGCTTTGTCAAAATCTTTAAATCCTGTTCTCTCTTTTAAAAAAGCATTGATAAAATCTGATATTAATATGGAACCATCATGCCTTAATTTATTAAGGTCTTTTTCAATCTCTTCTGAATCTGAACTGTTTTCAAACTTGCAGTTGAAGTTCCTAAAAAGTACTATCTTATCTAAAATCATCAGCCACATTAAAAAAGACAGTGTAATAAGAGGAATCATTAATATTCCACCGGGCTTAAGATAGTTTATTATTTCAGCAATATCAGGCATACCTATGCTGCATCCTTTCTATCTCTTTTAGTCTCATTCTCTTTTTTTAAAAGTATAATATTACAAATTCCCACAGCTTTCTCTTCCATATCATTTGCAATACTATCCACCTTCTGATTCAGGTATGTGTGGATAAGCATTACAGGAATTGCCACTGCAAGGCCTAACATTGTGGTAACAAGTGCTTCAGATATTCCACCAGACATCAGCCTCGGGTCACCACTTCCATATAAAGTTATTGAATGAAACGTTTTAATCATTCCGGTTACTGTTCCTAAAAGTCCCAATAAAGGCGTAACACTTCCTGTAACAGCAAGGAGGGATAGTTTCTTTTCAACACGGGGAATCTCTTTAAGCATCGCTTCCTGAAGAATAGTTTCCAAAGTCTCTCTATCTTCAGTATTGGATGTCAAACCGGCTTTTATAACATTATGAACAGGGATCTTCGAGTTTTCAGGAATAAGAGAGGCAGACTCTTTAATATTACCATCAATTGCATTTTCAGATATTTTGAGCATTAACTGATCTGAATCAGTTCTTAATTTCTTTAAAGCAAATATCCTTTCAATACCAAAGCATAACGCTATAAACCCTAAAATAAGAATAGGATATACAAGTATACCGCCAGAACTTATCTGATCTAACAACGATTTCTTATGTGAGATCTGTCTTAAAGCTGCTCCATGGGTTATATCAAGATAAACATCCCTTACTTTACCATCCATATATTCTTCAAAATTGCTTCTGTGTTTCCACTCTGCACTATTTGCCAGTTCACAAAAGTCTTTTGTATTAGGAGAGTATTTCAAAAATCCTGTTTCACCATTTTTCTTCATTAGGATTGCACAGAATTTTCCAATCCTTAAGATCTTTCCCCTCTCCTGGACGCCCTCTTTATTAATAAAATTATTTTTTGTAAATTCAACTTCACCGGAAAGAACCATCTCTTCAAAATAAAGATCACTAAGTTTTACAATATCTTCCATACCCGGAAATCTCTTTTTATTGAGGATGATATTGAGAAATGCTCCCCTGTCTTTATCAGTCGAAGACAAAATGGAACTATCCAGTATTTCATTTAGGTCTGTTGCTGCAGAACGCACATTTAGTGAAAGTTCATGCCTCTCTTTACTGTTTGCAGAGTTCTTTTTTAAAAGTGAGTTTAGTTTCTTCTCAACACCTGAAATTCCGCTATTAAGAGATTTAATACTTCTGTTAAGCCTGCCAATTTTTGATTTTTCAATATTAATCTGTTTTAAGAGATCATTCCTGCTCCTGTTAATGAAATCGGATCTTGATGTAAGCGAATCGTTTGCTTTCCTGTTTTCATCCAAAGCCTTGATATAGGCTTTTCTCATATCCTTAGCATGGACGGCTGAAGAGATAAGAAGTATTAAAATTAATATAGATAATCTTAGTTTCATTTTGTAACAATCCTTCCTATTGGAAGCTTGACGATAGATGGAACTCTTCCTCCTTTTGCCACCTCAACAGATTTTTTAATCTCATCAAAGAAAGTATCCGGTAAATATTCATAGTTTTTTGTGGAAGGATTATAAAAACCGGATTTTTTAGCAGTTAAATTAGCAAAAAACAGAGAAACTCTACCAACCCGAAGCAAATCAACCATCACATCTTTCTTATCGATCAATATTTTCTCTTTATAAACTTCAACACTGTCTCCATAATCTGTTTCAATCCTCACAGCTTCAAGAACTCTTCGGTATTTTTCTGAGTTAGCTTTATCAGGATCTCTTAAAATCTCTTTGATGGATGCCAAACGCTTTTTTCTCTCTTCTAAAAGGAAGGGGATGTCACTTTTTGTAAATGATTCAAGTCTCAAAACAAGTTTTTCCAGATAACCATAAAGTTTTTCTTCCAGAATAATGGATTCTTTTAATACCCTTTTCTGCTCAACCACCTTCTCTTTCCGGGAAAACAATTTGTTTTTCAGCTTACTTTCTCTGGTCTCAAGCCGCTCCCGTCTCTCTCTCAAAACTCTTAACTGCCTAATCAGTGCTATATTATCTCGTTCCCACTTCCTGTTTTTCAGGTGCTCTTCTTTTTGAACCTGAGTGGTTTTAGCAATAACTTTTTTAACCATATCGGTCTCTTTATCTGCAAAAGAGAAACAAGGAATTAAAAAAGTAATAATAAATAAAGATACACTATATATCAGTGTCTTTATGGTAAACTCAAAAACAGGTGTTTTCATTTATTTTTCCCCATAAAAAAACCCCATACCGCTTAAAGCAATATGGGGAACCGTATTCATCCCAAATTAAAATAACCTTTTCCATTCCGTAGAAAAGATCAACACTCCAGGTAGGTCTTCTGACTTTCGGATCATCCCTTACTGCACCTTCCCGCTAACACAAATTATTTGTGTCTTAGCAGTGGTATATTGCAGCTTAGTCCCCGATTACAGCGGCGGGTCCGTCCCGGATTCTAACCGGGTTCCCTTTTATGCTTTTAAAAGCACCTGAAACTTCTTATTATCTATAAATCGTATAAAGAGAATGTAACTCTGTCAAGATAATTTTTTCAATCTTCTAAGATCACTTAATATCAGGTGTTTTAAAATATTGCCAAATGTTTTTAGCCTAAGCATAAAATTATAAATTAGACCTCTTAATTCTCCGAAGGCAATCTTTTTGCAAAAAGATTGATCAAAAACTCTATGGTTTATTGTAGAATTAACCCTCAATGATTTTTATTTTACAGATTCATATATCTGATACAGAGCTTTCTGCATAAGATCAATTGTAACATAAAGCCCCTCACGGGATGTTACAGATAGTTCCTCCTTAAATCTGCTATTATTTATATAGGTAAGAAACTCAAGCATAGTGTTAATTCTTCGCAAACCTTCAAGTGGCGAGTCAAAGTCGTTGTAAATCTCGTATAATTTGTCCATATCAGTCTCCATAATTAATTTATAATGCATAAATTGACCCATTCCAGAACGGCCCCACTTGTTTTGATGCTCAGTGAGATTTGTTTCAATAATCATAATTCAAGCTCATTTGTTCTTCATATTTATTTTAACATTTACAGCCAATCTACAATTGGTCGTCATTCCAGAACGCTACAAGAAACTTGTTTTTTGGGGAGCGTATCAGGAATCCATGTTTATAAAGATGTATCTCAAAAAATATTTTTTTATTGATGGGGCCGCGCTCAAGTCTGCCACCAGGAACCACAGCCCCATCGCACCCTTTAAAACACAAGGGAAGACGAAGGAAGAACTATTAGACAAATCTAAACAGTTCTCCGGTATTTTTTATCTGACAATCCAGATTAAACTTTTTAAAAAAGTTCTAATATGAGCCTAATATTGAACAGATAATAAAATACACCTGCAGAATTTAACCCCAACATCCATGGACACAACTATCCCATATCTGTTGAAGCTCCCATGATTCTCTTTCTCTAATTGACTTTGACCCGAAAGGTCTGATATAAAACGTTTAGTCATCTGCTTAATATCCTTATTATTAAGTGGAATGATCAGAGGGAGTGGGAAATTCGAAGTTTCCTGCTCCTTCGCCGATTGTTTTACTTCTTTAATATTTAACGTACAGTTTTTACTTCAGGAAATCAAGTCTAAAATTTAATAATAACAAAATTAAAAATATGTTAACTTTATTTATTTTTATAAATTATTAAAACCTCACTGTAAGCGAACAAATCAAAAATCATTTTTGTTCTATTGGAAGCTAAACTTTTGAAAAGTTTAACAAACAAATTTTAGGGAATATAAATATTTAATTAAAATCAATTGATTTAACCAGAATTATAATATATTTTGATTTTAGAAAATTCCCTCAATAACACTGTGGGATTTGCTAAATTATTAAAAAATATGTTGGATTATTTTTGTTAAAATACGAATCAAACCAATTTGATATTAGGTAAATTGGGCTATATGTTAAGAAGCAATTATGGAAATTTATTTTAGTAGTAAATTAGCAGATATTAATTATAGAATCTCAGTTCATGAAGGAAATGCAAATCAGAGGCTTGCAAGTGAAGCTTTAAAAATAAGTTTACTTCCATCATATGAGGTTCCAGACGAATTCAAAATTGATTATGAAAAATTATTGAAACTTATTAAAGAAACTTTGAAATCTTCTCAAGGTAGAATACCGACTCGACTTCTAAGCATTCAAAATAGAACTGCAATTAAATATATTGAGCTATTGATTAATATTGGAACTTATATAAAAAAATAGGTAAATATTTTTATATATTAAAACCTACAACTTGGGCATCAGTACCGTAGGTCGGGTAGAGCGAAGCGAAACCCGACATCAAAAACATAAAAGAAACAATATTATGCAATACAGACGTTCCAAAGTTGAAGGCGCCTCTTACTTTTTCACCGTTGTTACACATAATAGAAGAAAAATACTAACCTTACCAGAAAATGCGGAACTATTAAGAGAAGCATTCAAAAAAGTAAAAATCAAATTTCCTTTTATTATTGATGCTTTTATACTCCTGCCAGATCATTTTCATTGCATATGGACCTTGCCAAAAAATGATTTAGATTTTTCAACTCGCTTTAGACAAATAAAAAGTTATTTTACAAGAGAATATCGAAAAAGAATTCAAAATCTGAATATAAGTGATATCAAAATATGGCAAAACAGATTCTGGGAGCATTTGATACGAGATGAAGAAGATATGATAACTCATGTTGAGTATATACATTATAATCCCGTTAAACATAATTTTGTAAAAGCACCAAAGGACTGGCCTTATTCAAGCTTTCATAAATATGCACGTAATGGTCTATATGATAATTGCTGGGGAGCGACTGCCGTAATTGACTTTAATGTGAATATAGGTAATGAATAGCTTGATAAAATGTCGGGTTTCGCTTCGCTCTACCCGACCTACAACTTGAAGCAGGAGCCCAGTGCACGCTGGGATCTGCACGGGGGTCTGAGTAATCGCCATTCCTACCGTATATGGGAACCTCTAATAATTAGAATTTTGGATGAAATACAAGGCATTTCCAAAAATAACGAGCCGATTTTATTACAGTTTTTTTTGGAAATAACAAAGGATTTCGCCAAAAGATCAGTTATTAGAGGTTCCCTGTTATTGTATGCTTTTGTTATTGCAGGATTATTATCATGTAATCCTACCAGTGAAGTTTATATCCAAAATAACAATTTAAATAATTTTACTGAAAAAATAAAATTGGACATAGTTAAGATCCCACAAAATGATACTTATTCATGCGCAACTACTTCAGTAGCAATGGTAATATCTTTTTTTGAAAATCGTAATAATGAACCTCTCAATAAATACAGGTCATGAACATTTAAGATATTTTTCATTTTTTTATCCTGTATATTCCATATTTAATACCATTAGGTAACTATATCACCAATTAGTACATACTTTACATTTGATACATATAAACTTATTGTAACTTAAGGAAACCTCTAATAATTAGAATTTTGGTTGAAATACAAGACATAAGAAAAAATAACGAGCTGATTTTACAACAGTTCTTTTTTCGAAATAACGCTGTAGTTCAATCAAAAGGCGGTTATTAGAGATTCCCTTAATTGCAATTATTAACATTAATCATAAGAACTGGCCGGTTTTATAATTATTGAGGTGATGTCACAGGTAGAAATTCTGTTTTAACTAAAGGTTTATTTGTGACGTGGTAGCCTTGATTTATCAAAAGGAAAAAAATGAAAATAACAAACATTGTTGGAAGTCCAAGAAAGAATAGTAAATGTTCTGAAATGGCGGCATTCTGTAATAGAAAATAATTGATTTAACCTGAAGTACGGTATGAATTATTTTCAGGGAACCTCTAATAACTGATCTTTTTGCGAAATACTGCTTTTTCAAAAAAAAAACAACTGAAGTAAAATCAACCCGTTGTTTTTTTCTCAGCCTTGTATTTCATCAAAAATTCTAATTATTAGAGATTCCCTTCAATCAAAGTTCTTCAATCTTTACTATATGGAGTCAATTCATGAATGAACAATTGTTAAATCAAAGTCGCAGGCAATTCTGTTCTACATTTTTGCCGGCTTGTGCAATTTCGTATTTATCTTGTAACACGTTGTTCGCATCGTCTTTATCAGATGACAAGCAAGTTAAATTAACAAAAAATCATAAATTTCAGATGGATTTCAGTAAACCTTATGAGGATGCATGGAGATGGAAATATTCGTATTATATTGAGAGAATGAAACATCTCGGAGATTTTCTCGGAAAGGATAAATTTATTGAATTGCTTAAAAAGGCAACAGACGAAAGTTATAAAAATACATTCGAAAAACCGGGGCACGCTCTTGTGGATTTTATTAAACCTATTAAATCCAACATCCCAAGATTTAAAATTGCACGAACTTTTAATATTGTTAAAGAATCGGACAATTTTGCTGAATTCAAAGTTACAGAATGTCTTTATGCAAAAATTTTCAGGGAAAAAAATGCCGGAGACATTGGTTATGCAACTATTTGCCATAAGGATTTTGCTCTTGCCAAACTTTTTAGCCCGAAATTGAGGCTCGAACGAACAAAAACATTGATGCAGGCACACGACTGCTGCAATCATCGATATATTTGGGAAGGAAATGATTAGTGACGTCTGTGACATATTGACAATAAAGCAAAGTACCATTGTCGCTTTCTCAAATCCATAAATTTCTGTTTAAACTTTTTATAAAAAATTTAGCTCTCGGCAGAGAGTTTATCGTAAATGGCGAGAGTAGAATAGAGGGCCGGTATTACCGGCCCTCACTCATCAAGCCTACGTTATCTCCATCAACTGTAAGTAAGGCAATTATAAGGTGAAATTAAATCGGGTCAACCACTGTTTATCTTTATGTTGCCCAAAAGACCATTTCAAAAATAATAAGTTCGCTGGATATATTAAATAATTAATCCCTTTTATAACGGTGGCACAATATAGAAATGGAAGGACTGAGCTTGCTGATATACTCAGAAGCCACATCAATAATTATCAGCTCCATCACAAGTTTCATCATGAACACTAAGGTAGCAAATATATACTGGAATGCCGGACAAAGAAACGAATCAAACACTGAAAAAATCTGCAATTATTAAATCCCATAATGTGAAACAAGCTATCATAGATTTTCCGTCCAACATGTTTTACGAGGCATCCCTCTGCATAATTCGATTGATTTTTATTTATTTTCCTGCGATATTTATTTAACTAATGGGAACCTCTAATAATTAGAATTTTGGATGAAATAGAAGGTATTTCCAAAAATAACGAGCCGATTTTATTGCAGTTTTTTTTGGAAATTACAAAGGATTTCGCCAAAAGAGCAGTTATTAGAGGTTCCCTAATGTATTTTGAAAAAGGATGCCTCTTAAAATACTATACGTTAACATGCCAACGATAGATTTCGAAAAGTTAAAGAAGTGAATAATATTTGCTAAAACTACAAATAATAGGAAATACTTATTATGACTCTTAAACAAGTGATTGTGAGTTCCTTTAGTGGAATGGCTGTTGGGAATATTATTTTAGCCGTAATTATCATAATGCTTACGGTCAATCAAACAAAACTAAACAAAGCATATGAAGCACGGTATCAATCATACTCTAGCGCAAATGAACTTAGGCAAAGTTCAAACGATTTGACACGTTTTGCTCGTACATACGTCGTGACTGGGGATGAAAAATATGAAAAAATGTATTGGGATGTATTGGCAATTCGTGATGGTGAAAAACCACGCCCTGAAAATTATGAAAGAATTTACTGGGATTTTGTACTTGAATATGGTGATAAACCACGTCCAGACGCTAAAAAAATACCACTAAAGACTATTATGCAAAACCTGGGATTTACTACTGACGAATTTGCTCTTTTAAATAAAGCGCAGGCAAATTCAGACTCATTAGTGACTACAGAAACGATTGCAATGAACGCGGTAAAAGGTCTCTTTGATGATGGTAAGAAAAAGTACACAAAAAAGGGAGAACCAGATCCAGAACTCGCAATACAGATAATGCACAATAATAAGTATCATAAAGACAAACTTCATATTATGGCACCAATTGATGAGTTTTTAAAAAAATTGGATGTGCGGACAAAGTCTGTTACCCAGGCACTAAAAAGAACCTCAAGTCAATTTCTTGTTTTTGCTCAGGTACTTGTTTTATTATTGTGTATGCTTGCTGTTTTTTTTGGATTTTATGTATCAAAATATGTTTTTAAAAACGTAGGAGGAGACCCATCTGAAATTGAAACCATAGCCAGTGAAATAGCCAAAGGTAATTTCAATATCAAATTAAATGAAAGAGAGAAAACTGGTATTCTAAAAGCACTAGTTAAAATGTCGAAATCATTAAAAAAAAATGCTGATGAAAATGAAATAAACAATTGGTTGAAAGAAGCAAGTGCAGAATTAAATATTTGTATGCAAGGCGAGCAGTCTCTGGATGAACTTGGGCAGAATATTTGTTCATTTCTAGCTAAGAAAATGGATGCCGCGGTTGGTGCATTTTATGTTTCAGAAGATGATGGAACACTAACCTTGAAAGGAGGTTTTTCCATTAATAGGAATCAGTTTATATCTCGTAAAATTGCACTGGGAGGAGGAGTGCTTGGTCAGGTGATGCAGCTTAAAGAAAGTATTATACTCAATAAATTACCAAAAAACTATATGCAAATAACGTCTGGCTTGGTCGAAACTACACCCCAAAGTCTATTGGTTTTTCCTTTTGTTTGGAATGATCGTGTGGAAGCTATTGTAGAATTGGGGACAATTAATCAATTCACAAAACTCCAACGTACCTATTTAGATAAAGAAAGTAAAAGCATTGCAGTTAATATTGCTTCAGTAAAATCCAGAAACAAATAAGAAAATCGCTAACAAATAAATCGAAAAGGATGTCTTGCACTGCGCTTTGCTCTACCTGAGCTACAACTTCTGTGATTTTTGATGGGTAGCTGCTAAATAATGTATTATAAAAATAGTTGTTACTGGTGCATTTTGAAAACCAAAAACACACTACAAACTGAACCGTACTAAATACAGGGAATGAACATTTATCATTATTTTTTTTCATTTTTTATCCTATATATTCCATAATTAATACCTTTTAGTAACTATATCACCAATTAGTACATACTTTACATTTGATACAAGTAAACTTATTGTAACATTAATTGCAATTATTAACGTTAGGGAACCTCTAATAATTAGAATTTTTGATGAAATACAAGGCATGATCAAAAATAACGAGCTGATTTTATGACAGTTTTTTTTGGTAATAACGAAGTATTTCGCAAAAAGAGCAGTTATTAGAGATTCCCTTATACCTATTAAACTGTTACTACAGGAGGTTGTTATGTTGTTTGTGACTGGAGCTACTGGGAAAACAGGTCAAAAACTTGTTAAATATTTATCAGAAAAAAATGAGCGGTTCCAAATCGGTGTTCGCTCACCTGAAAAAACTTCCTTTGTGGAGCGAAAAAATATTGAAATCATAAATTTCGACTTTATGGATATAAATTCGATCAATACTGCTCTGAAAAATGTGGATAAACTTTTTCTGTTGACACCAATAATAGAAAATCAAGTCGAAATAACCAAACAGATCGTGGATGTTGCAAAAAAATCGGGTGTAAATTATATCGTTAAACTTTCTGCAATCGGTTCTGAAGACAACCGGGACTTGCAGTTAATACGCTGGCATCGTGAAACCGACAGATATATTGAAGAATCCGGTATCTCATTCACAATTCTCAGACCAAACTCATTTATGGATAATTTTATCAATTACGGTGCGTCGATTAAAACCGACGGGAAACTTTATATGCCCCGTGGAGAGGGCAAGGTCAGTTATATATCTGTTGAAGATGTCGCCGCTGTTGCCTGTGAAGTGTTGACTACCAAGGGACATAAAAATAAAATCTATGACATTACAGGACCGGAAGCTATATCAGTTTCTGATGTAGCATTGGCAATCAGTAAGGCTACTGGCAGACCAGTTGAATATGTCGATATTCCAGAGAAGATTGCCAGACAAACTATGGAGAGTGCGGGTTATCCAAAATGGATGACCGAAATATTGATGGAGGTAAATAATGCTATTAAAGCGGGTACTCTTTCTGAAGTCACTACTGTCGCAAGAGATATTACAGGCAAATTTACAGCTAATATCAAGGAATGGGCTATTACAAATGCTGATGCATTCAAATAAAAATACTCTGTTCATCATAAATACATATTTGCAGAGAGACTGATCGCACATGGCTACTGACGGATATATCAGCGAGGTGAAGATATATATTTCAAACAGAACAAGTTTTCATAAAACACAGAAAATTGTAAAATGTTATGCAAGGAAAATGGAATCAAAAGAATTATCACGGCCGACAGATTTCATGGGATAAAACAAACTTTAATTTTTTTTCAAATTGAAAAAATTAACATATAAAGGCATATAATTTTAAAATGAAATCAATAAGGTTCATTATTACTTTTATTTTCACGTTTCTATTAATAGTTGATAGTAATCACTTGAAAGGAAACGAAGTTGCCTATACTTTGAAATGGCAGTATGATTTAGATAAAAAATTGATATACGTTTCAAATTTTTCTTTTATTGATAATGAAGTCTTTTTCGGTAGCCATGAAGGATTGATATTTGGATTGAGTTTAAGTAGTGGAAATAAGAAATGGGAATATCAAGGTAAGGAAAGATATCCTGCAATGAATCCCATACTCAAAAATGAAGTTATATATTTTAATAGTAATAATACTCTTTATGCTGTTAATCGTAAAACAAAGCAGATTTATTGGGAGTATTATAAACATAAATATGGTTTCATTTCCTCACCCACAATATCTGGAAACTCATTATTTATAGGTTGTAAAAAAGGATATGTGCTGTCTTTGTATTTGAAAACCGGAAAAATAAATTGGATAACAAATCTAAACTCGTTGGTTGGTATTTCAAAACCTGTTGTTGATAACGAATCTGTCTATGTATCAACTAATAATGGTATATATGCATTAGACACAAAATCCGGGAAAATATTATGGAAGTCTCAACTTTGGAAAGATAAAATAAATCCTTATGATATAGAAGAACCGCTGATTCTCTCTGATTCCATAATCACATGGAATAAAAACTATATTTATTCAATTGAGAAGAAGGATGGTAAACTAAAATGGAGTTACAATTTACCATCTGCAAAATACAGGAATTGGGATATTCATTCTATGAAGATTCATAGTGATTCAATTATTTTTGCAAAGAGAAGATATCTTTACTCAGTAGATAAGCAAAAAAAAGATATAAATTGGAAATTTCGAGCAAAAGGATTAATAACAGGAGTTCTAATAACTAAGAAGTTAATACTATTCGGAACAAGTCGTTCAGAATCTAATAGAGGTTATTTATATGCTTTAAATATTTCAACTGGTAAAGAGATTTGGAAGTATAAAGCTAAAAGTACAGAGGTAACACAAAGCTTAGCTATAAAAAATAATACAATTGTTTTCTCAAGCAGAGGTGATGCCACAACATCACCTGTAACTACAGTTTACGCCTTAGAAATTCATTAAACTGCTTTCAAATATTAATTATTAGAGATTCCCTATAAGTAAATTTTCTTTTTATGAGCTAATTAAATATTGGGAACCTCTAATAATTAGAATTTTGGATGAAATACGAGGCATTTCCAAAAATAACGAGCCGATTTTATTACAGTTTTTTTTGGAAATAACAAAATATTTCGCCAAAAGAGCAGTTATTAGAGGTTCCCTATTATAA
>JAAELO010000302.1 GCA_024226555.1 Desulfobacterales bacterium | reverse complement strand
TATTATTAAACACTAGTTGTAACTCGCCTATTAATGTTGCGTGCCTGGTGACTGCAGGGCGGTCTTGTCATTACACACTGCAAGGCGTCATCTGTTTGCCCTGCCACTTGACACTGCATCATTTGTAGGTTGAAGACAATAACAGTTGCAGTGGGGTTTTTGGTACTCATGATCGTACTGTATTTTTGAGGTTATTTTTGTGTACTATATCACCCAGACCTATGATTTTCAATATGTGCTTTGCCTATTGATGGGATACATCCAGAACTTATTCATGAATCTCATGCGCTTTCCTGGAGGAGATGAAGATCTTGGAGGAGAAGGCAGGCGTTTGGACGAGGAAGCAAGATGTTCGTTGTTTGCGATCCGAGACTCATTCAACAAGCTCGGACTATTAATAGGATACATCGAGAACTGTTATGGCTTTCATTCATGAACCTCATGCATTTTCCTGAAGAAGAGGAGGATTGTGGAGGAGGCAGGCAAGGAGATTGGGAAGGAAGCAGGATGGTGGAGGAGGAGGTAGGGCCCAGTTGGAAGAAGTATGTTTATGTAAGTACAGGCAGGATCGTGTAGGAGAAGGTAGGTTTCAGGGAGAACAGGTAGGTTTATTGAGGTGGAGGCAGGCTGGTTGAGGAATTGGAGAGGTGTGTATCTCATACAGAAGAAATAAAATAGTGAACATCCTACCTTTAATTATCGCTAGCACCGCTCCTATAGCAGGTATACTGTAGGTAAATTTCTGACTACTGTACATCTCACGTTATTGTTTATGATTAGACATTTGATGCTGTAGATTCTATGTTTATCTACTAGCACATCACAAATACCATGGTCTTTTATTTATGGCTGCCAGACCGTAATCGATACGATGTTATAATTTCTGAATATGGCTACTAAACATTTGTAAGAAGTAAATTACACATAACGCTCTTATTATGAGCTGTAAACAAAGTTTCGTCCCTTCCCTATGGAGCACTTCGATTCATACTAAATTTTGAAATTCATTGTTTTACATTTTTCGGAATAAGTTCTCGGTAATCGTTCATTTCCCAATTCCTTTCCAATTTTCTCGATTAGTGGAGTACATTCAAAACGAGAGTATGCCCTACTGATATTCTCTTCAGTATTATGTTGCGTTTCTTGCTGCAAACGATATTCAAGACAAGTATAATCTTACGGTGAAAACGACAATAGGCCCTATTAATTTTCTCTTAACCATCCTCGGTGTAAATAGGGTATCCTAGAAAAAGAGGTCTAATCGTAACAAGTAAACAGAATGAAACATTTTATCTTTCGAGGTCTTTCACTCCCACAGAGTGTGACCAAATCGGGTGAAGTATATATAGAAAAGTTTGAGGTAACGCTAGAATGTAATGAAGCCTTATTCACTTAAATTTTAGTAACGATATTTTTGAACATTTTTTCCTCTTTATTAGCTTCAGTGGGCGAGGGGTTGACACAAATTACAGGCTGTATAACCTGTATTTTTTTATATCAAAATAATGCTCTCAAATTGAAAACCTGGATTTTCTTAAATACAGTAATGCTCTGAAATTTAAAATTATCGAAAAAAGTTGAAGAACTGGTGAACATAAATAACTAAATTGCCCAGAATTTTGTGAAGGTTAATTTTTGAAGATTTAAAAAAAATTCTTGAAAATTAACCAAATAACAAATAATTTTATCCGCCATCGCGCATGCGTGCCTCCATAGCCCTTGAGCACAAGGTTTTTCAAAATTGGTTGAGTGACACTAAATTAATAACGAATGATATTTCCCGCATTTTAAATGTTTTAAAATTATAACTGTTTGGTCTGTAAAATTTGCTATAAAATAATTTTAAAAATTCAAGAGTAAAATAATTTCAATCTTATTCCAATTCTCTCAATATCATTCGATATTTGTATTTGTTCTTACCAATATCACTTTGACAAATACACCGACGTTTAGTGTCACCAACTTTTTTGACCCAAAGTAGCGTTTTTCTTCCCGATGAACTTTAAGGAGCGTACTCACCGGATTTTAAGGAATTTTCTTTATAATATTGGACAAAAAAAAAGGAGAAGAAAACATTTTCACTTTTTGTAAGTTTCTTACTAAGTCCCCCATACTATGTCCCCCCTTCTATAGGCCGATTTAGACGTGGTTACTCTGCTACCCTTTAAGTCACTCTTTGGTAGCCTCAAAATAAAATTCCCCTTCTATAAAAAAATCACACAAGGGAGGGGTAGTTAGTATGAACCAGACGGTACTCACTTGATATGTCTAAAAATTGTCAAAAATTAACGTTCTATCGGGAAAAAATACGTGACCTGGAGCTCAAAAAAAACTTGACATTAGCGGCTGCCAATTTTTTAATTGTAGTCGGCTACCAATTTTTTCACGGTAGCTTTAAAATGAACATAAACAACTACATAAAGACAGTAAGTATAAAAAATATAGCCCATAAACAGTAACATTAAGACAGTAAGTATAAAAAATATAGCCAAAAAAAGGTCAATGTTATCACATTTTTTGAAAACAAACCCCCCCCACAGTAATGTACTTTTTAGAAGGAGGAGAAGGGTGATTTCTGTTACTATCTTTTTTATCGATGCTAAACATTGGTAAACGTTTTTATTTACAATAGTTTTTAATCCATTAAGTAGTTTTTTAATTTTCAAAACAGTATAAATTTAAAGACTAACCACGGATATGTTTATATTGTTTTTTGAAAAAAAAATAATCATTTTGGGAGACAAAACCAAAACCAAAAATAAAGGCACACATCGCATCAGC
>JAAELO010000301.1 GCA_024226555.1 Desulfobacterales bacterium | reverse complement strand
TTGCTGTCAGCGAACGGCAACGTACATCTAATTGTTTGGTGTTGTGAGTGTGCATGACATTCACTTAAGCTAGTGACAACTTAGAGGACTATGCCGTGGTTGGGGCTGCGTCTCTCCAGCGGTCGGTATGCGATCTGCGGAAGCTCTCACATAAGCTTCCGTACTTTTTCATGCGCAGAAGCTTTTCATAAAGGTTCCATATTTCAATTTCGTACCGGAACTTACAAGGAAGCTTCCGGAGTTACTTACTCTCTGCGTAGGGAAGCTGCCGTAGTACGGGTGCGGAGGCTCTAGCTGCGGCACTACCGAAGCTTTCTGAAAAGCTTCGGTACACATCATGGACGAAAAGCTTCCATATTTTCAAAACGTCATTCATAGAAGCTTCCACTTTGAAAAAATGTGTTTTTTTGCACTAAACCACTACAGAAAAGTACCGATGCTTCTCGGGGGGGGGGGATAGAAGTGCCCGTACTTTTTTCAAGAAAAAGCTTCCATAAAAACGTAGCTCAAGATCCCTAAACTATTACATAACAGATTGGGACACTTCCCAAATTGTTTGTCGAAGTGCTTATCCCACTGTCAAACGTTCCTTGAGTCTCATATTTTACTCAAGTCTTCTCCTTGTTCTTCTTTCTACTGTTTGTCACTTCAATGTCGATTATAGTGCCCGGAAGTGAACGCCACGGCCACCCAAAACCCAAGTGAGCAGAAATTGTCCGCATGATGTTCATATTATACAATGAGAAGCCATTGATCGGCCAAGTGGAGTTCCTCGCCGACCTAGCTTTGTGCGAGAGTGTGTCGCAAATCCCCAGCCTCGCACAAT
>JAAELO010000300.1 GCA_024226555.1 Desulfobacterales bacterium | reverse complement strand
GCATGGAATGGACTGCCACTGTATTGAATGTGATATTGCCAAACAGTGGGTAGGGTCTCCCTTTACGACTCCCGACTTTGCGAGGTTTAAAGAAGGAAATCATCGGTATAGCTATACCACTGCTCAGAAAGTGAGGAACGCAGGTTTCGTTCTAGTCGATGCCTCGACGGTCGATACGAACGATTGGCGTTCGATTAGGGAAACGCAAAATGCAATCGTAACGGCCGCCATGAAAGCAGCGAAAGTAAAAGAAAATAGTCGACGTCATCGAAGTACTTCTCATTTTCCAAGGGTTATTTATTCGAAACATGCAAGAAGAAAGAGAAGAACTTTAATCGCAGCGAAGTTTAACGGGAAAGCTTTTCGTCGTTACAAAGCCAAACGACATCGAAAATTGAAGACGGTCCCTTCCAAGAATTGGTCTCGAATCCCCGAGAAAATTGAGTTTAAGAAATATATCGACTCTTATCATCCCTTTGGAGTATCGAATGGAATCGCTTATAAACGTGCGGGTTTACAGAATACAGACGAAGTGAATCCCTTCCACCCTCTCAAACTTTCTACGACTCCCCTACAATTTTCCTT
>JAAELO010000299.1 GCA_024226555.1 Desulfobacterales bacterium | reverse complement strand
CGTTTTTTTATATATGGGAACTCTTCAAATAGCTTCATCGATGTTCGGCCTTTAATCAGGCGCATTATATCTGATGGTGAAATATTTGGAGGCCCAAACGAAATGATATTCTATTTTATATTTTCTTATTATAACGGATTTAGGGGAGGGCTACGATACCCTCCCAAAGAAGCTGAAACCAAAAGGTTATGCAGCCAATTATCATGATATCGAAATCGATTTAACCGCTCAGCCGGACTCTTGAACCCATTATATTTCAAGATTGTTCGTGGATTATAAGGGGCAAAATTTTGTATTAGAACCCACCCCCGTATACTCAGTTCTGCTGAAGTAATTGAACCATGAAAATATTGAGTACTAAAAAGATGCCGATCCATTCGTTGCATTAGCCTGTCAATCATGTTGCTTGTCCTTTGGGCTCCTGGAAAATCATAGAAGGTTAGATATGAGGCTATGTTTTTACGTAACTTGATAATCGGATTTGACAAAACATCCGGCGCATTGTTTTTCTTGCACCATTCAATTAATCTTCTGATTCGTTGGGAAAAGATCTTCTTATTTTCTGCGTCATAACAATCCCAAAGCATTGAGGCGACTTCAATGAAAGTGTCTTTATATTTTTTCTTAGCTCTATCTCGAATTTTGATGTAGACATGGAGAAAGCAGTAAATAATGACTGCTGAAGTGAATAAAAATGACCATGCATTTCGAGTGGCTTTCCATCCGTCCATATTTACTGTGATAGGTGTATAGTCCGGTTTCAAACATTGAGCTTCATTTTTAAATACTTGATATGCGCTTTTTAAAGATTTCTCTCCGGCATCAGTAGCAACTGAAGCACCAAGGATACATTCGTTCCCAACAGTTGTAGCGACATAAACTTTATTGCCTAAAATTCGAGTATGTTTTTCATCGGCCGCGAGGTGAACTGGTATATCTTCGGGGTTCCGGATTGTTGTTCCAACAAGACTGTTTCTCCCCAAAGCCTGTTCATTTCTATACCAGTACATTGGATTTCTTCCAAATACATAACATAAGGCCCAGAAAGGGATATTGAATTTTCTTAAAAAGAGCGCCTTCTCAATTTCATCAACAATTCCAGTCAGGTATGGAGTTACAAAGGAAGGACGAATAGTATAGAAAATACCGGCGATCTCTATACGTCGAATCGGCATTAATAACTTTTTGGAAGGATAGATGTCTTTCATTTTGTATCCGTTTATAATGTCGGGTGGAAATAATTCTGGAAAAAAGTTGATTTGCTCATCAATACATTTTCGAAATTTTTCCGCTTCATGAATATTTGCGTTATAATCTTCTTGTGAAAATGGTAAACATATGGTTCTATTTTTTCGGAGAGTGGATTCTGAATCTGCTTTTTTCATCATAGTTAGAGGCCTCTTTGCAAGGGTTGGCCTCTAACTATATAATATTATTAAGAAAAAATCTAGGCCGATTTTTTCAATAAAATCAACACGTTGTATTTTTCATAATTGAACCTACAATAAACTGTGGTTTAGGGACTTACCTGTGTTTTAAGGCTCCCCTAAATCCGTTATAATGAGCATATACTTTAGGTCTTCGCCCAAAAGAAATATGCGAGATCACTTTAGATGATATCTTTTTTAGCGAAGGAAGAATTCTTCATTTTCAGGACCAATGCCTGTTTTGGCTGCGTATGCAATGATTCATTGGGTTTTTGAAATTTCGAATCAATT
>JAAELO010000298.1 GCA_024226555.1 Desulfobacterales bacterium | reverse complement strand
ACGAATCCCGCTTTATCGCAAGCGAGAAAACTACGGGGAAAACTACCGTAGTCGACAAAACTACCGAACCCAAAACAGTCAAAATCGATGAAAATACGAGGAAAAGCCCCGTAGACGATGAAACTACGGAAACCAACTTTACCGCAAGCGATAAAATGACGAGCAAAATGACCGCAAATGGGAAAGTGTCGATAAACGAGAAACAACAAACCGATTCCAAAACCGCCGCTTGTGGCCGAGCGACGGTGGAAACGGCCGAAACAAAAGAAAACGAAACGGCACCGAATACGGGAAAAGTGACGGGAGCACCCGAAGACGATGGTAACGGAAAAGGAAAAGATTTGGGAGGGAGCAAACAAAAGTTGCAAGCTAATGCAACGGTGAGTCCCTTCCCATATAAAAAACGTACACCCACACCAGTCTCCAGCAATGGGGGCGTGCGAGTGTGCGGGAGGAAAAACGCAACAACGTACATTCCAAACATTCCATGTTGCCGAGATGGCCACGAACCACAACAAACACTGGTTCTTCCCACTCATCACAGGCAACGATGGTACCGAATTACGCAAAGCCTTACGTAATTAACCCGACTCGTGAAATGTTCACCGCGGGATGGAAAGAAGGAAACAAACTGAAAAAAGAAGATT